>JANPCV010000071.1:0-34693 GCA_031431115.1 Caulobacteraceae bacterium
GCGCCAAGCGCGGCATGGATTCATAAGATGGCGCTGGTTGCGGACGGCGCTTGCCGCGGGGCGGCTCGTGTCCGCGTCCACCGCCTTTACCACCGCCACCAGGACGGCGTGCTCTCATCGCGGCCATGAAGCATCCTCCAGTATCCACTGGACGAGTTGGTCGTACGAGAGGCCGGCGTGGGCGGCTTGTTCGGGGGTCAGCGAAGTTGGCGTCATACCCGGCTGCGTGTTCACTTCGAGCAGCGCCAGGCGATCAGTCTTCGGATCGTAGCGGAAATCGCTGCGCGTCACGCCGCGGCAGCCGAGAGCGTGGTGCGCCGCCTCAGCGGCGCGCATGCACTGATCGGCGACAGATTGGGGAATATCGGCGGGAACGACGTGGCGCGAACCGCCGCTCGAATATTTGGCGTCGAAGTCGTACCAGTCGCCATCGCTGGTGACGAAGATCTCGGTCACAGCAAGCGCGCCGCGATCATGCATGACGGCGACTGTGAGTTCTTTGCCGTCGATAAATTCTTCGACCAGCACTTCTTCGCCGAAGGTCCAATCGGGATCGAGCAATTGTTCTGGGGGGCGGTTGGCGCCTTCGCGCACGATGAAGATACCGACCGACGAGCCCTGCGCGTTCGGCTTCACCACGTAGGGCGCCGGCATCGGGTGGGCCTTCGCGGCCTCCAGGCGATGCATCAGCTTGCCATTAGCGAGCGGCAGGCCCGCCTGCGCGAACACGGCCTTGGACTTGTCCTTGTCCATGGCCAGCGCCGACGCGAGCACGCCCGAGTGCGTGTAAGGAAGCTTTAAGTAGTCGAGGACGCCCTGCGTGCGGCCATCCTCGCCCCACTCGCCGTGGAGTGCATTGAAGACGGCGTCCGGCGCTGCGTCGCGCAGCTCGGCGATCCAGCCTGGATTTTGAGGGTCGACCTCGATCACATCGTGACCGAGCCGGCGCAGCGCGTCAGCGCAGCCCTTGCCGGAACTGAGGCTCACTGGCCTCTCGGGGCTTAATCCCCCTAATAGCACCGCCACACGGGCCATGCGCTTGCCTCACCACCAACCAACCACCAACCCCAGCTGAACGCCTTTTCTGCGCTCATTCCGGGAGTGTCATAACGAAACATCTCAGGGTTAAGGCAACGTGTGGGGAAGGCCATTAGTCACTGATTTTTATCGTAAATTTCGATTCATTCGCATTGACGGCGCTTAACCACGTTTCGCTGCGCACCTCGGCTGAGGCTATACGAACGAGCGTTTCCATCGCCTGAAGCCTCATCGCGCGGCTCCGCCGCTTGTTTGTGCGGGCGGCCTCCGAATTAGGCGCCCCTCGCACTATCCCCCACCGCCGGGAACCTGCGCCTTGCCGCCCCGCGACTTGGGGCAGCACAAAAACTGCGCATGCCAACACCGATCCTGCTCGCGCACCCGCGCGGCGCCGAAAACCACGCTCGCGGCGTCGCCGCTGAACTCAAGGCGCTGGGCTACGAGGTTCGAAGCTACTCGCCGCGAGCGCAACGCTCGGGGGCGCACAAGGTCGTGTTGTTGTGGTCGCGCGCGGCGTGGGGGACGCCCGCGCTCCGGGCGGCGGCAAGAAAGGCGCGTGCAACGGGTTCGCTCGTCTGCGTGCGCCTGGATTCAGCGCCGCCGCCCGTAGAGGGGGCACATCTCCTGCCGCTGAAGCGACACGGCCCGCAACGCGTTGCGTGGCGACGGGCGCTCAGCAGCTCACCGCGCGCGACGCCCACGCGCGCATCCGCACCGCCGGCAGCTCGCACGACTAAACGCGCGCGCCGGACCGGCGTTGCACCAAAACCGGTGGTGGAGACGAAGATGTTGCATGTGAAAGAGAAGAACAGCCGATTGTTCGCAATCGCGCTCACGGTCAGCCTGCTGGCGCTAACTGGCGCGGGCTACGCCTACGGCCGCTATCCCGCCTTCGCCGCGCCGATCGATGAAGCGGCAACGGCGGCGTATACGAAAGCAAGCGAGATCGCGGCGCTTGCGCCTTAGCCCAAAGCTTCCTGAATATCGGCGATCAGGTCTTCGACGTCTTCGATGCCGACGGAGAAGCGCACCAGGCCATCGGTGAGGCCGATTTGTTCGCGCAGGTGTTTATCGACTGAAGCGTGGGTCATGATCGCCGGGTGCTCGATCAGGCTTTCAACGCCGCCGAGCGATTCCGCCAGCGAGAAGAGCTTCACGCGCTCCAAGAACGTGCGCGCCGGCTCGAGGCCGCCTTTGAAGTAGGCGGTGATCATGCCGCCGAAACCGCCAGTCATTTGCTTCTTAGCGATTTCGTGCTGCGGGTGATCGGTGCGGCCGGGATAGACGACGCGTTCGATCTGCGATTGCTCAGCCAGGAAATCCGCGATCTTCGCCGCGTTCTCGCAATGGCGTTGCACGCGGACGTGCAATGTTTTCGTCGAGCGCAGCAGCAGGAAGCTGTCCCACGGCGCGGCGATGGCGCCCACGGCGTTCTGCGTAAAGCGGAGCCGCTCAGCGAGAGCGTCGTCGCTGCAAATGAGAGCGCCGCCAATCACGTCAGAGTGGCCGCCAATGTATTTCGTGCACGAATGACTGACGACATCGGCGCCGAGCGCGAGCGGGTTGGTCAACACCGGCGTTGCGAAGGTGTTGTCGACGATTGTCAACGCGCCCTTCGATTTCGCCAAACGCGCAACGGCGGCGATATCGATAACCTTCAGCAGAGGATTGGTCGGCGTCTCCAGCCACACCATTTTCGTGTTCGACTTGAACGCCTCTTCCGCAGACTTGAGATCAGTCAAATCGGCGCGCGTGTAGGTGATGCCGAACTGGCGGAACACCTTGTCGAATTGCCGGTAGGTGCCGCCATAAACGTCATCCGACAAAATGACATGGTCACCGGAACTCAGCAGATGGATGCACGCGGCTTGCGCGGCGAGGCCGGAGGCAAAATTGAAGCCATGCCGCCCGCCCTCCAGCGATGCGAGATTGCGCTCCAAGGCTTTACGCGTCGGATTCGCCGAGCGCGCGTAGTCGTAATCCTCGATGATCACGCCCGGGCTTTGCTGCACGAACGTCGAGGTTTGATAGACCGGCGTCATGATCGCGCCGGTGCTCGGATCAGGCTGCTGGCCGGCGTGAATGCAACGCGTGCCGAAGCGCTTGTTGTCGTCGTGCATGTTCGCTGCTTTCAATAATTACCCATTCCCGGATTGCGCGAAGCGCAAGTCCGGGACCCATAAACACGACTCGATACGAGAGAGCCGCAACAGCTGCGCCAACTCTTCGAGCGATCACGTTTATGGGTCCCGGGCTCGCCGCGATGCGGCGCCCCGGGAATGCGTGGGAGTTGAAGACGCATTAGCGCCCTCGGCTGAGATATTCGATCAAGTCGATCTTCGAGATAACGCCCACGACGTTCGAAGCATCCACCACCACCGCGACGTGGTCGGTCGAGAAGATGTGGAACAGCTCCTCGATCCGCGCCTTCGGATAAATCAGGCCAGCGATCGGCGAGGCAATGCTCTTGGCGGGCGCGTCGAGATTGAAGTCTCGCTTCTGCATTTTGCCGAGCACGTCGCTCTCGTGAACGATGGCGTTGAGTTTGCCGCGTTCGATCAGCGGAATTTGGCTGACGCCGTTTTCGCGCATCAAATTCACCACCGTTCGCAGCGGCGCATCGGCGTCGGCGGTAATCGGCTTTGACTTCAGGTTCTTCAGCATGTCTTCGACAAACCCGAGCTCGCGCTCGGTTTCGGTGAAGCCGTGCTCCTTCATCCAGCCGTCGTTCAGAAACTTGGAAACGTAGCGATTGCCGTGATCCGGCAGCACGGTGAGCACCACCTTGCCCGGGCCAAGCTCCTTGGCGATCTCAATCGCAACGCTGACGTTCGAGCCGGACGAGCCGCCGCAGAAGAGCCCCTCTTCGCGCACCAAGCGGCGCGCCATCACGAAGCTGTCGCGATCGTTCACTTGACGCATATCGTCGACAACGGAGAAATCCATCGCGCGGCACTCGATGTCTTCGCCAATGCCTTCGACCATATAGACGTGCGCAGTCGGCAGCGTCTTGGTGTGGAAGAGATGGTAGTGCACCGAGCCCAACGGATCGGCGCCAATGATCTTCACGTTCGGCGCGTGCTCTTTTAGATAGCGGCCGACGCCGGAAACCGTGCCGCCGGTGCCGGTGCCGCCAACGAACGCGTCGAACTTGCCGCCGTCGGTGTCTTCGAAAATCTCTTTGCCGGTGGAGTGGTAGTGCGCGTCGATGTTCCACGCTGAGTGGTACTGATCGACATAGAATGCGCCCGGCGTGTCTTCGGCGATCTTCTTGGCGACGTTGACGTAGTGCTCAGGCGAGTCGCCTGGAACGTCGGTCGGCGTGATGATCACTTCGGCGCCGTAGGCCTTCAGCGAGTCCTGCTTTTCCTTCGACATCTTGTCCGGCATCGTGAAGATGCAGCGATAGCCTTTGATCGCCGCCGCCATCGCGAGGCCCTGACCGGTGTTGCCGGAGGTGTTCTCAACGATGAGGCCGCCGGGCTTCAGGATGCCCTTCTTCTCGGCTTGCTCGATGATGTAGACGGCCATGCGGTCTTTGATCGAGCCCGCCGGGTTCAAGAATTCGCACTTCACCCAAACTTCCGCGGCACCCTCGGGCACGACCTTATTGAGCTTCACGAGCGGCGTATTGCCAATCGCGGCGAGGATATTGGGCTTCAAACGCATACGGGTTCCTGAAATCTGTTTGCGCGGGGTTTAGAGCGGGAGAGGTGAAAAGCCAAATATGGACCGACGGCTTCCCGCCTGCAGGCGAAGGTGCTGGCCGGCGAGACGCCGGCGGTCCATATTACGCCCGCCCGATCCGCTTGATTTCCCATTCGAGCTGGACGCCGTGCTTGGCCTTGACCGCGGTGCGGACCTCTTCGCCGAGGCCCTCAATTTCTGCGGCCGTAGCCTCGCCGGTGTTGATCAGGAAGTTGGCGTGTAATTCACTCACCTGGGCGCCGCCGCGGCGATAGCCGCGCATACCGGCTTCGTCGTTGAGTTTCCAAGCTGAGAGTTTTACGCCGTCGGGGCCGATCGGGTTCTTGAAGGTCGAGCCGCCGGTTTTTTCGCGGATCGGCTGCGACGCCTCGCGCTTGGAGGTGATCTCGGCCATGCGCGCGGTCACTGCCGCCGGATCGTCCGGTCTGCCTTGATAGGTCGCATTCAAAAAGACGAGACCATCCGGCAGCGCGTTGTGGCGATAGGTGAACCCAAAATCCTGGTTCGTCAGCGTCACGCGTTTGCCCTGGCGATCCATCGCCGTCGCTTCGATGAGGATATCCTTCGTCTCGGCGCCATAGCAGCCCGCGTTCATCGTCAGCGCGCCGCCGATCGTGCCGGGGATGCCGGCGTAGAATTCTAGACCAGCGATCCCAACCTTCGCCGCGGCTTTCGCGACCATCGCATCGAGCGCCCCCGCGCCCGTTCTCACGCGCGAGCCATCTAACGTTTCGATCTGCGCCCACTGGCGCCCCGCCAAGCGCACGACAACACCAGGCACACCGCCATCGCGCACGATGAGGTTCGAGCCGACGCCGATCGGCAGCAGCGGCGTGTCCGGATCCAATTGAGTCAGAAACGCGGCGAGATCGTCTTCATCCGCCGGTAAGAAAAGCGCGTCCGCCGGGCCGCCGACACGAAACCAGGTGAAGGGCGCTAGCGTTTCGCCTCTCAGAAGCTGGCCGCGCACTTGTGGCAGGTCGAGTTCACTCATTGTTGAACGGGTATCGCAGGCTTTTGAGCCCCGTCAACGCGGCTGCCGCTCGCACAGCGCGGCGGACCGTCCCATACTCTTCTCAGGAAGGTCGCGTTCCATGATCCGCATTCTCACGGCGATACTCTGTCTCTGGACATTGGCCGCTTGCGCCAGCACCGCCCCAGGCAACGGACAAACCGCGAGCTCTCAGGACTGCTTCCGCAGCGAACAGGTGAGCGGCTATAACGTGATCGATAACAATCACGTTGGCCTCCGCGTCGGCGCCAGCCGTCAGTATATTCTCACCACGATGTGGAATTCGCGCGACCTCGACTGGACGCACGCGATCGCCATCCGCTCCTCCACCGGACGCATCTGCACCGGCAACGGCCTCGGCGTCGATCTCATCGGCGGCGACCCACAACGCACCTATCCCGTTTCAGCAATCACACGCGCCCCTGGCGAAGACCCCGTCCAAGGCAGCTAACCCATACGGAGACCTGAATGCTTCGCTTCGTTCTTCTGGCCGGCGCGCTCGCGCTCAGCGCCTGCGCTTCTTCTAACGCTCAATCCGCCTCAGCGGGCTCGCCCGGCGGCAGCCGCGATTGCTTTCGCTCACTCGATGTCCGCGGCTACAGCGTCGTCGACGATCACAACGTGAAGCTGCGCATCAGCCCGGCGCGCGAATACATTCTCACCATCCCACAAAACTCGCGCGATCTGGATTGGACGCACGCGATCTCGGTGCGCTCCGCTTCGAGCTTCATCTGCGTCGGCGATCCATCCGGCGTGCAATTGATGGGCGGCGATCCGCCGATGCCATTCCAAGTGACGAACATCGAACGCGTACCAGTCGACGTCGCCGATCAGGGCAGCTAACTGCGGAGCCGCGTCGGCCTTCGACAAGCTCAGGCTGACGCTAACTGGAGAGTCCGCGTCTGCAAAATCAGCGTCACGCTGAGCCTGTCGAAGCGCGACGCCACCGATGCTCCGCCTAAGCGTTCACCTGCAAACCAGCGCGCAACGCAATCCGGCCGAGCGCGCCTTTTACGATCACGTCGAGCTGGCTTTTCGGCTGGTAATCGGCCGGCGCCACGTAGTTCACGCGATCTTCCGCGATGAGGCGCGCGACTTTGTCGAGGCTACGCGGCTCGGTCCATTGATAGGGATCGAGCACGGCAATCGCGCAGCCGCCTTGGCTCGTCACCATCTTCATCGACGGAATGTCGGTATCGCCATCGCCGATGAAGATCATGCGCTCGAACGGCAGCTCGCGCGCGTCATTGTGCATCCAGCGATTGATCGCTTCCGTATCATGGACGTTGTCGATGCCCTTGTTGATACGGAAGAGAAACTGCGTCTTAGTCGTGTAGTTGATCGCAACGCCCGGCCACTTTGCCTCGCCTTTTGCGTCATAAAGAAAACGCGACGCAAAAACCTGCCGGAAGCGCGGGAATAGCGGGCAGCCTTCGATCATCTCATAAATGCCGGACGAGACGATGTAGTGATCAAGCTGGAGGCCAAGGTCATCAGCGAACGCGTCGACGCGATCGAACCAGTGATCCAGCCCATCGAAAAAATCCGGATCGGCGCCGTTTTCCTGCAGCTGCTTGCGCGTGACCGGGTGCCCCGCAGCGCGCGCACGATCCAGCATCAGATGCATGTAGACGAGGATCTCGTCGGCATCCTCAAGCTTGGCGAGGCGCTTCACTTCCATCCAAAAATCAGCGTGCTTCATGCCGGCGATGTCCGGGATGAAACTGCGTTCCTGCAGATTGCCGCGGGCGAGCGTGCCGTCGAAGTCATAGACAATGGCGGCGCGGAGCGGCTGCGGCTTGCGGTGAGCGGTGTCGGCCATGAAACCGGGCTGCGCGGAGTCGGGCAAATGAGTCAAACGTTGCGGAAGCGATCACGCTAGGTGTCGTATTCGCCTTGTTCCCACGGCGCGTAGAACGACAGCGTATTTCCTGGCATGAATTCAACACGCCATCCGCCGTTTGGCAGCTGCCTGGGCACCAGGCCGAAGGTCAACTCGTGGCTTGCGACCTGAAACGGGCGCACCCAGATCGCGGCTTGGACATGTCCGCCAAGGGCAACAACGTGTCGCTCGATCGCAAGAGCAACGGCCTCGCCGGGATACTCACCTCGCACCCCGATGAGCTCAATCTCGTGCTCGCTCAAGCTACCATCGGGGGCGAACACGAATGTGCAGACGAAGTCTTTGGTGTGCCCGTTTGCGTAATTCAGCTGCGCATCGATCCAGAACAATCGGCCATCCGCCAAATTCCCAGCATGCTGAATGCGCCAGTCGTCTGGCACTAGCCGGATTTTCTCCGGTGCTACGTCGGTCATGCTTGTTTCCTCGGCTCCGGATGCGGCCTTCGCGCAGCCGCCCGCCATTGAAACGAACAGGGCCGCCGCGAAGTCACGGCGCTTCATCATGCCGCGACCGCTCCGAGCTTCGCGGGCAGCGCGTTGGCGTACGCGGTGATGTCACCTGCGCCGAGACAAACAACGATATCGCCGGGCTTCGCTTCGGCGCGCACGAACACCGGCAGATCGTCAAAGCTCGCAATCCGCCGCGCATCGCGGTGACCGTGGCTCTTCAAGCTGGACGCCAGCGTATCGGCGCTGACGCCATCGATTGGCGCTTCACCTGCCGCGTACACGTCCGCGACCGCGACGATGTCGGCATCGTTGAAGCAGGTCGAGAAATCCTGAAACAGATCGCGCAGGCGCGTGTAGCGGTGCGGCTGCACCACGGCGAGCACGCGGCCGCCAGTCATCTCGCGCGCGGCTGAGAGCACGGCGGCGATTTCGACCGGGTGGTGTGCGTAGTCATCGACGATGCGCACTTCGTTCCAATAGCCAGTCGTCGTGAAGCGCCGCTTCACGCCCGCGAACTTCTTCAAGCCATTGCGGATGCCTGCATCGGTCACGCCAAGCTCACGCGCGACGGCGATCGACGCAACCGCGTTTTGCACGTTGTGACGGCCCGCCACCGGCAAGAAGAGGTCGTGCATGGTCACGCCCGGCCCCTCCCCTTTTCTCCGTGCCACCACATCGAACGTCGAGCCATCGCGCGAGGGACGCACATTCACTGCGCAAACGTCGGCCTGCGGATTGAAGCCGTAGGAAATGATGCGGCGGTCCCGCACAAGTGCGGCCAAGGCCTGCACTTGCGGGTGATCCAAGCACATCACCGCAAAGCCGTAGAACGGGATGTTTTCCACGAACGTCTGAAACGCCGCGTTCATGGCTTCGACCGAGCCGTAATGATCAAGGTGCTCGGGGTCCATGTTGGTGACCACAACCGCCGTGGCGCGCAGACGCGTGAACGTACCGTCGCTCTCGTCCGCCTCGACCACCATCCACTCGCCTTCGCCGATGCGAGAATTTGCGCCATAAGCGTTGATGATGCCGCCATTGATGACGGTCGGGTCTTTGTCGCCGGCATCGAGCAGCGCCGCGATCATTGAGGTCGTCGTCGTCTTGCCGTGGGTGCCGCCGATCGCGACCGTCCACTTCAGGCGCATGATCTCGGCGAGCATTTCAGCGCGCCGCACGATCGGCACGCCGCGTGCGCGCGCTGTATCGACCTCAGCATTGCCGTGCTTGATCGCGGATGAAATCACCACGACGCCAGCATGGGCGGCATTCTCCGCCTTGTGGCCGATCGTGACTGTAATCCCGCAATCGCGCAGCCGCTCGATGTTCGCGCCTTCCTTGGCGTCCGAACCTGTCACCTCGTAGCCGAGGTTCTTCATCACCGAAGCGATACCGGACATGCCGATGCCGCCGATGCCGACGAAATGAATTGGACCGGTATCAAACGGAATAGCGCGGCGGATCATGGTTTCCCCTAACCGCGCCAGTATAGGCGAGCTCTACGGCGCATCAAAGGCGCTGCTAGCGAATGCCGTGCTTCGCGGCGAACGCGTCGACCGGAACGTACTGCTCGACCTCGCTGTCGCCGATCTGCAGATTTTGGCGGCCCTTTTTCTCCAGCTCGCGCGCCAAGCGCACAGCTTCGGCCGGCGTATCAGCTTGAGCGACCGCCATCGGTTTCGGCAACGTCAGCATCGGTGCAAGTATTTGGTAGCGCGCCATCCCGCCCTCTTTCTCAAGTCCGCGTTAGAGCGGCAACCGCAAGACCGCCCGGGAGCGCGCCAACACAGCGCGCGGCCCCTCA
Source organism: Caulobacteraceae bacterium (assembly GCA_031431115.1). Taxonomy (GTDB): domain Bacteria; phylum Pseudomonadota; class Alphaproteobacteria; order Caulobacterales; family Aquidulcibacteraceae; genus Vitreimonas. The sequence continues at coordinate 9,915 of JANPCV010000071.1, forward strand.
AGCGTCCAGAGCGCCAGCACATAAGCGACCCCAAGCAGGCCCGCAACCAACAGAAGCGGCTGCAATTGGGTCAGCCCCAGGCCGAACGTATGCGCCAAGGGGAAAACCAGACCGACAAGCGCGAACATTGTCGTGACGCGAAACGCGTTCTGACGCGCCTGGCGGCGGCGCGCGCGTTCGCCGGTGCGTGCAAGCACATCGAAGCGAAAGCCCGGGTCGGGCGTTGCGGGCGCTTCTCCAAGGAGCGCGGCCAGTTCGAAATCGTCACTCATCGCTCAACTCCCGCGACGCCAAGCGCCACCTGTAGACGCGCCCGGCCTCTGCTCACGTGGGACTTCACCGTGCCCAAGGGAAGCCCCAGAATTTCGGCAGCCTCGGCATGAGTGAAGTCCTGGCCGAGGCAAAGCGCAAGCGCGGCGCGCTGATCCTGGGGCAATTCTTCCATCGCCTTGCGCAGCGCTAAACGCTGGGCGGCGCGCTCGGGATTCTCGTCCGTCTGCGTGTCGCTCAAATCGGCATAGGCCGTCTCGCGCACTTCGCGGCGGCTCTGCGAACGGCGGGCGCGGCGCCAATACTGAAACGCTACCCCGCAAATGAAGGTCCGCAGCGCCGACGTTCCGTCGAAGCGATGGAGCACTTCCCATATCCGCGCGAAGGCCTCCTGCGCGAGATCGTCCGCGTCGGCGTAGTTGCCGGTGACGCGCCGCAGAAACGCCCGCACCGCGCCCTGGTGCGTATCGACGAGGCGGCCGAAAGCGACGTAGTCGCCACCTCGCGCCAAGCCGATCAGCCGCGCTTCTTCCCCGGAGTCCATCGCGGATCAGGGGCGACGCGAGGTGAGCGCAATGAATAGCGCGCCGAGAGCGAGAACACCCATGGTCACCGCAACGATCAGAAAGGCGAATGCGTAAGGCTCGCCCCGTACGAACCAGTAGCCAACGCTAAAGCCGGCGGCGAGCGCAAAGAACACGACAAAATTCCACACGCTACTGTTGCGCTGCCCCGGAGAAGCGACCCCGCTCATATTCGTCTCATAGTCGTTCGGCTGCGACGCGAGTTTCAAAAGCTCAGGCGGTGGCTCCTTGCCCTGGTCAAGGTAGGACTTGATGAGACGCATCACCTGCTGATTGCGGCTCTCGGTCTGCAGCATGCCGATGAGGCCCATGCTCATTCCGAAGATCGGAAACAGCAGCCACCAAAAGTCGCGAAACAATTCTTCGAAGTCCATTACTTGCGCTCCAGCTTCTCACGGGCATCGCGGATCACGGCGTCTTGGTAACCGTCACCGCGCGCCATGCCGAGAATCGCCATGACCATCCCGAACACCGGGAACATCAGCCACCAGAAGTCGCGGAACAATTCCTCACTCATCTCAGTATCCCCTGCCGCCCGCCTTCGGGCGCTTCTGATCCTCTACCGCCGCCTAAGCCGGCTATGGATGCAGGGGCCGAGAGAGATTAGCTGGCGGTGCGCTCGGCGAGGTCCGCCAAGGTTTTGGCCGCATCCGGCCTGGCCGCGGCGCGCGCCGCCGAGGCGCGAACGGCTAGGCCATGGGGATCGGCCAAGCGGCGCTCCAGCAACGCCGCGAGCGCCCCGGCGTTGAATTCCTCCTCGGTGAAAAGGTCCGCCGCGCCCACGGCGGTTAGGCCCTCGGCATTGGCGGTCTGATGGTCGTCGGCGGCAGCCGCAAACGGGATCAGGACCGCCGGTCGCCCGGCCACCTGAAGTTCGGTCACCGACGAGGCCCCCGCGCGCGAGATCACCAGATGCGCGGCGCCCAAACGCTGGCCCATGTCCTTGAAGAACGGCGCGACCTCGGCGCTGACACTGGTGGCCGCATAGGTCTTCTTCACGTCCTCGACCTGCTCTTCGCGAACCTGATGCACGACCTCGAGCCGAGCGCGCAGCGCCGGCGGCAACAGCGAAATCGCCGACGGGATCACTTCGCCGAACACGCGCGCGCCTTGGCTGCCGCCAATGATCAGCAGATTGAGCCGGCCGCCCGCGGGCGCCTCCGGGTACGGGCGCTCACGCACCGCCAGGATCGGCAGGCGCACCGGGTTGCCGACGACGTGCTTGCGCGATGCCGCAGCCTCCGGCAGCCGATCAAGACGATCGAAGCCGCACGCAATGATGGAGGCGCTGTTCGCCATCGAACGGTTCACGCGGCCAAGCACTGAGTTCTGCTCGTGAATGAGGATCGGCACTTTGTACGCGCGCGCCGCCATCAGAGCTGGGAACGATGGGTAACCGCCAAAGCCAGCGACCAAAGCAGGCGGCAGCGCCTTGAAGCGCGCCTTGGCTTCATTGATGCCGCGGAAAATCTTGAACGCCGCCGGAATGGCCGTGATTGGGTTCAGCGATATCGATGCGGCCGAAACATCCTCAATGCGCTCGGCCGGAAAGCCTTCGGCGTAACGGCGCCCGCGCGCGTCGGTCATCAAAACCACGCGCCATCCACGGCGGAACATTTCTTCAGCAAAAGCGGCGGCCGGAAACAAATGTCCGCCGGTTCCGCCCGCAGCAATGACAACGACTTTTTTTGTCATGTTCTAATCGCGTCTACGTCCCACATAGAGATAAGCGCCAGGGCGATCCCGGAGCAGAGAAAGACAGCACCCCAAGGCCAGCGCCGAGCCGATCATCGAGGAACCGCCGAAGGAGATGAAGGGCAGCGTCATGCCCTTCGCAGGCAGCAAACTCAAGTTCACGGCAATGTGGATAGAAGCTTGCGCGACGAGCAAGGTTATCAAGCCCGACGCTGCAAGTTGTTCGAACGGCTCGTTTAATCTGCTGGCGCGCGAGAGGCCGCGGAACGCCAACGCGCCAAACACGGCGATGAGGCCGATCGACGCGATAAGACCAAACTCCTCCGCGGCAACGGCATAGACAAAGTCAGCATGAGCATCGGGCAGACGCGTTTTGATCACGCCCTCGCCGGGGCCGCGTCCGAACACACCGCCCGCCGCGATCGCATCGAGCGCGCGGCTGACTTGATAGCCTGCGTCGCCTTCAGGATTGAGGAAGGTGTCCACACGTTCGCGCGCGTGCGGATAGAACGTATAGATCGCCCAGGCGCTCAAGCCCGCCAGCACACCGCCGCCGAACACGTAGCGCAGCGCCACCCCTGACAGGATCAGCATTGGCGCCAAGCACATGCCGAGCAGCGCGGTTTGACCAATGTCAGGCTGCGACAGCAACACGGCCGCCGTCAGCGCATAGGTCGTGATCGCAACCGCGCGCCCGGGAAAGCCGGGCTGCTTCATGCTTTCGCCCAACATCCAGGCCCACACGATGATGAGTGCGGGCTTCAGGATTTCCGACGGCTGCATCGAGAAAAAGCCGAACTCAAACCAACGCTGCGCGCCCTTGATCTCGGGACCAAAGAACGAGGCCAGCAAACAGAGCGGCAGGAATATCGCCGCAACCAGCGTTGCTCCGCGGCGCAACTGACGCGGATCGAGCGATGCCGCCGCTAGCATGACAATAGCGCCAAGCCCCGCATACGCCGCCTGCCGGCCCGCGAAATAAAATGCTTCCTCGATGCGGACGCGCGCCGTCGCCGCCGGGCTTGCCGACATCGAGAAAAGAATGCCGAGCACAAACAGGATCGCTGCGATGACAAGCAGCGGCCGGTCATAAGTCCGGGCCCGCTCCATCGCCGCGCCAAAGCGTTCGGCGATGGCGGCGCTCAAACCGCGCCTCCGTTGCGTTTGCTGCCTGCGCCATCACTGAGCGCGCCGACGAATGTCTTGAACTGATCGCCGCGATCTTCGTAGCTTTTGAACTGGTCGAACGACGCGCATGCAGGCGAGAGCAACACAACCGGATGCGGTTCGCCCGACGCCTTGGCGTCAGCGAACGCCATCTTCACCGCCGCTTCCAGATTGCCCGACATTGCGACCGCGACCTTGCCGCGCAAAACGTCAGAGAAATCGCCGGCCGACTGGCCAATCAGATACGCCTTAGCCAAGCGCGGAAAAAACGGCTCGAGTTCTTCGATGCCGCCCTCTTTCGCAACGCCGCCTGCGATCCAGTACACACGTGGATACACGGCTAGCGCTTGCGCGGCGGCATTGGCGTTGGTCGCTTTGCTGTCGTTTACAAAGCGTACGCCTTCGATCGTGCCAGCGCGTTCGAGACGATGCGGCAATCCGGCAAAGGTCGTGATCGCTTGCGCGATGATGCGATGATCGACGCCAAGCGCGCGCGTTGCGGCATACGCGGCGGCAGCGTTCTGCGCGTTGTGCTTACCCTGCAACGCCGGCGCACCGAAGATATCCGCCACCGTATCTGAGCGGCCCGAAAGGCTATCGATAACCTTGCCATTCAGCGCGCTCACACCGCGGCCGAGCGCTTGGCCCGCAGAAATCGGCGCCACGTGCTGCACCCCACCGCGCGTCAACTCGGTGCACGCCATCGCGCAATAGGAATCATCAACGCCAATCACCGCCCAATCAGCAGCGCCCTGGTTGAGGAAGATGCGCTTCTTTGCCGCGACGTAGGCGGTCATATCGCCGTGACGATCGAGGTGATCCGGCGTCGTGTTGAGCCAGACCGCCACATCGAGACGCAAGCTCGACGTCAGATCCAGCTGAAACGAGCTCAGCTCAATCACATAGTACGCGCCCGCATGCAGCGGCAGCTGTTCGAGGATCGCGTCCCCGATATTGCCGCCAAGCCGCACGTCCTTGCCGGCTTCCTTCAGGATATGCGCAATCAAAGCTGACGTCGTCGACTTGCCGTTCGTGCCGGTTACGCCAATCACCTTCGGGCGCTGTGTCACTGGCAGCGCGTTCACCGCGCGCGCAAAGAGTTCGATATCGCTGACGATCGGCACGCCTGTCGCTTCGGCGAGCGTCACCACACGGTGCGGCTCCGGAAACGTCAGCGGCACACCGGGCGACAGCACCAGCGCCGCAAACGTGCGCCAATCGCGGCTATTGATATCAGACACCGGCACGCCGGCGGCTTCCGCCTTCGCACGCGTGACGTCGTTATCGTCCCACGCGTGCACACGCGCGCCGCCAGCCGTAAGCGCGCGCGCCGCGGCGAGACCCGTTCGCGCTAAGCCAAACACCGCGACGTCGCGGCCCTTAAATTCCGTGATCGGAATCATCCGATCGCCTCCAACCCGTGAGCGTGCGGGTGTGCGCTGCTTCGCGCCGTTAACGCAACTTTTAACGCAGCTTCAATGTTGCAAGGCCAGCGAGCGCAAAGATGAACGCGATAATCCAAAAGCGGATCACGATCGTCGGCTCTTGCCAGCCAAGTTTTTCAAAGTGGTGGTGGATCGGCGCCATCAGGAACACGCGCTTGCCGGTGAGCTTGAACACCGCCACTTGCAGCATCACCGAAAGCGTTTCGAGCACGAACAGACCGCCAACAATGCCGAGAACGATTTCGTGTTTGGTCGCGACCGCCGTTGCGCCAAGCAAGCCGCCCATCGCTAGCGACCCGGTATCGCCCATGAACACGCGCGCAGGCGGCGCATTGTACCAAAGGAACCCGAGCGAAGCGCCAAGCAGCGCACCCAATATCGTCGCAAGCTCGCCAACCCCAGCGACGTGCGGAATGCCGAGATATGCGGAATAGTCGACCCGGCCAACGAGATAGCAGATCACGCCGAACGTACCCGCCGCGATCATCACCGGCACGATGGCCAAGCCGTCGAGGCCATCCGTGAGGTTCACCGCATTGCCGAAGCCCACGATCACGATCATCGCAAAGAGCACGTAGAACGCCAGCAATTGCACGCCCCAGCCCTGGATGAAGGGCAGTGCGACAGCCGTCAGCGGCTCTGCGGCCCAGAGCGCATTCCAAAAGCCCATAATGTCGTGCGTCTGGCCAGGCGTCGTCGCCACCCATTCCGCCACCAACATGGCCACGGCGGCAACCGCTGCGATCGAGAACTCGAACAACAAACGCAGCTTGGCTGAAAGCCCACCGTGATGCTGCTTCGTCACCTTTGCAAAGTCGTCGACAAAACCGATCGCGCCAAAGCCCAGCGTCACGATCAGCACCGACCACACATATGGGTTTTGCAGATCCGCCCAAAGCAAAGACGAGATGCCGAGACTGATCAGAATAATGAGTCCGCCCATCGTCGGCGTGCCCTTCTTTGTCAGCAAATGGCCGGCAGGGCCGTCTTCACGGATCGGCTGACCCTTGCCCTGCCTCTGGCGCAGCCAACCGATGAACGGTGCACCAATCGCAAACGCGATGATCATCCCGGTGAACATCGCACCGCCAGTGCGGAACGTGATGTAGTTGAAGAGATTGAAGAACTGCGAGCTGTCGCTGTACTGCGCTAAGAGCTCAAGCATTCTTATCCCCATTGAGGCGCTGCAACGCAGCCACCAGGCGGCTCATCTTCGAACCGTTCGAACCCTTCACAAGCACGATGTCTCCCGATCGGAGCGAACCCGCAATGATCGGAATCAGCGCGTCTGCGTTGTCGGCATAGCCGCCGCGGCGCGACGCGGGAAGCGCCTCCATGAGTGCGGCCATGCGCGGACCCGCCGCAAACACAGCGTCGATACCCGCCTGTTCAAGGGGTTGCGCGAGACCAGCGTGATATGCGCGCTCGTCCGGACCAAGTTCCAACATATCCCCAAGCGCCACGATGCGCCGTCCGCCCGGCCCAGGCTGACGCGCCGCCAACGTAGCAATCGCCGCCGCCATCGACGCCGGATTGGCGTTGTAAGAATCATCCACAAGCATGAACGCGCCGAACGGCGCTTCGACTTGCTGCGCCACGCCGCGCCCATCGAAGGCGCGTAAATGCTCAAGCGCATGCGCCGCAGCTTCGAGATCAGCGCCAACAACATCTGCCGCCGCAAGCGCCGCAACCGAATTCAGCGCCCAGTGTGCGCCTTCGACGCCGACACGATACTTGATGAGGCGTCCGAGAATCTCCGCTTCAGCGTTCGAACCCGTCGCATCCATATCAAAACGGATCAGCCGCGCTTCACACACCGCGTCACGGCCGAAGCGCACCATGTTGGCGCCGTTGCGCTCGGCGGCTGCAATCAGCCGATCAGAGTGCGGCGCTTCATTTGGAATGATGGCCGAGCCGCCCGGCTCCAGGCCCGCGTAAATATCGCCCTTCTCATCGGCGACTGTTTCAAGCGAACCGAGATTTTCGACGTGCGCAGGCGCGATGGTGGTGACAAGCGCCGCGTGCGGCTTCACCAATTGCGCCAGCGGCAAAATCTCGCCGCGATGATTCATGCCAATCTCGAACACCGCGAACTGGCTTTCACGCGGCATGCGCGAGAGCGTCAACGGCACGCCCCAATGATTGTTGTAGCTCTTGACCGATCGATGTGTCGGGCCACTCGCCGCCAAACAAATCGCCAGCGCTTCCTTCGTGGAGGTTTTACCAACCGAGCCCGTAACGGCAATGCGCTTGGCGCTCGAGCGATCACGCGCCGCTTCGCCGAGCTTGCGCAAACCGTCCAGCACATCATGCACCGCAAGCGCAGCGCCCAAGCCTTCAACTTTGCGCGCATCCGAAATCAGCGCCGCACTCGCGCCGGACACAAACGCCTGCGCCAAGAAGTCATGCCCATCGCGGACATCCTTCAACGCCACGAACAAATCGCCGGGCTCAAGCGAGCGCGTATCGATCGAAACGCCGGTAATGCTCCATGATTCACCATTGAGCAGCCGCCCGCCCGTCGCGGCCCGCGCCTCTTCCGCGGACCAGAGTTCAGTTGTCACAATTTTCTCCGTCCGAAACACAATCACCCATTCCCGGATTGGCCGCAGGCCAAGTCCGGGACCCATAATCACAACTGCTTGTGTTTATGGGTCCCGGGCTCGCCGCTGCGCGTCGCCCCGGGAATGGGTGGACGTGGGAAGCAATCACAATTGGCTCTCCAACGCCGCTTTCGCGACGTCTTGATCCGAGAACGGGTGCGTGACGCCTTTGATAATCTGCCCGGTCTCGTGACCCTTGCCCGCGATCATCAGCGCGTCGCCGGCTTTCAGCATCGAAACCGCTTCGCGGATCGCCTGCGCGCGATCTCCAATTTCAGTGGCGTTCGGCGCGGCCTTCAAAATCTGCGCACGGATGGCAGCCGGATCTTCGCTGCGCGGATTGTCATCAGTGACAATCACCACATCTGCTTGCCGTGCCGCGATCGCGCCCATCTTCGGGCGCTTGTCGTTGTCGCGATCACCGCCGCAGCCGAACACAGCAATGATCCGCCCCGGCGCATGCGGACGTGCGGCGCGCAACAACACGTCGAGCCCGTCGGGCGTGTGCGCGTAATCGACAAACACATGGCCGCCGCTTTTGCTCTGACCGATGTGCTCCATGCGGCCCTTCACCGGCTTCAGCTTCGCCATACCATTGAACACCGCCTCCGGCGCTTCGCCCGTCGCCAACGCGAGTGTTGCCGCGCAGACCGCGTTCAGCGCCTGAAACTCGCCGATCAACGGCAGCTCAACTCTGTATTCCTTGCCGCTCCAGAGCAGCACCATCGTCTGCGCGTTCGGGCGCGGCAGAATTTCCACGATCTTCAGTGCACGATCACGCGGCGCGCGCCAGCCGCACAGCACGACGTCCAAACCACACTGCTTAGCGGCGCGCTCGAACGGATCACAATCCGCGGCGTCGGCATTGATGATCGCGGCGCCGCCATCGCGCACCAAATTCCAAAGCTTCAGCTTGGCGTTCCTGTAGTCCGCCATGTCTGCGTGATAGTCGAGATGATCTTGCGTGAGGTTGGTGAAGGCGCCCGCCTCGAACGTCACGCCATCGACGCGGTGTTGCTCCAACCCGTGGCTCGAGGCTTCCATCGCCGCATGCGTCACGCCCTGCGCGGCAAGCGCCGTCAGCGTGGCGTGAACCGCAGCCGGATCGGGGGTTGTGTGCCCAAGATCAATCACGCCCTTCGGCCCGATCGCGCCCAGCGTGCCCAAGCTCGCAGCGCTCTTGCCCGCATGCGTCCAAATCTGGCGAAGGAAATCGACCGTCGAGCTCTTCCCGTTGGTGCCGGTCACGCCAACGATTGTGGCCGGGCGCTTTGGATAGAATTTCGAAGCCGCCACCGCAAACGCATGGCGCGGCTCATCGGCCACGACCTCCGCAATTCCAGGATCAGCGCCAAGAGCGCCGGCCGACAGCACAGCCGCCGCGCCGTTGGCTTTCGCTTGCGCTACAAAATCGCGTCCGTGCGCCGCAACGCCCTTAAGCGCCGCAAACAAAAAGCCCGGCTTCACTTTGCGCGAGTCCGCCGTGAGGCCAGTAATCTCAATCGCGGCGGCGTCCGCTGGAACGCCGTCTGTAAAGAGATCGCCGAGCTTCATTGTCTCTCCCTAGCGCGCCGCGCGGTCGGGCTCCACACGCAAACCGAGCATGGGAGCGATGCGCCTCAACGTCCGCGCCACCACCGGCGCAGCCACCAAGCCGCCTGCTTCGCCCGCGCCTGTATCATCAAGCGCCACGACAATCACATAGCGCGGGTCATTGGCCGGAAATACGCCTGCGAAAGAGGAGAAATTGCGGCTTTGATCATAGCCTTGGGCGCCGTCCAGCTTTTCGGCGGTGCCGGTCTTGCCGGCCACCACCAGCCCGCGCACGTCCGCCGCGCGCCCGGTGCCCTCTGTGACCACGGCGCGAAGGTAGAGCATCACCTGACGCGTCACTTCGGGTGTGAATATCTGCGTGCGTTCGACCTGGGCGTCAGGCGCTTGCGCCAGGATCGTCGGCGCAACGCGCGCGCCATTGTTTGTGAACACCGTATAGGCGCTAGCGAGCGTCGCCTGCGTCGTGGCGAGGCCATAGCCAAAGCCAAGCGCGGCAATATCACGACGGGTTCGCGCAGCGGGCGCCAACGGCGTTTGGCGGCGGCCAAGTTGGAGCGTGGTCGGTTGCGTGAGCCCGAGACGTTCGAGGTACGCGCGCTGGCGGGCGCCGCCGAGCCGGATCGCCAACCGCGCCGCACCGACGTTGGAGGAGCGCGCTAGAATATCCCGCAACGTCGCGTAGCCAGTGATCGGTTCGTGGTCAGCGATGATCGTATTGTCGAGTTCAAGCGGTTGGCTCAAATCAAACAACTCACCCGAGGTCGTTACTTCTTCCTGCAGCGCCATCGCCACCGTGAACGGCTTGATGGTCGAGCCCAATTCGTGAAGGTCGCCCGCGACACGATCGCGCCGCGCATTCTCGGACGAGCGACGGATCTCATTCGGATTGAACGTCGGCCACGACGCCAGCGCTAGCGTCTCGCCGGTGCGGCCATCGAGCAGGATCGCCGCACCCCCCGTTGCGTGGGACGCGCGCGCCGCCGCATCGAGTTCAGCCTCGAGCGCGTATTGCATGCGCACATCGAGCGAGAGCCGCACTTGCCTGCCCTCGGCGCCCGCAGCACGGATTTCCTCGTCGAGCCCAAGCTCAACGCCAGCCTGCGGATTGAGATCGATGCCGGTGAAGCCAACCACGTGCGCTGCGAGCGCGCCTTGCGGATACTCGCGGTGGTGCTCCGGCTCTGCGCCGATGCCCGGCAAGCGCAAAGCCACAGCGCGGTCACGCTGCTCCTCGCTCAAGCCGCGATCGAGATAGACCGTCGTCTGCTCAACATTGTTCAGCCGCCGCAACAGCGTTTCGCGCTCAAGCCCTGGAAAGTGCTGCATCAGCACGTCCGCCGTCTCGACCACGTTGCGCACGCGCGCCGGCTCCGCCGTCAGCGCCCAGGCGCGCACCGTTGTGGCGAGCAGCACGCCATTGCGATCGACGATGTCGCCGCGGGGCAGCGCCGTGGAGGCATGAACACTATTCGGCCACGCCAGCGGATCACCGGAGAACGCCAGCTGCACTGCGCGGCCGGAGAGCAACAACAGCACCGCGAAAATGCTGAGCGCCAAAAATCGCACGCGATTGCGCGCGGGCGCGGCCTCAAGCGGCGCTTGAATACGTCCGCGCGTGTAATCGGTGTTGGCGCCTAGCGGCTTCACTCGCCGCCCTTTTGCTCGCGCGGTTGCGGCGCAGGCAAACGCCGCGCGATCTCAGCTTCGGGAAGCGCCGCGCTTTCGCTACCGATGGTGTTGCCCAAACGCTCTTCGTTCAATTGCTCGATACGCGCAGGGCTCTCTTGCTCAGCAATATCGGCGCGCAGTTCACGAATGCGCGCCTCACGCTCCGCGATCTCGCCATGCAGGTGGCGCACATCCGCTTCCGTACCCGCAGCATCGCTCTTGGCGCGATAAACGCCAACAGCGAGCACGACGACGATCACCGCCGCCGCGACCTGCAACCAACGCTTCAGCGTAACTTTTGCCATTCGGCCTCCGCACGCGGCGCGAGCGCCGGCGGCTCGAGTTCATCCCAAGCAGGCTCGTCCGTGCGCGTCGCCCAGCGCAAGCTTGCCGAACGCGCACGCGGATTGACCGCGGTTTCAGCATCGCTGGAAACCGTTGCGCGCTTCCTGTCGATCGCAAAACTTGGCGCACGCTCCGGCGGCAAGTCCGGCGCATGGCGCGAACCACGCCCCTGCGCATCGGCCCGCTCGGTGATGAAGTGCTTCACCATGCGGTCTTCCAGCGAGTGGAACGACACCACCACCAAACGGCCGCCCGGCTTCAACGCCCGCTCCGCCGCCGAAAGCCCCCGCGCCAATTCTCCAAGCTCATCATTCACAAGCATACGCAAAGCTTGGAACGTCTTCGTCGCCGGATGCGTGCGCGCGCCTCTGCGGCCACCGACGGAATCTTCAACCAGCTTGGCAAAGTGCAACGTCCGCGTGATCGGCGCTGCGGCCCGCGCCTGCACGATCGCCCGCGCGATACGGCGGCTGTCGTCATCTTCGCCATAGCGATAAATCAGATCAGCAAGCGCGCCTTCGCTCAGCCGGTTCACGGCGTCAGCGGCGCTCAAGCCATCCTTTTCCATACGCATGTCCAAATCCGCGTCCGTCTGAAACGAGAAGCCGCGCTCGGCCTCGTCGAGCTGGAAGGACGAAACGCCAAGATCGAAGACGACCCCTTCCACTTGCTCCAATGACAGATCGCCAAAGCGGCCTTGATGAAGCGTGAATTTACCTTTGGCTGACTCTGAAAGTTCAGCGCCTCTGGCTATGGCGTCCGGGTCACGGTCAAAGGCGACGACCCGGCAATCGGCGCGCGACAGAATTTCGCGGCTATAGCCGCCGCCGCCGAATGTGGCGTCGACGTAAAGGCCGCCATCCGCCAAAGCGAGCGCGTCCATCGCTTCGAGAAGTAGAACGGGCGCGTGAGACATGGCGCCTTTTGCCACGATTCACCCGCTTCTCCGCGCAAGAATCAGATAGTTCTCACCCGAAATGAACAGGATCAGCAGATGACCGGCTTCGGCGGTTCAGGACTCATACCGCTCGGCGGCTCCACAGAGACGCAGCAAGCGGCGATAATTGCGCCCTCGCCGCGCGCCAAGGGCGCAAAGCCGGAAGAAATTTACCGCACCTGGCTCGAAATCGCCGAACACCGCATCGGCGCCGAACAAGTGCTGATCGGCGGCTACACCGTCCAGCCAAACGAAGCGGCCGCTACGAGTGGCGGCCTCTCGTCCGTTCTCGCGTTCTTCGACGGCCTGGCCGAACAGGTCTTCACCCGCCTCACCGACGTCGGCGAGCTTTCGAACTACATGGCTGGGGACGCCCGCCGCTGGCGCGACCTCTTGCGCGCCGCCCGCCAACGCAGCGCCGCCGCGAAGGACGCACCGCGCTACCATCAGCTCACCCGCGCACTGGCCGCGGCCGAGTTTCTCGCCTCCGAACCGATCGCCAACACCGAACGCGAAGAGTTCGCGCTCACCGATATTGGCGCCGACGTTGATGACAACGCCCGCTCCGTCGAAGTCAGCGCGAACTTTCTGACGCGCCTCGCCTCACCGAAGGCAACACCGAACATCGCCATCTGCCTCCGCGACGCGAACGGCGATGTCTGCGGCGAAGCCGTCTTCGCCGCACCGCTCGCCGAAGCCAACGGCCAGCGCAACGAACTCTTCGTCGCCACCCTCGCCGCCGAACGCGCCATCGCCAATGTCGAAGTCAGCCTGACGCGGCGCGCGGTGGGCTAATCGTCGGGTCCCCGATTGGCCCGAAGCGGACGCTCGCACCTTCAGTCCCGCGCCGTTATTATCGGCTTACGAGGAACGAATTTGGTCCCGGAAGGAACGACAGGCGAAGAGAAATTCTGTGCGCGGGTTCTGTCGGAACTCGCGGCGTGCGGCGTTGCGCCGGATCACGTCAGCATTCAGTACGAAAACGAGTTGCAGGACTTCAGCATCAGAATCCACGGGGCCGCGCCAAAGTTGGACCAGGGCCAACTGGCGTGCGTGGCGCGGTTGGAATTTGGCGGGCTGATTATCTCTTTCGAGGATGGCTCCGCGAACGCCAAGTTCAGATCGGTCGCTCAATCGGCACGCAGGGCCAAGGCGCGCGAGGATGCCATCGTTTGGCTGACGGAGCGAAATCTCTTGGAGGCGTTGCCGTTGTTTGATCCGGCAACAGGCGATCTGGCGGCATATGCCAACCGGCTCGAAGAGCACTGCGGCTTAGCTCGTGGTTCAATATTGGAGGTCCACAGTCCGAACCTCCTAACAATTCGTCGAGACGCGGACTTTCAATCGGACGCACTGCGACTGATCTCTCATGCTGTCGCGGCCTCCAATTTATCGGACCACGGCATAGCCTTCGGTTTTCTCGGAAGCGACGCCGCTTAATGAATCGAGTGTCCGCTCCCGGCAAATAGCGGACGAAAATAAAAATGCCAGTCGGCCTATAAGCCGGGTTCTGTACCTCTTGCGAGGTGACGACCATTCCTCTGGACCATGCGTTGCCACATGGTTCTCGCGACCAACCCGAGCACGATCCGCGGACGGACCTGCCCTCCTTCGCCGAGGCTACGGAGGACGTGTGCTCCTATTCGGTCTTGCTCCCGGCGGGGCTTGCCGTGCCACCTTCCTTACGGTCGGCGCGGTGGGCTCTTACCCCACCGTTTCAGCCTTACCTGTGCTCACTCGCGTGAGCCATCGGCGGTCTATTCTCTGTGGCGCTATCCCTAGAATTGCTTCCGGCGGGCGTTACCCGCCGCCGTATCCGCGTGGAGCCCGGACTTTCCTCGAGCACTTGCGTACCCGCGACCGTCCAGCCGACTGGCGCGCGCAATGTAGCGCCTCGCCTACCAATCCACCAGCGTATCTTCGCCGCCAAAGGCGGCGGGCTGCTTGGCGTAGTGCGGGAGATCGTCGCGCACCGGCGCCAGCGCTTCACTGCAATGCATGTGAAAGGCCGGTTTGAAGCCGGGCAACAGCGTGCCGTTGACGCCAACCAATTTGAGCGCCGGCAAGTCCGCATACAAACGCGCGCCGCACTTGGCGCACGAAATGCGCGGCGTGGTTTTCAGTGTGAAGCTGATGGTCTCGCCGATCACCTCCACCTCGCGCGCTTTGAACATCGCCTCCGGCGCGTAAGCCGCGCCATGGATGCGCCGGCAGTCGCCGCAGTGGCAGTAGAACTGCACCAGCGGTTCGCCACTGATCTCGAGTTGGGCCGCGCCACATGGGCACGCAACAATCTGCTCAGTCATATCGAGTATCTGCTCGCGATCCCCAACGCGCCGCAAGTGGGCGATGTTGCGCTATTGAGCCAGCCGCGCCACGGCGATCAGCAGGCGTTGGGTTTCCCCATCGAGCGCGCCCGACATATCGGATGGACGGAAGCGCCGCTGAAACGCAACCAATGCGGTCTTCGTCGCCTCATCCATGTAATCGGTCTGCGTCACGCCATAACCGATGAACGCCAAGGATTGCTGCGCGGCGCTGACCGGCTCATCGGTATCGAGTTCGATGCCGCTCGTAGTCCCAGGCCAAATAGAAACGCCCGCCTCAGCCAAGCGCTTCCACGGAAACTTCTCACCAGGATCAGCCTTGCGCGCCGGCGCGACATCCGAGTGAGCGACCACACGCTTCGCGTTCAGCTGCGGCCAGCGTTCGAAAATATCCTTCAGCAGCGCAACCACAGCATCGATCTGCGCCGGCTTGAAATCAGGCAAATCGAAATCATGCCCGCCATTGACGATCTCGATCCCAATCGAGCGCGCATTGATGTCGCCGTCGTCTTCCCAGCTCGCAACGCCCGCGTGCCAAGCCCGGTGCTCTTCCGGCACCAGCGTATAAACCTGTCCCGCTTCATCGACGACGTAATGCGCGCTCACGCGCGAAAGCGGCGCATCAGGCGTCACATCATCGCTTTGCCACGGTCCAGGATAGCTACCCGCGACAGGCGCGGGGTCGGTCAACCGCGCCAGTGCGATCTCCGCATCCTGCATGCCGGTATAATGCAGCACGACAAGATCTATTGGACGCGTGCGCGCGTCGAAATTTGGGGACGGTTTTTGGATGTAACGAGTCACGCGCTAACTATAGACGCGTTATTTCCGCTTGGCTGCGGATTCAACGACCCAGCCTTCCGGCGTGCGGTGTGCGTCAAGAACAACGGGTCCGGTCGCGGCAGCCGCCTTGCGGCGTGGCCAGATGCGCATGGCGAGCGCAGCGCCCGCGATCATCACGCCAACGATCAAAGCCGCGGCGAACGCGAATACGAAAGCCAGGGCCGCACCTATTGCGAGCGCCAAGAGGCCTGCCGCGCGCGCGAAGGCGCTCAAAGCGGTAGAGCCGAAGTCGGCGGCGTTCGCAGTCATGGGCGGACAACTCCTTTCGTCCAATATGGAGGGGAAGTGTCCGTGATCAATGCGGCGCCCTTACGGCGCGCTCCGCTTCTCAACAGCGCCGCGATCATTTCGCATTGACGCTGAATTCTTCGCGTATTTTGGCATAAGCGGCGTTGATGGCGGCGGTTTTGTCGTGCGCGATCTCAACAAATTCTGGCGGCGCGCCACGCTGGGTCATGCGGTCGGGATGGTTTTCGGCCGCCGTTCGCCGCCAAGCGTGGCGCACCTCTTCCATCGTCGCGCCCGGCAATAAGCCTAGGATCGCGTACGGATCGCCCGCGTCGGGGCCGAGATTGGTCGCTTTGATGCGGCGGAATTCCGCGTCGCTGAAGCCAAAATGCTGCGCGACATCAGCCAGATACTTGAGCTCCGCCTCGCCCACCGCGCCGTCCGCCAGCGCGATATGGAAAAGGCCGTCGAGCACGTCTTCGAGCAGACAGGGCCGGGCCCGGTACTTCCGGCCGATCTGCTTGGCGTAGGAATCAAATCCTAAAACTGTCTGCTTCGCCAAGGAGAAGGCGCGCCGAAAGTGCACCTCTTCCCCAGGCGGCGGCCGAAACACCTGCGCAGCGGCTCGAAGTTCGGCCTCCGTCACATCGCCATCGGCCTTAGCCATCTTCGCCGCCAGCCCAATCACAGCGGCGGTAAAGCCGACGTCATTCGGGCGCGGCGCGCATTCTTCATTAAATTCCGGCGGATCGGCCTCCGGATCGAAGGCGCGCGCGGCCATCTCAACGATGCGGGACCAAACGGACATGAGCGCATTTTCGCTGATACCGCGCTCTCGCGCCAGTCCATTGCGATGGTCATGAAACCGCAGGCGACCGGCGGGGTTGTCTGCCCATGAAGTTCCAACGCCCCCTCCGCGCCGCATTGCTCGCAGCCGCCTGCTTGCTGGCGCCACACGCCGCGCTCGCGCAAAGCGCGGATCGCTTCCTGGTCGCCGAGGTTCAGACGCCGAATCCAGAAGGCAACGTACTGGAAGTCGCCGCCGCAACCGGTCAGTTCACGCGCTTCCTCGCCGCCGTCGAAGCCGCAGGCTACGAAGAGACACTGCGCGGCGAAGGTCCATTCACGATCTTTGCGCCGACTGACGATGCGTTCCGCCAAATGGACCAGGCTGAAGTGGATCGGCTGATGCGGCCGCGAAATCGCGATGAGCTTCTCGCACTACTCTCTTATCACGTTGTCGCAGAGCGCCTGACGAGCGAGACCATCGGAAGGCGCAATACGCGGCCAGAGTCAGCGAACGGATATCGCCTCACCGTCGATGGCCGCGATGGCCTGCGCGTCAACGATGAACTCGTGGTCATGCCGGACATCACCGCATCGAACGGCGTCATCCAAGGCATCAACGCAGTACTCTCGCCCCCGGTTCTAGTCGCGCACTCAGGCGCAAACTCCGGCCGCTAAACCGCAGGCGGCGCGCCCCCGCGCAGAGTCGCAATTTCCGCCCGCAAGGCGCGAACCTCATCGAGGATGCGTTGCTGCACAACGGCGGCGTCTTCCTGCGCGACCTGAATATCTTCGACATCGCCGTGGACTTCTTCGATGTCGTCCTTGATCTCTTCTTGCGGCGCGGCTTGCACTGCTTCGACGATGACGCCGATGAAAAGGTTCAAAACCGCGAACGCCGCGATCAGCGTAAAACCAAGCACGAAAATCCACGCGTACTGATTTTGCGCCTGCAAACGCGTAATCGTGTCGCCCCAGCCATCGAACTGCGACAACGCAAACAGCGACAGCATCGACTGGCCAAGATCACTGAACCCTGGATCGGAATGGAAGAGCGTCGTGCCCATCACCGCCGCGATGTAGAAGACCACGGAGAGGATCGCGAACGACGCCAAAATCCCAGGCATCGCGCCAAACAGCGCCTCAACGACGCGCCGCATTTGCGGCACCGCACTGACAAGACGGAAAACACGAATAACCCGCAGCGTCCGCAACGCGGAAATCGCCGGGCTGGTCGCGATGTAACTCAGGCCAACGACGATGACGTCGAAGATATTCCAACCGTTTGAGAAATACTTCCGCGGACCTTGCGCCAGGAACTCGAACGCAAGTTCTACGGTGAAGATGAAAAGGAAGTACATGTTCCACTGCTCGATCTGAGCGTGGTACGGCCCGCTTTCACCGAAGTGAGCGTCAATGCCGAGGATCGCCGCGTTCGCGACGATGCAGATCAGGATGAACCCGTCCCAGATCCAATTGCGCGTCAGCCAGCGAAACAGCGGAATGCCGCCGCGTCTTTTCCGTTTAGCCTTCGGCTTCGTCGGATTTTGTTGCGCGCCTGCGGCCGCTGTCGCGTTCGCCATCGTCCCCTCCCCGCCGGCAGTCCGCACAGCGAAGCGCGGAAACTAGCGCGACCGAGGATGTGATGGAAACGCCCGTTTAGTCGGTGCGTGTCGTGGACTCGCGGCCCGCATCGGCCATCACCTTCGCGATTGGCGTCATCTTCTGCGCGGCTTGGCGATCCGCGGATACGTCAGCGAAATGACGTTCACGTCCAAATATCGGGAAAACGCGCCGCAACTGCGCGAGCCATGTGCGCTTGGAATCGTCGTGAGCCATAGAAGATCGCGTCCTCTGACGCGTGGCAGCGCCCCGCATTAATCGAGATGCGATCGCGTCTCAGGCGGCTACAGAAACGAAGCTAGCACCTGGTACGATCAAGTTCAAACAAACCTCGCGTCCAAAACTTATGGTTTGTGACGATTATTGGAAGTTTACTATGATCTTGCTGCGTCAGCGCTCTCAGCTATTTCGACCGACCAAAGCCTGGATCGCGAAGACTGATTAGCCGACCGGGATCGCTTCGCCGGCCCTTTCGTGCAGCATCGCGCTTTGCTGGATTTGCTCGGCGCGCGCTTGCTCAGTCAGCATGTTCACGATGAAGCCCTGCACGCGATACGTGCGGCCGCCCCAGTGACGGCCAGTCACGTTCCACACGCGGACTTCCGACCAATCGCCAGCTTCCGAGACATCCATGATCGGAACGTCGCGCGTAATCTCGCCGCCGTTCAGCCAGTTGGCGTGATCCACGATCACCATGCGCGGCGAAACTTGCTCTTTCACAACCGCAACGTGGCCGCGCGCATTGGTGTTGTAGCCGTGAAGCACCATCACGGCGCCTTCGGTCGGGCCTTCGGCGGTTTCGTACCGGCCTTGCGCCTGACGCCACCAGGTGTTGGCGTTGCCATAGATTTCGACGCCCGACTCACGGCGCGCAAACGGCACGCACTGCAAGCGCGAACGATAATTCGTGACACGAGCAATCGGCTCGTACGCAGCATCCGGCGCGCGCTCGAATGAGCTCGGCGCCATGATGGCGTGTTCTGACGGCCCCTCGGTCACCGTCGGGTCGATCGCGAGATCGAGCGACAACGGCGTCAACGCTTCCGCATCTGACGGAAAGCCGGCGAAGCCGGTAACCGTCGCGGCCGCTACGAGGAGCGCACGGGAATCAAACATGCCCTTAACGAGCCTAGACGAGCTTCTGCCCCAATCTAGGACATAGAAACGCCGTGCGGGGTTAAGAAAAACCTAAACACCCAGCTGAAGAAATGGAAAGGTGAGACTTCGTATGGTAAACGAGCCTGGTGAAGACTAGATCTGGTCCTAGTTATTCGAGTTCCCGTTAACTTTAATCTTGCCGCGGCATCAATAAAGCTTAACGGCGGAACTTTCAGCTCATCGCAGCGTGCAGTTGGAAGGGATGGATGAAGCCATCCGCCCGATAGGTTCGCCCGCCCCAATGGTCGCCGGGAATGTGCCAGACGCGAACCTCGGTCCAATCGTTGTTGGGCGAAACATCCAGAATAGGCACGCCGCGGCTTATCTCGCCGCCATTCAGCCAATTGGCGTGATCCACGCGAATAAGCCGGCTGGACTCGATGTGGGTGACCACTGAAACGTGGCCCCGAGCCGAAGTACTGAAGCCATGGATCACGAATACCGAGCCAAAGGCCGGCGAATTCGAGCGCGGATACCGGCCAGCTGCTTGAGCCCACCAAGTATTGGCGTTGCCGTAGATCTCGACACCTGAGACTTGTCTGGCAAACGGCACGCACTGGAGGTTGGCCGCGTGGTCGGTCACTTGCGGCAGGGCCCCGCCCAGGTCCGGCAGGCGCTCGGCCCCCGGACGGCCAGGAAATTGGCCGCTGGCCGAGATCGGCGCAGGCGTCGTCGCGCACGCAGCCAAAGCCAACGCCATCAGCCCGCGGCACAAAGCCCGGACCGGACCGATTTTAGGAAGTCTCGCCATTTCGGAATCGATCCTAATCCAGGCTGGTTGGCATCCCGTGAATAGGACTGACAGCCGCATGCGGTAATATGCGGTCCACCATGCTGGGCGCTTGACCCCAACCCCAGAACCGCGCGACCGAAAAGCGTGGCCACCAAACACCCGCCCCTGATTGCCCGCCCCTGCTTCCAGCAGGACCTCCAGTACGTGCAGCTAATCTATGCCCACCACGTCCTGACCGGCACCGGCTCGTTCGAAATCGTGCCGCCCACACTTGAGGAAATGACCGAACGCTGGACCCGGATCATCGATCGGGGCTGGCCATTCATGGTGGCCTCGCCGCCTGAAGACGTCAGCCGCGTTCTGGCCTTCGCCTATGCCAGCCAATACCGGGACCGCGAGGCCTACGCGAAGACCTTCGAGGTCTCTGTATATGCCGGCCCCACCACGATGCGCCGTGGCGCTGGGTCGGTCGCGCTCGCCGAAGTGCTCAACAATCTGCGCGCCGACGGGGCCCGCGAAGCCCTCGCCTTCATCGGCGATAGCTACAACACCGCTTCGATCGCCCTGCACCTCAAATTGGGCTTCCGGCACGCGGGCACGCTCAAGGACGCCGGCGAGAAGTTCGGAAAGCTCCTGGATGTGATCGTGATGCAGCGCACACTAACGCGCTCAAAACCGCCCGCCGAGGCAACGCAATCCTAACGAACAGCGCTGTTCGCATTCGCACACTGCTAACGAACTGCGCTTTCGGGCCCACAACCATAAACGGTTCAGTAACCTTACTTACGTGATCCTAATGTCCGCAGGGAGGTCGCGATGCTTTTACGCAAGCTCGTGGTCGTTGGTTTGGTCGGGTTCGTAAGCCTAGCAGCTAGTATCGCAACCGCCGAAGATGCGGTCGGTCCTAATTCATCCACCTACGCCGTCGATGGCGTCGATCTCGCTGATCCAGCGCAGGTCTTCACCAATCGCTTTCAACTCTCCTCCAGCGATCAATCTGGCGGTCGCTTCACCGGTTTAGCGCCGGCTGGGCCCACGGCGGGCGGGTCGAACGGTCAACGCGGCTATGAATTCGAGTTCGTTGCGCCTGGCATGTCCGGCCTCAACGTGTCGTTTGCGCAGCGCGGCGGCCTGAGCTTTAACGACGATGGCGACATCGAACGGCAAAGCCGCGGTTCAGAACTTCGCCTGGGCCGTGGTCTCGATATGCCCCGCAATCGCCCATCGGCGGAGCCAACTTGGTACTTCTTCGCGGCGTCTGAAGACGAAGCGCTCACCTGGCGCCCTGGCGCTAGAAGTGACTTCGGCAGCTCTGGCGGCGCTTCGTTCGCCCTACAAGATCGCGTCGAAATCGGCGATATGCAGGCCGGCGTCACCTACGAGCGATACGGCATTCAGGCTTCTCTAGCCTACGTCGAACGCGAATTTACCGTGGTTAGCGGCTCTCAATCCTTCACCCAGGATGACAGTTTCGCGGGACTAACCATCACGATGCGGAATTAAAGTTGGAGCCGGGCGTGGACACGCCCCTCGCCCGGCGCCACAAAGAAATTAACAGCGCGCGGAACCTGTGGCAGCCAATATGCATTGCTGCTTCGGATAGACACACGAGGCTGTGATGGGTGTTCAGTTCAACCGGACGGCTTTGCTAGCGGGAGGTGCGCTCGCAGCAGCTCTATTTGGCGCGTCGATCGCATCCGCGCAGGAAGCCCCTGCTCCGGCCACCGAGCCGACTCCCAACCAAACCTCCGTCGATCAAGTCGATTTCACCGACGCGCAGACCGTCCTTCGCCGCTCGAACGTGACGATGCGCAGCGACGTCGCTCAGCGCTTCGGTCCAACCACCTCGGGGAACGAACTCGCCACCGGCCCGCGCCGCGTTGAGCTGGAGTTTGCCGCCGGCGATGGCGATCTCGACGTTTCATTTGCGCAGCGCGCCTCGCTCGGCGGTGAGAACGGCGACATCAACCGCGCTGGCCGCGGATCGGAAGTCCGCATCGGCCGCGGCCTCGTTCAAGAAGACAACACCAATAACCAGCGCGGTTCTTCGACCTACATGTTCGTGGCCTCGGACAACGAAGCCCTGACCTGGCAACCTGGCCAGCGCAGCGAATTCGGCAGCCAGGGCTCATCGCTGCAACTGCAAGATCGCGTCGAGGTTGGCGATATGTCGGTTGGCGTTACCTACGAGCGCGACGGCGTCCAAGCGTCGCTCGCTTACGTTGAGCGCGAAGAATCGACCACGATCGGCCGCGAGACGTTCAACCAAAATGAGAGCTTCACCGGCCTCACCGTCACGATGCGTCGGTAAACGCGCACGGTCCTTGCAATCGCAAGGACATGACTCTTCGCCAGCAACTCATGTTGAAGCGCACACTGCGCAACTTCCGCACCTGGGCGCCGCCGATCTCGATCGGCGTGATTATTGGCGTGCTTTTCTTCTTTGCCGCAGAGCACTTGGATCGCGCCAATGCTCAGCCGCAGCAATCCGCAGCGATCAGCTACGCAAGCCCGCCAGCCCCTCAGCGGCAGCCCGGCGTGCTACAAGCTGCGCAAGTTGAACGTCAGCCCCACGCAATCGAGAGCTACGAGCCCTCCGCCTTCCGCAACTGCGCCGCCGCACGCGCCGCCGGCGCAGACCCGGTTTACGCCGGCGAACCCGGCTTCGGCGCCCATCTCGACCGCGATGGCGACGGGATCGGCTGCGAGCCCTATCGCAACTAGCCGAAACGCTAGACCTCAGGCCCCTGCACCGGCATGTTCCCGGCGCTTCAGGGGGTAGGTCGTGAGCGCAGGCAAACTAACCACCATTGTCGCCGTAGATGTCGTCGGCTTCTCGGCCATGGCCGAAGCCGACGAAGCGGCCGCAATCGCCGCCGTCGCGCGCTTAGGTGAGCGCTGCGCAAAAACCGCTGCCGAACACGGCGGGCGAATTTTCAATACCTCCGGCGACGCCGTGATGATGGAGTTCTCGAGCGCGTTCGGCGCGGCGCACGCTGCGCTCGATCTCGCCGCGATACCTGACCCACCAATCCGCATCGCCGTCCACACCGGTGAAGTCTCGCCGATGCCAACCGGCGATTTGCTCGGACGCGGCGTCAGCATCGCAGGCCGCCTGCAAGCGCACGCACGGCCGGGCGTTATCATTGTTTCGGAAGATACCCGCAGATCACTGCGCGGATCGCTTGTCGAAAAGCTGGTCGCCAAAGGCTCGATCAAACTCGAAAAGCTCGATGAGAGCATCGCCATCTACGAATTGCCCATCGGCGCCGCAGCAGGCGCAAGACGTCCGCTTACGCGCAAGCAGATCATGCTGATCGGCGGCGGCGTGTTGGCCGCCATCGTTGCGCTCGTTCTGGTGGCGCTACCTCTTTTCAACCGCGAACCCCAGCTGCACGTTGCGATCTTGTCGCTCACCGCAAGCGAGCCGCAACTCCAAGGCATTGCCGAAGGTATCGCCGAAGACGCGTCCGAAGCCATGCGCGCGCGCGGCATCGAACCTCTTGCGCGCGCCAGCGGCAGCGACGCGCCGCGCGAGCAAATGCTCGATCGCGCGAGAGGCTCAGGCGCGCCGATCGCGCTAGAAGGCGCGGTTGAGCGCGTTGAACGCAATATCCGCGTCACCGTCTCGGTCGCGCGCACCTCGGATCGCGCGACGTTGTGGTCGGAAACATTTGAAGGCCCCACGACCGCCACCGCCGCCTTGCGCCAGCGCGCGGCCGCTCATGGCGCTAGCGCGATGATCTGCGCCTTACGGGCCGGCACGGCGGCTTCCGTCGACGTGTACGCGCTTCTGCTTGGCGCTTGTGCACGTAGCGAAGACCGCGATGCGCGCGCCCAAAACCGCGAGGCGCTGTCACAAGCGATCGCACAAGCGCCGGACTTAGCGCTCGCGCGCGGCATGCTTGCCGCCGAAACTGCAGCGCTGCTGGACACCGCTTCCGAGGCGCAGCGCCAAGACTTACGGACCGAGATCCACACCAATGCAGAGCGTGCGCTTCGCCAGGATCGCACCATCGGCGAAGCGTATCTCGCGCTCCAACGCATCGAGCCGCGCCGCCGCTGGGACGCACGTGAGCGCACCTTGGAAGAAGGCTTGCAGCAAGACGAACGCAGCGCCGCCCTCAGCGCCGAATACGCCGGTCTGCTGTTCGAAGTCGGCCGCTACGACGACGCCCTCGCCTACGCACGCAACGCCAGCACCCTAGAGCCACTTTCGCTCAGCAAACGCGTCACAGTCGGCTCTATCCTGCTGCAGAACGGCGACATAGAATCCACGCGCGACATCGCCGATGAGCTGAGCGAAATCTGGCCGGACGATCCGAGCCTTTGGCTGCTTCGCCTGCGCGCCGCGTTTTGGGGCGAGCTCTACGATGACGCTTTGGCGCTCATCGATCACCCCGCCTCGCAGATCCGCTCCACCCGCGCGCGCGAGTGCTGGCGCTTTGCCGCCGAGGCTATGCGCGCTGCCCCAAGCACGCCCGCGCGCGCCCAAGCCGTCCGCCATGTCGTCGATTGCAGCAACACCGGCGATCTGCCGACGGCGCAGTCGCTAATGGAATATTCCGCGCTCGGTGAACTCGACGAAGCCTTCGCACTGGCGCGGTTGCGCTTTGCCGATGAGCGGCGCGGCGGCGAGGAGGTGTTGTTCAGCGCCGCTACCCGGCCAATGCGCACGGACGCTCGCTTCATGCCGCTGATGAGCGAACTGGGTCTTCTGGCCTACTGGCGGCTTTCAGGTCATTGGCCCGACTTCTGCCGTGACCCGGGCCTGCCCTATCGCTGCCAAGCCGAGGCTCAGCGGCTTCGCTAG
>JANPCV010000072.1:0-14193 GCA_031431115.1 Caulobacteraceae bacterium
GGATGTTCGGCGCCCGAAATGGCCCCGATCGGCAGTGGCTTCACGCCAACTTCAAGCGGCAGCATCGGATCAAGGCAGATCGACGCCTTCGACAAAGCGGTGCCGAAGTCGATGCAAATCCTCGCCCGAGAGCTCCAATCACGTTCGCCGGTATCGTCCATGCCATGCCCTATACGACGCCAGCGCGCTTAGCGCCAATGCACCGGAGCGCGAAAGAACAGAGCGCATTTGTGGGTGATTTTTATCCACAGCCCTTACGCCGGGCGGGGCAGCCGCAACGCCGCGCGCAGGCCGCCTAAGGGGCTCTGGCTCAACGAAATATCGCCGCCGTGGCTGCGCGCCACATCGCGCGCAATGGCAAGGCCGAGGCCCACGCCTTTCTGGTTGCGCGACCGCGTTTCATCCAGGCGGGAGAAGGGCCGGAAGGCTTCCTCGTAAAGCTCCTCCGGTATGCCCGGCCCGTTGTCGTCCACGCATACCGTGATCGATGTCTCGGTGCTGGAGATCGCAACGCGCACTCTGTCCCCGTGGGCGGCGGCGTTGTCGATGAGATTAGCGAGGCAGCGTTTCAGCGCGCGGGCGCGGCCCGGCGTGGAGATAGTCTCGCCGCCGCCTTCGACCGCCACGTCCAAGCCGCCGCGCGCCGTGACGGCGACGACTTCGTCGACGACCTTGTTGATGTTGACCAATTCCGGCGTCTCATCCGCGAGACCCTTCGCGAACGTGAGGTACTCGTCGAGCGTTTCTTCCATCTCGGCGAGGTCGCGTTTGATGTCTTCGATCTCCGGCGAGTCCGGCATCATCGCCAGTTGCAGCTTAAGCCGCGTCAGCGGCGTTCGCAGATCGTGACTCACGCCCGCCAAAAGCTGCGAGCGTTGATCGATGTGCTTCTTGATCCGCTGACGCATGTCCTGAAATGCCAGCGTCGCGCCGCGCACTTCCCGCGCGCCGCGCGCACGTATGTAGCCGGTGTCTTCGCCGCGCCCGAAGCGTTCCATGGCGTCGGCGAGATTTTCGATCGGCTGTACCTGGTTGCGGATGAAAATCACCGACACGATGATCAGAAAAATCGTCGCGCCCGAAATCCACGTCACAAACAACGGGCCTGAGCGCGCCTGCACGCGATCACGGTAAGCTCTCAATTGCAGCACGCCATTCTCGATCGGCACCCGGATCAGCACCTGCGGACCGGGGCAGGTGGAATCGTACCAAACCTCGCGGTTGAGGTCGGTCTGCAATGCGCGCAGCAGATAGCCATCAAGCGTTGAGCCCCATCCGCGGCAACGCGGGATCGCGAGCTCGGCGTCGGGCTCGATCTCGATCTGAAGCCGCAGCGGCCGCATGGCATATTCGCGCAGCGCTTCGAAATTTTCCTGCGTTGGATCGCGTTCGTAGAGCTGAATAATGAGCGCCACGTCGGCGGCGACGCCTTGGCTCATGCGTTTTGACGTCGCCTGCCAGTGGTCATCAAGAAAGACGAGCGTGATGATCAGCTGTAGCAACGCCGCCGGCGCGACGATAATCAGCAGCGTCCGCCAATAGAGGCCCTTCGGCAAAATATCGCGAAAGCGCATGCGTGGTTTGGGAGTGGCGTCCATTAATCCGCCGCCAGCCTGTAACCCACGCCGCGCACGGTTTGCAAAAACACCGGCGCGCGGGGATCGACTTCCACCTTCCGCCGCAGGCGCGTCACTTGCACATCGACAGAACGTTCAAGCCCAGCGCCGGTGCGCTTGGCCAATTCCTCGCGGCTGATCACTTCGCCGGGGCGCAGCGCCAGAATGCGCAGCAGCGCAACTTCAG
Source organism: Caulobacteraceae bacterium (assembly GCA_031431115.1). GTDB lineage: Bacteria > Pseudomonadota > Alphaproteobacteria > Caulobacterales > Aquidulcibacteraceae > Vitreimonas. The sequence goes on from JANPCV010000072.1 coordinate 1,804, forward strand.
CTTCAGTCAGACGCACAGCCGCGCCTTCGCGCGCAAGCTCACCGCGTGCGCCATTGAACGTGAACGGTCCGAACGTGACAATCTCAGGCGCCTCGCCGCGCGTTGCGATGGTGCGGCGGAGAATGGCGTTAATGCGCAAGGTCAGTTCGGCTGGCTCAAACGGCTTCGGCACGTAATCGTCCGCGCCAATTGAAAGTCCGCGAATGCGATCTTCTGCGAGGCCGCGCGCCGTCAGCAGCACAATCGGCACCTTTGACGTTTTCCGGACGCTTTCCGCCAGCGAGAAGCCGTCTTCGACCGGCATCATCACGTCTAGAATGAGCAGGTCGAAATCCATGCCATCGAGCAGCTTCCTGGCCCCGGCCGCGTCCGCCGCCGCCGAGACGCGCGCGCCAGCCTGGGTGAGGTATTTCTTGAGCAGTTCGCGAATGCGATCATCGTCATCCACCAGCAAGAGGTGGGGTGGGCGATCGAGCGCATCGAAGGCCGGCGCGGTTGTCATGTGCGGTCAGCCCCACAAACGCGGGTCATCGCAGGTGTAAACGACCCCGGTTTGCCCAAATTAAAGGCAAAACAATCCACTGTCGCTGCAAGTTTGTTGACACTCATGCCGCGAGACACACAATACCTTGAAAAACCAACCCTGTTGCGCCGCACAATTCCATCGGCGCAGCCGATCGGCAAGAGCCGATCATAGAGGAGGATCGCATGGCGGCGCAGTCTTTCGACAATCGTGAAGGCTGGATTTGGATGGACGGCGAATTCATCGCGCACCGCGATGCCCACGTCCATGTGCTCACGCACGCCATGCATTATGCCTCCGCCGTGTTCGAAGGCGAGCGCGCCTACGACGGCGCTATCTTCAAGAGCCGTGAGCACAGCGAACGTCTGCACACCTCCGCGAAGATTTTGGGCTTCAAGCTTCCCTACGGCGTTGAAGAGATCGACCGCGCCAAAGCCGAACTGGTCATGCGCCAGGGCACGCCGAACTGCTACATGCGCGCGATTGCCTGGCGCGGCTCGGAGCAAATGGGTGTCTCGGCCAAGCGCGACGACGTCCACGTCGCCATCGCCTCATGGGTCTGGGGTGACTACTTCGCCGACAAGATGAAGGGCGTGCGCTTGATGATTGCGCCCTGGCGCCGTCCAGCGCCGGACACCGCGCCCGCGAACTCGAAGGCCGCCGGCCTCTACATGATCTGCACGCTCTCGCGTCATGCCGCGACCGATGCTGGCTTCGACGATGCGATGATGTTCGATTGGCGCGGCCAGATCGCCGAAGGCACCGGCGCCAACATCTTCTTTGTTAAGGACGGCGTCCTCCACACGCCGACGCCCGATTGCTTCTTGAACGGCATCACCCGCCAGACCGTCATCGCGATGGCGCGTCAGCGCGGAATTGAAGTTGTCGAGCGCGCGATCTGGCCGAACGAACTGCCGACGTTCAGCGAATGCTTCCTCACCGGCTCCGCTGCCGAAATTACCCCAGTGCGCGAAATCGCCGGCCTCAACTTCAAGCCGTCGAACATGACCGAGATGCTGCTGAGCGATTTCTCGGCGCTCACCCGCCGGAAAAACGCGGCCTAGTTAAAGTTCCACGGAAACAACGGCGCGGCGCCTCGTTACCGGCCTGAGATTTTCTCGGGCCGGAGATGAGCTATGGTCGCCTACAGATTTGACCCTGACTACACGATCGAAGGGCGCCACTACGCGCACCCGCTGATCCAATGGCCAACGATTCTCGCAGGCGCCGTCGCCGCGATCGCCGTTGGCTTTTTGCTGAATGTGCTCGGTCTCGCGATCGGCGCGTCAGCCTTCAATCCGTACGAGATCAACAGCCAAGACGAGACCATCTCCATTGGCGGTGGGCTCTACGTGATGTTCGCGCAACTCGTGGCGTTCCAAGTCGGCGCCTACATCGCTTCGCGTGGCTCGCGCTACCCGGACCATTTCGGCGGCCTGCTGACAGGCTTCCTCGTCTGGTCACTCGCTGTTGCTTTCGCCGTCTCGCTCGCAACCTTCGCTGCTGGCGCACTGTCGAGCGGCGATGCGCTGACCTCAGGCGTCTCCGAAACCATCGGCGAACTGAGTGATGCGACGGACGGGCAGAGCGCAAACGCGTCCGATCTCGCCACCGCCGAAGACACCGCAGACGCACTTGCTGCGATCTCGTGGTGGACGGTTGGTTCGCTTTCACTCGGCCTTGCTGGCTCAATCGCCGGCGGTTGGCTCGGTTCACATCATCCGAAGTGGGAAACGCGTCCGCGTCTCGACGATGCGACCGCCTACCAACACGCCCCCAAGATTTGAGGAGATTGCATCGTGGAAGAAATGGGAAAAGGTTGCATTCTCATGGTCATCGGCATCCCGCTGCCCATCATCATTCTGCTGTTTCTGTTCGGCGTGCTGAATTAAGGCAGGCCACGCGTTAGCTTCATAGCGAGCAGCCATAGCGCAACGCTGACAGCGAGCCCAATTACGCCCAAGGAGAGCATCAGCGCATCGTAGTCCGATTGGTTTTGCGCTGCGCTCACAATCATATCGAGCGCAACCAAAGCCCAGAGTCCAAACAGAGCGGTGGCAAGTATTCGGAAGAACATTTAGCCCGGCGCGGCCTCTTCAGTCTCCGGCGTCATGAAATGTCCGTGTAGCGCGGCGATTGGTTGCGTTCGCTCGCCCTGCCAAGCTTCAGCCTGCACGTTTGCAATCCGTCGGCCGATCTTCACCACACGCGCTCGCGCGTATGTGTCCACCGGCTTTCCCGATCGCAGATAGTCGATGTTGATATCGACGGTCTTCGGAAACGTCTCGCTCTTCGACGCAATCGCCAGCTGCGTCAGCGCCGTTACCTCCAGCAGCGCGCCGACAACGCCTCCATGCAGCGCCGGCAGAAGCGGGTTGCCGACGAGGTGCTGACTGAAGGGCATGACCAAGGTCAGCTCATCGCCCTTGAGCTCGGCGCGAATGCCAAGGAAGCGCGCATACGGAATGCGCTCCATCGCGGCGGTGACGCGCTGTTGCGGCGTGCTCGTCATCGTCTTCCCCCGCGCGCGGGGGAAGTCCCGAGCGTAGCGAGGGGAAGGGGGACGTCCCCCTCAGTCTCACGCTTCGCGTTCGACAGCTCCCCCACACGTGGGTGAGCATGAGAGGCGATGCGCATCATTTTTTCTTCCGCAAGTTCGCACCGAATTTCCGGCCGTTGTTTGAGTTGACCATGAACGCGGCGACCACGTGCGCGATCGGATTGTCCGGCGTGTCGTCGTAAGCGACAGCGCGCACGAACGCGACGCTCTTGCCCAGTTTGTAGCAATGCGCTTCCGCCAGCACGTCGCGCTCGGGCGTAGCAGGGCGCATGTAATCGATGCGGAGATCGATGGTCGCGACCGTCGTCGGATGCTCCATCGCCGCCACGGCCGCCGTGCCGCACAGCGTGTCCAGAAACGTCGTGATCACGCCGCCTGCGATGACGCCAGTTTCCGGATCGCCGACCAGTTCCGCGCGATAGGGCACAAGGCCCCAGACCCGCGCGGGCTCGATCCGGCTAACCTGCATGCCGAGCGCCACGGCCTGCGGGGTGAACTGGATCATGGCGCGGACGCGTTGCAGCGGATCGTCGCTCGAGGCGTAAGATGTCGGCTCATCGCTCATGGATACGGTGCTAGCAGCGCCCAGCGTTCGCCGCCATTGTCTCAAATTGACGTTTCGTCACTTTTGTGACGCTATGTATTGCGAACGAGTCATCTGGGGAGAGAGATGAGCGAGACGGCGAACGTCGAGCCGATCGGCAAACGCGAGAAAACCAAGGTCGCCAACAGGCAGGCCATCCTGGTGGCTGCGCGCGGCGTTTTCGCTGAACTCGGTTACGAGGCTGCGACCGTGCGCGACATCATTCGCGGCACCGATCTCGCGAGTGGCACGTTCTACAACTACTTCAAGTCGAAAGAGGAAGTCTTCGACGCGCTCGCTGACGATGGCGCGCGCCGCTTCCGGCCGATCCTGCGCATGGCGCGCGAGAACGCCAAGAGCTTCGAAGATTATCTGCACTCGGCGTTCGTCGCGTATCTGCACTTCATCGTGCAGGACAATCAGCTTGAGGGCCGCCCGATCGAAGAGCGGCGCCCGCATATCATCCGTATGGACACGCCCGAGATGGTCGCTGTGTACCAAGAAGTGCGCCAAAGCCTCGAAGACGCGATCGCCCATGGCGATGCGCCGCGCGTCGATGCTGATTATCTAGCTTGCGCCTGCATCGGCATCGCGCAAGAGGTTGGGTCGGCCATGTTACGCCGTTCGCCGCCAGATATTGACGCTGCGGCAAACTTCGTAACCGGCCTTTTGTTGAAGGGCCTCGAAGGCGCGGCCCGCAAACCTTGATCTAGGAGCTCTGATTGTCCTGGCTGCGCAAAGCGCTCGTGCATCTTGCTTTGTCGCGTTCCGACGAAGCGCTGATCAAGGCGTCAGGCGGCGAACCACGCACGGTGCGCGGCATGACACTCGATCCGCGTATGCAGTTCTTGGAGGCACAGTCGCGCCAGCGCGCAGTGCCTTGGGACAAAATGACAGTCGGCATGCTGCGCGCGCAGACTGAAGGCGGCGCTGAAATCTTCGGCGGCGCCAAAGTGCCGGGCATCCGCATCGAAAAAGTCTACGTCACTGGCCGCAGCCATTCGGTGCCGTGCCGGCTCTATCTGCCGACGGTGCGCGACAATTCCGCAGCGATGCTGGTGTACCTGCATTTCGGCGGCGGCGTGATCGGCTCGCTGGAGAGCTGCAACCGTTTGTGCGCGCTGATCGCCAAAGAAGCTGGCGCACCGGTGATCTCCGTCGATTATCGCCTGGCGCCTGAGTTCAAATATCCGATCGGTCTTGAAGACTGCATCGCCGTCTATAATTGGGTCATCGATAACGCTGCCCGTTACGGCGCCCCGGTCCGCAAAGCCGCCATCGGCGGCGACAGCATGGGCGGACTGTTCTCGGCGATCATCGCGCAGGAAATGCGCAAGACGAAACCGCCAGTGCTGCAGCTGCTCATTTATCCGGGCGTCGATTTCGTCTCCGACACGCCCTCAATGCATGAATTCGCCGACGCTTGGCCGCTCACCGCCGAGACCCTCGATTACTTCGTGAAGCAATATCTCCCCGAAGGCGCTGATCCGAGCGATCCACGGGTGTCCCCTGGCCGCGCACAAGATCTGCGCGGCGTTGCGCCAGCTTTGATCTACGGCGCCGGCTTCGACATGTTGCTCGACCAAGGCGTCGCCTACAGCGAGCGCCTGAAGGAAGCGGGCGTGAAGGTTGCCTACACGCGCTTCGATTCACTGCCGCACGGCTTTGTCGCGTTTCCTTCAGCCGCGCCCGCCGCCGAAGCCGCCATCAAGCAGATCGCCCGCGAAACGGCGGCTGCACTGAAAGGCAACCGCTAACTGTCCGGCGTCCCAACCATCAGCCGCGGCGCCTGGAGTTGGGCGCTGTTCGAGTGGGCCCGCAATCCGTGGGTGTTGCTCGGCACAATCTACGTGTTCGCGCCCTACGTTTCGAATGTCGTCATCGGCGATCCCATTCGCGGGCAAGAACTGATCAGCGGCTGGCACAAAACCGCCGGCATCATCATCGCGCTCACCGCTCCATTCCTCGGCGCAGCAACTGACCGCATGGGCCGCCGCAAGCCTTTGCTGGCGGCGTTCACCCTGGCGCTGGCCGTTTCCATCTTCGTTCAGTGGTGGGCCGTGCCGGGAGATGACGGGTTGCCGCTTTGGGCGCTCGGCCTCGCCGTCACCATTAGCGGCATCGCGTTCGTTTATACCGAGGTGCTGCACAACGCGATGCTGACGCGCGCGACGCCGCCGCAACTTCTATCGCAAGTCTCTGGCTGGGGGCTAGCGCTCGGCAATGCAGGCTCGCTGTTCCTGCTTGTCTTCGTGCTGGTCACGATGGCGCTGCCCGGACAGATCGATCTGCCTTTCTTGCCGGACGCGCCGTTGTTCGGGCTGGACCCAGCGAAGTTCGAACCCAGCCGCGTTGTCACGTTGCTCTGCGCCGGCTGGCTCATCGTCTTCACTGTCCCGCTGTTTCTCTACACACCCGATCTCGTCACCACCGGTGAACGCTTCGGCGATGCGATGAAAAATGGCGTCGGAAACGTCATCCGCACCATTCGGAAGCTCGGCCACTACCGCAACGTCGCGCTCTTCCTCATCGCGCGCATGCTCTACGCCGATGGCAAAACCGCCGTGCTGATCTTCAGTGGCATCTACGCTGCCGGTACGATGGGCTGGGGCCTCATTGAAATGCTGGCCTACGGCATCATTCTCACTATCTTCGCCGTCCCCGGCGGGATCATGAGCGGTTGGCTTGATCACGCGATTGGCCCCAAGCGCGCCGTGGTGATCGAGATCGGCGTCACCTTCATCTGCCTCGTGGCGATGGTCTCGATGACGCCGACGTCGATCCTGTATTTTATCCCTGTTGATCCCGAAGCGGTGCTGTCCTCAAGCCCGATGTTTAACACCTTGCCTGAAGTCGCTTACATGGGCTTTGCGATCGTGATCGCGATGTCGATCACTGCAGCTTACGCATCGAGCCGCGCGCTAATGGCGCGTCTCGCACCTGAAGGTATGGAGGGTGAAGTGTTCGGCCTCTACGCGCTCTCAGGCTCGGCCACGGCTTGGCTTGGCCCGCTGCTCGTTGAGCATTTCACCGCAACCTATGAGAGCCAGCGCATCGGCTTCGGGTCGATCAGCATTCTGCTGATCGCGGGCTTCGCGCTGCTGCTCTTCGTAAAGCCGCCGCCTCAGCTCAAAGCCGACGCTGCCGTATAGGCAGCGCCCGCCGTCAGGCTTGTCGCCAATGTTCCCCAAGCCATGTCCACGATTGTCAACTTGGTAGACCACGCGCGCATGATGGCGTGATTGCTGAGATCGAACGTGGCGTACGCGACGAAACCAAAAATCGCGCCGTTCAACATTGCCTTTGCGAGGCTGGCCTCGGCCAGCCCTGGCGCTACCGCAAAGAACATGATGGCGCAGACATAGATCAGATAGAACGCCGTAGCCGCCACGAGGTTAGGCTGTGGCCGCATGATCGTGCCGATGATTGGCCGATAAAAGCGCGGCACCATCTGGCTAAACCAGAGAGAATCCAGCCCTAGAAACACGGCCGCCGCGACGATCCAGCCAATGAGATAAGCCAACATGACCTCAGTCCTCGGTGCGCCGGTTATCGCGCGTGCGGGTCTAAGGGGTGAGTACGCGGGTGCGGCCCGCGTGGATCAGTCTAGGCGGCGTCGGCCTGGCGAAGCTTTTTGTCGACCATGCGCTTCAGGCTGGTCGCCACTTGCTGACGTTCTTCGCAAAGTGCGTGGGGCAGGTGCACGATCTGGTGCAAAGCTGCGACGTGGGTGCGCACCACCTCCGGATCGAGGCGCTCAGTCGCGCCTTGCGCCTGGAGATAGCGCGCCATTTCGCGCGCACCGAGAATGAGCGTCGGATCGCCGATCTGCTCGCCGACTTCGACAAGCTCCTGCACGGCGCGATAAACGACGCGCGCCTGATTGGCGTCGCCCGGCGTCAAAATTTTCGCGACCGCTTGAAGCGCCGCCACACGCGCGCGCGCAAGATCAGCCTTGAGGTCAAGTTCCTCGATATCGCCTTTGACCAATTGCTCGGGCGCGATGTCGTCCAGGCGGCGCAGTGGGCCGAGATAGTTCAAGTCCGGACGGCGGCGCCGCCGGCAAGGCCCGACATAAGTCGGGGTCATGACGAAGGGCTGCGGATTGTTGATGACGGTCTTGACCCGCTGCTGCAGCGCCAGAACCGAAACCGGCTTGCGCAGGTAGCCGTCAACGCCCGAGCGGCGGGCAAGCTCGACGTTTGCCGTCGCCGCGCGCGTCGTCAGCATGAACATGGCTACTGCGCGATTAGGGGCGTCGTCACTCTTGCGAATGCGTCGCGCGAACTCCAAGCCATCGCCACCGCCGCTATTCAGCCAATCCATCAAAATGACGTTCGGATTGACCAGCCGCACGGTTTCCCAGGCTTCCAGCGTGTTCGACACACCGATCGCGCGGCCAAACCCCATGGCCCGCAGCTGATCGACTGAAATGCCGCGTTCGTAGTGATTGTCGTCCAGGACAAGCGCGGTCAGGCCGGACGGATCGAAGTGATCTACCCCCTGCATGCGTATGACCCCAGATCCCAGAACAGCCTGAGACCCTAACCGCAATTATTTGATTTTCGCTGAAGGCCGCGGCGCAGCGTGAGGTTAATGCCGGTTAGTGATTGCGCGCGCTAGCGTTCCTCAAGCGCGCCGATGATCGTGATCTTCTGCCAGATCTTGCGCCCAAGTCCGGCCGTCAGGTTCTCGACGTCGTTTACCGCGGCGATCACGACGCTGTCGCGCACGCGGTCAGCATAAAGCGCCGCCAGCTTGCCGATCAACGAGAGCATTTCGGCGCAATAGTCCAAATATCGCGTGAGCTCGAACTGCGTCATCGTCCGGTCCGGCGAGGCGGTGGTTTTGCGCGGGTCGAGCACCACGGTGGGGTCCTTGGTCAGCTGGTGCATGTCGATGACGTGCGCGAGCTGGCGCAACCGGTGCAGCGCATCAAGCGCCCGCTGGCGCTTCATCCGCTCTTCTAGCGTGAGCAAGAACCAAGTCGCGCCACCAAAGAGGATGAGCAGGTTCACCGCCGCCTCGAGGCCTTGAAGCAGTTCGGGCGCCGTTAGAGTGCTGAACTGAATATCGAGAAACCGGAACGCGAGCACTTGCGCTGCAATGCCGAGACCAACAAGCGTAAGCGCGCCCAACCGCCACAGCGGGCGAGGGCGCGCAAGATCACGTGCGTCGCGCGCGCAAAATTTCGCGGTCTCGATGACATCGGCGCAGACGCGCGAAAGGCCCGCTTCGGGAAAGCGCGCGTTGATCCGCGTCTGCAATTGATCGAGCGTTGCTAAGACGCGGTCGGCGCGAAGGTGCGGTTGCGGAGATTTCATGGTGCGCTGAGGTTTTGCGCCCGCTGCACCGAGCGTTCATCGAAGGCTTGCCCAAACGCGCTGCCGCGCAGGCTGGATGTGGTCTCGGCCGCATAGCGGCGACCGTTCGGCGCTGCCTGGCAAGTGATCACGATATTGAGCGCGTCCAGCTGCACCAGCGGCATCGGACTGAATGCTTCGGGCACATAGAGCCGCACGCGCGTGATATCCGGACTTGCCTTCAGCACCGTCACCTCGCCGCGCAGGCGGCTGGCGAAACGTTGCGCTTGCTCGCCGCGCACACTCTCACGCGTCGGCTGAAACGCATACGTCACGCTCGTCTCGTCTTCACGCAGCAAACGAATATCCGCGACGCGCCCCATGCCCTCGCTTGCGCACCAAGATACGCCCTCGAAATCCTCCGCCATCCGGTCGAAGGCGCGGCGTTGGTCGTTGTCGAGCTCTTCGCGGCGCGGCGCGACCAGCCGCAGCTGCGGCGAGGCTTCAGGTGTAAAGCGTGCGCGCCAATTTGCCTTCGAGGTGTCGAGTTCAAGGTCGAACGCGTAGTCGGCCTTGGCGGCTTGGGTTGCGGCGACGGCCTGCGTCAGCAGCGCGGCGCCAACGCTTTGCGCAGCAGCCGAAGCCGCAAAGAGCGCCAGGCCGGCGACGGCGGCGATGCGAACCAAATGGAACATGGCCCGGACCATGCCACGCCCAAGCATCCCACTCAACGCCGCTAGGCCTTTGGCCCGCGCTGGATTGCGCTACATATCCGAGGTGGACGCCCGCGTACCTCTTTTGCCATCGCCATTCACCGATTGGTTCGCCGCGCGTGGCTGGGCGCCGCGCGCGCATCAGCTCGAACTGGTGTCGCGGGCGCAGGCCGGGTTTTCCACATTGCTCATCGCGCCAACGGGAGCAGGCAAGACCTTGGCAGGCTTTCTCCCCAGCCTGATCGAGCTTGCGCCGCTGAAAGCCGAAGGTCCGCGCCGGCCACACAAGCTGCACACCCTCTACATCTCACCGCTGAAAGCGCTGACCACCGACGTTGCCCGCAATCTCAACACGCCCGCGAGCGAGATGCAGCTCGGCGTCCGCATCGAAACCCGCACCGGCGATACGCCATCCTCCAAGCGCCAACGCCAACGCGCGTACCCGCCAGACATTCTGCTCACCACGCCCGAACAACTCTCGCTGCTCATCGCCTCCGAACACGCCCGCGTCTTCTTTGAAGATTTGCAGGCCGTGGTAATCGATGAAATTCATGCACTCGCTCCAACCAAGCGCGGCGATCTCCTCGCGCTCGCTCTGGCGCGGCTCCGTCGCTGGGCGCCGAACCACCGGCGCATCGGTCTAAGCGCTACGGTCGCTGACGAAGACGGGCTGGTGCGCTGGCTGATGGGCGTGCAAGACGGCGGGGACATCATCGTTCGCGCTCCACCCGGCGCAAAGCCCGTCATCGACGTGCTCGATTCCGACGCCCGCATTCCGTGGTCCGGCCACACTGCGCGTCACGCGATTCCGGAAATCTACGAGGCGATCAAGAAAACTAAACTCGCGCTCGTCTTCGTCAACACCCGCGCGCAAGCGGAGATGACGTTCCAAGAGTTATGGCGCGTCAACGAGGATTCGCTCCCGATCGCGCTGCACCATGGCTCACTTGATGTCACGCAGCGCCGAAAAGTCGAGGCGGCCATGGCTGATGGCAAACTTCGCGCCGTTGTTTGCACCTCCACCCTCGATCTCGGAATCGACTGGGGCGACGTCGACCTCGTCATCCAGATCGGCGCGCCGAAAGGTTGCGCGCGCTTGGTGCAACGCATCGGCCGCGCCAATCACCGCTACAACGAACCATCACGCGCGCTGCTTGCCCCAAGCAATCGCTTCGAAGTGCTCGAATGCCGCGCCGCGCAGGAAGCCGTCGAGGAGGGCGCGCTTGATGGCGAGTCACGGCGCGTTGGCGGCCTCGATTGCCTGGCGCAGCACATCATGGGCTGCGCTTGCGGCGAGCCGTTCGACGAGGATGAGCTGTACGAAGAGATCGCAAGCACCGCGCCTTACGCTGATCTCACGCGTTCGGAATTTGATCGCACCATCGATCTCGTCGCCACCGGCGGCTACGCGCTTCGTAGCTACGACCGCTACCGCCGCATCATCCAGCACCCGCACACCAATCTCTGGCGCGCGCGCAATGCGTCCGTCGCGCAGCAACACCGCATGAATGTCGGCGCCATTGTCGAATCCGAAATGCTGGATGTGCGCCTTGCGCATCGCGCTGGCGCACGGCCTCGCCCTGGCACGCCAAAGAAGGCGGGCGGACCTGCGCCACTCGTCGCGGGTCGGCGGCTTGGCCAAATCGAGGAATATTTCATCGAGGGCCTAGCCCCGGGCGACACCTTCCTGTTCGCCGGTGAAATCCTGCGGTTGCTCGGCGTTCGCGACACCGAAGCGCTCGTCGTTCGCGCGGGCGATCAAGAAAGCCCGAAAGTGCCATCGTACGCAGGCGGCAAATTCCCGCTCTCGACCTTCCTCGCGGATCGCGTGCGCCGCATGCTGCACGACACCAAGCGTCACAAAGCTCTGCCACCGCAAGTGCGCGAGTGGATCAAGATGCAGAAGCGCCGCTCCGTGGTGCCAGCGCCGGACGAGATGCTGATCGAGACCTTCCCGCGCGCCAACAAGCACTACCTCGTCTGCTATCCGTTCGAGGGTCGCCTCGCACAACAAACGCTCGGCGTGCTGATCACGCGCCGTCTTGAACGCCTCGGCAAAAATCCAATCGGCTTCCTCGCCAGCGAATACGCGATGGCCGTGTGGGGCTTAGAGCCGATGGGCGATGTCGATCTCGCGCAGCTCTTCGACGAGGACATGCTGGGAGATGATCTCGAAAGTTGGCTGGCTGAATCCACCTTGATGAAATCGACGTTCTCCAAATGCGCCGTGATCGCTGGCATGATCAACCGCAACGTAGCGGGCGCAGAGCGCAAGACCGGCCGCCAAGTCACGTTCTCTTCCGACCTCATCTATGATGTCCTGAAGCAATACGAGCCCGACCACATCTTGCTGCAAGCCGCCTTCGCCGACGCGGGCGAGGGCTATCTCGACATCAAACGTCTGGGCGACTTGCTGCGGCGCGTGAAAGGCAAGCTCGTCCACCGCGACTTGCCGCACCTCTCGCCCTTCGCCGCACCGGTCATGCTCGAAATGGGCAAAGTCGGCGTCCGCGGCGGGGCCGATGAGGCTGTGCTGGAAGATGCGGCCAGCCTGATCGCGGAAGCGATGAGTTAATATGGACCGGCGGGGGGGGGGCCGGCGTAAGCCCGGGGGGGCGGGGGGGGGCCCGGGGGGCCGGTTTGGCCCAAAAGGGGGGACCCGGGGCCCCCGCGCGGGCATGATTTTTGGGCGCACCAAACCCCCCCCC
>JANPCV010000073.1:0-5503 GCA_031431115.1 Caulobacteraceae bacterium
CCCTCGTGGCGCGTGGCATCGGCGCCGGCTCGATCCAATCGCAAGCACGCGGCGAAGGCGACCTCGCCCGCGCAACGCGCGACGGCGTGCGTGAGCCTCTGAACCGCCGTACGGCGGTGACGATCAGCTTCCGCTAATCGCTGCTCGACTAAGCTAGAACTAAGCGCGGGCCCGGCCAAACGCCGGGCCCGTTTGCGTTGCCGGTTTGCTTTCCAATGGCGAGCGGGGTGGACCTTAGGGCGCCCCTCGGCTACCCCGGCGCCATGTCCGCAGAAAGTCTCGCAGCCGCATCGCGTTCCGCTTGGGGCGCCGATGTTGAGCCTCTGCTTGAGCGCCTCGATGGCGAGCGCGAGAGCCTCGTCGCGCGCACCGAGAATTGGTCGTCGATCAATTCCGGTTCGTTTGAATTGTCCGGCCTGGCGGCGATGCGCGTGACATTGCTCGATACCGTCGCAGAACTGCCAGCCGCACCAGAGGTGGTTGATCTCACACCGTCCAAGCGCGTGCGCCCCGATGGTGAGGTGGTTGACGTTCAGCACGGCGCCTCGATCCGCGTGCGCGTGCGCCCGGAAGCGCCGATCCAAGTCGCGCTCACCGGTCACTACGATACCGTGTTTCCGGCCGCGCATGCGTTTCAGGCGCCATGGCGCGAGGGCGACATCCTCCGCGGTCCCGGTGTCGCCGACATGAAGGGCGGCATCAACGTCATGCTCGCGGCGCTGAAAGCCTTCGAAGCGCTGCCGGGCGGCAAGCGCGTTGGATATGAAGTTCTGCTTAGTCCCGACGAAGAAGTCGGCTCAATGGGCAGCGCGCCGCTTCTGGCGGAACTCGGTGCGCGCGCCCACGTCGGCCTGACCTACGAGCCGGCAATGGCTGACGGCGCGCTTGTCGATGCGCGCAAAGGCTCGGCCAACTTTCACCTCGCCGTAAAAGGCCGCGCCGCGCATGTCGGCCGCGCCTTCAACGATGGCCGCAGCGCCGTAATCGCCGCGGCCGAAGCGGCGTTGGCCCTCAACAAACTCAACGACCAACGCGACGGCGTGACCTTCAATATCGGCGCCATCGACGGCGGCGGCGCCGTCAACGTTGTCCCGGAACGCGCGGTGCTGCGCTTCAACGTCCGCGTGCCTGACGCCGAAGCCGCGCTCTGGGCCGAAGCTGAGGTGCAACGCATCGCCCGCGAAGCAGGCGCATGCGACGGCATCGAAGCGCATCTGCACGGCGGCTTCACCCGTCCGCCCAAGCCGCTCAACGATCAGCAGCGCACCATGGTTGCGTGGACGCACCAAGCTGGCGCCGCGCTAGGCTTGGATCTCCAATTCCGGCCCTCCGGCGGTGTCTGCGAAGGCAACAACCTCGCCGCGGCGGGTTGCCCGAACATCGATACGCTCGGCCCTTGCGGCGGCGGCCTTCACAGCGACGAGGAGTTCGCGTTGATATCGAGTTTCTCGGAGCGTGCGAAATTGTCGTTCTTGCTGCTCACCGGCCTCGATCGCGGCGTCTTCGATGTGCGGAGCCTGCGCTCGTGAATGCGCCAAGCTACGTTATGCGAGCGGCCGGACCGGCTGACATCGAAGGCTTCAAGCAATTGCGCGAAATCGCCGGCGCAGGCTTCACCAGCCTCATGCTCGACGACAAGGCGATGGCCGCGAAGCTCGCACATTCTGAGCAGAGCTTTGCCTCCGCCACCACAATTGCAGGCGCCGAACGCTACTTCATGGCGCTCGAACACATCGAAACCGGCGCGCTTGCCGGCTGCTGCGGCGTGAAGTCGACCATTGGTGAGACGCCGCCTTTCTTCAACTTCCGTATGTTTACCGAGGCCCAATCCTCCGTCGCCGTGCGCCGCCGCTTCGACATGCGTGTGCTGATCGGCGTCAACGATTTTACCGGCTGCAGCGAAGTTGGCTCGCTCTTCGTGCGCCCCGAGCACCGCGCTGCCGGCGTAGGGCGTGCGCTCGCGCAAAATCGGTACATGCTGATGGCGGCAGCGCCACAGCGCTTCCGCACGCAAGTGGTGTCCGAACTGCGCGGCGTCGTTTCACCTGATGGCGTCTCGCCATTTTGGGAAGCGGTGGGCCGTCACTTTTTCAAGATGGATTTCGCAGAAGCTGACAAACTCAGCGCCATCACCGACAACCAATTCATCCTCGATCTCATGCCGCAGCATGCGATCTACGTGGACTTGCTCGCTCAAGACGCGCGCGACGTTGTCGGCAAGTGTCACAAGGACGGCGAGGGCGCGCAGCGCCTGCTTGAATGGGAGGGCTTCACGTTCTCCAACGTTGTCGATATTTTCGACGGCGGCCCGCTGATGAGTGTCCCGCGTGATCAGATTCGCACCTTGCGTGAATCGAAGCGCCTCAAGATCGAACCATCGACGCAGCTCACCGGCGCCAAGCGGGTCTTGATTGCGGCGGCCAACATCCAAAATTATCGCTGCGTGTCGGCGCACGCTGTTGTCTCGGATGGTGTCGCGCGCGTGGACGCGGCGGTGCTCACCGCGCTGAAACTTGACGCCGGTGCCGACATTTTGGTTTGGACGGACGATGCGCACTGAACTCTTCATCGGCGGCGTTTGGCACAAGGGTCACAGCGAAGCCTTCGCCTCCTACGATCCCGCGACCGGCGATAAAGTCTGGAATGGCCACGCAGCGAGCGAGGATGATGTCGCTGAAGCGATGGCGGCGGCGCGTTTGGCGTTTCCCGGTTGGTCGAGGCGCCTGGCGGACGAGCGCATCGCCATTGTTCGCGCCTTCGCCAAGGAAATCGAAAAGCGCGGCGATGAGATCGCGCGCACCATCAGCCGCGAAATGGGCAAAGTCGCTTGGGACGCTAAAGGCGAAGTCCAAGCGATGGTCGGCAAGATCGAAATTTCGATCCGCGCCCAAGCCGAACGCGCCGGTCAACGCGAAGAGAAGGCAGCCTTCGGTGCGATGACGCTTTCGCACCATGCGCACGGAGTGCTTGCCGTGTTTGGTCCGTTCAACTTTCCTGGCCACTTGCCGAACGGCCACATCGTGCCTGCGCTGCTCGCCGGCAATTGTGTGCTGTTCAAGCCGAGCGAAATGACGCCCGGCGTCGCCGCTTTGATGGCTGAGGCTTGGGAAGCCGCTGGCTTGCCCGCCGGCGCGCTCGCGCTGCTGCAAGGTGGCCGCGACACCGGCGCCGCTCTACTGGATTCGCACGGACTGAATGGCGTGCTCTTCACCGGCTCTGCACAAACCGGTGCGTTGATCCATAAGAAGTTTGCCGGCCGCCCGGATGTGATCCTCGCTCTCGAACTCGGCGGCAACAATCCGCTGATCGTCTGGCCGCCGGTCGATGCAAAAGCTGCGGCTAACCTCATTGTCCATTCCGCGTTCGCCACCAGCGGTCAGCGCTGTTCTTGCGCCCGCCGCCTGATTGTCCCGCAGGGCGCGGAAGGCGATGCCATCATCGCGGCGCTCGCGGAGCTTGTACCTAAGATCGCCGTCGGCCCCGCAACGCAGACGCCGGAAGCGTTTCTCGGCCCGCTCGTGAACGCACATTCCGCCGAACGCGCGGTGAAGTTCGAGCAGGGCCTTATCGCCTTGGGTGGCAAATCGATCGTGCCGGTGAAGCGCGATGGCGCTTTCGTGCATCCGGCAATCATTGACGTCACCGGCCTCACGCCGCCAGACGAAGAGCTGTTCGGCCCGGTGCTGCAAGTCTATCGCGCACCGGATTTCGATCATGCGCTCGATCTGGCGAACGCTACCCGTTTTGGCCTTGCCGGCGGACTCATCAGCGATGATTCCGCACTCTGGGCGCGTGTGAAGAACGAAATGCGCGTTGGCATTCTCAACTGGAATCGCCCGACAACCGGCGCGTCAGGCGCAATGCCGTTCGGCGGCCCGGGTCTTTCAGGTTCGCTGCGTCCCAGCGCGTACTACGCCGCTGACTACGTCGCGTTTCCGGTGGCGACGCAGCTTGCCGAGAAAGCTGCGCCAATCGCTGCGCCTGGGTTACCCCAATGAGCGACGGCGTCGTCGAAGAAATCAACTTCGATGGCCTGATCGGTCCGACCCACAATTACGCCGGTCTCTCCGAAGGCAATCTCGCCTCGGCGCGCAACGCCAACATGGTCGCCCGGCCGCGCGATGCGGCGTTGCAGGGGCTCGCAAAGATGCAGCGCCTGCGCGCGTTGGGTTTGAGCCAAGGCGTGCTGCCGCCGCACGCGCGGCCGAATATCAAGTGGCTGCGCTCGCTTGGTTTCACCGGCGCCGATGGCGAAGTGTGGGAGCGCGCCTGGAAAAGTGATCCGACCATCGCCCGCGCAGCGCTCGCTGCATCCGCCATGTGGGCCGCCAACGCCGCAACGATTTCGCCGAGTGCCGATTGTGCAGATGGCCGCCTGCACGCAACCGTGGCGAACCTCCAAACGATGCTCCACCGTATCCTTGAAGGTGAGCAAACCGAGCGCACGTTGCGGCGCTTGTTCGCTGATGAAGCGCGCTTCGCAGTCCATCCCGCACTGCTGCCACACGATGCATTGTCGGACGAGGGCGCTGCGAACCACATGCGCATGGCCGCTGATGCCGGTGCGCCTGGTGTCGAAATTTTCGTCTATGGCCGCAAGGCAAGCGAGGCCAAAGCCGGTTTCCCGGCGCGCCAGACGCTCGAGGCTTGTACCGCTGTCGCAAGAAGTCACACGCTCGATCCGGCCCGCACGATCTTCGCCCGCCAGGCGCCCGAGGCCATCGCTGCGGGCGCGTTCCACAATGACGTTGTGGCGGTCGCGCACGAGCATGTTCTCTTTCACCACGAAGACGCGTTCGCCGATAAAGCCGCGCTCTACGCTGAAGTCCGCGCCAAGGCGCAGCGGTTCGAGCCAGTGTTCGTTGAAGTCCCGCGCGCTCGCGTGGGTCTAGACGACGCGATCACGTCCTATATCTTCAACTCGCAGCTGCTGCGCGTGCCCGGCGCCAGCGCGCTTACGCTGATCGCGCCAACAGAAGTGCGCGAGAACAACAAGACCGCCGCCTACGTCGCCGAGATGATCTCGCAATCCAGTGCAGCGATTGGGCAGGTGGAGTACGTTGAAGTGCGCGAGAGCATGCGCAACGGCGGCGGACCGGCGTGCTTGCGCTTGCGCATTGTTATGACGCCGGCGGAGCGCGCCGCGGCCACACAAGGCTTTTTCCTAAGCGATGCGCTCGCTGCCAGTCTCGAAACCTGGATCAAGACGCACTACCGCGAAGAACTCGCGCCGGACGATCTCGGCGATCCGGCTCTCGTCGGCGAAACGCAAACGGCGCTCGATGAGTTGACGCGCATTCTGCCGCTGGGCGGCGACTTCTATCCGTTCCAACGCACCTAATATGGACCGCCGGCGTCTCGCCGGCCAGCGCTGGTACATGCCGGCGGGACGCCGGCGGTCCATATTAAGTGCGTTGGAACGGATAGAAGTCGCCGCCCAGCGGCAGAATGCGCGTCAACTCATCGAGCGCCGTTTGCGTTTCGCCGACGAGAGCCGGATCGC
>JANPCV010000074.1:0-33593 GCA_031431115.1 Caulobacteraceae bacterium
GATGGCGTTCGCCACCATGACTCAAGCCGCGCAGATGGTTGCGTAAGAGGTCTCTGACCTGAACCTCCTAGGCCCCAGAAGGGGCGCAAGATCCCAGGCAGAGCAAAAATGAGAAGCCCAGATGTTTAAGGGCGCCGGTCACCCGGCGCCCTTTGCTTTTTGGGAGACTAGCCTCAGCCTACCCACTTTTAGGATCTCCCTTGAACGGATCGCGACGATGACTTGGTTGCTTATGCTGCTGTTTAGCGTCGGCCTGACGGCAACAGGCTGGCGGTTCAGGCGCATCCGTGACGGCCGTTATGCCCTTTGGTTGGGGATCACCTCATTGATCGCCTTTGCCATCATCTTGGTGACGACGACGTTCTTTCGGGAGGCGTTCTACGGTTGGCTCTACGGATGAAGTTAGGCGCTAGCCTATAATATCGCCGACCTTGGAGCTCGCCCAACAGTTCTTGATTTGTTCCTATTTTAGGACTATTGTCCCATGCATGAAGTCCGATCCCCTGCATGGCCGGGGCGCACGCACGAATGCGAGCGGCCGTTACGAGCGTTTTGTCCGCGAAGCCTTCGATGACGGCTGGGTTGGCGAAGACGGCGCAAAACCGTTCGAGACGATCGTCACGCCAGAGCTGGCCAAGACCATCATCTCAACCAATCAAAGCCCGGACATCTCCTTCGACCAATCGATCAATCCGTACCGGGGCTGCGAGCACGGCTGCATCTATTGTTATGCGCGTCCGAACCACGCCTATGTTGGCCTGTCGCCGGGGCTAGATTTCGAGACCAAGCTTTTCGTCAAAGCCAACGCCGTTGAACTGCTTGAGCGTGAATTCGCCAAGCCGAGTTACAAGCCGAAGACCATCATGCTCGGCGGCGTCACCGACATTTATCAGCCGATAGAGCGCGGCTACGGCATCACGCGCGGCTTGCTCGAAGTGATGGAGCGCTGGCGCCATCCAGTCGCGCTGATCACCAAATCGCAGCTGATTATTCGCGATATCGATGTGCTCGCGCGCTTGGCGGAGCGCGGGCTCGCGAAAGCCGCGATTTCCGTGACAAGCCTGGAGCGCCGCATTTCGCGCGTGATGGAGCCGCGTGCAGCGGCGCCGCATCGGCGCATCGAAGCGATCCGTATGCTCGCTGAGGCGGGCGTGCCCGTCACCGTGATGGTCGCGCCGATCGTGCCAGCGATCAACGACAGCGAAATCGAAGCGATCCTCGAAGAATGCGCGAAGGCGGGTGCGAGCGCTGCTGGATATGTGGTGCTGCGGTTGCCGCTCGAGATCAAAGATCTCTTCCGCGAATGGTTGCACACGCATTTCCCGGATCGCGCGACGCGGGTGATGGCGCTGGTGCGCCAGATGCGCAATGGGCGCGACTACGACCCCGAATGGGGCAAGCGGCAAAAGGGTGAGGGGCCGTACGCAAGACTGATCGCCGATCGGTTCACCGCCGCGTGCCGGCGCTTCGGCTTGGACAAGCCTAGGTTGACGCTCGATCACACCCAGTTTCGCCGCCCGTTGGAACCGGGAGGCCAAAGCGACCTCTTCGCCTCGGAGTAGCATCGCGCCAATGCGCGGGCTAAGAGGGACCCCGAGGGTAGGAGACGACTTATGCGCACAGATGGCCAACGCCGTTCCGACAATTTCGAAGATCGCGGTCGCGGCAGTGGCGGCGGTATGGGCGGCGGAGGCATGGGTGGCGGCGCGTTGTTCGCGATTCTGCGCCGCATTGGCATCCGCGGCATCCTGATCGTCGGCCTCGTTCTCGGCGGCATTTATTTCTTCGCTCCGCCCGGCATCAAGAACATGGTCTTTGGCGCGCTGTTTGGCGGCGTGCCGGGTCAAACCCAAACGCAGCAGGGCGAGGGCAGCGTCTGCGAAACCGAGGCGCAAGCCTGCGATTTCTCGCGCGTCGTTCTCGGTTCAACCGAAGACGTCTGGGCGCAACAATTCCAGCAAGGCCGTTTGCCGCGTTACAACAACCAGCAACCCGGCGCGTATCAGAATCCCACACTCGTAATCTTCTCTGGCGGCGTGGCGACTGAAGGCTGCGGCAGCGCAAGCTCAGACGTTGGTCCGTTCTACTGCCCGGGCGATCGCAAGCTCTACATCGATCCAGGCTTTTATGCTGTGATGGAAAGCCGGCTGCGCGCGCCAGGCGATTTCGCGCAAGCCTATGTCATTGCGCACGAAGTCGGTCACCACGTGCAAAATTTGATCGGTGCAACCCAAGTGCAGGTCCAAGGCGAGCCGCAAAACCAAACCTCAGTGCGTGTCGAGCTGCAAGCCGATTGCTTGGCTGGCGTCTGGGGGCACACAGCCCGCGCAGATTTGGCGATCGATGAAGCAGACCTGCGCGAAGCCTTGAACGCCGCGCACGCCATTGGCGATGATACGCTCGGTCAACGCAATGAAAGCCAGTTCACGCACGGATCAAGTGCGCAGCGTATGACCTGGTTCCGCCGCGGCTTCGACAGCGGCGACGCACGCCAGTGCGACACGTTCAACGTGCCGGCTAACCAGCTGTAAGCGCTCACTGTCATTCCGGACGCGCGTAAGCGCGATCCGGAATGACGAGCTTCTTTCTGTGACGGTGAGCCTTAAGGCTGCCAGCTGGCCGCTTGGTCGATCAGGAATTGCCTGAACGCCGCGATGCGCTTTGAGCGCTTCAAATCGCTTGGATAGATAAAATATACCTCGAAGCTCGGGCCTTGCAGGTCAGGCAGGACCTTCACGAGGTTTGGATTTTCGCGCGCCATGTAATCCGGCACGCTGGCGATGCCAAAGCCTGACTCAACCGCGCGCAACATCCCATAGACGTTGTTGATCTCAAGCAGAGGCGGGCGCGGCTTCGCATCTTCGCGGCCGGCGCGCTGCGCCCAATCAAGTTCGCGCATCGGTGTCGGCACACCCGCTTGGTAGGCGATGATGCGGTGCTCATCGAGGTCTTCGACTTTCTTCGGCGTGCCGTGGCGCTGCAAATATCCGGCCGATGCATAAAGGCTGACGCGCACGTCGAGCAATTTGCGCTGAATGAGATCTGCGTGCGTCGCGGCCCAAAGCCGGATCGCGCATTCAGCTTCGAGCTTCAAAAGATCGTACTCGCGGTCATCGAGCAAAATCTGCAAACGCGTTTCAGGATAGGTGTCTGCAAATGCGCCTAAGCGCGGCGCGAGCCAGGTTGAGCCGAACGCGACCGGGGCTGTGACCTTGAGATCGCCGATAACCTTCTCGCGCGCATCTTTCAGCGTCGATTCCGCGATCACCGCGGCGCCCGCCATTTCGCGCGTAAACTCCCGCAGCGCCATGCCAGGGCCGGTCAGCAGCAGGCCGCGCGCGTGCCTTTGGAACAGCGGCACGCCCATGTCGCTTTCCAGCGCAGCGATTTGGCGGCTCACCGAAGATTGGCTGACGCCAAGCTTTTCCGCGGCTGCCGTCAGGCTGCCGGTCTCGGCCGCGAAGTGGAAGGTTTTGAGCTTGTCCCAGTCCATGAAGGTCCCGCCGAAGCCACCCGCCCAGGCGCTCCTTGGCCTGCAATATTGCATAGCTCCAGCCTGCGGTCGATAGCCCTTGCTTTCGCGTGCTTTTCATCTAATTGTATACAGTATGCAATTGGAGCCAGGACATCGCGGCAATATCAGCGAAGGCGCGGCGGACGCCGTGCGCGCCATGATTGTCGATGGCCGGCTTGGTCCCGGCGAGCGCATCAATGAAGTCCACTTGGCGGCGAAGCTCGGCGTTAGCCGCACGCCGCTGCGTGAAGCCTTGAGCGGGTTGGTCGCGGAGGGTGCGCTCACCGCGCGTCCGCGCCTCGGCTATTTCGTGCGTTCGCTTTCGCTCGAAGAGTTCGAGCAAATCTACGACATCCGTCCGCTGCTCGATCCAGAAGCGCTGCGGTTGGCCGGTGTGCCGTCGGCAAAGCGCCTCGCGCGCCTAGAGAAGCTCAACACGCAATTGCGCGCCGCGAAGGGCGCCGCAGCGATTGAAATCGACGACGCGTGGCACATGGAATTGGTGGCCGATTGCCCCAACAAAGTGCTGATCGATCTCATCTTGAACATGATCGTTCGCACGCGCCGTTACGAACTGGCGCTGATGCGTGAGCAAAAGAACGTCGCGGTGGCGACGGATGATCACGTGAACATCATGTCCGCACTGAAGTCGGGGGACCTCGATGCGGCGTGCATGGCGCTCAAGCGGAACATGCAGAGTGGGCGCGAGCCCATCGTTGCGTGGTTGAAGCAGCGCCCGAGACAGAAGGGGACGTGAAATTGAACCTGGTTAGATCGCTTGCACTGGGCTTAGCTTTGCTGGCCCAGCCTGCAGCCGCGCAAGTCGCGACCTCTGAGCTTGAAGGTCTTTGGGCGGTGGAGCGGAGCACCGCTCCTACGTTGCGGGGCGAGCTTAGCGTCACGCGCGACGGCGATATGTGGCGCGGTGTTATCAGCGGCGGCAGCGCCGAGGCGCGGATGGAAAATGGCGCGGTGCGTCTGAGCTTTGGCAATAACGGCGCCTTTCGCGGCGTCATTGCACGCAATGGAACGCTGAGCGGCGTCTGGATTCAGCCCAACAGCGACGCTGAAGATCGCGATGATCCAACCGCAGCATCGCAATCTTTCGCTACTCCGCTCGCGATCCGCAACTCCGGTCGCAACGCGTGGCGCGCCGACGTGCGTCCGCTCGATGGCCGCTTCACAGTGTATTTGCGTATCTTCCGTGATGCGGAGGGCAACTTAACAGCGGCTTTCCGAAATCATGAGATCAACTCGCGCGGCGGCGCTTCACAATTCCGGTTTACGGAAGAGGGAGATGCGCTCACCTTCCTCGCGCGCTTCGATGATGGTCAGGAAGTTCGCCACACCGCTACGCATCTGCGTGACCCGGACCGCATCCGCATCTTCTGGCCCGACATCGGCAGCGATCTCGATTGGCATCGCGCCAGCGCGGCAGAAGCAATCAACTACACGCCGCGCCCACTCAGTGAGCCAGCCTATGCTTACCGCCGCCCGGAGCAGATACACGATGGCTGGCGCACCGCACGTGCGCGAAGCGTCGATGTCGATGAGGCGGCGCTTGCCGCGATGGTGCAATCACTGATCGATGGCGATCCATCGTCGCGCCGCCCGAACCTTGTTCACTCGGTGCTCGTCGCCCATCGCGGACGCTTAGTGCTCGAAGAGTATTTTCACGGCTTCACGCGTGAGACGCCGCACGACATTCGCTCGGCCGGTAAAACCTTTGCATCGATCATGCTGGGTGCGGCGATGGAAAGCGGCGCGCCGATCACGCCGGAGACGCATGTCTACGATCTGTTGGAAGATCTCGGCCCGTTCGAAAATCCGGATCCTCGCAAAGTGCGCATGACCATCGCGCACCTGCTCACGCACACGTCAGGCCTCGCGTGCGACGACAATGACGAGAATTCGCCTGGCAACGAGGGCCGCCTCTGGTCGCAAACCAATCCAAACTTGTGGCAATACACCCTCAACCTCGCGCAGCTTTATGAGCCCGGCGAGCACTACGCGTATTGCTCCGCCAATCTCAATCTCGTCGGCGGCGCGCTCAACGCGGCCACCCATGAATCGCTGCCCGAATTGTTTGATCGCACGATCGCGCGTCCGCTCCAGTTTGGACGCTATTACTGGAACGTGATGCCGAACGGTGAGGGCTATCTCGGCGGCGGCGCCCACCTGCTGCCGCGCGACTTGCTCAAAGTCGGGCAGATGTATCTAGACGGCGGTGTTTGGCGCGGGCGGCGCATTGTCAGCCGTGAGTGGGTCGAGCGTTCAACATCGCCGCGCATCGAAATCTCACCGGCCACCACTGGGCTCACCCAAGAAGCGTTCGAGAACTTCTACGCGCCAGGCGTCGATGGCTATGCGTGGCATCGCTATGGCGTGCGCGTCGGCGATCGCGTTGTCGAGGAGTACGAGGCCAACGGTAATGGCGGGCAATTCCTGATCGTTGTGCCGGAGTACGATCTTGTCGTCGTATTCACCGGCGCCAACTATATGCAGGGCGGCATCTGGACGCGCTGGCGTGACCAATTCGTCGGCGGTGTCATCATCCCCGCAATTGCGAACTAGGCGTCGCTCCATGTGCCGTGGAAGCCCAGCGGCGCGGCGTAGCGGCTGCGCCACGACACGACGGGGCCATCACTGACGCGCGCCGCATCGAACACGTGTAGCTCGCTTGCGCGTTCGCGTGCATTGAGTGTTACGCCGACAAGCCAGCTTTCGCTTTCGCCTCCGCCGCTCCGCTTCGGCACGAAGAGATGCTCTTGCATCATTTGGTGCGCGCCGAAGGCGAAGCTGTCGAACGCGCCAGTGCGCCAGTTCATCAAGCCAAGCGTGTTGTCGGCGCGATCGTCCACCAGCGCGACCAAATCGCGTGATAAGCCTTGGCGGCGGCGATCGGTCTGCGGGAATTCGCCGTGATGTCCGCTGCGCTGGACCTCGGCCCGTCCGTCCGGGTGTAGCACGGCCATCACCAATTCCGCTGACGGGCTTTGGGCGATGTCCTGGCGGATCATGCTGCGCGCTTCTTCAGTGACAAAGTGCGCATTCTGCGAAGCGCACAGATCGAAACGAATGGTGCCGTCAGCTTCTTCCCACGCATCGCCAGTGTGGAAGTAGAACATCGGCGGTAATTCGTAGATGCGCTTGTTGGCGTAATCGTTCTTGTCGATCACCAGCACGCGGAACGGCTGATCATCCCGCCACACAAATCCTTCGACCATGGGCGCCGTTATGCGCTCGTGTAGCCACGGCTGAAGCGGAATGATGAGACGGCGCTCAGTCACCGCCCAATCGTGGACGTAGGAGGGCTGGCCGATATCGATGGTCTGCGCATCTTCGACTTCGCCGTTCGGCGAAAGCCGCCAGATGATGCCGCGCTGACCAAAGAAGCCGACATTCCAGATGCGTCCGTTCGGCTCGACCTTCGGATGCGCCGTGAATGGCATGTGTGCGAGATCGCTGCGCAACGTGCGGATGCCCGCAGTCTCAAGTGTGTCGCGGCTGAGCTGTGTCGGCGAGCCGCCTTCCCAAAGCGCCCACAATTCATCGCCCACCACGATCACTGAAGTGTTGGCGGCGTTCATCGAGTCCGAGTTCGCGACAGGCGCTTGGTTCACGCCGCTTGTGCCAAACCCCGGCATGACAATGCTTTGCCGTTCCATCTCTATGCGGCGCTTGTTGGTGTCGGCGAAGCGGCCGCGATGGCGTGCTTGGCCGTCAGCGATGGCGAAGCGCTGGATAAAACCGTCGCCGTCGAACCAATGGCCAGTCGAGGAGGCGCCATAGCGAAACCAGCCCGGCCCGTTGCGATAGAGCGAGCCTTCGAGGCCCGCAGGCGCGCGGCCGTGGATCCGTCGCATCGGCGCATCTGGGAAACCTCCAGCAGGCGCGTTCTCAACACCCAGGCTCCACGGTGAGGCCGTGGCGAAGGCGGAGGGCGCCGCCGCCATCGCGCCAGCGGCGGCGAAGGCGGCGAGGAACTGGCGGCGCGAGGCGGACATCAGTTTCCACCCAAATTGATGCGTTGCGTCGTCTCGCCGGCTTCGACAGTGAAGGCCGCGTCAGCCCAAGACGCCGGGCCGAACTGGCCCTGGGCGTTGTTCGAGAATGCGTAGGGCTCGGTCGGGATGCCGAACGGATTGGTGTTCATCTCGCCGTCGCCATTGATGTCATGGAACAGGCGCACGGCGTATTGCCCGGGCGCCAGGCCGGCGAAGCGCACTTGCGCCGTTGCGCCGTTTACCCGCGCCATGGTCGCGCCAAACGCCTGGCCGCCGCTATAGCCGGCTTCGCTGTTGAACAGCTGCACCATGACCTGGCCCTGTGGCTGCAGGCCCGAGAGCTGGATAGCGACGGCGCCATTGGCGTCCTGAGCGTTGGCGGTCTGGACGGTGGCTGCGAGCAAGACAGCTGCGATGATGCTGCGGAACATTGATGTGAACTCCGGTGCGGCGGGAGCGCCGTTGACCTGAATTCGCCACCAGTCGCGCCCGGAAGCGAGCGCGACTGCGTGAGTTTGCTGCCCGAGTGCGCCAGTTGCAGGTCCAGCCATTGGCGCATCGCCAATCGCAGCCCCGATTTCATTGGCGTTTCGCCGGTTGCGGACTCGAGCTTAGGCCGCTGCGCCCGCGTTTGCGGTGCGGGCCCGGTCGAGCTCTGCGGTCGCCAGGAAACGCTCCGCCTCCAGCGCCGCCATGCAGCCCAGACCCGCCGCTGTCACCGCTTGGCGGTAGGTATCGTCCGCGACGTCGCCAGCCGCGAAGACGCCCGGGATATTCGTTTCGGTCGTGCCCGGTTTCACCACGATGTAGCCGTTGTCCTTCATCGTGACCTGCCCCTGGAAGAGTTCGGTCGCGGGGGCATGGCCGATGGCGACGAAAACGCCGTCGAGCTTGCGTTCTTCGAGCGCGCCGGTTTTTACGTTCTTGATCACGATACCGGTGACGCTCTTGGGGTCTTCCGTGCCTTCGATCTCTTCAAGCGCTGAATCCCAGACCACCTCGATCTTCGGGTGATTGAAGAGGCGCTCCTGCAGCACCTTCTCCGCCTTCAGCGAGTCGCGGCGGTGGATCAGCGTCACTTTGCTCGCCAGGTGCGCCAGATAGAGTGCTTCCTCGACCGCGCTGTTGCCGCCGCCAATCACAGCGACTTCTTTGCCCCGGTAGAAAAAGCCGTCGCACGTCGCGCAGGCGCTGACGCCGAAACCCTGAATTTGTGTTCGCTCTCGAGGCCCAGCCATTTGGCCTGCGCGCCGGTGGCGATGATCACCGCGTCGGCCAGATAAACTTGGCCGCTATCGCCGGTGAGTTTGAACGGCCGCTGATCCAACTCGGCCTTCACGATGATGTCTTCGATTATATCCGTGCCGACGTGCTTTGCCTGAGCCCGCATCTGCTCCATCAGCCAGGGGCCTTGGATGGCGTCGGCGAAGCCGGGATAGTTCTCGACATCGGTGGTGATGGTGAGCTGCCCGCCCGGTTGCAGCCCCGCAACGAGAAGGGGCTTTCGAAGCGCCCGCGCCGCGTAGATCGCGGCGGTGTAGCCGGCAGGGCCGGAACCGATAATGACGATGGGGGCGTGGCGGGCGGCGTGAGTGGTCATTCTGCGCTCATGAAAGGATTCGGGCTTTCTCCAATATGGCGTTGCCGCCGCGGCTCCGAAAGCGCCGGAATCGCAATCGAGCTGACAGATAAAGTGCGCTGACGCAGCGAATTGCGCCGGGATTTTCCACAAGTATGGTGGGGTGGGGAATAGGCTACTCAAACGCGGACGGGGCTTACTCAGCTTGCGGAAGATATTGGTCGTCGAGGATGACGCCCTGATCGCCATGGAACTTGGCGAGCGGTTGGCGGACATGGGCTATGAGGTCCTTGGACCTGCGCACTCGATTGCCGAGGCGGAGGCGGTGATCGCGCGCGACACCCCGGACGCGGCGCTGCTGGACGCGAGCTTGGGCGGCGGTGTTTCAAGCGTGCCGCTGGGGATCGCGCTTCATGCCAAAGGCGTGCGGGTCGCGTTTTGCACCGGCTATGACCGCGTAAAAGATGCGCCGCCGGAATTAGCGAAGGCGCCGGTTTTCACCAAGCCTGTCAGCGACGCCGATCTAAAAGCTGGGCTCGAAAAGCTGCTGGCTTAATTTGCGCGATGTTTCGCCGCCCAGGCGGTGAGCACGGCCGCCGCTGCGCGATCCGTTTCCAGCAACGGCGGATACGACCACGTCTCAAGTTTGCCATTGAACGGACGCGCACATCCCCGCCGCGCCAAGCTCTGATGGAATTTGGTGAGCTTCCCGAGTTGGCCATCGACAGCAAGGATATGCACCGGCTTGCCGGTGGCGGCAGCTTCGGTCGCCATGTTCACGCTGTCGGACGTGACGAAGATATGGTCAGCGGCGCCGAGGATGGCTGGGTAGGGGTTCGCGCCTTCGTTTTCATAAAACACCGCGCTGTGGGGCGCGAGCCAGGTACGAAACTGCGTGCGCGCTGCATTGCTCGTGCGCCGCGAAAGCGTCGTCAGCAACGTGCCGCTGGTCTCGCGCTGCACGGCGGCGAGCGAATCTGAAATGGCGCGCGCCCGTGCCGGCGAAATATCCTGACGCTTTGACTTTCCGCCGATCAGAACGGCAAAACGCGGCGACGGCAAATCTTCCAAATTCGCCGATTTATATTCGGAAACCGCCTCATCCAGCCGCTCCGGTGTGATGCGATTGCACGCGCCGACGATGGGCAGAACGTTCTGCCCTTCGAGGTC
Organism: Caulobacteraceae bacterium; assembly: GCA_031431115.1. Lineage (GTDB taxonomy): Bacteria > Pseudomonadota > Alphaproteobacteria > Caulobacterales > Aquidulcibacteraceae > Vitreimonas. Next base: position 10,271 of record JANPCV010000074.1, read on the forward strand.
GTCGTGCAGCGGCGGGATCACGACATCGAACTCGCGTGGGTTCACGCGCGGGTCTTGCAGCTGCACCACGAACGTCCTTCCGTTGGACCAGGTGCGCAGGCCCATCGCGAACGGCGCTGAAGCGCGTCCGCAGCCAATAAAGATATCCGGCCAGGGCGGATCGATTGGATCGGAGTCGAGCGTGAGCGCCTGGCGCGGAAGCGGCGTCCACGCTGGCGGCATCCAGCGCCAAGGCGTGCGCAGACGAATGCGTTTGGTGGTCAGCGAAATGGGCGCGCGGCGCGCTATTGCTTCCGCCAGCCCAAGCGCTTGCGCTTCGATGCCGGCGCGGCCGTCCGTGGCTATCCAGACGTTGAGAGGCTCTGCGGGCTGATAGCCAGCGCTGCGCATTCAGCCCCGCTCCGCGGCTAACGTCAGAGGTATTTCACTTTGACGATTTCGTACGACTTCGGACCGCCCGGCGCCATGACCTCGACGACGTCGCCTTCTTCCTTGCCGATCAGCGCGCGCGCGATCGGGGAGGTGATAGATATCTTGCCGCCCTTCACGTCGGACTCGTCTTCGCCGACGATCTTGTATTTGGCTTTCGCGCCGGAATCTTCTTCGAGCAGGTTCACGGTTGCGCCGAATTTCACCTGCTTTCCCGAAAGCTTCGAGACGTCGATGATTTGAGCCCTGGCGATTTTGTCTTCAATTTCGGCGACCCGGCCCTCGATGAAGGACTGGCGCTCTTTCGCCGCATGGTATTCAGCGTTCTCGGAGAGGTCGCCGTGGGCGCGCGCTTCCGCAATCGCCTGGATTACCGCCGGGCGTTCTACTGTCTTGAGACGCTTTAACTCTGCGTCGAGGGCGGTGTAACCCTCGGCGGTCATTGGTATTTTTTCCATGGGGGTGTGTAAAAGTCCGTCTAGGAAATGAAAATCTGTGTCCGATCCGGCGCGGCGTCAAGCATAGGCCTGAAGGGCCCGAACGCCTAGGGGCGCCCCCGATTTGAGCAATCGGATGGCCTGGATGGCCGCCCGGGCCCCGGAGACAGTAGTATAATAGGGAATGTTCTGCACCAGCGCCGTGCGACGGATCGAATAGCTGTCCCGGTAGGATTGGGCGCCTTCGGTTGTATTGAAGAGGAGCTGGACCTCGCCGTTCTTCATAGCGTCGACGATGTGCGGACGGCCCTCTGCGACCTTGTTGGTCTTCTGGATCGTGAGGCCCTGCTCAATGAGGTAGTCGGCGGTGCCGCCAGTCGCCATTACTTTGAAGCCGAGCTCAATCAGGTCCTTCGCGACGGCGATCATCGCCGGTTTGTCGGCGTTCTTCACCGAGATGAAGCAGCAGCCTTCGATCGGCAGATTGATGCCCGAGGCGATCTGGCTTTTCGCGAACGCCGCCACGAAGCTTTCATCGAGCCCCATGACCTCGCCAGTCGAGCGCATCTCCGGCCCAAGCACCGGGTCGACGCCCGGGAAGCGCGCGAACGGGAAGACAGCTTCCTTCACCGCGACGTGCTTTTTCGACGGCCGATCAAGCTTCAGCTCTTTCAGCGTCATGCCGGCCATCACCTTCGCCGCTGCGGCAGCGATCGGGCGATTGATCGCCTTCGCCACGAACGGCGCCGTGCGCGAGGCGCGCGGGTTGGCTTCGAGAATAAAGATCTCGTCGTCCTTCACCGCGAACTGGATGTTGATGAGGCCGCGGACATCAAGCGCCAGCGCCAGCGTCTTCGTCTGCGCTTCGATCTCATCGATCAGCCTCTTTGAGAGCGAATAGGGCGGCAGCGCGCAGGCGCTATCGCCCGAGTGTACGCCCGCTTCCTCAATGTGCTCCATAACGCCGGCGACGAACACATCTTCGCCATCGCAAATCGCATCGACATCGACTTCAATCGCGTCGCGCAGATAGCGATCCACCAGCAGCGGCTTCTTGTCAGACACCGCCAGCTCGGTCGGGCCACCAAGCGTGCGCGTAATGCGGATCAGGTATTCTTCGAGCTCGCCCTCATTGTGGACGATCTGCATGGCGAGACCGCCGAGCACGTAAGACGGCCGCAGCATTACCGGATAACCGATCCGCGCAGCGCCAGCGCGCGCCGCTTCAAGTGAAGGCGCGATGGTGTTGTCCGGTTGCTTCAAGCCGATTTTGCGCAGCAGTGCTTGGAAGCGATCACGGTCCTCCGCCAGATCGATCGCATCGACACTGGTGCCAAGGATCGGCGCGCCTTCATCGGCCAAAGGTTGCGCCAGCTTCAGCGGCGTCTGCCCGCCGAACTGCACGATGAGGCCCTGAACCGTGCCGCGCGACTTTTCCGTCTCGACAATTTCGAGCACGTCTTCTGTCGTCAGCGGTTCGAAATAGAGGCGGTCCGACGTGTCATAGTCCGTCGACACCGTTTCCGGATTGCAATTGACCATGATCGACTCGACGCCGATCTCGGCGCACGCGAACGCCGCGTGGCAGCAGCAATAATCGAACTCGATGCCTTGGCCGATCCGGTTCGGGCCGCCGCCGAGAATGATGATCTTGTTGCGATCGGTGGGCTCGGACTCGCACTCGGCCTGATCTTGGCCATACGCCGGAAATTCATAGGTTGAGTACATGTAAGGCGTCGTGGCGCGAAATTCGGCGGCGCAGCTATCGATGCGCTTGAACTGCGGACGCACGCCGAGCTTGCGGCGCGCGGCGCGCACATCGCGTTCGCGCTGGCCAGTGAGCTTGGCCAAACGCGCGTCGGAGAAGCCTTGCGCCTTCAATGCACGGAACGTCACCGCATCTTTCGGCAGCCCGTCAGCACGAACATCCGCTTCTTTCGCGATGATTTCAGCGATCTGGCGCACGAACCAGGGGTCGTAGTGTGAGGCTGCGCAAATGTCTTCAACGCTCAGCCCGCGGCGCAATGCCTCTGCGCATACAAGCAAGCGATCGGCCTTCGGCGTGACCAAACGCGCACGCACGGCTGCGCGCCCATTGTCTTCATCAGCCGCGCCTTCGATTTGAATTTCATCGAAACCGCTAAGGCCCGTATCAAGTGAGCGGAGCGCCTTCTGCAGCGATTCCTGGAATGTCCGCCCAATCGCCATCGCCTCGCCGACTGACTTCATCGACGTCGTCAGCGTTGTGTCCGCGCCTTGAAAACGCTCGAACGCGAAGCGCGGAATTTTGGTGACGACGTAGTCAATCGTCGGCTCGAAGCTCGCCGGCATCGCGCCGCCAGTGATGTCGTTGGCGATTTCGTCGAGTGTGTAGCCAATCGCGCACTTGGCCGCGACCTTCGCAATCGGGAAGCCGGTCGCTTTCGAGGCCAGCGCCGAACTCCGCGACACGCGGGGGTTCATTTCGATGACCACCATACGTCCATCGCGCGGGTTTACCGCGAACTGCACGTTGGAGCCGCCAGTCTCGACGCCAATCTCACGCAACACCGCAATGCTGGCGTTGCGCATGATCTGATATTCGCGGTCCGTAAGCGTTAGCGCCGGCGCGACGGTGATCGAGTCACCGGTATGAACGCCCATCGGATCGATATTCTCGATCGAGCAGATGATGATGCAATTGTCCGCCTTATCGCGGACGACCTCCATTTCGTATTCTTTCCAGCCGATGATGCTTTCTTCGACGAGAATTTCCGTGATCGGCGAGGCGGCAAGTCCACGCTCGACGATCTCTTTGAACTCCTCAAGATTGTAGGCGACGCCGCCGCCCAAGCCGCCAAGTGTCAGCGACGGGCGGATGATCGACGGTAGTTGCACGTGGTCGAGCGCGGCTAGCGCGTCGTCCATCGTGTTGCATAAGCGCGAGCGCGGGCTTTCTAATCCAATCTTATCCATCGCATCGCGGAACTTCATCCGGTGCTCGGCCTTCTCGATGACGTCGGCGTTAGCGCCAATCATCTCGACGCCGTGCTTCTTAAGAACGCCGGTGCGCTCCAAGGTCAGTGCGCAATTCAGAGCCGTCTGGCCACCCATCGTCGGCAGCAGCGCGTCTGGCTTTTCTTTCTCAATGATCTTCTCGACCATCTCTGGCGTGATCGGTTCTATGTAGGTCGCGTGCGCCAGATCCGGATCGGTCATGATCGTCGCCGGGTTCGAGTTCACGAGAATGACGCGGTAGCCTTCGGCCTTCAGCACCTTCACTGCCTGAACGCCAGAATAATCGAACTCGCACGCCTGACCGATAATGATCGGCCCGGCCCCAATGATCAGGATCGAGTTGATATCTGTACGTTTTGGCATGCGTCTCCGCCCGCCCCAAACTTCTTGCGAAGTCTTGCGGCTAAGAATCGATCCATCCGAGGATCACGCGTGATTAGGGCATGGAAACGTGGCGGACAAGCCCGCGCCTGTGCAGCGCAGGCTTGTCCTAAAGCTCAGGCGGCGGCGGGTTCTTGGGTCGCAGCCGGCGTGCTCGGGCGCAGCAGCGCAACGATCACCACGCCCACTGCCAACGCAACGAAGCCGCCAATGCCAACGATGCCGTTCCACGGGAAGGTGGGATTGGAAAGCGTCAGGAGGGTCAGACCGCCCAGTGCGTTGAAGACGCCGTGGAAGATGCCGGCCGCCCAAACCGAGGCGCCGCGATCGCGGATGAAGGTCAGGATCGGCGAGAGCAATACGCAAAAGCCCACGAAGAGGCCGATGCCGACAGCGCGATTGTCCGGGTAGTTGAGACCGAAGAGGAAGATCGCGGGCGCGTGCCAGAGACCCCACACGAAACCCGTGCTGAGTGAAGCGCGCCAAAAGCCGAAGCCGCGCCACAGATCGTGCAGGTAACCGCGCCAGCCGAGTTCTTCGCTGAACGTCAGGATTACGGCGTTGATCAGCGCGCCGAGAATGAGCGATTGCGCAAGTATGATCACGCCGAGATAGGGCGCCAACGCACGCACCGCTTCGGCTTGTTCGGGCGCAGCCGCTTCGGTCATCGCAATGACCGACACGCCCGGGTCAACGAACGTGCTGGCGCCAAAGAGAATGGACAGCGCGACAGAACCGGCCGCGATCAGGATGGGCGCGAAATATGCCGCGAGCCACCACCAATTGGGCTTGAAGCGCAGGCCGAGCGACACTGCACGCCGGCCTTTCTCAAACATTATTGCGCAGGTAAACGCGGCAATCGCCGGCCCGAACATCGAGCCCGCGAGCACAAGCGTGACGAGATTGGGGTCCTCATGCCAGCCCATCGCCCAGCCGCCGATAACCACGGCCCAACTGATCGCGAACGCGATCGTTAGAAACACGATCGATTTCTTGGTTGTCGACATCACTCACCCCCGTCGTCTGGTTTGGCGTCCGTTGCTGGTTTTTCGCCGAGCTTCACACCCCGGGCGCGCAGCGCTTCGCGCAGCAGAAACTCGATCTCCGCGTTTACACTGCGCAGTTCCGCGTTCGCCAAGCGGGCGACTGCGTCGTGCAGCGCGGGATCAAGTCTGAGCGCGAAGGCTTTGCGTTCGGAGGGCATGGCTCGCTCGCGCTTACTGGTAGAGCGAGCCTGCGTTCACGACCGGCTGCGCGTCGCGATCGCCGCAGAGCACAACCAGCAGGTTCGAGACCATCGTCGCACGGCGTTCGTCGTCGAGCTTGACGATGTCGCGTTCGCTCAATTGCTCGAGCGCATGCTGCACCATTTCAACTGCGCCTTGGACGATGAAGCGGCGAGCGGCGAGCACGGCCTCGGCCTGTTGGCGCCGCAGCATCGCGCTGGCGATTTCGGGCGCGTAGGCGAGGTGGCTAAGCTTGGTCTCGTCCACAACGACGCCAGCGACTGAGGTGCGCTCCTGCAGCTTCTCGCGCAGCAGCGAGGAAACCTGATCGGCGTCGCCGCGGAGCGTCGGTTCGCCTTCTTCGGCGTGGTCGTACGAAAAGTGCGAAGCGATTTCGCGCACGGCGGTTTCGATCTGGATGTCGACAAAGCTCTGATAATTGTCGACGTCGAACAGCGCCTGCGCCGTGTCAGTCACCCGCCACACCACGACGGCGGCGATCTCGATTGGGTTGCCGCGCTTGTCGTTCACCTTGAGCTTCTCGCCGGTGACGTTGCGGACGCGGAGGCTGATCTTTTTGCGGGTGTACCAGGGCAGCATCCAGCGCAGGCCGGGCGTCCGGTCGGTGCCTTTATAGTTGCCGAACAAAGTGATCGCGGCGGCTTCGTTCGGCTGCAGGGAATAGAAGCCGCAAAGCTGCAGCACGAACACGATCGAGAGCACAATCGTGCCCAGGCCGTTCATGCCGTTCTCGTACCGGATCAGGTCCACGACGACCCAGATCAAAGCCACCAGTAGGACCAAACTCAACAGGAGCATGAACCCGCCATCGGACGTGTTGGCTTTGCGGTCTTGTGTGCGATTTAGCGCTGCAGCGGTCATGATCTACCCTCTCATGCCATCAAAGTGATATCACTTTAGTAGCAGAGGGCTTAAAAAAGCAAGCCTCTTGTGCGCCGTTCACCAAGTTCTAAAATTTGATATTAAGCGCAGTCTGATACCCAGGAGAATGTCTAAGGGTCCGTTTTCGGGGCAAAAAATGGTTATCGCAGCATTCACCAAGAAGCTTAGGACGCGCGCTTTGCTGCGCGACCGTGCTGGCAACGTGGCCATGATGTGGGCCCTGATGGGTACGGTTCTGATTGGCCTGGTCGGCCTCACGATCGATTTCACCCGCGCTCAATCCATCCGCGCCACAATGCAAAACGCTGCCGACGGCGCGGCGCTGGTGGCCGAGCGCAGCTCGAACTTGACCATGGAGGCCCGAACGGCCGCTGCGCGCGCCTTCTTCGACGCTGAAGCCGGTGACGTGGTCACCAACGTCACGTTCGAGGTCACGCAGCTTCAGGACGGCGGCCACCGCGTCTCCGCCTCGATGCCGATGCCGCTCAGCCTTGCGCGCATTATCCAGAACAGTGACTGGACGCTCGCTGTCGCATCGGAAGCGCAAGCCAACGCCAGCCCGCCGATCGAAGTCGCGCTCGTGCTCGACAACACCGGCTCGATGTCGAACGACATGCAAGGGCTCCGCGACGCCGCCAGAGATCTTACTGCCGACCTGCTTTCTCTTGATGGCGACACCGTCCGCGTCGCGCTCGTGCCTTTCGTGGCGCAAGTGAACATAGGCAATGCGCAGAGCCATTTGGCTTGGATGGATCAGACCGGCGCTGCGCCATATAGCGGCGAAATCCTCGAAGACCGGTCGATCGCCTATCGCTCGCGCACGACCAGTGGAAGCGGCAACACAGGTTCTGAGTGCCAGAACATTTCGACGACGGCGTTCTCTGGTGCGCCTTATCCGATCACATGGCGCCGCGGGACGGGCGGCAATAACGGTCAAACGAGCCGCTGCTATGCGTGGACGCCCGCAGATGGCATCAGCCACTTGCGTCTGTTCGATCTGGTTTCGAACGAAGACTGGAAGGGTTGCGTGGAAGCGCGTCCCGAGCCGCACGACATCAGCGATGCCGCGCCCGTAACCGCGAATGCGGATACGATGTTCGTACCGTTCTTCTGGTTGGACACAGTTGACGGCGTTTCGGGGACTTCAAATTCTTATTTCACGGACTCTGTCGGCAATATCGCCAGCGCGACGATGAGCACGAACATGGCTTCCGGCTCGGGCACGACGCAACAGCAGCGTGAAGCCGCGATGTTCAACGTCTTCAAGTATCGCAACAACGCCGCCTCGCTCGACACCTCGGCGCCTGACACGCGCGGTCCAAACCGCGGTTGCCCGACACCGATCGTGCCGCTGACCTCTAATGAGAGCACCGTTCAAACCAACATCGCTGCAATGCGGCACTGGTCTGGCGGCGGCACCAACCAGGCCGAGGGCCTGGCTTGGGGCTGGCGCGTGCTCTCGCCGACGGCGCCGTTCACCGAAGGCGCGCCCTATGGCGACGATGTGCGTAAAGTCATCGTTCTCATGTCGGACGGCGAGAACACCAACGTCGGAAGCGACGCGGTCTTGGCGAGTGACTATTCGGCGTACAACCACCTTGGCCTTTGGCGCGACTACGCCAGCGGCGGCCTGTTGAATCAGCTGATCGGCGGGATTTTGCGCGGAATTCTTCCTTCGCAGTATCGTCGCAATATCAACTCCTCAGGCAGCTACGTTCAATATGTGAACAACCGCGAGGCCCAGCTCTGCACCAACATCAAGAACGCAGACATCGAGATTTACACCGTGATTTTCCGCGAGACCGATCAAGCGACGGAAAATTTAATGCGCAATTGCGCGTCCGGGTCGGATCATTTCTTCCGCGCCAATAACGCTGCAGAACTGTCGGCGGCTTTCGACGCCATCGGCACCGGCATCGGGTCGCTACGTCTGACGCGATAAGCAAATCGGGCGGCCGCGCTTTAAGGGCGCGGTCTGGCCTTATTGCGGTGCTTGGAAGTTGATCGCGATCCGCGTCGTGGAACCGATTGCGCTTGATCCATCCGAAAGCGTCGCCCGCGCGCGATAAGAGCCGGACGCGCCAAGTGCTGCGCGACCGAAGCCAGCGTCGGACGGTGTTTCTGAAACGATTGAACATGTTGCCGAGAGGTCGCCGAGCACGCGGCACTGCATAACGACGCGTCCGCCAATGCCATCATTTGCGGCGTTACGCGGATAGAGAGCGGCAATGCGCCGCGGTGAGGGCCGCTGCGCCCATACTACCGTTCCAGCCGCCGCGCGTGGTGTAGCCGAACCAATGATTGTCGGCTCCACATTCGCGGTCTGCACTGGCGGCGGATTGCCTTGCGGGTTGAGCGGCACGGGGTTTGCCCCACCCGGCGCTAAGGTCACTGGACCACCGCTTGAAGAATTGCTGGCGGTCGTCGTTGTGGTGGCCGGCGGCGGGTCGCGGCGCGGCGGGTCGCGCTCAACGGTGCGCGGCGTCTCTTCGCGCGTGCGTTGGGCCTCGCGCTCGGCCCGCGTCGGCGTTGTGCGTTCAGCGCGGGTCGTCACCGCTTCAGAGAGCGGCACGCTCGGTGCGTCTTCTAGTCCTGAGAACTCGTCACCAGTCGTGCTCTCGGAGCTTTGGGCGGGCTGGGTTTCTGCGGCCTGTTCGGCGCCGGGCGGGGTATTTCCCATGCCGCCGCCAAAATAGATCCCGCCGATCAAGGCGGCGCCGCCGAGCAGGGCGATCAGAATAAATGCGCGCAGCGGACCACCTTGGCCGCGCGGCGGCTCGCGCAGGTCGGCTGCGTAATCGCGTTCAATCGGCGGACGCCGTGAAGCTGGCGCTGGCTCGAGCCGGCGTTGCGTCGGCGGCAGTGCTTCAGGCCGGCGTTGTGGCGGCGGCTCGGCACGGCGCATCGGCGGCGCTGCCGCGCGCGGCGGCGGCGCCGGCGTTCGCACGGCAGGACGCGATGCCTGCGGCGTGCGCGTGTCACCTGGACCAGTCAATTGCTTCAAGCGCAGCTCGGCGACTTCCGAAAACGCGCCGTCCGGACCGTAGCGCGCCAGGTAATCCATAAAGTCTGCCGGGTCTCGGCTGTCGCGGATGGCGCGCCAATGCTCGGCTTCAGAACCGAGCGAATCCGATTGCGGCGGCACGCGATAGCTTTGCGGCGGCTCTGGCGGCGGCGGCGCGCGATATTGCGGTTCTTGGCGGCGCGGCGGCGGCTCGGCCCGGACCGGCGCACTGCGCTGCGCCGGCGGATCGTAATCGTGCGTATCACGCGGCGCTGCGCCAACACCGGCGCGCGCCGCATTCACCATGCGATCGACGGCAAAGAAAAGAGGATCAAGCGAAGGGTCGTTGGGATCGCCGCTCCAGCGCGATAGATCGAACGCCGGGGATTCACCGATGCTCGACGGCGGCGGCGGATCGATCAAGCTCGCGACCACCGCCTTGTTGGCGTTGATCACGCGTTGCGCAGCATCGAGAAAGGGGCGCGAGCGGATCGAGGCCTGCGACCAAACCACGATACCCGCGCCGCTCGAGCGCAATGCGCCGTCGCTAGAAGGTGCGCCGCCGATAGAAAAACCGGCAGCCTCAAACATATCCGCAAGCGCCTTCGCTTGAGGTTCGTCCTCACGGACACAAACAATGAGCACGTCCGCCATGACGTCTCCTGCTCCTACGTCCCACTAACCACCGTGACCGCAATACCACGGAACAATTGGAGCGCCACCTAGGTACACGCGGCAATAACTGTGAATTCGCGTCAAAGCACCGGTTCGAATACGCCGGTAACTGTGTTCAAGAGCTCAAGTCCCCCGTCCGCCACGCCGTAACGCATGCCGATAAGGTTAAGTCCTCGAGATTTCATTGCATCCTGAACGAACGGAAATGTGGCAAGATTTTCGAGCGTCACCCGAATGCTCTCGTGCTCCAGTTCCGACATGCGGTCGCCGCCCTCGGGAATGCGCGACTTGGCGGTATCCAAAAGGCTGATCCAGGCGTCGAGGAAGGAATGGGGATCGCGCGGGCGCTCCTCCAGAGCCGCCGCTACGCCGCCGCATTGAGCGTGGCCAAGCACAAGCACCGTCTCGACCTTGAGGTGCATCACCGCGAACTCGATCGCAGCGCTGACGCCGTGAAAGCCCGGCGCCTCCTCGAAGGGCGGCGCCAGGTTGGCGACATTACGGACCACGAAGAGCTCCCCGGGGCCGGCATTGAATATGGTTGCGGGATCGACGCGGCTATCGGCGCACGCGATGACCAGCGTTCTTGGCGCTTGCCCGCGTTCCGCCAGCGCCTTGTGCAGGCTCCGTAATTCGGGCCAGCGCTGCTCCCGGTAAACTCGATAGCCCTCAATCAAGTGATCCATGGCGCCGTTCAAGCGAACATGCTTGGCGGCGTCAACCGAGCGCGCAATCTCCTTGCCTCTGGAGGGAATATGAAGTCCGTTATCGCCGCCTGCGCCGCAGCTCTGTTTGCCGCCTCGTGCGCCAGCAGCGGCCAATTTCCCTCAGAGCGCGAACGGCTCACGCGCCAGATCGCCGACGACGCCGTCGCCTTCAACGAGGCCTATGGTCAGGCGGTGTCGGCCCAAGTGCTCTTGAACATCCTGCGCTCGCGCGATCGGCTGCCGCGCCACTACCTCGCCATGACCGGTATTTCCGACAGCCCGTCCTGGACGACGACGCGCTCGGCTACCATTGGCGGCGTGCCGTTAGGCGCTATCGGCTCACCCTGGGGCTTCGGCGAAATCGGCGCCTCGCGCGAACAATCCTCGCGCCCGAGCTACGCTGTCCAACCGTTCAGCGCTGATACGCTGACACGCACGGCCTTCCAGCCCACGCCATCCAACGTGTTCAATCATTATTGGTACAGCGGCTGGCCGCGCGACATGCTGATGTTGATGATGGTGGAGTCGATCGAGAAGACTGACGCCGGCGGCCACACCGCAATCTACACCAACGAAGCCAACACGATCTTCGACGATTGCGTTGCCAGCGTCCAAACCGATGGCTGCGATTTCGTCCGCGAGGTACGCGCCTTTCTCACCGCCACTGAGCAGCACCCGCACGAACGCGGCATCGATCTTGAGCGTGGCCGCCCGCTCTGCGGGCTTGTCGAATCCTATAGTCCGGCAAGCCCGGTTCGCCCCATCGCCCCGCGCGAGGGGCAAGTTTGCGAGCCCGTCTTCGCTGTCGGCCGTGACACGTTGCGCCTGCGTCTGCGCTCGCTCGATGACATGGTCTATTATGTTGGCGAGTTGCTCCGCGCTGGCGGCATGCGCGCCGCGCCCGGTGAAGCGATCGAAGCGCAGGTCACGGTACGCGCGGCCGGTTTGCGCGGTGGTGGCCGCGGCGTGCCGCTCTTCCGCGTTCTTCCAGCCCACGCGAGCGCACACGGACTCTACGCCGCCGAAATCACGTACGGCGCCAACCGCTACCGCGCCGGCCCCGCCGTCGGCAGATCGTGCGGCGAGCAAGCGGCCGACGGCATTTGCCAGGACGTTGCCGAAGAGGGCGATCGCTCGTCATCGGTGCTGTCGCTAATCGCCGAAATTCTCGCGCTCAATCAATCGCCGGACGCCATCCGCGCGCCCAGCCGTTTGATCGCGGAGTAGCGCGGGCCAATTTTCGCCGAACGCCCGCCGTGGCAGCAATAACCAACGCTACATGCGTTTTGTACGATCGGATGCGCCGTTCGTCGCAATCGCGAAAGCGTGAGCAGCCACGCGGTGCAACGCGTGCTTCCGTTGAACGCGTGGACCCAACGGTTTCACGGGAGGAAACGATGAAACGGCTCATGTTTGCGGCGGCGATCCTGTGCGCGCTTAGCGCTGCGCCTGCTTATGCTGACAGCTATCGGACCTATCGCTGCTCCAACAGCACGGTGCTGCGCGTGATCATCAACGAAGATCGCGCCACCGTCGTGCCATTTGGACGGCCCAGCATCAGGCTGCAGCGCGCTGAGGCCAACGGCAGCGACTTCCGCTACACGCGCCGCACGGCGCATGAATTGCGCGGCAATGACCAGGAAGTACAATGGCGCGTCGGCGCCGCCGAATGGACGTGCCGCCGAGGCCGTAGCTGAACCAAAGCTTGAGACTTGGGTCTGCGCGTGGGAGCATCAGCTGGCGATTCAGCGGAGATCACATGCGCGGCACCATTCTTGGCGTTCACGATAGCCGTGGCGTTCTTCTTGGCGAAGGCGAGCGCCGCTTTGAGTTCCCGCTCACCGAATGGCGCTCAAGCGGCGCGCCGTATGCGGGGCAAATCGTGGATTACCTCGAAGAGGGCGGTCAGGCCCGCGCTGTCTTTGCTGTGCCCGGCGCCGGCGGGAGCAGCTTTAGCGCGCCGGCTTCCAACTCGCGCGTGCTCGGCATCATTGGCGTCATCTGCCTTGTCGTGAGCTTCGTTATCCCGTTGATCCCGACCATTGCCGCATTTGTGCTCGGCGTGATCGGCGCTGGCCAGGCGCAACAAGAGCGCGACGACACTTCGCTTCTGCTCGCGCGCATTTCCTGGATTGGCGCCGTTGTGATGCTGGGCTTGGGGTTGCTTGTGGTGCTGGCGCTAGTGGCCTTCGTCGGGACGCTGGGCTTGGCGGGCGCGTTTTCCGGTTGGGAAAATTGGCGCTAGAACGCCAATGATACGGCGTCGCTTTCAACAAACGCGCGGACACGATCATGTCGCGCGCCGACTTCCTCTGGCCACTCAAGCTCGATGATCGCGAGCAGTCCGTGCAGATCGTACGGGCCAAGTGATGTCTTGAAGTCCGCGTAGGTGTCCTGAAAACCGCGCCACGCCTCAGCGCCCGCATCGCTTTTCACCACGACAAAGCCGCTATCGCGAATGACGAGATGAAGGTTGGCGCGCCCTGGCGGCACATCCACGCGCCATGGGGGAAAGCGCCGGTTCTCGCCTGCGTAGTAGAGGCAGATGGCGTTACCCGCCGGATCGCGCAGCCACGCCTCGCGCCACAACCAGGTTTGCAGCTTAGGTTCGTTCTCGAACGCAACACCCGCCGCTTTTAGCCGCTCGACCTCGGCATCAAGTCCAACATCGGACAGCTCGAAATAAAGCTGCGGTGCGTTCTCGCGCGGAATAGGGCCATCGACGATGTGCAGCGAAAACGTCGCTTCGCCTTTCGGCAGTTCGAAGCGCGCATAGTGCGGGCTCTTCACGATGAGGCGCAAGCCCAGCAATTCATAGAATGCAATCGATGCCTCGAGATCGATCGCCGGCGCGGTGACTTGGTTCAAACGCATGTGCGAGGTTAACATAAGGTCCGAATGCGGCCAGCACAGCGGCGCGATTTGAACCACATTCGGCGCATGACATTTCAAATCACCGGCCTTGATCCAGCGCCGTTCGCGCGTCTCCACGCGCTGAGCGACGAACAACTCGCGACAGGTGGGATGCAACGTGTGCGCGTTACCCAAAAGCACGCCGCGCCATGCCGCGTGTCGCTCGACGACGCCGAGATCGGCGAGAGTATAATCCTACTCAACTACACTCATCAGGGCGCCGACACGCCGTATCACCAGCAAGGTCCGATCTTTGTCCGCGAAACCAACGACCGCTTCATCGGCCGCGGCGCGGTCCCGCCCGCGCTTGGCCGGCGAACCCTCTCGCTCCGCGGCTTCGACGCCAACCACATGATGATCGAAGCCGATCTCACCGAAGGTGTGGACGCCGCGGCGCTGATCGCGCGCTTCTTGGCCAACCCGAACGTCGCCTACATCCACGCACATTACGCCCGCCGCGGCTGCTTTGCTGCGCTGATCGAACGCTGAACGGCTCGCCTTCGGCAAGCTCGGGCTGACGATCGCAGCGTCACCCTGAGCCTGTCGAAGGGCAGCGCCGCACCCACGTTGCCGCATCCGCGAACGACGAAACCTTCCCCGCCGATACCGATTGCCATTCGCCCCCGTCGGCGCCTCTACTAACGCCAACAAACAAAACAACGGGAGGTCGCGGCTCATGCACGATCTGGTCATTCGCAACGGCACAATCGTCGATGGCTCCGGCGCGCCGCGATTCAAAGCTGACATCGCCGTCGATGGCGGCCTCATCACCGCAATCGGTCCCGATATCGGCAAGGGCAAAGAAGATATCGACGCCGCCGGCAAAATCGTAGCGCCGGGCTGGGTCGACATTCACACCCACTACGATGGCCAAGCCACCTGGGATCAGGAAATGGCGCCGTCCTCCTGGCACGGCGTCACCACCGTCGTGATGGGCAATTGCGGTGTGGGGTTCGCACCGGCGAAACCCGACAAACACGATTGGCTCATCGGCCTGATGGAGGGCGTTGAGGATATCCCCGGAACGGCGCTCGCCGAAGGCATGACCTGGAACTGGGAAACGTTTCCTGAATATCTCGATGAACTGGAACGTCTGCCGCGCACCGTCGATGTTGGCACGCACGTCCCGCACGGCGCGGTGCGCGCCTACGTCATGGGCGAGCGCGGCGCACGCAACGAAGCGCCGACCGAAACCGACATCGCCCGCATGTCGCAAGTGGTGGAGGAGGGCCTCCGCGCCGGTGCGCTTGGTTTCTCTACATCGCGCACCATTCTGCACCGCTCCGTCGATCGCGAACTCGTGCCGGGCACGACAGCGACGAAAGAAGAATTGATCGGCATCGGCCGCGCCATGGGCCGCGCTGGATATGGCGTCTTCGAAATGGCGTCCGATTTGAAGCGCGAGTGGAACGAGTTCGAATGGATGGGCGAACTCTCGCGCGAGACTGGCTTGCCGGTGACGTTCGCGGCGTTGCAATCGATCGCCAAGCAATTGCCGCTTGAAGAGCAAATCAGCGAGATGCGGGCGCAAAACGCGAAGGGCGCCAATATCGTTGCGCAAATCGCATTGCGTGGAAACGGCATCGTCATGGCCTGGCAAGGCACTGTGCATCCGTTCCGATTCCGCCCCGCTTGGCTCGAAATCATCGATAAAACGTGGGCCGAACAACTCGCGCACCTGAAAGACCCGGCCTTCAAGCAACGCATGATTTCTGAAGAGAGCGTCTTTCCTGAGACCGACCTCATCGGCTTGCTGATGATCATCGCGGGCGGGTGGACGCTGCAATACGAAATGGGACCAGAGTTCAATTATGAGCCTACTCAAGCTGAAACCATCGCAGCGCGTGCGATTGCGGCGGGGGTCCCCTCAGCCGAGTACGCCTATGATCTGCTGATGCAGGACGAGGGCCGCGGCTTCGTTTATT
Organism: Caulobacteraceae bacterium; assembly: GCA_031431115.1. GTDB lineage: Bacteria > Pseudomonadota > Alphaproteobacteria > Caulobacterales > Aquidulcibacteraceae > Vitreimonas. The sequence goes on from JANPCV010000074.1 coordinate 25,868, forward strand.
TCCCGATCCTCAACTATGCCGATGGCAATCTGAACTTCCTCGAAGAGTTGCAGGAAGCCAGCGATTGCGTGAACTCGCTCTCTGACGGCGGCGCTCATTGCGGCGCCATTTGCGATGCGGCATCGCCCACCTTCATGTTGCAACACTGGGTCCGTGACCGCGCCGGAAAACGCATCACGCTTGAGAATGCCGTGAAGCGTCAATCGCGCGACACCGCTTTGCTCTATGGCCTCTCAGATCGCGGCCTCATCGCGTCAGGCTATCTCGCCGACATCAACATTATCGATTTTGACAATGTGAAGCTCGGCAAACCTTGGCTCGCCTTTGATCTCCCCGCCGGCGGCAAACGCCTGCTGCAAAAGGCCGAGGGTTACGTCGCCACGATTAAGTCCGGTCAGATCACGTTTAAGAACGGCGCATATCAAGAGATCCATCCCGGCAAACTCATCCGCGGCCCGCAAACCGCGCCGATGACGATGGCGGCGGAATAGGGATGCGGCATTTGCATGCATAATCGGCGCGACGCTTTGATGATGTTGGGCTTGGCGCTTGGACAGGCGGCATGCGCTGCTCCGGCGCAAACATCCAGCGCGCCGCCGCGCGCGTGGCCTCCCTATCGCCAAACACTCGCGATCGACGGCGCGGGCGGATTGATGTTGGGTTTTATCGAGCCAGACGATCCGCTCGCGGCGAGCGAACTCGCCGCTGCGCGCGCCTGTGGTTTGAGCGGGATTGTGCTCACGATCGCGCCGCAGGGCCAGTTCTGGTTCGATGATGCCGCGATCGCGCGCACGCGCGCCAATCTTGAAAAGTGGAACGCTATTATTGCGCGCTATCCTGAGTACCTGGTGGCCGTGCGCACCGGCGCAGATCTCGCGCGAGCCCGCGCTGAAAACAAACTCGGCGTGATCTACACCTTTCAAGGTACAGAGCCACTTGGCGAGGACGCCGATCGCATTCCGATGTACCGCGAACTCGGCGTGCGCGTGATTCAGCTCACGCACAATCGGCGCAATATCGTCGGCGATGGTTCGACGGAGCCCGGCAACGCGGGCCTCAGCAATTTTGGCCATCAAATCGTTGAGCGGTTGAACGCAGAGAAGATCGTCGTCGATTTGGCACACGGTTCGCCGCGCACGATGAGCGAAGGCATTGCCGCTTCGAGCGTCCCGGTTTTGATCAGCCACACGGGTTGCTTGGCGCTTGCCAATCACCCGCGCAACACCAGTGACGCCAATCTGCGCGCGATGGCCAATCGCGGCGGTGTCGCCGGCATCATTTTTTGGCCGTATCTTCGCGTCGATACGCAACCGATGGCGATCGACGTCATCCGCCATATCGAGCACGCAGTGAATATCTGCGGCGAGGACCACGTTGGCATCGGCACCGACGCTGGCGTTGCGCCGATCGAGCGGACGGCGGCGTTCGAAGCCGACAACCGCGAATGGGTCGCGGGCGCTGTGGAAGAGGGCGTGTTCCAGCCCGGCCGGCCTGCCGACCTTTATACCTTCATCCCCGACCTCAACACTGCCGATCGCTTTGGGACGCTTGCCGGCATGCTCTCGCAGCGCGGCCATTCCGATACGCGCATTGGGAAGATTGTCGGCGGCAACTTCGCGCGGGTAATGACGGATGTGTGGGGCTGAATTCAAAGCGCCTCAGTAATGCCGTTTCTCGTGCTTAATCAGCGGAACGCCGACGAGGCGATGGATGCGTGAAATGATGTTTCGAGCAAAGTTCGTTGTCCTTGCAGCAGCCTTGCTTGTCGCGGCCTGCGCCAGTGCGCCGCCGCCGACGCCTGCGGACATTCGCCAGATTGTATCCACGACATCGTTCGGTATGTGCGTTGGCTATTGCACGACGCGGCTCGAAATTTCGCCAGGGCGCGCCGTCCTCATTCGCCAAGCCCGCGGCGGGCGCGGTGCGCCACAAGATTTGCCAGACCAACGCTTCGCAGCGGTGCTGTCGCCGGACGAGTGGGACGAAATCGAGCGCCTCGCCGCGAACACGAACTTGAGTGGCTTGCCGCCTGTCATCGGCTGCCCAGATTGCGCTGATGGCGGTGCGGAATCTCTGACGATCACGGGGAGTGGTGAGCCGCAAACTGTTGCGTTCGAGTTCAACGCGTCGATCGCGCAAGCGGCGCCTTTGCTTGAGCGGGTGCGTGCTTTGCGAACCAGGCTCACGCCGCCGGGCTAGTGAATCGCGCGAACGTTGCGCGCGATCTCGTCGAGATGCGTATCCCATGTCCCGCAACAGCCACCCCACACGTCAATGTGCGGATAGCGGCGGGCCAGAGCGCCCATTTGTTGGCCGAGCTCTGGTGGATCGCCATCAACCAAATGACCGATCTGGCAAAGCTGTTGCTTTTCCATCAGCGCGGCATTGGGACGCAAGCTGCGCACGCGTTCGATCCAATCGCCGGGCTCCAAAGCCGGCTCGAACTCCAGCGGGTGTGAGCAATTGATGCCGTAAAAGTCCGGCCGTGCATCGCCGGTCGCGGCATCTACTGTTTTGATTGCTTCATGGACGCTCGGACCCGAGCGAAGACGGCTCGCGCTGGTGAGCGTGAAATAGATCGATAGCGGCAAACCAATACGCGCCGCTGCGCGCGAAACACCGATTGCTTCTTCGGTGTTGTTGAAGGTCATCGCGCAAGCGAGGTCGACATTTGCGCGCTTCAGCGTTTCGAGCTGAGCGCTGTGATAATCTTCTGCTTCGTCCGCTGTAATCGTGCGGTTGAGGGCATAGGCATCGCCGCGCGGGCCAATGACGCCACTGATCAGGATTTCGGCTTGTCCGGCAAAGGGCTTGGCCACATCGCGAAGAAATTCGATCGCCCGCAATTCGATCTCGGCGAGCGCTTGCGCGGAATAGCCTAGCTTTGCGCCCCAATCGGCGCTCGCCCGATAATCGAGCCCGCCCATCAGCGCGACGAAGCCATGCCGCGCGGCCGTTTCCAGATAGCGCTCGTACATGGCGCGCAAATCCGCGGTTGCTTGCTCGTTGTCGAGAAGTGGAAACATCGCGAATTCGGGGAGGTCGTGACCATGCTTATACATGATCTCGGTCTCCTGCCCGCCTTCGGTCAGATAGAATACGCCTTCGCGTTGAGATGGAAAGCCAGCCATGCCGGCGAACACTACCGCAGATTTCCCGCATGGGGATAGATCGGATTTGCTAGTTCACGAGCAACGACGCGGCAAAGGCTTGCATCGCGCGTGAGGCGTTGACGTGCGGGGCGGATGAACGCTGCGCTTTGGAGACCACGAACGCGCCTTCAATCCCAACCAGCATGGCTGACGCAAACACGGCGGCGTTCTTTGTGCTAATGCCGCGCGCTTCGGCGGCGGCAGCGATCTCGCGCTCCCAAGATGCGAAAGCTTCACCGACGGCTTCGCCGAGCTTTGGATTGCCTTCGCCGAAACCTGTTGCAATCGCGGCCATCGGGCACGAGGCGATATAGCTGCGGTCTTTGCATTCCTTGGCGGTGGTTTTGAAAATCCGCTCGATGAAGGTGTTCAGATCGACGCCGCTCTCGTGCAGACTGCGAAAACGCGATGCGACTTCGGCGCCGACGCGGCTGACGACTTCTATGCCGATCTGCTCCTTGCCACCGGGGAAGTGGAAATAGAGTGAGCCGCGCGGCGCAGATGAGCGCGCCAGCAATTCGGCGATGCCGACGCCTTCGTAGCCGCGCTCGCCGAAGAGATTGACGGCGGCTGAGAGCATGTCTTCACGCGCAGATGAAAGTTTCGCCATGGCCAGAAAATAGCACTTGTATGACGACCGGTCTAGTGATATCTACTAAATAGACCGGTCATCATAGTCGAGGCCGGGTCCTCACTCCCCGGAGGGTCAAATGAGAAATTTCCTTATGTCTGCCATGGCGTTAACTGCCGTTCTGGTGATGCCAGGCGTGGCCAGCGCCGATGACGTTTCTGACCGCAACCAGGCGATCTCGCTCTGCCGCGCCGAAGTTCAGGCGCAGGCCGGCGAAGGCGCCTCGGTCCGCCTCGACCAAGTCCGCGTTCGCCCGCGCGCTGTGCGTGTCGAACTCGACTTGTGGCGCAACGGCCAGCTGCAAAACGTCCGCTGCGACGTGGCGCGTGGCCAAGAACTGACCATCGCCGCGATCACGCCGGCGCTGCAAACCGCCTCACTCCAGTAAGTCCTCCCTGAACCAAGCGTCCTTCGCCTCCCGCGCGGACGTTCTACCTGGCGCCTCCGTTCCCAACTCAATCGGGAGAGGGGGCGCCATTTTCTTTGCGCGAATGCATTTGCTTCGAGCGCCATCGCGCCCGTAATCACGGCGCATGGAAATCAAGACGCTTTTCGTGACCAAGCTTTACCGCGCCGCGCTCGCCGGCGTGGACAATGCCTCGTTGCTCAAAAGCTGCCGCGCGATCGCTTCGGGCGACAAGGCGGGGCAGCGTTGGTGCAGAGAGAACAATTATCAGGGCTACACTTCCTATGCGTCGCTGAATGACCTGCCGAAGCGCGATCCGGAGTTTAACGCGCTGAAGCAGGTGTTGGATAAGCACGCGATGGCGTTCGCGCGCGAGCTGCATTTGGATTTGAGCGGGGGCAAACTAAAGCTCGATAGCATCTGGGTGAATGTGCTGGAGCCCGGCGGCGTTCACACCGGCCACATTCATCCCCAAAGCGTGCTTTCGGGCACGTATTACGTTGACGTGCCGGCCGGCGCTTCGGCGTTGAAGCTGGAAGATCCGCGCCATCCGATGATGATGGCCGCGCCTGGGCGGCTTGCCGATGCGCCGGAAGCGGAGCGCTCGTTCGTGTATGTCGCGCCGAACGCTGGCGACGCGCTGATGTGGGAAAGCTTCGTCCGCCACGAAGTGCCGATAAACACAGCGAAGAAGCCGCGCGTCAGCGTGAGCTTCAATTACGGTTGGTGACGCGCGCGTGCGGCCGCCGATGCGGGTTCGAGAAAGACTAGCTCCGCGTTGTCCACCTTCGCCAAGGCTTCGGCGGACGACCTCGCTTACACGAGATCGGGAGCAGGGCGCGTGAAGACGCGCTAGGGTAGTGCTTGGATGCGGTGCACGCCGCCGTGCAACGCCGCGTGTCTTCACGCGCCCCTTGCGATCGTTATGCGCCGGGCCGTCATGGGGAGATGTTTCACTCTCCTGGATCGGTCCCCGACGGCGTGCGGATGTCATGCCTCACATCCGGTATCCTCCCGCGGTTCGCGCTTAATGCTGCTCTCCCGCGAGCTTTGGTGTTTTCCTGTCGTCTCCATCGCTGGAGAAATCGCCTCGCTTGCTTCGAGGGCGCCCCCTCTGGCTCTGCTCGGCCTCTTGCGGGTAGCCGCAAGAGTTACAGACAGCACCTTCACGCTCAATCGCGACCCTCACGCTCGCTTGGCTCGGCTAGCTGATGAGCCTCCCGCTGCGAGGGATGCGCGCAGTATCACTCAGGTTGGATAGGGGGAGGATAGATTTTGTGCGAGCCCGCGATTTTAAAGGGCGGGAGGGGAATTTGGTGTGGGATAGAGGCGTTGCCTTTTCCCGCACAGCGCGTTGCATCGGGACGAAGTGAGGAGACCTAACATGAAATATGTCGATGGATTTATCGCCGCCGTGCCAACCGCCAATCGCGACGCCTTCATCGCGCACAGCCGCAAGCTCGATCCGGTGTTCAAGGAATATGGCGCGCTCGCGTGCGTTGAAAATTGGGGCGTTGATGTGCCGAAAGGCGAGGTCACCGATTTTTATCGCGCCGTGCAGGCCAAGGACGACGAGACGGTAGTGTTTTCCTGGATCGTCTGGCCGGACAAAGCCACGCGCGACGCAGCGTGGGAAAAGCTGATGAAGGACGAACGCATGACGGGCGCGGAGATGCCGTTCGACGGCAAGCGCATGGTGTTTGGTGCGTTTGAGACGGTGTTTGAGATTTAGCGGCGTGGGCGGTTCTGCAAGCTGTGCCAGACGCGCGTGACGATCACGGCGTCGTCACTCACGCGATAGCGCACCACGTAGGCTGACTTTCCGAACTTGATAGTGAGTTCGCGGAAGCTGTTTTGGCGCTCGACGCCTTTGAATGGTTGCTCCGCTAGCGAGAGAATCCGGCCCGTCACAAGATTGAACATGCGCAGCGCAGCTTTCGGGCTGTGGCGGTTCAGGGAGGTTTCGAAGCGGAGCATGTCGCGCCGTGCGGCCGGGCGCAGCTCCACGCGCCTCATTTGCGTGGTGCGGCGCGGGCTTCGAGACGGGTGCGGATTTCGGCGAAGATTTCTTCCGCCGGGACGCTGGCGCCGGGCTCGTCGAGACGGCGCAGGTCTTCGTCCCAGCTGAGGTCGTTGAACTCGGCTTCGAAGGCGACGTCGTCGGCGATCTGTTCGCGGACGTATTCCTCCGGCGTCAGCCCACGCGCCTCCGCTGCCGCCCGGACTTCATCCGCGAGCGGGCCGGTGAGGGAGATGGTGAGCGTGTCGGCGGGCATCGCAACGCAATGTACCACGATTGGTGTCGGTCGTCATTCCGGGGCTCAGCGCAGCTGAGAACCCGAAATCCAGGGCAAACGCGGCGCTCTACGATCGCTGGATTCCGGATCGCGCTCCGCGCGTCCGGAATGACGGGCCTAATCTTCGGGGTAGTCAATCCATTGGTGCCGATCTCGAATTGGGATCGTGCAGGCGGGCATGAGATCATCAAGCTCGCGCCGTGCGGCGTCCCAACAAGAATTGTAGGGTGTAGCGAGATGGCTGTGCCACCAAACGTCGGTGGATTGGCTCCGAATGCCGAGCCGCATCCCGTCTAGGACCACGCCACTTTCGCGAGGTGGCTCAATGCTGTTGGTGAGGGTGCCGACATCATCGATGAGTTGCTGCGCGACGTCGGCATTCAAGATGGAGTCCGCGACATAGATGTCGATGTCGACAGGCGTGATCAGCACGTTGCGTTGCTCGGCGACAATGCGGCGCGCCCAAAACCTGCCGGCATCGAAAATGGTCCACGATGCGTAGGGATCGAATGACGGCATCCGCCAGATCGTGAGCAATGCCTTTGCTCCATCAGCCCACGCCGGAGGCGAGGCCTTTAGAGGTTCAAGGATCGCCTCTTTGGCGCGCTGATGGTGATCAATCATCCAAGAAGCTCCCGCCTTCGCTCTTCGAGCTTCGGCGGGCAAGCCGCAGCTTCCGTGCCTCTTAGTTGTCCAGAAAGCTTCTTAGTTTTCTGGACCGGCTCGGGTGCTTCAGTTTGCGAAGCGCTTTTGCTTCGATTTGGCGGATGCGTTCACGTGTCACCGAGAACTGCTGGCCGACTTCTTCGAGGGTGTGGTCGGTGTTCATGCCGATGCCGAAGCGCATGCGCAGGACGCGTTCTTCGCGCGGGGTGAGCGAGGCGAGCACGCGCGTGGTGGTTTCGCGCAGGTTGGATTGGATGGCGGCATCGACTGGAAGGATCGCGTTCTTGTCCTCGATGAAATCGCCGAGGTGTGAATCCTCTTCATCGCCGATCGGGGTTTCCAAGGAGATCGGCTCCTTGGCGATCTTCATCACCTTGCGGACCTTCTCGAGCGGCAGGCCGAGCTTTTCAGCAAGCTCTTCCGGCGTCGGCTCGCGGCCGATTTCGTGCAGCATCTGACGGCTGGTGCGCACGAGCTTGTTGATCGTCTCGATCATGTGCACCGGGATGCGGATGGTGCGCGCTTGGTCGGCGATCGAGCGGGTGATGGCTTGGCGGATCCACCACGTCGCGTA
>JANPCV010000075.1:0-2639 GCA_031431115.1 Caulobacteraceae bacterium
CCAAAGGCGTCCTTGGCCTCCTGGCCCTGCAGCAATTGGTCGAGCACGGAATCGGGGATGGATGGGGCTTTGCGTCGGGCCATGCGAATCTCCTTCAGATCGAAGTGTGGAGGCCCTCACACGAAATTTCCGATAGTCCCCATAAGCTGGAATTTTCCTCAAACCCGTCACTGCAAAATTTCCTCGATCTGCAACGCATAGAGTCGCGCTGTCACTTCCGCCGTGCGCACGATGCGGCGCGAGATCGCCTCGTTCGGCAGCACCATCGCCAGCATCGCTTTGAATTCCTCAATGTGCTCGACGTCGTTTTCACCGTGATACAACAGAAAACGCACCGCCTCATCCGGCAGCGACAATGTCTCCTTCACGCGCCGCCCCCACTCCTGCGCCTTGATCGAGCCCAGACCTTCGATGATCCACATCGCGCCCAACAACCCAAACGGATTGGCCTGCGACGCTTGGTGATACATCCAGGCCGAAAGCGCCTCAGAGCCGATATTCTTCTCGCCACTCTGAATCAGCGCGAGCTCACCCCCGCTCGCCACATAATCCGCCTCCAGCAATCGAAAATCGCGGTGCTCGGTCACAGCGTGGCGCATCAGCAGCGAACGCAACTCCAAATGCTGATCGTCAATGTTCGACGCCGCGCGCGACATCCAAAGCGCGCCCTCCTTCACCTGCTGGCGCAACTGCACCAAGAACGCCTGATAGTCCGACAACTCAAAGCGCCCACGCGTCAGCTTACGAATAAGCGGCGTCTGCTCAAGCCGCCCCTCGAACGCAGTGAACACAATCGTCAACCGCCGCAGCGTATCAGCAACGTCGCTCACACAGCCTCCAACAGCATAAAGCCCACCAATGCACGTCCGCTCTCGGGCACCACGCATAAAATCTTCTGGCCTTTCTGCACGCGCCCGCTCTTCATCAGCCCATCCAGCATCAGCCAAATCGACGCCGAGCCGACATTGCCCTGCTCACGCAGCACCGAGAACCACTTCTCCTGCGGGATCATGCCCGCCGTATCCTCGAGTAACGACACGATCTCCGCGCGCAGCGATTTCGCCGAATAGTGCACGAGGCAGTGATCCACCTCCGCCGGCACAATGCGTCCGGCCTCTACCTTCTCCAGATAAACGCCAACCCAAGCGCGGATCACGCGTTTCAGAAGCTCAAAATCCTGCAGCAACGCAATCGCGCCCGCTTCATGCGCCGCGCGCGGACCGCTACGCGACCAGAACGCGTGCGGATCGGTGCGGTCTTCCACTGTCGCGCCCGCCCACATGCATGGATCGAAGCGATCAGCGAGCGAGACAATGTCGATGAACTCGGCCTTCAGCGCGCCCGGCCGCGGCTTCGGCTCCATCACCACCGCGCCCGCGCCATCGGAAAGCGTAAAGCGCAGGAAATCCGCCTCCGCGCGCAAGCGTCCCTTCGCATCGACCAGCGCCGTGCCTTCATAAAAGCTTGGCTGAAACCAGCGCGACGAAAACTCACCCGCGCACGCCGCCGCCACATCATGCTCGCCAGCGCGTACTGAAAGCCAGGCCGCCTTCGCCGCCATCAGCGACGAACCGCACACAGACTGAAAGCTCGCAATCTCCATCGCGCGCGCACCAATCTCCGCATGCACTTGCGCCGCGTGACCAGGCGCCAGCAAATCGCCCTGCGTCGTCGCCGCCGCCAGCATTGCAAGATCGCGCGGATCTAGCCGCGCCGCCTCGAGCGCCTTGCGCACCGCTTCAGCACACATCTGCGCGTTCGAGTGAGACACCGCGCCATCGGCAGACAGCGCGTAGTGCCGGCTCTCAACCCCGTTCCACCGCAGCGCCTTCTTGCCGAACAAGCTGTCGCGCCCGGCAATGCGTCCCAGGTGGTTTTCCATCGCGTCATTGCTGACCGGCGGCCCCGGCAAAAACGCGCCCGTACCTGTAATGTAGCCGTCTCTGAGTTCGCCCATGCCGCGAACACTAGCCCTACCGCAAGCCCGCGACGAGGCGCGAGCGCGGCGTCACAGCGCCCGATTTTCCCCGAAGCCCATGCGAACCGGCCGCGCTCGCTGGCGTGCTTCCGCACCGGCGTTTATGCGTATGCCTATGAAAGTGCACGGCGATTACGAGGCGCAGGGCCACGCACACATTGAGGGCCTGATCCCGCCGGAGGTGGCGGCGGCGTTCCTGCGCCTTCCGCCTCTACCGGAAAGACGACATCTGCCGCGTCCACTCAGATCGCGACGCCTTCGAGCACAGCCTCTCACTCACCCTCGCCTACAGTGACGGCCAAATCTGGCCATTCGAAGTTGGCGCCGATCCGATCAGCGAACCGCAGAGCATCGAGAACGACTTCGGCGATCACCCCTCGCGCTCGATCGCCATGCAACCCGGCGACGCTGTGCTTACCGAGGCGTCACGCATCGCCACGGCCGCGTCTCGCCAAATCCAAATCGCTGGTCGGCGCATATGTTCTTGCACTGGGTCGACCGCAACGGTCCGCACGCCACTCAAGCATTTGATGTCATGGCGGGTCCAGCCACGGCCAACAACCCGATCGACTTCGACATCTAAGCTGGGGCGCTCCTCAGCCCAAATCTTCTTGAAGCGCCGTGGCGTAGTTCGCACGCGCGCCCTCGCAATCCGCGACCA
>JANPCV010000076.1:0-10889 GCA_031431115.1 Caulobacteraceae bacterium
CCCTCGCCGGCATTTAACCGCCAAGCCCCGGACGGATAGCGCGCGGCATGAACGAAGTTGCCGGCGAGGGCGCCGGCGGTCCAAGATCAGCGCAGCGCCTTCCGGATCACCAGTTTCAGGCCCGACCAAACTTCGTCCACCGCACACACCTTCACATCGACATAGCCCATCGGCAGCGCGACTTTGCGGATCGTGTCCTCGGTGATGTCGGTCTCGACCTTGGCGGCCTTCTTGGGCCAAGACACCCACACCATCCCGTCGGGCGCGAGCTTGCCGCGCAAGCTCTCGAGCTCAGCCTCAAGCTTCGCTGCGCGCGTGTGAAAGATGTGCGCCGCCGCCAGCGCTTTGGTCGGCCGCGCCAGATAACGAGGGCCCGCCTCCTTATCGATCACCGCCTTGACCGAAGAGGGCATCCCCGAGGCCCACAGCGGCTCGCCCGGCTTGAAGCCCAGCTTCTTCGCCAGCGGCGTTCCGGAATAACCCGCTGGTGGCATTAGCGGCCGCCCTCTTCTCGCCGGGCTTTGAGGATCGCCAATAGTCGCTTCTCCTCAGCGTCGGGGCTTTCAATTTGGCCATGCGCGCCTGGGATTGGTTCAAGCCCCACGCGCTGGCGGCGCTGCCGATCCATGCGGCTTTCGCGTTCCCGCGCGTGATCGCGCTGGAGCTTGGCGATCCAAATGATCAGCAGAAATCCGACGAATGACCACAAGATCATTGCACGTCATTGCCCTTGTTCAGCCGCGCCAGCAGCTGCGCCTCCTCGGCCTGGAGCCTGGCGCGCTCACGCCGCTCGGCGGCCTCCCGCTCGACCTTTTTGCGCTCCCCACGAGCCCAGCCGGCCACGGCAACCACCGCCGTCCCGCTCAAACCCGCCAAAATCAGCCACAACATAGCGCGCCCTTGCTCCCCGGTGACCTTTAGGCTATCAGCCCCGCTTCCAATTTTCTCGCCATTTTGCGGGCGCCCTAGGATTCCGGGTCATGAAAAGCGAAGGCCATCCCAACTACCACATGATCACGGTCACGATGACCGATGGATCAACCTTCCAGACCCGTTCGACCTATGGCGAAGAGGGCGCGACTTTGGCGCTCGACATCGACCCGAAGTCGCACCCGGCCTGGACCGGCGGCAACCAAACCATGCTTGATCGCGGCGGCCGCGTTTCGCGCTTCAACGACAAGTTCGGCGGCTTCATCAAAAAGAAGGAAGGCTGAGCCTTTCTCACCGCGAAAAATTAAGGGCGCCGGAGCAATCCGGCGCCCTTTGTGTTTTGAAACTTTACCCTGCTCGTCCTCCCCGGTCAGGGGAGCACGGACCCCATTTGTGTGGAAGAGGATTACCGCCCGAACGCCTGGTGCAGCATCGCCAGTTGGTTCGAGATGGCGTTGGCCGGTTCTTCGGCATCGCCGTCGTACATCGTCACGTCCAAGCGCCGTACGCGCTCATAGATCGCGCTGCCACGGATGATCAGGCTCTTCAAAGATTCCGGAAGCTCGTCGCTGCCAGCAAAGCTCGTCGTCGGTTGCGGCTCGCGGGAGATCAGGCGGTACTTCTCGCTCGAAGCTTCAACCAGCTGGATCTCGCCATCACGCACCGCGCGCTGGACCAATAACCATGACGCCACCTGCATCAGGCGCGTCGTCAGGCGCATGCTTTCACCGGCATAAGCGAGCGCCGCGGCGCGTGAGAGACGCTTGGACGCGGCCCGTCCGGGGCCATCCAAATACGCGGCGGTTTCCTCAACGAGCGCCATGCCTTCCTTGAAGGTGCGCTCGAAAAGCTCCGATCGGGCGAAATCGATCGCTCGTCTCGCGTCGAAATTCGTCCTCTGAGGGGAAGTCTGGTTCGTATCGGTCATGTGGCCATCAAGGTCGCAAGGCGCGGGCCGTCATAGGCCAACGCCAGCCGCGATGGGTTAAGATGGCCGCGCACCGAATACGGAATCCGCCGCTTCGCGTTGCGCGCGCTTCTTCGAGATCGCGTCCTCGCAGAGCGCAATCTCAGCCTTGAGCTTCTGAATGCGGAATTCGAGATCGTCGATCGAGGCGACCTCCAGCTGCTGCTCCAAGGGAACCGCCTTCTTCACCGGCGGCGCGAATGGATCATCTTCGATCATGGGCCTATCTCCTCTGAGCGAGTATACCCGCAAACGGACTTCATTTTAAGGGAGAGACGCGTGCTCAAACCGTCGACGATGCGCAGGGTCATGCATGGGCCGGATAAGCCGCTATCCCTGGTCAACGACGATGTGCCCAAGCCTGGCGACCACGAAATCCTCATCCGCGTCGAGGCGGCGGGCGTGAACCGGCCTGACCTCACGCAACGCGCCGGCCTCTACCCGCCCCCGCCCGGCGCATCTCAGACACTTGGCCTCGAAGTCGCCGGTGAGATCGTTGAGGTCGGTCACGGCGTCACGCGCTGGCATGTTGGCGACAAGGTCGCGGCGCTCTTGGCTGGCGGCGGCTACGCCGAATACGCCACCGCGCACGAAGGCTCGGCGCTGCCGATCCCAGCGGGGCTTTCGATGGTCGAGGCCGCAGCGCTGCCGGAAACGGTGATGACGGTTTGGGCCAACGTCTTCGAGGGAGGGGCGCTGAAGCAGCGCGAGACGCTGCTGGTTCACGGCGGCGCCTCCGGCATCGGCACCACCGCAATCCAAATGGCGAGAGCCTCGGGCGCGCGCGTTTACGCAACAGCCGGCGACGCCGCAAAAGTGAAGCTCTGCGAAAAGCTTGGCGCCGATCGCGGCATCAATTATCGGACCGAGGATTTTGAAGCCGTCGTCCGCGACCTCGGCGGCGCCGACGTTGTGCTCGACATGGTCGGCGGGCCGTACATGCAAAAGAATCTCGACGTCCTGAAGGATCAGGGCCGCCTCGTGATGATCGCTTTCCTTCAAGGACCAACGGCGCAACTCAACCTGATGCGCATGATGCTGAAGCGCCTGACGATCACCGGCTCGACCCTCCGCTCACGTAGCAACGAGGAAAAGGCGCGCATCGCTGCTCAAGTAGAGCGCAATGTGTGGCCTTGGATCGAAGCCGGCCGCGTCAAGCCGGTGATCGACAGCACCTTCCCGCTCGCGGAAGCCGAGCAAGCGCACGCGCGCCTGCAAACCGGCGCGCACGCGGGCAAGATTGTGCTGACGAACTAATATGGACCGCCGGCGTCTCGCCGGCATGCACTGGAGCTGGCCTCGCCCCAGAACTAACGCAGCAGTCCGTAGAAGCTGAACAGAAACTCAAACGCGCTCATTCGGCAGCGCGACCCGTCCAGCCCGGCCCGCGCACCACCTGCCCCGGCGTGGCGCCGGTGTGCTCACCATTGCGCAGCACTTGCTCACCGTTGACGAACACGTCGCGCACGCCAGTCGAATAGGCGTGCGGCTCGGCAAAGGTGGAGTGATCCGCAATCGTCGCGGGATCGAACACAACGACGTCTGCAAAATAACCGACTTGCAGCGCGCCGCGTTCGCGGATCGCGATCGATTGCGCCGGCAGCGTCGTCAGCCGGCGGATCGCTTCTTCTAGCGGCATCACTTGGCGCTCGCGCACGTAGCGGCCGAGAAAGCGCGCGAAATTGCCGTACGCGCGGGGATGAGGGTTGAATTGCAGAAATGCGCCTCCGGTCGACATCGAGCCAGCGTCCGAACCGAGCATCGTGTATGGCCAGCGCAGATTGCGCTCAAGATTCTCCTCACTCATCAGCACGTACGCAGTTTCGACGCGCGAATTATCCGCGATCACCAGATCGATGATCGTATCTTCCGGGCTTGTGCCGCGCGCTGTGGAAACTTGCGCCAGCGTTTGCCCGGTGTATTGACGCAAATCCGGATTGCGGAAGCCGATCAGGATCACATCCTGCGGGCCACGCGTCAGTTGATAGAGGCTCTCCCAGCCTTGCGCCGGCGCACGCATCTCTGCGAGCACGCGCGCGCGGATCGCCGGATCACGCAGACGCGCGACCCAAGCGTCGTGACCGCCCTCCTGCACCCAAGGCGGCATTGCCGCATCGAGGCCAGTTGCGCCCGCTGTGTAGGTGTAAACATTTGCCGTGACGTCCAGTCCCTCGGCGCGCGCTGCATTCAAGCGCGCGATCCCAGCTTCGGACAAATCCCAATTCGCCTCGCCCGCCGGCTTCAAGTGATAGACCTGCGCCCGCGCGCCAGTAGCGCGTGAGATCGCGATCAGTTCGTCCAGCGCTTCGAGATAGCGATCACCCTCTGAGCGAATGTGCGAAATGTAGCCGCCGTTAAATTCCTGCGCCGCGGCGACCAGCGCGATCAACTCGTCCGTGCGGGCATAAAATGCCGGCGCATAGATCAGCGATGAACCAACGCCCAAGGCGCCTTCGCGCATGGCTTGGCGAACCAACTCCTGCATGCGCGCCAACTCTTCCGGCGTCGGCGGCCGGTCAACTTCACCGACCTCATGGATGCGAACCGTGGTCGCGCCGACATAGCTGGCGATGTTGGTCGAGATGCCGCGCTCGACCATGTGATCCATATATTGACCGAGCGTGGTCCAGCTCGGGTCGAAGTGAATGTAGCTTTGCTGCCGGATCATTTCGGCGCGCATCGTCTCGTTGATCGGGCCCATCGACCAACCCTCGCCCATCACTTCGAGCGTCACGCCCTGGCGAATGTCGCTCTGCGACTGGCCATCCTCGATCAGAGATTCCGTGGCCCAGCTCAGCATGTTGATGAAGCCCGGCGAGACCGCCATGCCGGTGGCGTCTATGCGGCGCTCAGCCGGGACGCCGGCCAAGTTACCAATCGCTGCAACGCGCTCACCGCGAATGGCGACATCGCCAACAAAAGGCGCGCCGCCCGAGCCATCATAAATCGTCCCGCCCGCGATGATGACATCGTAGCGTTCACCACCTTGGGTCGCCGCACACGCGGCAAGCGAAAACGCGGCAACAAGTGCCAGAAGAGTACGGCGCAGCATGATAAGCTCCCAGCCTGCGTAACCTGGCACCAGTTCAGCGTATTCGGAGCGACTTGCCAATGGAAAGACGCTCGCGCACGATCCTTCGCGGGGGTTCGAATGCTGAGGTCTCTATTCTGCGCATTGGCGCTGCTGACGCTGAGCGCCTGCAATGGCGCAGCTGACCAGCGGGACGATCAAATCTTGCAGTCGATCGTCAGCGACACACGCGCAGGCAACACTGACGCCATCTATGAGCGCCTCGACGCGAGCCTGCAAACGCCGCAATCACAGGAAGTGCTGACGCAGCTCGCGACAATCCTTCGAGATGCAGGCGAACCTTGCGAACGCTCGCTCATCGGCAGAACTACGCTGAGCCCCTTCAATGACCCGAGAGGTCCTGGCCGCAAGGTGATCGCACGCCATCTCTACGCCTGCCCGAACGCAACGCTCGCTGTCGATCTTACGATCTGGGCGCCAGAAAGCGGTGTGCACACAATTGAGAACTTCCACATCAATGGCGTTGACCCACAAGCCATCACTGCAAACGCCGAATTCTCGTTGGAGGGCCAGAGCGTCCGTCACTACGCGTTCTTTGCCTTCGCAATCCTCTCGCCCGTCCTGATGCTGATTGCGTTTCTTGGTGTCATCTTCACCAAGGGCTTCAAGCGCAAATGGCTGTGGGCGATCGTATCGTTCGTCGGCGTCACGAAGATTTCGATGATCTGGCTGACCGGCGAGATCGTCACGAATTTTCTTACGATTAACCTGATCGGCTTCGGCGTAGCGCGCGCGGGCGATCCGCTCGCACCTTGGATCGTCAGCTTTACACCGCCGGTCGGCGCGCTCCTGGTGCTATCACTGCTCTGGCCGCGCTGGGCGGGATTGAACAAGGGCGAGGAGCTGGCCGGGCCGGGATAATCCCGGGCGTCTATTGCACCGCTTGCTGCTGCATCTCAGCCAGGAACGCGCAGTCCTGAGCTTGCGCGAGTTCATAAAGGCGCTGCCCGCGCATCATTTGCGGCATGGACGCTTCCATGTTGCCCATCATGCTCGCGGTCTCGCGCATGCCGGCTTCGCCTTGCGCCTGCTGTTGACGCATCTGCTGTTGCATCAGCGCGCCTTGTGCATAGCCCGCAAATGGAACGAACGAACTGATCACGCCGCCGACAATACCCGTCGTCACCATGGCGCGCTGCTGGGCCTGCATTTGCTGAGAGCGTTCCTGCTGCGCCTGCGCGGTCGCGCCCATTTCATCCAACTCTGCCCGCATCGACGGATCGGTCATGGTCGTCGTGATTTCCGCTTGGATCGCGTCGCAGGTGAGTTGCTCGTCGCCGGGATGGATCGCGTCGGCTTGCGCCTGCGCCATGGCCTGTTCGAGCGAAGCGCCAGCAGTGGCCATGCCGTCCTGAGCAGACGCGGTTCCGGCGAGTATGAAAGCGAGCGCGGCGGCCAAAGGCATGAAGCGCATCGAAGATCCCTCCCTGGGGTGTCTCACTCTCCGCCCGCGTGACTGAATGCACAATGATTAATGGCCTCAGCCGCCATTTCGGCAGCGGCGGCGGCTTCCCTTTCCCCGGCGCCGACGCTATATCGCCTCCAACTGATTTACCGCGCCCGTGGTCGTCAGCCCGTTGCTCCATCTGGCCCCGCGCCTGGCGACGCCGCCGGGCGCGTTTGCGTATCTGGAGCCCTGAAATGACCTCGAACGTACTCATGCCAAAGGCGACCGCCGTTTGGCTGATTGAAAACACCTCGCTCACTTTCGGCCAGGTCGCGGAATTCTGCGGTCTGCACCCGCTCGAAGTCCAAGGCATCGCCAACGAAGATGTCGCCAAAGGCATTCGCGGCGTCGATCCGATCGCTGGTGGCTTCCTGTCGCGCGAAGAGATCGCCAAGGGCGAAGCCCAGGAGACCTACACGCTCCAGGTCATCGAGCAGAAGCGCATCGACCTTCCGCAAGTGAAGAAGAAGGGCGCCCGCTACACCCCGATCGCGCGCCGCCAGGATCGCCCGGACGCCATCTCGTGGTTCCTGAAGAACCACCCGGAAGTGCCGGACTCCAAGATCGTGAAGCTGATCGGCACCACCAAGGCGACGATCGACCAGGTCCGCAACCGCGCGCACTGGAATTCAAGCCAGATCAAGCCGGTCGATCCGGTGACCATCGGCCTCTGCAGCCAAATCGAACTCGACGCTGTTGTGCAGGAAGCCGCCGCCGCCAAAGCGCGCGCCGATGCTCGCAACACCAAGGCCCAGTCGAAAACGCTGAAGTCAGCACAGGAAACCGTGCCTGCGGAAACGTACGAGCAAGCGGAAGAGAGCTAAGTTTAATATGGACCGTCGGCGTCTCGCCGGCCAACGCTGGTGCATGCCGGCGGGACGCCGGCGGTCCATATTAGCGGCGCCAGACCTCGCGCAGGCGCGCATCGCGTCCGCAACCGGCGCGATACATCGCGTAGTGCGCAGGATTTCGCCGCGCGTAGTCTCGGTGGTAGTCCTCCGCTTCCGTGAAGGCGCCGAGCGGCAAGATTGGCGTGATCAATTCGCCGTTTATGCCGCCACTTTCGATCACAGCGCGCTTGCTGGCCTCCGCATCGGCGCGCTGGTCCGGCGTCACGAAAATCGCAGGCCGATAGCTTGAGCCGCGATCGCAAAACTGGCCGCCATTGTCGGTGGGGTCGGTCAGCCGCCAGTAGCGATCCACCAGTTGGCGATAGCTGATCACATTCGGATCGAAGCGAACGCGCACCGCCTCGAAGTGACCGGCATGATTTTCGTAAGTCGGGTTCGCGTTCCTGCCGCCCGTGTAGCCGCTCATGACCGAACTCACGCCCGGCAGCGCCCCCATATCGTGCTCCATGCACCAGAAGCAGCCGCCAGCGAACACCGCCTCTTGCTGCCCCGCCGGAACTGGTGCCTGGCGCGGTTGCTGCGCGGATGAGGGCTCGGCCGAACAGGCGGCCACGAACAGAAGCAAACTGGCGATGAGGGTGCGGCGGATCATGCTCCATTGTACGTAACAGAAGCGCTGCCGGTTGCATCAAACCTGGACCGCCGGCGCCCTCGCCGGCGCTATTGGTCATTTCTAGGCGTAGCCTCGTGCCGGCGAGGGCGCCGGCGGTCCAGGCGCTGCAACCAAGACAAGCGCTGGGCCGTATAAGTCTGCACTTCAGGAGCCTCCGCATGCGCCTCGTCCCTCTTATCGCCGTCGCCCTCCTCGCCGTCAGCGGCGGCGCCGGCGTTTACGCCTACGCCCAGCAGCACAATGCACCCGCCCCGCGCGCGCAGACCGAGCGCTCCCCCTCCGCGTTCGAGCGGTTGCGGTCCATGGTCATGGATCGAAATGGCACCGAGCGCGCGTTCGACAACGAATATTGGAACAACCACGAGGCCGGGCTCTACGTTGAAGCGCGCACCGGCGAGGCGCTGTTCGTCTCGACCGACAAGTTCGACAGCGGCTCCGGCTGGCCGAGCTTCACCCGCCCCGTCGATCCGAACGCCATCAGCATGCGCGAAGACTACACGATGGGCATGCGCCGCATCGAGATCCGCTCGCGCGACGGCGATCATCATTTGGGACACGTATTCGACGACGGGCCGCGCGGCTCAGGCGGTCAGCGCTTTTGCATCAATAGCTGCGCGATCCGCTTCATCCCGCGCGCGCAGATGGAAGCAGAAGGCTACGCGCGCTACATCGCGCTAGTCGATGCATCGAACGGGCGCTAACCGTTTGGAGGTTGAGCGCGGGCTTCCAAGCGCGCATCTCATCCTAAAGTGCATGAAGCACGCGCACTCGAAAGCGCGCGCTCCAACCTGCCACGAATGCGCGCCTGCCCGATAAAGTCGCGATACTTCGCGTCAGTGATCCGACCTATGTCGGAGCTCTTCGATTTCTTCTTTGAGTTTGAGTTTCTGGCGTTTCATCGCCGTCAGCCGCGACGCATCTACTGAGGGATGCTGGGCTTCACTCTTAATGATAATGTCGAGATCACGATGGCGCGCGTCAAGTTCGCGCAGCCGCTGCTCGATAGCCATAAAGGAGCCTCCTTTAGCTTTGGCGAGTCCGAGCATGCTCCGGTTTTTTTGTGTTGTCTCCTTACATCATCAACAAAAATAAAATTTCTCTTTCCCGCCTGATTCCAGTTCAGTTTTCGGGCGCGCGAGCGACTTTACAGCGCCTGACAGGCGTGTCTTAGCTCACATTTCGCGCGCACATGGGGCGGCGCGCGAAACCACGGACGCTAGTGCTCATGGATTCCGAAGACGGAACCGGCTTCGACATTAACGATACGCCGGAACGGCGCGCGCTTAAGGCGCGCCTCATGGAGTACCGTGAAGAACATCGCGCCCTCGACTCTGCCATTTTTGCCCTCCAGGAACAGAGCGGTGGGGATGCGCTGCAGCTCGCCAGGCTGAAGAAGCGCAAGCTCGTCTTGAGGGACCAGATTAAATGGATCGAGGATCGGCTGATGCCGGACATCATCGCTTGAAGTATTTGCTTGGTGGCGCGGCTCTAATCGCCGCGCTGTCGCCGGGCGCAGCGTTCGCGCAGGACGCCGACGCCGCCGACAAGGGCGTGTTTTCCATCGCGGTGGAAAACGACAGCCTCTCCTCCGGCGCCGACCGCAACTACACGTCCGGCATCAAGCTGGCATATGTCAGCCAAGTCGATGAAGTCCCCGCCTTTCTGTCAGGCACACGCGGGCTGACGCGCGCGCTTTCCGGCAGCGATCCCGATTTCTGGGGCATCGCGATCGGCCAATCGATCTTCACCCCTGAAAATATCACGGCCAACCCTGGTCCGCCGGACCAACACCCGTACGCGGGCTGGCTCTATATGCAGATCATGGTCGGCGCCGAAGAAGACCG
The DNA here is from genome assembly GCA_031431115.1 of Caulobacteraceae bacterium. Classification (GTDB taxonomy): domain Bacteria; phylum Pseudomonadota; class Alphaproteobacteria; order Caulobacterales; family Aquidulcibacteraceae; genus Vitreimonas. The sequence continues at coordinate 9,804 of JANPCV010000076.1, forward strand.
GCCGGGCAATCTCGAGCCACGCTATCTCGACACATACGAACTTGAACTCGGCATCACCGGCCCGTCAGCCTTGGGTGAAGAAGCGCAACGCGGCATTCACCAGGCCCTCGGCGCACCGGACCCGCAAGGCTGGAACAGCCAGCTCAACGACGAAGTTGCGTTCGCGGTGTCGTTCGATCGACGCTGGCGTCCGCCGTGGGCGCAGCTCTCGACCGATATCGGCGGCTTGGAGTTTGATCTGACGCCAAGCGCTGGCGTCTCACTAGGAACGCTGCGCACCGAGGCACGCGCCGGCATTGCCGCACGCGTAGGGTGGCGGCTCGATAACGATTACGGTCCACCGCGCGTGCGGCCATCACTTGCTGGCGTCGAACACTTCAGCGGCGGGCCGTTCTCCTGGCAGGTCTTCGCCGGCGTTCAAGGACGCGCCGTCGCCCACAATCTCTTCCTCGATGGCAACACCTTCGAGGACAGCGCCTCAGTCGATCGCACGCCCCTCGTCGCCGATTTCCAAACGGGATTCTCGATCAGCGCCGGCGATTGGCGCCTTGCCTACACATACGTGTGGCGGACCGAGGAGTTCGACACGCAACCAACGCGTCAAGATTTCGGCGCACTGGCGATCAGCGTTAGGCTTTAAGCGCGGTCTATCCGGCGGATACACCAACGCTTCCCGGCCAAACTAGCGCGTCTCAAAGATGCGGGCGAGCGCAGAGCCGGGAGCTAGGAGCCTTTGAAACTCAGTGCGTTAGCCCGTGGGTCCCGGCTCGCCCGACGCGCGTCCGGGAAGCGTGAGAGATGAGGATAGGGTCAAATCAATCCGACCGCATTGTAACGCGCGTAAACTCCGCCCATCGCTTCACATGGAGAGCAGTTGGCCAGCTGTCTAGACCAAACGTGAAGCGCTGCGATTGAGCGTGATCTGCCGAAGCTCGCGAGAGTGACAGCGGAGAAGCCCACAGGGCAAACACTGTGGGAGTACAGACCGGGGACGGCGTTGAACAGCGCCGCCCGCACGCCGCCGGGGATCAGTCTCATGGAGTGAAAGACCTCTAACAGCTGACCCGTCGAAGCAAACCGCACCGG
>JANPCV010000077.1:0-2643 GCA_031431115.1 Caulobacteraceae bacterium
AACCACGCATGCCTGCATCAATCTGGTTTCGGCGGAAGGCCTCGGCAACGCGCGTCAAGGCTTGCAGCCAAGCCTTCGTTCCACCACCGACCAGTCTCATCAGGCCAGACTGAGAGTACGTGCAGGATATGGAGAGCGTCCCTGAATGAACCGGCGTTCGCCATCTCGTAAGCGAGAGCATTGAACTCGGCTTCGGTATTAGGTTTGCTCCGCATACGATCATAGCAACGGTAATGGGTGTTCGCGTCCTTGCGCGAGGTCAACAATCGCGAAACTTGTCGGGCTGCCCATGCGCGTTGCGGGGGTTCCTTTTAGAAACCTTGCTAAATCACGCGACTGGCCACTCTCGGCGATTGCGCGCCTGATGGACAGGGCAGGCGGGAAGGGCAGATGTTGATCGACCCCGCCGTCCGTCACAATGTGGCGGCCTCGGCATTGATGGCCCATTTGAGACATGAGGGCGTTGCCGCTAGTCTTGATGGATGTCGCCACCAACGCTACACCCCGCGAACTCGCGTCACTCTTTGCTCATGCGCTGAAGTCCAATCAGCACGATGACGCAGCCGAGCAAGAGGATGACAACGCCGACATACGATGCTTGCGCCCCCATGACAGGTCGGAGCCCGATCGATACAAGCGTCGATACGATGAACTGAACGAGAAGGCCCGCAGCTACCACCTCATACCCGCGCAGGCGGCGTCTCGGCGGCGGTTGCGAATTTTCTCCCATCAAAGCGAGTTTATCAGCGTCTTACTGCGCTGCAACGCGGTCTAGGGCCTGGGAGAGACGCTGCGCGTAGATGCGCTTATAGAACGGCAGAGCCGACCACGGGACACATACAGATTGGTGAGGGTGCGCAACCTCTAGGTCTGACTTCGGCTAGATCACGCCGGTGCTGCGAGGGCTACGCCACTGACCGCAATGGAGAGGGAACGCCGGTCGCGAACTCCGCTAGCGCTTTAGGAGCTTGGAAGCTCCTTCGGCTTCGGCGACAACTTCCTCCGCCGTCACGAATGATCCTTGGTAGTCCGCGAATATCGCGCCGTTAGCGGCCTTCGCGATGGCGGCGCACACCGCCAATGCCGAGTAGCATTCGTCCATCTTGGAGCCCCAGCGAAACGAGACGACCCGGTCGAACCGTGGGTCTACTTCAACGCCATTGTCCCGCGCGAAGGCCTTTGCGCCTCCGACGTACATTTCGACGCCTGTCTCGACCGGCCCCTCGGTCGGCCCGAATGTCATCGGTCTAAAGCCGGAGGCGGAATCAAACGCGGCGTTGAGATCCGCAATTCTGAGATCAAAACCCAGATCGCTCACGACCCGCTGCACCTCTTGTGGTGACGGGATTGAGTTGCCGATCAAGACGCTTATCGACATCGACATACGATTCGCTCTCCAGCGACCTTTTTGCATCCTAGCGGGGCGATGTGAATGTCGCTTATCGGCGAATACTGTTGAACAAGTCGGCGAGCCTGCGGCTGAGCATGGCGAAAGCCTGCAGCTATGGGCGCACGCAGCGCTCGATTGCCGAAGGCTTGAAAAACAACGCGTCACCGGACATCGGAGAATTTCACCGCGAGTTTTTCATCAGAATTGGCGAAGGCCAGCCTCAGCGCGCGCAGCACTACCAGCGGAAGCTTTGAATCGCGGCGGCCGTTCGTGAGAATGTGGCGCTAGGAGCCGGGCTTGCGCCTCACGTAGCTCTGCGGCTTGGCGCGTCCGCATCGCTGCGCGCTGCTCTTCCTGCTGGCGACCGCGGGCGGTCACGTAAAGCGGGTCAGCTTGACGCTCGGCTTCAAACTCGCGTTCTAGTCCTGCGATCTCGCGGGCGCGTCTCGCTTCGGTGTCGATCTTGCGGAGGCGCATGTTGCGGCGGTCGAGCGTCTTCTTGTCGGTGGTGAGAGCCTCGCCGCGAATTTAGGGACAGGCGCCGGCGTCACCGTCCCCAACTGCTCAGCACAATCGAGCGTATTACCGGACGCAAGGTGCCTTCTATGATCGCGCCGCGTCGCCCTGGTTGCGGATTCTGAGCTGATTGCGCCCACCATTCTAAGAAATGCGCGCCCACCTGTTCTAATAAATTGACGCCCACCCATTCCAAGAAATCCACGCCCACCCCCTTTTGGGGATTGGGGGGATGGACTGAGCACGCCTTGGAGCGCCGCCGGCAAGCACGTCCCTCATTTGTCGAGGGAGAGGCCAATGCCAGCTGCGAGGGTGCCGATGCGCCGGGTGCGCGAGATTTTGAGACTGAAATTCGAGGCCGGTTTCGCGGTTCGTGAGATCGTCCGCCGGACGGGGATTCCGCGCCGGACGGTGCGCACGCTGTTTGAGCGTTTTGCCGCCCGCGGACTTTCCTGGCCGATCGGCCCGGAGGTGCGCGAAGCCGATCTTGAAGGGCTGATGTTTCAGGAGGCCGGGGCCAAAAGCGGCGGCCGGCGTCGGCCCGAGCCTGATTGGGGCGTGGTGCACAAGGAGCTCAAGCGCAAACACGTCACGCTGCAAATTTTGTGGGACGAATACATCGAGCGTTATCCCGATGGGTATCGCTACGCACGTTTCTGCCAACTCTATCGCGCATGGGAAGAGAAACTTTCCGTGACGATGCGCCAGAATTATTTGGGCGGCGAGAAGTTGTTCGT
>JANPCV010000078.1:0-7686 GCA_031431115.1 Caulobacteraceae bacterium
CGACATGACGAACGATAGTCTCCGGCGTCTCCCGCGTGAACCATGGCGCAAACCGAGTGGACAAACTCAGCCTAGCAGACGGCGCCCCTTTCATCGTCTCGGCAAAATAAGCGCTTGCTACGGCCGAACCGCGTCGACGAAAAAGTAGATGCGGTCGCGGGACTAAGTCGGACGACAATTAATGTTCCCGCTTGACTACTCGCGACGCACATCCGGTTCACGCAGCGTCGGCGAGGGAAAATCAAATCTAGGAACGTGAGCGGCTTCGGGAGGGGCAGATATTAGTCACGCAATGCACGCTCTCGTCCATTCCGCGCGCCGGCGCGAGAACCTTGTAACCTGCGGCGCATACCTGTGACAACGCACGGTCGAACTCTTGTGTTGACCACGCTACCTCCGGGGGGCTCCGCGGGCACAGATTCCCGGGCGCGTTTGCAGGGCCAAACACACCATAACCATAGGTGCTAGTCCGAGAATAAGGGCGTTCATAGTTAAGGTTGAAGCACTTTCCTTTATCGGCGATGACGTGACCCCCGCGAACTCCTCCAGTTGGCGCTAGAATCCGGCCCAGTGATGGAGCCGGAGAATGAAGCGGAAGCGGTTCAGCGAGGAAGCGATCATCGCGATCCTGAAGGAGCACGAGGCCGGGGTGGCGGTAGCTGATCTCTGCCGGAAGCACGGCATGTCGAGCGCGAGCCTGTACGGCTGGAAGGCGAAGTACGGCGGGCTGGAGGTGTCGGACGCCAGGCGGCTGAAGAGCCTTGAGGACGAGAACGGCAAGCTGAAGAAGCTGCTGGCCGACGCGATGCTCGACAACGCGGCCTTGAAAGATCTGCTCGGAAAAAAATGGTGACGCCCACGCAACGGCGCGAAGCCGTCGCCCATCTCGAAGCGGCGCACGGGATGAGCGAGCGGCGGGCGTGCCGGATCATCGGCGTCGATCGGACCAGCGTGCGCTACCGGCGCACGCGCCCGGACGACACGGAGCTGCGCGCGCGTCTGAAGGCGCTGGCGCACGAGCGGCGGCGCTTCGGCTATCGGCGCCTGCATGTCCTGCTGCGCCGCGAAGGCCGGCTGGTGAACAGGAAGCGCGTGCAGCGGCTCTACCAGGAGGAGCGGCTGATGGTGCGCCGTCGCAGCGGAAGAAAGCGTGCGCTGGGCGTGCGCGCGCCGATGGCTACGCCGGATCGCCCCAACGCCTGCTGGTCGCTTGACTTTGTGCACGACCAGATGACGGACGGGCGGCGGTTTCGGGTACTGGCGGTGGTCGATAACTGCACGCGGGAGTGTCTGGCGCTGGTGCCGGACACGTCGATCTCGGGCGTGCGCGTGGCGCGGGAACTCGATCGCATCATCACGTGGCGCGGTCCGCCGGCGGCGGTCACCTCCGACAACGGGACCGAACTGACCTCGAACGCGATCCTGCAATGGGCCGACGAGCGGTGTGTCGCCTGGCAATACATCCAGCCCGGCAAGCCACAGCAGAACGCCTTCAGCGAGAGCTTCAATGGCCGTCTGCGCGACGAGCTCCTGAACGAGACGCTCTTCCGCTCGCTGCCGCACGCCCGTGTCGCGCTGGACGCCTGGCGTGACGACTACAACCTGCACCGTCCGCACTCGAAGCTCGGCTGGCTGACGCCGTCCGACTACGCCCGCGCATGGACGCGAAACGAAGAGCTTGAAGGACGCCCATCGGGGGCGTTTGATGACGACCGGATTCCAGTCCCGGCTGGATGAGAAACGGGGGTCACGTCAAGTTTCATCGGCAAGCTGCATGCGCGCGAGTTTACGGCATGCGGCGCGCTGTCCGATTTGGGTGGGGTGTATCCTCCGGATTGGAACAGGGGCCGCACTTTGGCCGTCTGGAATCGGCTGGATTGAGGACAGTTGAGCGGCAGGATCAAGTGATTGGAATTCGCCGCAAGTGGACGTTCGTAGTGTGCCCGTGCTACGTTAGTTCGTCGAAAGCCGGTGTCGTTCACCCCGAGTGTGTGGCGAATCTCGGCGTGACCCGGTCCTTGCCACGCGAAATCCAAGGTCGAAGGTGCGGTCGGACGGCTCTACCCCGCTGCGGTTCGCAGAACGCAGATCCTGTGGAAGGTATCCACTCCAACACCCGCCTCGCCGGACACGCCGTGTGCGATCGCCGCAATCGGAAAGCCACGCCGATCCGTCACTTGGTGCGCCAACATAAGTGTCGTGCCACTTGTCTTCGCACCATTCCCAAACATTGCCCGACATGTCGTAAAGGCCGAACGCATTCGGCGGATAGGAGCCCACGATCACTGACTTGCTGCTGATGCACGCCTGCGACGCACCTATCGTCCCGCCGGTCCAGTAAGCGGTCGCTGTTCCTGCGCGGCATGCGTATTCCCATTCCGCCTCGGTCGGAAGCCGATACGCGTCAGTGTGGCCGCTGAGGCCGCACACGTCATTCAGGAAGGCAACGTAAGCTTGAGCGTCGTGCCAGGAGACATAAACCACCGGCTGGCGATCCCGGCTCCATCCACGATTTGGTTTTTCCAGTTTTGCGCCGGCCGCCAACGCGGCATCCCATTCCGCAAAGGTCACCGGATATCTACCTAATTCGAACGCGCGCTCAATCCGCACCTCGTGCTGAGGACGCTCATTGTCGCACGAGTCCTTTTCGCCCATCGACGCGCCCATCCAAAACCTCCCGGGCGGCACTGGCATCGTTTCAGGCAACGTGCCGTGAGGAATTTGCCCAATTGCCGATCGCCGATGCGTTTCTTTCGCCGAAGGTCGCATCCCGGCAGTCGAACCGCGGCGGGCGCCGTTTCCAAGCGCGTTGATCAATCTGTCCATGTCCTTATGGAAATCCGGATCACGGCGAACATGAGCGACGTTGAGCTCTCGTAGTTTTTGCAGACTCGCTGGCATCTGCTCAGCACGCGGCATGGGCGCGCCATTTACCAAGACCGGCACAACTTGCAGGGTCGGCGTATGCAACGCCATCTCCAATTCCATACGCACCCAGTCACGCGGATCGTCGAGCCGTCGTACGCCGTCGTCATTGCAAACATCGGTCCAATTTGGGCCAATCATCGCGAGGAAGACGCTGCATCTCGGCAGGACAGTCAGAATGTAGGCGCCGAACTCAACACCAGGGTCAAGGTCGTCCACATCCTTGAAAACAGCTTCCTCGCCGAACGCAGCGCAGAGGCGATCATACACACGCCCCGACGCGTCACCCGTGTCATCCCGCCGATACCCGACAAAAATGGAGTGCAAACCCAATCTCTCTCCCCGTCAAAGCTCTGACCGCCTCGGCAATCGCGCTGCCTCGAACCGGCGCATAGCGCGAAACGGCGAGCGTTTATTGCGCAAACCGCGCCGTCCACTGCCACACGCAATTTGGAAGCTCGCTCATTGCTGGGCTGCGCCTCCTCCGAAACCAAGACGCTCAAAGAACGCGCGAATCCTGATCATCCCGCGTTGGCACTGCCCCGCCAAATTTACGTCAAGCGCAAGCTTGTCGAAAGTCTGCCAGCCTTCGAGGTTTTCCGCATCGAAGTGTTCTTCAATGATGCTGCGCCTAGTCCCCATTCCGTTCAATGAAGTCCACGAGCGGTTGAAGTACGATAGGTAGCTCACAATGCCTATTGGGATGATTAGAGCCAGCGCGGCGCCTATCTTGACCAATGCTGAAGGGGCCACGTCGTTCCAACCCGCGGCCCCAAGCAGTTCAGCGACGCCTTGAACCCCGAGGATGATTGGCGGAATGAAGCCCAGTTCGAGTATGACAAGGGATGACACAAGGCCTGACACTCTCAGTAGAGAATGAATGGTAAGTGCTGAGTGAAGTTTGTTGTAAAGGTGGAATTCAATGTACTCTAGCCGCTTGGCGAGCCAGATCAGCATCTGAGTGTCGAAGAACGCGACATGCGGCTTCAGGTCGATATCCTCCGCTTGTTGAAGCGGCCTGGTGCCCATGTAGGCCTCTCCAGTTGCCTGCACTTCGGCAATGTGCGTGTCGAAGCGTTTGTACAACACGGTTATCGACATCATTCGATTTTGAATGACCCTGGATATGTCCTGAGTTGAATTTTTGAGTGACTGAAAGTACTTGTCCTCAAAGATGTGATCGCTCAGGCCATAGTATGCGATCAGCGTTAGCGCGGCAACCACCGCACCGAAACCGACGCCCATGGCGAGAGCCGTGGTGCTCAGTTGCGCGGGCTGTGCAAACGTCAAGTAAAGCAGCGGCGCGGCCCCGACATAGAGACAGAGTATCGCGCCTGTTTGGAACGCGCGCTTCAACCTTCCATACATCCAGTTATTGTCGAGGAAGAGTTCTACATATCGATCGATGACGTACCGGACGTCCGCATCGTCTGGAAATTTCTGCGCTATGGTCGAACCGATCCGTTCTTCCATGAGACCGGGCCAGCGCCCTTTGCTTCGGAATTGGCCCATCAACATCGTTACAAATGAAAATGTCAGAACGCTTCCGATGCCAAGGGCGGCAGCCGGGGCGATGAGCCAAGCGTTGTTAGACCAAAGCGCCAGCCACACAATCAGGCCGACGAGCCCGGACAGTCCAACAACGAGAAATGCAACCATGTAGCGCCACGCCTCCTTGATGCACGGAGCGTCGGGCAGATGAGGCGGTTTTCCAGCTTCTTCGAACACGTTTATCTTGTGGTGGAAGTAGTCCTTCATGCGCTCTTGGACAGTCTTTCGGTCCTCGCCTTCGAGGTTCCTGCGATCGATTTCCGCGTGAACTTTGTTGCGCAGTTGCTGCATACCCCAACCCTTCGGAATGAAGAGTTGGACAAATTCATCTTCAAAGAACGTCGTGTGCGAGTCGGTATTGCGGAAGGCGGCTAAGATCCCGAGCCGCCGGGGCCGCTTGGCTGGCGCGTCAGCCTGTTTGTCGGGGTGCATTTCCCCCCCTTGTGCATTGCGCCGACCCGAATGGATCAGAACGGGGGCAATGATTAGCTATCTGTAATACAACCGCAAGCCTCCGCACGCTGGCGAAGGGGTAAGGCCCAGAGCGAGCTGAGTTCGACGAACCGAACTGTGGTGCAGTGCAGCAGCCGCTCGGGAAGCGAGAATACGCCCGTTGAGATCTTCGCGATAGCGACCGACCGGAATAGGCTGCGGCCTCAACGACGCAACACACTCGCTAAATCGCTTTGCTGGGCTGTGGAAGTCCAGGGTTTTTCTGGGCCGCTCGTTGAGGCGGCGCGCGATCCGGTTGAGTTTGGCCTGGGAATGCGGCGCCAGATCAGTGCCGCGCGGGAAGTACTGGCGCAGAAGCCGGTTGGTGTTTTCGTTCGATCCACGCTGCCAAGGGCTTTGCGGATCGCAGAAATAAACGGCGATGTCGGTTTCCATGGTGAAGCGGCGATGGTCCGCGAGTTCTTTTCCGCGATCCCAGGTCAGCGATTTGTAGAGCTCGTCTGGTAGTTTGCGCGCCTGCTTGATCAGGGCATTGACGACGGTTTGGGTTTCGCGGTTCGGGACTTTCGCTAGCATCACATAGCGCGTGTGTCGTTCGACCAGCGTGACGATGAAACTGTTTTTCGATCCGCACAGCAGATCACCTTCCCAATGACCTGGCACGGCGCGGTCCTCGACCGACGCCGGTCTCTCGCTGATCGAAACAGCATCTGGGATTTGGCCCAGCCGCTTGCCCTTCATTGTCGCATATCGCGAGCGGCGGATCGCGCGCTGTGAGCGCAAATGCTCGATCAGCCGCTTTTTCAAGACGCCGCGGGCCTGCACATAAAGGCTCCGATAAATGGTCTCGTGCGACACTTGGCGCGCCTCGTTTCCCGGATGTGCCCACTTCAGCCAGCCTGCGATTTGCTGAGGAGACCATTCCAATGCGAGTTTAGCCGCAACAGCTTGCCGCAACTGAGCGTGCACCGCCAACTTGCATAGCTTTGGACGCAGCGTCTGTTTCCAGGCGCGGGCGTCAGCGGTGGCGGCGCGATAAAGCCCAGATCCGCCATTGCGCCCAATCTCGCGGCTCAGCGTTGAGGGCGAACGTCCGATCGCTTGAACCATGGAGCGAAGCGATCGCCCCGCGACTAGGCCACGTGAAATTTCCTCGCTCCGCAAGGGTCAAGGCCCGCCGTGATCGTCGCCGCAGCGGCGGTCGAATGCCACCGGTCGGCGCGAGCACCGAGAAGATCGAGGAATGGCCCCGATCGAACAGCCGACCAATGTCATGCATCGAATCCCCACGACGCCATCGATCCCAAATCTCAGCTCGTTGCGCGGCTGAATAATAGATGCGGCGGCGCTGCTTCATCGGCTCTCACTCCAGTCGTCTCAAAAGACTAAAGTGTTGCGTTGACCAGTTGAGGTCACAGCCAAGGTCAGACGTGAGGTCATTTCGTTGAACGGCTTGAGCCAGGTTGAGTGCGGACAGCTGGCTTTGGCGTTTGACCAAGAGAAGCGACGCGGCTTTGCCCTTAGTGGATGTGCGCGGCGTCGTTCTTCGACAGGCTCAGCATGACGCCGATGGCGGCATTGGCGCGAGCGGAAAGGGTGGCGTCAGCCTGAGCTTGTCGAAGGCGACGCGGCGCGGATGCTGAGGTGCGGCGCTAAGTGCGGGCCGGAGGCCCGCGGGGCGAGCATCGGCAGGGGGCCAGCGAGGTCGTTACTCCGCGCGCGCGTCGCGCTTACGGAAGAGAACGTCGAAGGCAGGTTCCCAGTGCGCGCCTCCATCCCTGGACAGCACCGCCGTCTCTCGGACGGCTTCGCCCTCCGTCCGCCAGGTGATACGTTGCAGGATCGTGGCGCCATCGTGCAGATGCACTTCGCCCTCAAGCACGAGCGCTCCGTCGCGCAGCTCTCCCCACAGCACCATGTTCGAGCCGCGGTTGGTGATCCAGGTCTGCTGCCACTGCCGGCGAACGGGATCGAAGCTAAGGATGCTGTCGCCCACGAGACCATCGGACTGTTCGTAGCGCTCGTGCAGCGCGCAGCCATCAACGATCGGGCCTATCCACGCACGTGCGATGGAGGGACCGTTCAGGTCTTCACTTTCGAAGGTGTCCCAGTCGCCGATCCAGAAATCGAACTGCCGGTACTCGACCGCACTGCAGCGCGTCGAAGAAGACGTGTCGGGTGTTGCGCTGGCGACGGCGGGGATGACGGAGACGAGGGCGATCATTGCCAGCGCGTTGCGGATGCGGTGGAACGGGCGAAACGAGTCCATGGCGGTGCTGCTCCGGTTTGGCCCGTGGTTCGGGCGTAGAGGCCTTACAGGCGCCGGGGGCGGCGGGCTCGCCGGCTTCGGACATGGTCAAAAGGTGCGGACCCGCTAATTTCCGCTGCGAATATGAATGGGGCGCACGCGAGTGCTGTTGGTCGGTTCGGATCTGTCCGAGAATGGAGTCGCCTAAGCAGCCGGCTTTCGCGCCACCAGGAACGGCCGCGTATCCTTGCCGCGCGACCCATGCCGCGCGCGTTCTACGATCTCGAAATTCGCCGCCCTGATCTCGCGCTCCAGCTCCGCGTCCGAGAAGAATCCCACATAGGGCGCCTTGCCGAAGGCTTGCATCACCGGCACGATGAGGCGCACCGGCAGACCCATTTGCGCGAGGCACGGCGTCTTTGAGATGAAGAGGCCGCCCGGCTTCAAGAGCCGATAGAGGTTTCGCAGCACCGCATCGCGCGCCTCGACCAAGTGGAGGACGTTGAAGC
>JANPCV010000079.1:0-37547 GCA_031431115.1 Caulobacteraceae bacterium
CGCTGATCTTGGACCGCCGGCGCCCTCGCCGGCATCTTCGTTCATGCCGCGCGATATCCTTCCGGGGCTTGGCGTTAAAATGCCGGCGAGGGCGCCGGCGGTCCAAGCTATGCGGCCGCCTCTTGAGCCTTCGCTTTCGCCGGCGCGGAATCCGGCACCAGGCGCAGCAGGAACGGGTTCACCGCGATCGAGATCAAAGCCGCGGCCAGAATGAGATTGTAAGTCTCGCGCGACATCACTTCGAGCTGCAGCCCAAGGCCCGCAAGCACGAACGAGAATTCGCCGATCTGCGCGAGGCCCAGCGCGACTAGTGCGCTCGCCTGTGGCGGCTGCTTCATCATGCGCATCAGCACGAACGCGAGCGTCGCTTTTCCGACGATCACGACCGCGACGATCGCCGCCACGCCCCAAGGATGGCGCACAAGCACGAACGGATCGAACAACATGCCGACAGCGACGAAGAACAGCACGGCAAACGTGTCGCGCAGCGGCAGCGAGTCTTCGGCGACCTTGTGCGAGAAGCGCGAACCGTTGAGCGCAAGTCCGCCGAGGAAAGCGCCGAGCGCGAAGCTGGCGCCAAACCAGAAGTAAGCGGCCCAGGCGACGCCGAGCGCCAACGACAGCGTACCTAGCGAGAGAAGCTCACGCGACTTCGCGTGCGCGATCTGGACAATGAGCCAAGGAAAGAACCGCCCGCCGACAACCAGCATCAGCGCGATGAAGACCGCAATTTTGGCGAACGTAATGCCGAGCGCGATCAACAACGGGCCCAAGGAGACATTCGCCTCTTCGGCGGCCATGGCCGAGACGATCGCCGGCAAGACGACGATCGCGAGCACGATTAGGAGGTCTTCGATTAGCAGCCAGGAAATGCCGATGCGGCCTTCCTCCGTCTTCAGGGCGCGTTTGTCTTCGAGCGCGCGCAGGAAAACGATGGTGCTGGCGATCGAGAGCGAAGCTCCCAGCACGAAGCTCTCCACGCCGGACATCCCGAGCAGCAGCCCGGTGACGTAACCGACGCCGCCGGCAGCGAGCGTGTGAACGAGGGAGCCGGGAACTGCGATCCAGCGGACCGACCACATATCATCGATCGAGATTTTGAGCCCGACACCGAACATCAACAGGATGACGCCGATTTCCGAGAGCTGGAGCGCGAATTCGGTATTGCCGGTGAAGCCGGGTGTGTACGGCCCCACCGCGAGGCCAGCGAGCAAATAGCCGACAATCGGTGACAGGCGAAGGCGAGACGCGACGAAGCCGAAAACGAACGCCAGCACGATCGCGGCCACCAGGGTCGTGATCAGTGCATACTTGTCTTCCATTCCAGCTTCGCTCCCTCCGTGATCCATAACGCACACTGCGACGCTCGCGCGCAAGGCGAGCGGTCGATTTTGTGCGGCGGCAGGAACAACGCGGGGCGCGCCACGTTTTTTCCTCATCGGATGGGACTAACAACGGGCTTATGGTTATGGCTTACGACGTTTCACTAAATTCCAACGCGGCTGTGGCGCCGGCCGGCTTCCGCCGTGACGAGCGATTTGCCGTGCTCATTGGCGGCGCAGCTTTTGGCATCGCAGCGGGATTTGGCGCCGCTTTGTCGATGGGCCGCACGGGCATGTGGCCGGTGATCGTCGCCGCTCCGATTTTCATGATCGCCGCGTATCTCGCCGTGGCGACCTTCCGCGACGCCGTGGATCGCCGCGCCATCGGTTGCTCGATCGCCGCAGCGATGGTGGCGTTCACGCTGTTGGCTTGGCCGGCGATGGCCATGGTCTTCCCAATGTCGGCGCCGCAATTTTGGATCGCGCCGGCTGCGACTTTGGCTTCGATGGTTCTGCTCGCCTCGTGCTGGGGCCGCACCCAGGGCTCTGCGTATCGGCTCTCCGGCGAAGCCGCCTCTCTGTGCGCAATTATCGGTTTTCTCGGTCTGAACCAGATTATGGCGTAGGCGCTCACCCATTCCCGGGGCGATGCTGCTTGTCCGCCGGAGCTCGCAGAGCGAAGGCGGAAGCGTCGAGCCCGGGACCCATCAACTCGATTGAATCAGAATAGGGCGCGGCGCATGCCGCGCTTTGGCGATAAAGCGTCGCGTCTATGGGTCCCGGACTTGCGCTTCGCGCAATCCGGGAATGGGTGGATCACGTGGCGGCGCTTAGTCCCACGCTCGCCGTCGCTTCTCTCTGCCGTTCCGCCAGACCTTCCGGCGAGAAGCCTTCGACGCTTTCCGCGAACATGGCGCCGAAGTTGAGTTCGGCGCGTAGGTGAAGGAACGCAGCGCCCAAGCCGATCGCGGCGCGGTCCATGAACACGAACTCGCGCGGGATCAGCACCGGCCCGAGCGTCTTCAGGCGCTTTCGCACCTCCATCGCTTCGCGGCGGCCGTACTCGGCTGGCGGCACATCGTCGGCAATCGTGCGCACGCGATCTTCGAGCAGCGGGCCATAGATAAAGCGCGCCCACATAGTCAGCGCTTCGATCAGCTCCTTGTTGAGATTTTTGAAGCCCCAAATTTCATAGGCGTGCGCCACTTGGGCCATGTCGCCGGCCTTAAGCCCGCGCCACAGGCCAACGACGCCTTCGAGGAAGCGCGCCGGAAAGATGCGGACGCAGCCAAAGTCCAAAAGATGTAGCCGCTCGGCGTTGTCGGTGAGCGCATAATTGCCGAGGTGTGGATCGCCGTGGATGATTCCGTAATGCGTCATCGGTCCCCACCAGGCTTTGAACAAGAGCTCGGCGATGCGGTTGCGGGTTTCTTGCGGCTCGTCGAGCCAATGCATGAGCCCGCGGCCGTCGAGCCAGGTCATGGTTAGCAAACGCTTGCTGGAAAGCTCTTCGAGCGGCTCCGGCGTTTTGATGCGCGGCTCATCCGCGAGAACCTGCGCGAAGAGGCGCATGTGCTTTAGCTCGCGCCCGTAATCGAGTTCCTCGCGCAGACGTTCGCCGACTTCGAGGACGGCTTCAGATGAATCAATCGAGCCGTCCATGCTCTTGAACAGGCCGAGCAGCGTTTTCAGTTGGCCGAGATCAGCCTCAACGGCGCTGGCCATGTCTGGATATTGAAGCTTGCACGCGAGCATGCGGCCATCGTGTGAGGTGGCGCGGTGCACTTGACCAAGCGAAGCCGCGGCGGCGGCTTCACGCTCGAATGATGCAAACTTGGTTTCCCAATCCTGACCAAGCTCGGCGCGCATACGCCGCTGCACGAATGGCCAGCCCATGGGCGGCGCGTGCGCCTGGAGTTTTCGGAACTCTTCTGCATAGGCTTGGGGCAGGAGGTCAGGAATTGTTGAAAGCAATTGCGCTACTTTCATCAACGGGCCTTTGGAGCGACCCAAAGCCTGACGCAGCGCGCGCGCTAATGCTTGTTGATCCGCGCCCATCATGCGCGCGCCGACAGCGCCGGAGATATTTGCGCCAACGCTCGCCACGCGCCCGATGCGCGCCGTGATACGGTTACGTTCTGGGTCTTTGGGCGTGTCGTTCAAGTTTCCACTCTAATTTGAAAGCGTAGCTCTGATATGGAGCGCCGGCGTCCTCGCCGGCACGGCGCCGCTGCTACCGACAAGCGCCGGCGCGTGTTCGATCTAGCGCATGCCGGCGAGGACGCCGGCGCTCCATATTTTGAGATGATCGACTTGGTGAACACTGCATTCATCTAATGCCTATGAGGCCTTACGAAAATCGCGTTTCGGTGTGCCATTTTAACGCGACCTGAACTTCCTTTCCGTACTGTCCGGACTTGACCAGCGTTTCCGTCAGAGAAACGCGGCAATAAGTTGGTGGTGGTACATGGGAAAGACGATCCTGATCGTTGATGACGATCCGGCGCAGCGCCGTCTGTTGCAGGCGGCTGTAGAGCGCAATGGTTTCCTGACACGTGCGGCTGAGAACGGCGCCCAAGCGGTTGAGGCCGTAGATAAGCACGCGGACATCGACATCGTTTTGTTGGATCTCGTCATGCCGGGCATGACGGGCCAAGAGGCGCTCAAGGAAATTCGCATGCGGCGCGGCGATTTGCCGTGCATCGTGCTGACGGCTTCGGGCGGCATCGATACGGTCGTGCAAGCCATGCAAGCTGGCGCGAGTGACTTCTTCGTGAAGCCGGCGTCGCCGGAGCGGATCATGGTCTCGATCCGCAATGCGCTCGAAATGTCGAACCTGAAAACCGAAGTCGTGCGCATGAAGAAGCGCGTCGCCGGTCATCTCTCGTTCGACGACATGGTCGCCAACGCGCCGGTGATGGCGCCGGTGGTGCGCATGGGCAAGCGCGCGGCGGGTTCAAACATCCCAGTGTTGATCACAGGCGAAAGCGGCGTCGGTAAGGAATTGCTGGCGCGTGCGATCCAAGGCGCTTCCGAGCGCGCGGGCCGTCCGTTCGTGACGGTGAATTGCGGCGCGATCCCGGAAAACCTGGTTGAGAGCATTCTCTTCGGTCACGCGAAGGGCAGCTTCACCGGCGCGACGGACAACCACGCTGGTAAGTTCGTTGAAGCGCACGGCGGCACGCTGTTCCTCGATGAGGTTGGCGAACTGCCGCTCGACATGCAGGTGAAACTGCTGCGCGTGCTGCAAGAGGGTGAAGTCGATCCGGTCGGCGGCAAGCGTCCGACGAAGGTTGACGTCCGCATCATCAGCGCGACCAACAAGGATTTGGCGAAGCTCGTCGCTGACAACCGCTTCCGCGAAGATCTCTATTATCGCTTGAATGTGTTCCCGATCGAAGCGCCGCCGCTGCGTGAGCGCAAGGAAGATTTGCCGACTTTAGTTCAGCGCTTTGTTGCTCGCTTCAACGCAGAAGAGGGCCGCACCGTTCGCGGTGTTTCCGCCCAGGCGATGCAGATGCTGATGGATTTCGATTGGCCGGGCAACGTCCGTCAACTCGAGAACTCGGTCTTCCGCGCCGTGATCCTCTGCGAAGGCGATACGCTGCATGCGGAAGACTTCCCGCAAATTTCCGGCCTGAAGCCATTGATGGCGGCGAACGATGCGCTGCCCATGAACGTCCCGGCGCCGGCGAACGATCACCATGCCACTGCGGCTCACTCTGCATACACGGCAGTGGTCGCGGCGGCGGAAGATGCGGCGTCTCAGCCGGTCGCCGTGTTCGATGGCGAAGGCCATCTGCGTCAGCTCGAACAGATCGAGCGTGACTTGATCGAACTCGCAATCGATCACTATGCAGGTCACATGTCAGAAGTCGCGCGCCGGCTCGGCATCGGTCGCTCGACGCTCTATCGCAAGCTTCGCGAATACGGCCTCGAAGAGAAGGCGGTCGGCGAGAACTGAGGATTAAGCGATGATGTTGGTGCTGGCCCTGCTGTGCATCAACGTCATCGCGTTCCTAATATGGAGCGCGGGCGTCCTCGCCCGCGTCACTGCCGCCGCCACGTCGCAGAAGAAAATTGCCAATCCTCCGGCCGCTCCACCAGCCCCGCCGCAACCGGATTGTTCTCAACGTAGCCGACCGTCCACTCGAATTGCTCAGCCGATCGCATAAACCGATCGAAATATTCAGGCTGCCACAACCGGCCCTTTCGTCCCTCGGCCCGATTGATCGCGTGCGCGCTGACCGACTTCCACTTCTGGACCACGTCCGAAAGCGTATGTCTTTCGAACTGCTCGACAAGCACATGCACGTGGCTTGGCATTACGCACCAAGCTGCGAGCGCGTAGCGCTCGCCGTCGCCGTCGCCGTGAAGCAGGCAATCTTGCACCTTCTTTGCATGTTGCGACTTTCCCAACAGACGCGACCCGCGGCCAGCGTCGAACTCGCGGTCTGCCCAAAGCGCGCGCTCGGTTGAGCTATCGATGCTTGGCGGCGGTGAACGGAAGCCGTCATCCAGTCCGAAGACGATGTGCTGCACCAGGCCGCGTTCGTCGCAATGCGGAAGGTAGCCGCGCGATCTCCAGCCGGTCAGCGCCATTTAGATATTAGGATCCGTCGGCGGAGCGTTGGCAAGCACTTCGCGGGCGAGGACGCCCGCGCTCCATAGCCGCGCCCTATGGAGCGCGGGCGTCCTCGCCCGCGTTGTTCGTGCAGGCCCAGCCTAATCCTCGTCACGATTGCGCGGTGGCGGCCGGTTCTTCCACCCGAGCGGTTTCTTCGTGGTCATGCCTTTGCGCTTTTTACCGCGAGCTTTGGCGGCAATCTCTTTCAGCTTCACCGTTTGCAGCTGGGAGAGCGCTTCGTCTTTGCGGCCCTTGCTGAGATCGTTGAAGGCGGAGCCGTACTTCTCAAGGCGCTTATCGACCTCTGTCAGAAATTCGCTTTCCCACTGCGAGTAGTCGACCGTGCCCTCGCCGGGCTTCACTTCGCCAGTCTCGGGATCGACGGTTTCCGGCGCAGCACTTTGGGCGGCGAGCTTGCGGATGATCCGCAGCGCCTTGCGCGTTTGCTTGGGATCGACCTCTCGGGCCATGTGCCTGCGAGCTTAAGCTCGCAGGCGCGTCAACGCAAAAGCGATCAGATTTCGCCTAGCGCGTGTAGGTAGAGCTCGCGGATTTGCTCCTGCTCTTCGCGCTCTTGGCGGTCCTGTTTGCGGATGCGGATCACTTGGCGGAGCACTTTGCTGTCAAAGCCCGTGCTCTTCGCTTCGGCGTAGCTTTCCTTGATGTCGTCGCCGATCGACTTTTTCTCTTCCTCAAGACGCTCAATGCGCGCCACCAGCTGGCGCAATTTTTCTTGCGCCGTCTGCGTCAGCGATTGCGTCGCTACGACGTTATCGGTCCCACCAAAGTCCGCCATCTGCCCACCTGTTCGTTTCGAGAATCGAATCGTTACCAGAGGTTAGTCGGTTGCCCGCGCTGACGTCATCTCGTTGACACGGCGAATCGCGGCGATGACCAGATCTGTCCTCAGACGATGTGGCATGTGCCCGGTTTCCGGGGCGATCACGAGTTCCGCGGCTGGCATATCCACAGCGAGTGCGCGGGCGTGGCGTTTCGGGGAGACGATCTTGTCCTTCTCGGCCGTGATGATCACCGTGGGTGTGAATAAGTCGCCGTAGCGTGGCTGCTGCGCGCCGAACTCCGCATTCGAGGCGACAACATCAAACGCGCTGGCGCGGAAGGCGCGCGGGCGGAAGATCATCGGCACGCCCGCCTCTTCGAAATAATTCACAGGTGTCGGCGCGGGCCAGAAATTGTTGGCGACGCTTTGAGGACTCATCGGCGGTCCAAGCCACGGAATAATGAGATTGCAGAAGAGATCGCCGATGATTGGCTTGGTCGAAAGCCGCGCCCACCAGGCGGGTTTCCACGGATAGGGGTTGCACGCTGGCGCAACCAGCACGAGGCCGCTGACCAAGCGCGGATGATCGAGCGCGAGCCGTAGCGCGACTGCGGCGCCCAGCGAATGCGCAACGACAATGGCAGGACCGTCGCCGGCTTCTTCGAGCACGCGAGCCGCTGCTTGCGCTTGCGAGGCCATTGTATGCGCGTCGCGGCGGGCGCGGCCGGAATGGCCCATGCCCGGGCGATCGTACGCAATCACGCGGTGCAGCGGCGAAAACTCGTCAGCCAGCGGCCCCCAAAGTTCGAGCAGATTGGAGCTCGCGCCGTGAATGAGAAGAATTCTTGGACCGCCGGCGCTCTCGCCGGCACCCGGTGTCTCAGCCTGCAACGCTTGTTCATGTTGAAGCACAGTTGCCGGCGAGGGCGGCGGCGGTCCAAGCGGCCCCACTTCGCGTACGTGCAGGCGCACGCGGTCCAGATCAATGAAACGCCCAGTCGGCGGGAAGCGTGCTTCCGTGCGACGAACGTAGGCGCGTGCGTTTGCCGCCAACGCGTAGCCGCTGAGCGCGATCGCGGCGGCGACCGCAACCAGCCACACGATCATGCGTCGCGGCCGTCGACGCGCGGTTCGAGGCGGCGCACGCCTTGGAGCGCGACTTCGTAATGTGGGTGGATCACGAGCGCAGCGCGAAAGGCTTCGAGTGCTGAGCGTTGCTGGCCAAGTTCTTCGTAGATGAGGCCGAGGCCAGCGAGCGCGCCGAAGTGACGTGGCTCGCGCTTCAACGTTTCCTGGATCGCGGCGATCGCGCCCGGATAGTCGTCGGTCGAGTAGTAGAGATTGGCGCGGCGGTTCCAGGTCTCGGCAAAGTCAGGTGCGAGATCGGAAGCTTGATCGAGGAAGCGTTCGGCCAACTCGGCGTCACCATCGCTCTCGGCGGCATTGGCGCGTTCGAGCAAGATGTTCACGGTCGGCGACCCGCTATCGGCCCAGCGCGCCCAGATGGCTTGTTCGACTGGCGTTGCGGTTTGCGCGTCCTCGGCTTGCTCCAACTGAGCGAAGAGGGCGTCGAGTTGGGGATCGGCGCGCGTCGGCGCAGACGAGCCAGCGTTGCACGCAGCAAGCGTCAGGGTAGCGGCGATGGCGAAAATGAAATTGCGCATAACGAGATGAATCGAATTCATCTTACCTGAAATTCACAACGCCCGCGAGGGCTTCGCGGGCGCCTGTGAGCTTCAATTGGGGCCTAATTCAGCCCTGCTTCGCCTTATACCGGGGATCAACTTTGTTGATCACGTAGACCCGGCCCTTGCGGCGCACGACTCTGCAAGCCCGGTGACGGGTCTTCAGGGACTTGAGCGACGACTTAACTTTCATGGCCGTATTTCCGGGGCGAAAAGGAAGCGGGGCTTCTAGGTGGGGGCTCCGCGTAAGTCAATCATGGGGAACGTTGATACGGCCCCCGACGCACCCTAAGGGCGTTGAGGGCTGATGACGAAGGGGTACCAGATGGCGCGAGCCTTTATTCTTGCGGCGGCGATTTCGCTGGCGATTGCCTGCGGGCCGTCGACCGGTTTGGCCCAGCCAGCGCCCCAACCGCCAAGCTTTCAGCCCACCGGGAACCGGGCATTTGACGAATGGCGCGACGAATTCGCCCGCCGGGCGGTGTTGCGGGGCCGTGACCCTGCCGTTTTGGGCCGTCTCCTGGCCGGGATCACCCCCGACGACCGGGTCATCGAGCTGGATCAGCGCCAGCCGGAGTTTGTGAGCCCGGTGTGGGACTACGTCACCAATCGCGTCACTGAGAACCGGATTAGCGGTGGCCGCGCCCTGAAGGCCGAAATCGGCAGCACCCTAGACGCTGTCGAGCAGCGCTACGGCGTGCCGACTGGGATCATCCTCGGCATCTGGGGCCTTGAGAGCAATTACGGCGAGGCGGCGCTGAACTGGGATGCTGCAGCCGCCCTCGCCACGCTTGCCTACGAAGGCCGCCGGCGCGAGCAGTTCGAAGCCTACCTGATGGCGCTCACCGAAATGGTCGAGCGCGATCTCGCGAGCCAGGGTCAGCTGCGCTCGTCATGGGCTGGTGCGCTCGGGCAGCCGCAATTCATGCCGGACGTTTATCTCACGACGGCCGTCGATTGGGACGGCGATGGCCATCGGGACATTTGGAACAACCGCGCCGACGTCGCCGCATCGATCGGCAATTATCTGCAAGATCGTGGGTGGCGCCGTGGTGAGCCAGTGTTCGAAGAGGTGCGTCTGCCGAACAATTTTGATTACGCGCTTGCCGACGGCACGATGCGTTCGATCGCCGATTGGAACGAGCGCGGCGTGCGCCGTATCGATGACGTTGCTTGGCCGGGCGCAGAGTGGGGGCTGCAGGCGCAGCTCTTCTTGCCCGCCGGCGCGAACGGCCCAGCGTTGATGCTCTATCACAATTTCGGGGTGATCCGCCGCTACAACAACTCGGATCGCTACGCGCTCGTGGTTGCGTTGCTGGCGCGCGCCTTCGATGGCCGCGGCGGATTGGTGTCGGATTGGCCGCGCGCCGCTGGTTCGCTCAATCGCGAGCAAATTCTCGAATTGCAAACGCTGCTCAATGGCTTGGGTTACGATTCAGGCACGCCTGACGGTTTGTTTGGCTCAGGCACGCGCCGCGCAGTGCGCAACTATCAGTCAGCGCAGAGCTTGCCGGCCGATGGGTTTCCGACTGCGGCGCTGTTGACGCGCGTGCGTTCCAGCGCTGGCATCAGTGCGCCGGAACCCGCACGCGTGCCGCATGGTCTGCGGCGTACCGGCATTCGCGAATTGCAACGTTTGCTCAATCGGCAAGGCTACAGCGCAGGCACGGCCGATGGCGTGATCGGTTCGCGCACACGCGATGCGATCCGCGCGTTCGAGCGCGCGCAGGGCATGGAAGTGCGTGGCCGCGCTACCGACGTCGTGCTGGAGCGTGCGCGGGCCGCCGGCTAATACGGAGCAATATGGACCGCCGGCGTCCCGCCGGCCAGCGCCGGTGCATGCCGGCGAGACGCCAGCGCTCCATATTACGATGGCGGCATCGGCTCTGTCGGCGGCGCATCGATGGTGACCGCATCACGCAAGCGGCGGCTGCGCAGTGCAAAAATCATCATGCCAACAAGCAGTGCGAGCATGATGATCAGCGGCGCGTTCATGCCAACGGTCTCATAAACAACGCCGCCGATCAGCGGCGAGAACACAAAGCCCGCGCCATTGGCTGCGACGACCAGACCTGCGGCGCTGCCTTGCTCTTCGGGCCTCACCGCGACTGAGGCGCCGCCTGCAAATCCTGGGCGCGCTAAGCCCGCGCCGAGCCCTTGCACGGCTTGCGCGACCAGCAATGCCGCCAGCGTGTCAGAGATGATCTGAACGCCAACGCCGAGCGCCAACAAACCAGCGCCCCACGCCATCAATCCGCGCGGGCCGAGCCTGATGCGCGGCAGGATCGCCATTTGCGTCGCCAGAAGCGCAAGCGCGTTGACCATGAAGCCCGCCGCAGTGAGTTCAGCGCCTTGCTCACCTGAGGCGTTCAGCCGGTCCATCGTGAACAGCCCGAAAATCTGCACGGTGACGCCAGCGACAACCGAAAGCGCAAAAGCGTAAATCAGATAGGCGCTCAAGCGCTTGTCAGTGACGAGCGAGAGCGACGCCTTCCATTCGCCGCGCGCACGCTCGGCTTTCGGCGGCGTGTTCTCAGGCAGAAAGCGCCAGATGGCGAAGGATGCGCACGCTGCAAGCACGGCAATCAGCCAGATTGGAAACACCAGTCCGAACTTTGCCGCGAGCGCCGCGCAGATTGCCGGGCCAAACGCTTGGCCCATCGCGAAGGCCGCTGTAAGCCCGGCGAGTTGTTCAGTGCGCTCCATGCGCGTTGTGCGATCAGCTATGTAGGCTTGCGCCGCTGGCGATGACGCTGAGCCGAACGCGCCAAAAATGGCCCGCGCCAGCATCAGCCATGTGAACAGCCAAAAGCCGGTCAGCCAGCCGCTCTGCCCGAGCATCACGACAAAGCCGAACGACGCCATCGAGACGGCGTAAGCGCCAAGGCCCAACGCGGCGACGGGCTTGCGGCCAATGCGATCGGAAAGGCGGCCCCAGCCGGGGCTCATCAGCACCCAGAGCAAAGCCGAGAGTGAGAAAATCCAACCAACGCTCGAATCCGCCAGCCCAAGCTCGCGCACCAGAGGCGGCGCCACCGCGAGCAGCATCGAATTGCCGGCGCCAATCACCAGCAGGCAAATGAACAACAGCCGGAATTGCCGATTACGCCCGATCGGCGCGCGGCTATCGGCGTGCACGCCTTCGGGCAGGGGAGATTGGGAATCTGGCATGAGCCGCAGCTCTTGCTACGCCGAATCCGCAGCTTCGGGGAAGGGCGGTGTCCCCACTATTCACGCCGCATCGAACCAAGTTGGAGCGCGGGCCTCCGGCCCGCATCTTCCACGCATCAAGCAAACGCGCCAAGCGGGCCAGAGGCTCCCAACCTCTACGAACTCCACCATGACCAAAACAAGTCACGTTGATCCCGTCCACGGATACCATCGCCAAAAATGGCGTCATGCTGAGCCCGTCGAAGCACGACGCCACGCACCGCACGCGCAAAGCAAGCACCGCGTCCCTTCTCCTGGTGAAGGAGAAGGTGTCCGCGGAGCGGACGGATGAGGTTTACGGGCGCAAACAGAACGGGCGCAGTCCAAGAGTCTAAGCCTAGCGGGGGATCACCGAGAATCCCGGCGTGCAGGCGGCACCGGCTGCATCGGCATGAACACCAACAATTCTCCGGATGCCCGCGCCTGATTTCCCACGCACACTTCGGCACGCGGCCTCGACTCTCTCATGAACTCTCGGGCTCCGGCGCGAAGGACGTGGGTCCATGCTTGGCCCTGTGGCGCCCCCTCCGCGAACTCGCAATAGTAGTTCGTGGCATACACAATATCAGCGGCCCTATAGCTCAGTACGACTCTCTCCCAAACGTGCGGATAAGTGAATGTGCCACGCAACTCTCCTCTCTGGTTGACGACGTAGAGGCGTGTCCATTGATAGTCGATGCAATCTGTGCTGGACGTGCGCACGACAACTTCATCCCTGCCGACGGCGATCTCCGCCGTGTTGGCGGAGTCGTGCCATGGGCGCGGCGGTTCATTGCGGCGCCATGTATTGCTTTCTGCCAACACTCTATCGCCGACGATCAAGCGGTCGTTGGCCGTAAGTGCGATGTCGAGCCCAGAAACGCTCGCGACGTAGCTTTCTACGGAGAATACGTAACCACAATTTTCGAGACGAAATGTCTCTTCCTGCGCCGACGCAGCAGTGGCGTTCCCGGCTAACATGCCCATCGCCAACAACAACGACCGCATAGTTCTACTCCCACGCGCGGACTGCCAGCCTACATGACAGGCGGCGATAGGCTAGAGCTGCCGATGTCGCCAGCCAGTCGCTCGAACTCAATTGTGACGATCTACTCGAGACGAGTGTACCGCGAGCCAAACGGCAGTCATGGGCATGCTCCTCTCGCGCATCTGCTCGGCGAGTGTCCTGCCGTCGTAGTAACGGCCGATTGGACTTGCACCCGACTGTAACAGCCGCAGGACGATTGCGTCGGTCCAGCTTTCGAACACGGCGCTATTGCCATCATAGTCGAGCACCAGTGCGTCAGCTCCGCGCGCCAGAAGCAAGTTCAAAAGCTCGAGGCTTTCCACGCCGAAGATCGCCGTCTGGCCTTGGGCATTGCGCCGATTGGGATCGGCGCCATGCGCGAGCAGGCGCTCAGCGACAGCGACCCGCGTCGCTTCATCTCGGCACAGATAGTTGGTCGCGAGATTTGCGAGCGCCGAGCCTTCAAGGTCGTCATCGGAATCTTCATCAGATTCGCTGGGCGCTCTTCGCTGCGCCGGCGGAGGATCAATGGGCACACCCAATGAGACTGCCACATCAACCATGACAGGGCTGCAGCCAGCGGCGCTCCGCGCGAATGCAGCGCTCGCTTCGGCGACGCCCAGTCGTTCGAGCCAACCTCTTGCGACCAACGCTTGGAACAGCGCGGGCTTTCCATAGGCGATGGCGTCGCGAAGCAACGCGCTTCCAGAATGCTCCGATGAATGCACTGACGGGTCGAGATCCGATAGCTTCATTTCAATCGGTGCGCCGCGATCTAGGAGAGCAACTAATGTTGAATCGTCGGCATTCTCGACGCCATTGAGCGCAAGGGCGACCGCCTCGCCCGAATGAAAATCAAACCCTGTTGCCGCAAGCGCCTCCACTAAGCCTTCGGCTCCCCGGACCCAACGAGCAGTTCTGGCAACGCGATCCACTTCATCCTCAAGCTGGGTCACGGTTCGCGGCATCCCGACCTCTTCGCCAACATAGTCAACGACCGCCTTCCTTCCATGTCCCGTGTCAACGGTGAGCACGTAAGTCGGATTGTCGGTGATCTCGGCTGTGTACTCGTTGCGCAGTGAGAAGAAGTGCGCTTCGCGAAATTCCTGGACCAATGCATCGACGGCGGCGGTGTCAATCCGGTCTTCGTGCCGTCCGCGAACAAGTACCCCGGAGGAAAATGCGTACGAGCGATGGAGACCAGAGACCGCATCGGTCGGCTCGCCATCAGTCGAAAACACGACGCGGCCGTCGCCATGAATGGTTACAGAATAGTCGGGACAGGAGCCGAAGCACGCCGACCTTTGCAGCGTGATCGTCAACTTGTCCCTATCCACCACCGGAAAGTTATCAGTCCCAGCGGAGCACTGCGCCAACAGAACCAGCGCGACTATCGTTGTTGCCGCGCGCAGAGCGCTTAGGAGGTTCTGGGGTTCGGCACGCACTCTGGAATGAGAGCACAAATGTCGAGAGGCTGGAATGGGCCAGTAGCGGGACCCTCCAAAAAAAACACCGCTCCACCGAATCCACCGCCCCCAATCCCCGCTTTTCCTCCCCCAAACCCCAGCATTCCCAACGCCAACACCAAAATCAATCCTACAGCGCCGCAGCGCCTTTAGGCTTGCGCGCCAATGTTCATCACCGAAGCCAATCCCGACACCATCGCCAATCTCTGGCAGCGCCTGCGCTCCATGATGGCGCGCGCCAGCGTCGTTATCGGCGCATTGCCGGCGCTCGCGGTGCTCACCGCGCTGACGCGCCGCCGCCACCACGAGATCGCGTCCAGCATCGCGCTTCTCGAAGCGATCGTGCGCAAACTTATTTTCGTCGCGGCAGCCGAGATGCGCAGTGCCGAAGCCGCCGGCTCGAAGCACTCGCGCCTCCCGCGCTTGGAAATCATAACGCCGCCGTCACCAAGTTGGAGCGCGGGCTTCCAGCCCGCCTTGTCTGCCGAAGCCTTGGCGAAGGCGGAAGGCGCGCGGTCCACCCAACCGTTCGATCCAAATCAACCCGAAACCTGGCGCGTGCGCTTCAAGCTCGCGCCGCCGCGCGATCCAATGGCGCTCCCGGAGAGTAGGGCGCCGCGCATCCGCGCGCTCTGGGGAGCAACGCCGCCGCCGCCGCCGCACGCGCCATCGCAGCCGCGTCGCCTCGTGCCTTCACCACTACGCCTCGCGCTCCGCTTCGAAGCGTTGCGGCGCGCAATTGACGATCCACAATCCTATGCCCGCCGCCTCGCACGCGTGATGCCGCGCCTCTGCCGCCGCTATGAGAGGGCGGCCGAGCGTTACGCGATCGCCTCGGCGCGTCCGTATTGCCGCGATGAACGCGATTCGCGTTTGATCCTCGACGTTATGTCGTTGGCCCTCATTGCTGCGCCGCTTTTCGTAAATTCCAGTTGATCTCTCTTAATCCGCATTAGCGTTTCTGGCTGTTCACCGAAACGGCGCGTTAAGCGCCCGGGTGCATAACGCCCTGTCGGCAGAATGCCTTAGGTAAACGCGCGCTTCATGTTTCCAATTATCGGCCTCGTTGTTGTGTTCGGCATGGTGTTCGGGGGCTTTATGCTCGCGGGCGGCCACTTCGAAGTCATCATCGAAGCAGCGCCGATGGAATTCATGATGATCGGCGGCGCCGCTTTGGGCGCGCTCATCATCTCCAACGACATGCATGGGCTGAAGGGTGTCGCCGGCGGCGTTTCGAGGGTGATGTCAGGTCCGAAGTGGGGAAAGAAGGACTATCAAGACCTCCTCTCGCTTCTGTTCCAGCTGACAAAGCTGATGAAGACAAAAGGCATCGTCGCGCTTGAAGCGCACATCGAAAAGCCCAATGAGAGCGCGATTTTTCAGAAGTACCCAAAGCTCTGCAAAGACCACTTCGTGGTCGATTTCATCTGCGACACGTTGCGTATGATGACTATGAACCTCGACGATCCGCATCAGGTCGAGGATGCGATGGAAAAGCAGATCGAGAAGCACCACCACGAAGCGATGCACCCGGCGCACGCGTTGCAGGGCATGGCCGATGGTCTGCCGGCGCTCGGCATCGTCGCGGCCGTGTTGGGCATCGTGAAAACCATGGGCGCGATCAACGAGCCGCCGGAAGTTCTCGGCCTCATGATCGGCAAAGCGCTCGTCGGTACGTTCCTCGGCGTGTTCCTCGCCTACGGCATCGTCGGCCCGATTGCCTCGCGTCTGAACTCGGTGATCGAGCACGACGCGCAATTCTACAAAATCATTCGTGATGTGCTCGTGGCGCACTTGCACGGCAACGCCGCCCAGGTTTCAGTCGAAATCGGACGCGGCTCAGTGCCGAGTACGATGCAACCGAGCTTCGCGCAGCTCGAAGAAGCGCTGGCAACCGCCGCCGAAGGCTAGCGCCAGGCCTGACTTCGTCACACCGAGCTATGCGTATATGCATGGGCTTGCAGCGCGTCGCCGCTTGCCAATGCGGTTAATCCTTGGCATGGAGTCGCCTCCTTGCGTTGGGGGTAGACCCTGACGCTGAGACGAGGGGTAGTAACCTATGACGAAGATCCAAATGGGCTTGGCCGCTGCTGCTGCTGCTGTTCTCGCCTTCGGCGTCGCGGCCTGCGGCCAAACGACGGCGACGACG
Source organism: Caulobacteraceae bacterium (assembly GCA_031431115.1). Lineage (GTDB taxonomy): Bacteria > Pseudomonadota > Alphaproteobacteria > Caulobacterales > Aquidulcibacteraceae > Vitreimonas. The sequence goes on from JANPCV010000079.1 coordinate 16,247, forward strand.
GAAGAACCTGCGACGGTTGAAGAAGCCGTAGAAGCTCCGGCTGAAGCTGCTGCAACGACCGAAGCTCCGGCTGACGCTGCTGCGACGACCGAAGCTCCGGCGACGACCACGCCGTAATCTACGTTCACACGTAGTTTTCGCGACGAGCCGCCCGAGAGGGCGGCTCGTTTGCGTTTAGGGTCTCGTGATGCCGCGTTTGCCGCCTGCGCCGGATCTGGAATGGAGTGAGGACGGCGCTTCGCTCAAGGCGTCGGCGTTCGACGATGTTTACTTTTCCAAGGACGGAGGCCTAGCCGAGGCCGACGCCGTGTTCCTCGCGGGAACCGGATTGCCGGGCCGCTGGCAAAACAGGGATCGTTTCGCCCTGTGCGAACTAGGATTCGGCACGGGATTGAACATTTTGGCGCTCTGGCGCGCCTGGAAAAGGACGCGATTACCTCATGCGCAATTGCATATCTCCAGCATCGAGTTATTCCCTCTAGCAAGGGACGACGCTGCACGAGTTTTGCGAGAATTTTCAGATGTTTGCGACCTCGCAGAGAAGCTTTTATCGCGTTGGCCGGTACGTGCTTACGCTCCGCAGAGGCTCTGGTTCCCTAAAGACGGGTTGTCGCTGACGCTCTTCACTGGCGACGCCGAAACGGTGCTCAGCGGTCTCACAGGCTCGTTCGATGCCTGGTTGCTCGATGGATTTGCCCCGGCGCGAAACCCCAGCATGTGGTCACCGAGACTGTTCCGCGACATGGCGCGGCTGAGCGCACCAGGCGCCCGAGCCGCGACATTCACTGTGGCAGGCGATGTCCGGCGCGGTTTAGAGGCTGCCGGATTCGCAGTTGAGAAGAAGCCGGGCTTCGGCAAGAAGCGCGAGCGTTTGGAGGCGGTCTTTCTCGGACCGCCGGCGCCCTCGCCGGCAACAGCATCAAGACTGGGGGGCGCCGGCGGTCCGAGCCTCTATCCCTTCGGCGGCAACATCCCGAAACGCGTTGCAGTGCTGGGCGCTGGGATTGCGGGCGCGAGCGTTGCTCAGGCCCTCACCTGCCGCGGCGTCGAGGTTGTGGTCTTGGAGGCCGCGCCCGATCTCGGAGCCGGCGCTAGCGGCAATCCGGCCGGCTTGGTGATGCCGCGGCTCGATCGGGGCGGGGCGCTCAGTGAAGTCTATCTCGCCGCTTACCTTCACGCCGTCAGCGCATACGAAGCTATGGATTTGCTGGAAGCGTGCGGCGTCGAGCAGCGCGCAGCCGATGGCGACGCCGCGTTGGCGGATCTGCTCGATGATCCGCCGCTCCCGAAAGATTGGTTCTCCCGCTTGCCGAGCGGCGCGGCGCTACATGCGCGCGCTGGACTGGTGCGGCCGCTGGCAGTGATCAGGCGCATGCTTGAGCGCTCGACCTTGATCTGTGAATCGCCGGTGCAGCGTCTTGATCGTGAAGGCGATGGTTGGATCGCGCGCGCACCCGATGGACGAGCGCTTCTAAAAGCAGACGCCGTCGTCCTCGCATGCGGCGCAGCGCTCAGCACATTCGAACCCGCGTCATTCCTGCCGATCGCACTCTCCTACGGACAAATCGAATGGGGGAAGGGCGCAGCTCCAGCGCACGCACTCACGCGCGGAAGTTACGTGGCGCCATTCAACGACGGCGTCCTCTTCGGTGCGACGTTCGACAAATATGGACCGCCGGCGTCCCGCCGGCATGAGCCGGAGCCGGCCGGCGAGACGCCGGCGGTCCATGACGCCCGCGCCCGCAATCTCGCTGCGTTGCGTGAGCTGGCCCCTGAGATCGCCGCAAGCATCGATCAAGCCACGTTGCAGTCGCGCGCCTCAGAGCGCGCGACCACGCCTGATTACGCGCCGATCGCGGGCTTGCTGCCAGATGCTGAAGCATGGTTAGCGCAGTACGCGGGTTTGGCGCACGGACGCGCCCTAGACACGGACGCGCCGCCGCCGGCGCACGCTGGCATTTACGTTGTCGGCGGTTTAGGTGCGCGCGGCCTCACGCTAGCGCCGTTGCTTGGCGAAATTCTAGCCAGCGAAATGTGTAATGAACCCGCGCTGTTAAGTCAGCTCGCGCGTGACGCGATTCATCCGGCCCGTTTTCTGCATAGAGCGCTCAAACGGCGTTAAAGCCGAATTTGGGTTAATCGCTATGGCGTTCGATGCAGGTGTCCGCACGGCGGACAAGGTTAATTTCCTCGATCTCCAATTCAGTGGTTTGGACCTCGCTGGCGCGCTCGATGCGATCTGCGCGCGCGCAAGTTTGAGCCTGCCATTTGCCTATGTCGCAACGCCGAATGTCGATCACGTCGTTGGCCTTGCCAACGAGCCGGGACGCCGCGCTCTCTATGAGCGCGCCTGGCTTTTGTTGAATGATAGCCGCGTCCTGAAAGGTCTGGCGCGCAGAGCGAAGATCAATCTGGCAGTGGCGCCAGGATCGGACATTGCCGAGCACCTGTTCGACACAGTGATCGACAAGTACGAGCCGGTAACCATCATTGGCGGCGATCGCGATAGCGTCGAAGAGCTGAAGCGCGTTTACGATCTGCGCGACGTGCGCTGGCATGAGCCGCCCATGGGCATAAAGTTAAAGCCGGGCGCCGTTGTGCGCGCCGCCGCATTTGCCGCGGCTCAACCGTCGCGCTTTACGTTCATTTGCGTTGGCGCGCCGCAGCAGGAAATGATCGCTTACGCGATCGCGCAGCGCAGCGACGCGCGCGGCGTCGGACTCTGCGTTGGCTCTGCGCTCGATTTCCTCTCCGGCGCTGCGACGCGCGCGCCGCACTGGGTGCAGGCGATGGGCCTTGAGTGGCTGTATCGTTTGCTGAGAGAGCCAGGCCGCCTTTGGAAGCGCTACTTGGTGACAGGTCCCAAGGTGTTCTCGCTGTTCGCCGAATGGCGCGCCTCAATGGCGGCCGCGACCTCGGCCTGACGCTTCTCATCCAGCGGATAGTTTCGCAGCGACAGCGCCGTCAGCACGCAAAGTGCGATCGGAAAACCGATAAAGAGCACTTCGAGCGTCAGCAGCGCTGTTGGCGCGTTGGCGGCGCCTGCGGCGGCGTTGAATCCGACGAGGCCCAAAATCGCGTAGGTGATGGGGCCGGTGGCGACGCCAAGTTTCGACGTTGTCAGCAGCAGGCCGAAATAGAGTCCGGAGCGGCGCGAGCCAGTGGCGAGTTCATCTTCATCGACAACGTCGGCCATCAGTGATCGCGTCAACAAAACACCGCCGCCCTGCGAAAGGCCGGCGACGACCATGAACGGCGCGACGATCCAGAAATTATCCGGCGGCATGACCAGCAGCAACGCTGTCGTGACTGCGGTGTAGATCATCGCGCCTTGGAGCGCGCGGTGCTTGCCCCAGCGGCGCGCCGCGTACCACCAGATCGGCACCCCCGCGAGGCCAGCAATAAAATAAACCGCGAGCAGCGTTTGCGCTTCACGCTCGAAGCCTAGGATCATCTGGAAGAAGAAGAGAAAGAGGCCGCCTGAAACGCCTTGCGCCATGCCAAGCAGCAGGTCCGGTAGCAGCACGCGTTGGACCATCTTGTTTTGCACGACGGTTTGGATCGCTTGTTTCAAGCTCATGTGTGGCTGCGGCGGCTGGCGCTCTTCGCGCACGAACGCGACCGTGAGCAACGTCATCGCCGGCAGCAGTAGAACAAGCGTCCAGCCCATCGCCGCCACCGCCGCTGCGTCGGATCCACCGGCGGTCTGTGCGACGTAACCTGCAATCACCAGCATCAGCACTTGGCCGACCATGCTTGCGACTTGCACGGCGCCAAGCACGTGCGTGCGCCCGTGATAGGTCGGCACGAGTTCGCCGGCCCATCCCAAGTGCGCGAGCATCATCGAGGCGTAGACGAGATAAAGCAGGAAGACCGCAGCGCCGACGAGCGCGATCGATATGCCAGGCCACATGCCGATGAAGACGAACCAAATCAGCGCCATCAGTGGCAGGCACGAAGCGATCAGCCAGAAGCGGCGGCGGCCCCAGGAATGCTCGGTGCGATCCTGAAAGCCGCCGAGCGTTGGATCAATCACGATGTCAGCGAGACGAACGCCGAGAAATATTGCCGATACCCAAAAAAGTGGAATGCCCAGGTGCGAGGCAAAGTAGGGCGGGATGAAGATGATCGTCGGCAGCGAGAGGGCGAGCAACGGGCCCGCTGGCGCTGCGAACGCGACGATCTCCCACGTCGAGACTTTGCGCCCGCTGGCTGCTTTTTGAGTCAACGTGTCTCCTCCCGCCCTTATCCTCCCGGGAGGTGAGCTCTTGGAGCTACTCTGCTACGAGCAAGCGCGCGGGATCAACCGCCGCGCACTGTTTGCGTAAGTTGAGCGATGAGGGAGTTGTTTGACGCAACGACAGCGCCGGTCTTCATGAAGTCGCCGCCATCGATTTCGTTCACGACACCGCCGGCTTCGCGCACCAGCACCGCGCCTGCGGCGAGATCCCAGACGCTGAGGTTCCGTTCCCAGAAGCCGTCGAAGCGGCCCGCGGCGACGTACGCCAGATCGAGTGCTGCTGCGCCAAAGCGGCGAACACCTGCCGTTTTGTCTATGACGCGGCCGATCTCCGCGAGCGCGACGTCGTGACCCGCCTTGCCGTGAAACGGCGTGCCGCAGCCGAACAGCGCATCACGCATATCGGCGCGGCCTGCTACGCGGAGGCGGCGATCGTTGAGGTACGCGCCTTGGCCGCGCTCGGCCCAGAAGAGTTCATCGCGCACGACATTGTAGATGACGCCCGCGACCAGAACACCTTCGCGCTCCAGCGCGATCGAAATGGCAAAGTGCGGGATGCCGTGCAGAAAGTTGGTCGTGCCATCGAGCGGATCGACGAGCCAGCGATTGGTTTTGTCGGTGCCTTCAACAACGCCGCGCTCTTCCATCACGAAGCCATAACCGGGCCGGGCTTTGGAGAGCTCTTCGAACAGCGTCTTTTCAGATTTGATATCGGCAGAAGAAACGAAATCGCTCGGCCCCTTGCGCGAGACCTGCAAGTTCTCGACTTCGCCGAAATCGCGCGACAGCGAACGCGCTGCTTTGCGCGCGGCGGCGATCATCACATTGAGGAGGGCTGAGGCTTGCGGCATTTCTGACCTTAGGGGAGGGCGGCTAGCTAGCAGGGCCCCCAAGATGCGGCAAGGGTGAGCGCTGCCTTGGGGAACGCCTTAACCGCGCAAAATGGCGCGCGCCGCCCAGACGCCGGTGGCGAAGCACGCTTGCAGCAAGTAGCCACCCGTCGGCGCCTCCCAGTCAAGCATTTCACCCGCGACGTAGGTTTTCGGGATCGCGCGAAGCTGAAGATCATCGTCCACCGCATGCCAGTGGACGCCTCCCGCACTTGAGATCGCTCGCTCCAGACCGCGTGCGGATGTCAGTGTGATCGGCACAGCTTTGATGAGATTGGCGAGCGCCACGCTCTCGCGTGGCGGCGCGCCGCCTTCATGCAGCAGGCTGATGCCGAGCGGCGAGAGACCAAGCGACTTGCGCAGGGTGGAGGAGAGCGTGTCGCCGGATTTTGCCCGCGCCAGTTTCGCTGCGATCTCCGCATGCGTAAGGTCTGGGCGAAGATCGATGCTGATTGTAACGGGAGCACGCGCACGCAGATCAGCGGCGAGGGCGTAGATGGCGCTGCCTTCGATGCCGTATTCGGTGATCATGGCTTCGCCGCGCACTTCACGCGCGCCGCACCGAAGCGCGATCGTTTTCAAAGGCTGTCCCGCGAACTTACTGCGGATGTGATCGCTCCACGCAACATTGAAGCCGACATTGGCAGGTTGAAACGGCGCGATATCTACGCCGCGCGCGGCGAGCGTCTCGCGCCACGATCCGTCTGACCCCAAACGCGGCCAGCTCGCGCCGCCCAATGCGAGCACCGTTGCTTCGGGGCGCACAGCTTCGTTATCGTTGAACTGCAGCGCGCCATCATCGCTCCACCCGAGCCATGCCGTGCGCGCGCGTATCTCGACGCCTTGCGCTGCGAGACGCCCGAGCCAAGCGCGCAAGAGCGGCGAGGCCTTCATGGCTTTCGGAAACATGCGGCCGCTTGAGCCGGTAAAAGTCTCCTGACCGAGATCGTTCGCCCATTTGATCAGATCGCTCGGCGTGAATGCTTCCAATATTCGCCGCAACCGCGGCGCTGCTTCCTCATAGCGCGTGACGAAAGCCTCGAACGCCTCTGAATGTGTGAGGTTCAGCCCGCCGCGGCCGGCCATCAGGAATTTTCGCGCGACGCTGGGCATGCGCTCGAACACGATTACGCGTTTTCCAGCGGCGCTCAAAACGTCCGCTGCGATCAATCCTGCGGGGCCGGCACCGATAATGGCGATCGGCGCTTCATTCATGCCGATGGCTGCAGGCTTCGATCTTGTTGCCGTCCGGATCGCGCACGAAGGCGCCGTAATAGTCTGGGTGATATTCGGTGCGCAGACCCGGCCGGCCGTCTTCGATGCCGCCTTGCTCGATCGCTGCGAGGTAGAACGCGTCTGCCGCTTCGCGCGTGGGCGCGCGGAAAGCGATGTGAACGCCATTGCCCATGCTTGCGGGCTGGCCGTTGATCGGCAATTGAATCCAGAAGCTCGGAACGCCCGGCCCGGTCCCGTAGCCGACACTGACGAGTTGGCCCTTGATCTCAATCGGCATCACCGGCGTCATGCCAAGCGGCGCCAGCGCTGCATCATAAAACGCTTTCGAGCGCTTGATATTGGTAACGCCGACAGAAACGTGGTCGATGGCCATGACTTCTTCCTCAGGGCCAGCGTGCGAACCAGTTGAGCGTGCGTGACACCGCAAGCTCGCGCGCGGCTTGATCATAATCTGAACTGCCGGCGCGGCAAAAGCCGTGACCTGCGTCGTACAGATAGAGAGGCGAGTCCGGCGCCGCTAGACGCACGCTCTCAACATTTTCCGGCGCGATCGAAGCATCGCGTGCGCCGTAATGGAGCATGGCCGGGATTTTCGGCTTGCGGTCGAGAATGTTTGCGATCAGCCGGCCATAGAAGCAGGACGAGGCCTTCAGGCCGGTGCATTCCGCCGCCGCCATCCAGGCCGCTGCGCCGCCGTAACAAAAGCCGGTGACGTAAACCGGTTGCGGCAACGCATCGATGGCCGCCTGAATGTCGGATACCACTTGCGGCCAGGGTGATTTCATCACCGCGCCGATGCCCTTTTGAATGCCGTCAAAATCGTGCCCGGCGTGAAAGCCTTGTTCGATACGATCGAACAGGCTCGGCGCAATCGCATGATATCCCGCATCTGCGAACACGCTGCAGATATCAGCGATATGATCCGTCAGGCCAAAAATTTCCTGAATAACCACAACGCCGCCGATCGGCGCTGATTTCGGCTCAACCGAAAGCGCGCTGAGCTGGAACTGGTCGATCTTGCTGGTGAGCGTGATGGTCATCGCGTCTCCGTCGCATGCGTGCTCCCATTCGTCGAGACGTCGGGAGATCGCGCGAAGTTGAGGGCATTGTCACTGGCGCGTGCATGCCAGCAGGATCATGGTCACCGCGCAATGGGGTTGCTTGGTCACCTGAAGGCGATTGCTGCGGGCGCGGCGGGGTTTTTGTTCGTGACAGCCGCCGCTGCCGAATGCCTCGATGCGCCTGACCTTGCCGCGTATCAAACCGCGACCCCTCAAGATTTCGCGCTTGGCCCGACGCGCACAGATCGCCTTGGGCGTGTCGTCGCGCCCGTCAGCGTGAACGGGCAGGGGCCATTCCGCTTTATCGTCGATACCGGCGCCAATCGTTCTGTCGTCTCAGACGATCTGGCCGCGCACCTTGGCCTCACGCCAAACGGCTCCGGCAATGTCCACTCCGTACACGGCGTCAGTGTTGCGCCAATGGTCAATGTGGATCGGCTGCAATACGGCGATGTCTCGCTCAATGCCGAGGCGCTGCCGATGCTGAGCGGACGCGTGCTCGCCGGCGAACAGGGGCTGCTTGGTGTCGACGGCATGAGCAATCGCCGCCTGCGTATGGATTTCGAGCGCAACTGCATTGAGATCGTGCTCTCGCGCGATGCGCGGCGTTTGCGCGGTTGGTCCAGGATCGAGGGCGAGATGCGCTTCGGTCACTTGGTCGTCGTGCGCGGCAGCATCAATGGCATTCGCGTGCGGCTGTTGCTGGATACAGGGTCGGATTCATCTTTGGCGAACCTCGCGTTGCGCGATGCCTTCAACGCCCGCTTGCGCCGGCGCCCGCGCGAAGAGGCGACTATCGCTTACACGGCGGGCTCAACAGTGAGGCTTGAGAACGCGATCCTTATTCCGCGCATGCGCGTGGGCGAGCTCGAAGTGCGCAATGTCAACGCATACGTCGGCGACTATCACATCTTCCAGATCTGGGATCTGACATCCGAACCCGCGTTGCTCATCGGTATGGATGTGCTGTCGCAAGCACGCGGTCTCGCCATCGATTACGGCCGCGGCGTCGTGTACCTGCAAATACGCGACCCGCTGCGCTTCGATACGCGTTTGCAGAACTAGAGTTTCGGCGCCGCCGGCGATGGCCCCGTCCCAAAAAGCTTGCCGCGTTCGGTCCATAGAACCGCGAGCATTGTTGCGGCGCCTGCAGCGGCCAGACCGATCGCAAATGGCGTCGCGGTGCCGTCGAACGCGCGCGCGATCAATGCGCCGAGGATGGCGCCGCCGGTTGCGGTGACGGCCCCGAAAATGGCGGATGCCGAACCGGCGACGCGCCCCACGGGCTCCATTGCCAGCGCGTTGAAGTTCGACGCCATCAGGCCAAACATCGCGAAAGTCAGCGCCGCCATGCCGGTGAAGACCCAGAAGCTCGCAAGGCCGAGCTGCGCCAATGCCGCGAGCACCACTGCCGATACCGTGAATCCAATCGTCATCACGTGTGACAGCCGCCGCATGCCGTGTCGCATGACGAGTCTGGAATTCAGGAACGTTCCAACTGAGATCGCGATCGCGATTGAACCGAACGCAATCGGGAAGGCTGGTCCGAGCCCATAGACATCTACGAACAATTGCTCGGATGACGTGATGTAGCCAAAGAGACAGGCGGTCACGAACGTTGACGCGATCATGTAGCCGACGGTTTGGCGTTGACGCAGCACCGAGAGATAGGCGGCCGCAATCGCTGGCGCGTTGAACTTCTGGCGGTTTTCCGGTTTCAACGTTTCCGGCAATCGGAAGAACGTCCAAATCAGCACGAGCACGGCGTAAATTAGAAGTGCGGCGAAGATCCAGCGCCACGGCGCAACGAACAAGATCAGCTGTCCGATGCCCGGTGCGATGATCGGCACGATCATGAACACGGTCATCGCCATCGACATGACTTGCGCCATGCGTCTGCCTTCGGTGAGGTCGCGCACCACGGCCGTTGCAATCACGCGTGTGGCTGCCGCGCCGACGCCCTGCATTGCGCGGGCGGCGAGAAAGAGCTCGAAGCTCGGCGCGACCACGCACAGGATCGAGCCCGCAATGTAGATGCCGAGCGCATAAATCAACACGCTGCGACGACCAAACGAGTCCGCCAGCGGGCCATAGATAAGCTGCGCGACCCCGAAGAGCGCGACATAGGCGATGACAACCAGTTGACGATCATTGTCGTTGGCGAGTTGGAAGCTGGCGCCAATCTGCGGCAGCGCCGGCAACATGATGTCGATGGCAAGCGCGTTCAGCGCCGAAAGCGACGCCACCATGGCGACGAGTTCAGGCGTGGAAAGCGTGCGCGGCTGTGAGGATTCGGTCATCAATGCTCGTTCGAGTAGAGTGCAAGCAGACCGCGCTGCGCAGCTGGCTCCACCATGCTGTTGTGAGTCTCGCCGACCAGGAGGGTGTGCGACACGCTTAGGTCGGGGTGTTGCAGCAGTAGGGCGTTGAGGCGAAGCGTGTCTCGCGCCATATCGCTCCGCGCCTCGCCCCGTGGTGTATCGGCTGCTAAGAAGACAGTGCGCTCGTGCTCCGCCGGCGCAAATTGCTCATCAAAAATCTCCCCATCATCGAACCAAAGCGCCGGGCTCATGATTAGATAGCGGTCGAAGAAGTCTGGCGTTTTGGCCAAGGTGTAACTTGCAAAGAGGCCGGCATAGGAATGGCCGATAAGCGTTCGCTGGTCGGAATTGATAGGTAAATGTGCCTCGGCATAGGGGATGATCTCGGCGCGCAACACGTCCAAGAATGCGTCCGCGCCGCCGGTTTGGTTGGGAGTACGTCCGAAGGCGGGTGTGAAGTCATGCTTCCGTAGAGCGCCTGTATTGATCGCGTTGCGATACCCGACGCCGATGAGGATGAGCGGCTCGATGCGTCGTTGCGAATGCAAGCCGTCACTGATGCGAGCGAACGTTGGCAGCCAAGCCAAGCCGTCGAGAAGGTATGCGGCACGGCAACCGCCAACGCGGCACGCCTGCGGCACGTGCACGTAGAGGACGTAGTCGACGCCGTTGGTGGCGCGCGGGGGCGAAAGCACGTGGCTGCGCGGCGCAATTAACACGTACGCGGCAACGCCAAGGCCAATCAGCGCGACAGCCGCCGCGATCAGCCAGAATCTACGCATTGAATCTGAAGTGCATCACGTCGCCTTCTTTGACGACGTACTCTTTGCCTTCGAGGCGCATCTTGCCGGCTTCCTTCGATCCGCTCTCACCCTTGAAGGTGATGTAATCGTCATACGAGATGGTTTCGGCGCGGATGAAGCCTTTTTCGAAATCGCCGTGGATGACGCCAGCGGCTTGCGGTGCGGTCCAGCCTTTTTGGATGGTCCAGGCGCGCGCTTCCTTTGGGCCGACAGTGAAATAGGTTTGTAGGCCCAGCAGATCGTAGCCGGCGTGAATGAGTTTCGTGAGACCGGGTTCCTGCAGGCCGACCGTTTCTAGAAACTCAACCTGCTCCTCGTCCGAGAGCGCGGCCATTTCCGCTTCGATCTGCGCGCAGATGATAACGCAGGCCGCGCTCTCAAGCTTGGCGCGTTCTTGCACGCGCGTCGTGTGGCCGTTGCCGCCGGCGGCGTCCGCCTCGTTGACGTTGCAGACGTAGAGCACGGGCAGGGCTGTCAGCAGCTGTAGCATCGCGAAGGCTTTTTCTTCTTCCGCGGCGCGCTTGGTGTGGCGCGCCGGCTTGCCGTCTTCGAGTAGCACCTTTGCGCGCAGCACGAGGTCGAGCGTGAGCTTTGCTTCCTTGTCGCCGCTCTTAGCCCTCTTTTCGAGATTGTTGACGCGCTTTTCCAAGCTTTCGAGGTCGGCGAGCATCAGTTCGGTTTCGACCGTTTCCAGATCCGCGATCGGATCGATGCGGCCTTCGACGTGGGTGATGTCGTCGTTCTCGAAACAGCGCAGCACGTAGGCGACGGCGTCGCATTCGCGGATGGTGGCGAGAAATTGGTTGCCCAAGCCTTCGCCTTTCGACGCGCCGCGCACCAGGCCGGCGATATCGACAAAGTTCATCCGCGTCGGGATGATTTCCTTCGAGCCCGCGATCGCCGCGAGCTTCGTCAGGCGCGGCTCTGGCATCGCGACTTCGCCGACATTGGGCTCAATCGTGCAGAACGGATAATTGGCCGCTTGCGCAGCGGCCGTCTTCGTCAGCGCATTGAAGAGCGTCGACTTGCCAACATTCGGCAAGCCCACGATGCCGCATTTGAAACCCATGAAGTCCTCTCAGAAGTGCGCGCAAGCTGTCAGCGGACAAGCCCGGCGCGGTAATCAGTATAAAACGGCGCCCACGACAGTGCTTCACGCGCGCGGCGATTGCTGACACGGAACGACGGGAAGCCAGCGCGGCCGCCCGGGGAAGGCGCCGGAGCGCCCGTGATCTGTGCAACATAGCCGAATATATCGCGCCAGCGTGCGGGTTGATCGTCGCAGACGATCAATGTCTGCCGCGACGGCCAGTGCTTTACGGCTGCTAGCGTCGCGGCGGCCATGTCCGAAATATGCACGAGAGACGCGAACGAGGAGCCGTCTTCCGGCAAACGGAGCTTGCCAGCCTGCGCGCGCGCGAACCAATCGTCGTCGAAGCCGGTGCCAGGTCCATAAAAAAGCCCGCCCCGCAGAATGATCCAGTCCAAGTCAGGGGACTTCACCGCGTCTTCCATCGCAATGGACGCGGCGAATGCATCAGTCGCAACGCCTTGTTCCGTTGCGGCGTAAACGGTGTCCTCGTCAGACCAAGCATCGCTGCCGGATGCGTTGATCATGGCGATGCTTTGCTGGATGACGCGGCCCACGCCTGCGTTTCGGCACGCATTCACCCAGAGAGGCGCGCCTTCGCGACGCACCCGATCATTGGCCTCGAAGCTGCCGCGACCGCTTGGGCCGGGCAACGAGGTCGCGAGATTGATGCCCACATCGCAGCCTTCGAGGCCTGAAACCAAAGAGCCTTCATCGAAGATGTCCGCAATGCGAACGTCCGCGCCGCACGCGGTTGCAACTGCCGCCGCTTCTGGCCGTCGCACGAGTGCGCGCACCTTGAAGCCGTTCGCAACGAGACGGGGAGTCAGCCAGCGTCCGTACACGCCGCTCGCGCCGAGTATCGCAATCGTTTGCATGTGGGCTCCTCAGGAGCGTTCCAGCGCCTTGGCGGCGAGATCGCGCCAGACGCGTGCTTCGGGACGCAAGGGCGGGGCGATCTTGGCGAGGCGGCGCTCGATTTCTGCAAAGCCGACCTCGGCGTCTTCGCGGCGCCCGGTCTTTGCCATGAACGCTACATAGCGGCCCCCGGATTCCAGTCCAGGCACGCGGTCCGCTGCAAAACGGAAAGCGTCGTCCGCTTCTTCGTTGCGGCCGAGGCCTTCATACGCGCGCGCGAAGGCGAGGGCGACTGTTGGCGTCTTGCCTTCGGGGCCGAGCGCTTTCAACTTTTCCAATCGTTCTAACGCATCCGCGTAACGGCCAAGTTCGAGCAGCGCGTACGTGTGCCCCATGAGGATTGAGGGATCGTCAGCCCAGGCGCCTTCAGCGCTGAGCGCCCATTGCGCTTCAGCATCACTCCAGCGGCCGAGCGCCGCCGCTGCATGCGCGACCTTCATGCGCGCGCCAACGGTTGGCGTCTCTTCGAGCACCCGCAATGCGTTGCGATAGTCGCGTTCGGGATCGAGCGTCTGACGCGCGACCTTCCCAACGCTCCTCGCGCCTTTGCCGCCCACCCATTCTGGAACCAGAACGGCGAAGAAGTAGAACGCTGGCGCGATCAATGGCCCGATGATGAACAGCCACAGCCAGAACATCTCGCGTCCTGTGCGGACCACGTGAAAACCGCACGCAAGTGACGGCAAGTAAAAGAGAATTAGACTCAACATAAGCAGCGTTTCCCAGCGCCGGTCTCTTACGGAATTTCGTTCCGATTGCGAAGCAAAACAGCAGTTTGCTTGGCTTATTTCGCAAACGCTAGTACCGCGAATCGGTGACATATCCACAAGCTGGGAGCTTGAGATGGCGCAACACCGTTGGAATCGCCGCTTCTTGCAGGACGCAGACGCGCCGCCGGACAACCTGCTCTACTTCGAGCCGGACCTGGTGCGCCGCCGCCGTACTGCTGAGCGAAAGCGCGATGAACGCCAGGCCGAAGAGGTCGATCGCTCCGGCTCGACCCGTCATCTCGAACGCGCCGCCAAGCGGCTAAAGCACGTGAACGCCGTTGATCGCGTTCTCTACGTGCCGCAGTGGGATATGGCGAAGGCCGAGATGGCGATGCGCAAAGCCGGCGTCACCGGCGCGGTCAGCAATCTGTGTGGCACGCGCCGCAAAGTTGTGAAGAGCGGACGCCGCTAGCGTCTTGGAGCGCCGGCGCTCCAAGTGGTCACGCCTCTTCGCCAGACTTCTTCCGTCCGCCCGCTTTATCAGCCGGCGCAAGCCGCATCACTTCGCCTTGGAATTTCTCGTCGTCGCCGCGTGCGAGCAACGGCGCTGATGCGGCGAGCGCTTCCAATAATTTGTCGACCCCCTCGCGTTCGCTCTTCGCGAAGTCGCTGAGCACATGGCCATGCACGAGGTCGGCGTGGCCGGGGTGGCCGGTGCCGAGCCGGGCGCGGCGGAAGGCGTCGGTATCAAGCCAAGCGGCAATAGAGCGGATGCCGTTGTTGCCGGCCGCGCCGCCGCCGGTCTTCATGCGGAAGCGGCCGGGCGCGAGATCGATTTCATCGTAGAAAACGACGATGTCGTTCTGCGGGATTTTGTAGAAGCGCGACGCTTCGGCGACGGCATGGCCGCTATCGTTGTAAAACGTCTGCGGCTTCATGATCAGCGTACGCACGCTATCGATGCCGCCTTCGCAAACTTCGCTGCGAAACTTCTTCTTCCACGGTCCGAACTTGTGCGCGCGCGCAATCGCATCCACGGCCATGAAGCCGATATTGTGCCGGTTGCCAGCGTATTTCGCGCCCGGATTGCCGAGACCGACGAGGAGCAGCATGTACGCCTTCTAAACTTCCCGTTGCGGGGAAGGGAAGCCGGATCAGCCTTACTTCTTCTCGTCCTTCTTCTCATCCGCAGCGGCTTCAGCCGGAGCTGCGGTGACCGTCGGCGCCACTTCTTCTTCGACCTTGCGGCCGACGATCGTGGCGATGGTGAAATCGCGATCGCGGATCACGGCACGCGCGCCGTCCGGCAGAACAATCGAAGAGATGTGGATCGAGTCACCAATGTCGCGTCCAGTGAGGTCGACGACGATCTCTTCCGGAATCTTGTTGGCCTTGCACTTCAGCTTGATCGTGTGGCGCACGACGTTGAGCGCACCGCCGCGCTTCAGGCCTGGTGAAGCTTCGTGGTTCTTGAAGTGAACGACAACGTCGATCGCGATCTCGGCGTTTTCTTCAACGCGGTAGAGGTCGACGTGGATGACTTCGTCCGTCACCGGATGGAATTGCAGCGCGCGCGGAATGACCGGCTGCTTCTCGCCTTGGTGGTTGAGTTCAACCATGTGCGAGAGGAACTTGCCTGAGCGGATCGCCATGATGACGTCCTTGGCGTTGATCTCGATCGAGATCGCGCCGCGCGCGCCGCCGTAGAGGACGCCCGGGATCAGGCCGGATTTGCGGGTCGCGCGGGCGCCGCCGGTGCCGATTTTTTCGCGCTTTTCAACGTTGAGAACAATGCCAGCCATGGCTGAGAGCCTTAAATTCCGGGGCGCCGGGAAAATTGGAAGCGGGGCTTCTAGCGGAAGGCGGGGATCACCGCAAGGTAGGCCCGCCGGCCGGGTCCGGATCGGAGGGTTGCGCCGCGGGAGGCCTAGCGGCCTCCCGGCCCTCCGCCTCGGCGATGGCCTGCTCGAAGGCCCCAAGTAGGTCCGGGACGCAGCAGGCGTTCAGGAAATGGTCCCCGCCAGGCACGCTGATGAGGGTGTGGCCGTATTCGGCCGCGATCCGCTGGTCCGCCTCTAGGGGCACGAAGGTGTCGGCGTCGCCGTGGATGAAGACGATGGGCTGCTGGAGGCCGCGGAGGGCGGTCCAGACGGCAGGGAGCTGGCCGGTTTGCGCGGTCATCTCGCTGATCGAGTTTCGGAAGTCGCGGGGCAGCATGGGCTGGAAAAGCCGGCCTGCGCCGATCATTCGGCGCGCCGTAGGGCCGCGATCCCCAAAATAGGCCGATACCAGCACTAGGGCATCGACTTGATCTGGATGGCGCTGGGCCATCAGCGTCGCAACCGGCGCGCCAAAGCTCTGGCCCACCAGCAGCACGCGCTGGCCCTCCCGGTGCGCCAGCATCGGGGCAAGGGCGTCCGCCTGCTTGGCCAAGTCACGGACAGCGTCCTGCGGCTCCGAGGTCCGAAAACCCGGTCTGTCAGCGACGATCATTTCTCGGGTTTGCGGGAGCGCCGCGATCGTCGGCGCCCAATATTCGCTCCAAGACGGTGTGCCGGTGATGATGACGACCTTCCAGTCGGCATCGGCGCGTGTGGGTGTCTGCAGCGCCGAGATGCGCCAGTGCTCAGGCACGCCGGCCGTAAAGTCGATCCGTTCCATCGTGCCAGCGGGGTACGAGCCCGAGGTTGGAAACCGATCATTGTCCTCTTCAGCCGTGCCGATCGCGCAGGCCGCGAGGGCGACAAAGAGGGCCGCGCCGAGGATATTCTTGATGAGCCGCATCGGCCCATTTAGCGGGCTTGCGCGATCTCGTCATCCCTGGCTGGCCGCCACTAGTGGGTGAGGCGCAATTGAGAGATTGAGCGGGCGGCGAGGCAAGCTCTATACCGATAGTGGGAAGCGGCTGGTATTTGCGACCGGCTCAGGTTTGGGGGATCGTTCGTGCGCGCCTGCATTTCAATTATTGCTCTTGTGCTTATGACCGCCAGCGCCGTGGCGCAAACGACGGCGGATCAACACCTGACGGGCAGCCTCACAGCCCGCGCGCCGCGCGCATCGTTCACACTCGATTTGCAAGAAGGCCAGGTCGTCACGCTGACGACCTCATCGAGCGAAAACCTCGATACGATTTTGACGTTGAATGGCCCGGACAGACGCCGCATCGCCGAAAACGACGATCAGCAGCAAGGCGTTTTGTCATCACGCATTGTTCACGTCGCGCGTACGTCCGGCCGCTACACAGCGATTGTCGCGGGGTACAACAACGCCCGCGGCGCATTCGAACTCGACATCGCCTACGGGCTCGATGTTGGCCTATCGGACGCGTCGCGCAGATTGCGCGAAGATCGCGTTGCCTTCAGCCCGCGGCAAACCGAACATAGCTTCGATGTCGACCTCGCCGCGGATGATGTGTTTGTCGCCTCCACATTTGCTCTCACCGGAGGCCTCGACACGACGGTGACCTTGCTCGACGCAAGTGGCGCGACACTGGCGTCGAACGACGATCAAGGCGACGGCACGCTGAACTCGCAGATTGTCTATCAGATTGCGCGCGCCGGCCGTTACCGCGTCGTCGCGAGCACGTATGGCAGCAACGGCGTTGGCGAAGCGATTATTTCCCTGGCGGTGGACCCGAATGCTCGTGCGCCGTTCAACTTTTCTTCCATCGAAGGCACGCCGATCGCGCGGCACGAAGGCGAACTCAATGACGCGCAGACGTCGCGTGAATACATTGTGGATCTCGCGGCTGGACAAACGCTTTACGCAAACGCCGAAGCGACGAGCGGCGATCTCGATACGGTGCTGCGTCTCAATAACCCGGACGGAAATCCAGTCGCGCTGAACGACGATCGCGGCGACGGCTCCTTGAATTCCGCGTTCGCGTTCACGGCGCCGGCCGCTGGCAGGTACCGCCTCGAACTTTATCGTTTCGCGCAATCGAGCAGCAGCGGTGGCTTCCGGCTTGTGCTGCTGTCCGTCAACGCCTCAGTGGTCACGACGTTGCAGGAGCTGATCGACAATCAAGTGAGGTTGAGCGGTCCGGTAGAAACGATCACCACGACGGACTTTCAGGTCGATTACACGCTCGAAGGCCGCGATGCCTCAACGCACGAGTACGCGCGCGCGACCGCTGGCGCTCTGCAAGAAGTGCTCGACATACAAGTGAACCGCATCGGTTGGGCAGCGCCCGTGCGCGATCGCGATGGCCGTTATCGCGCCTATATCGGCGAAGCCAACGGCTCAATGGGCTACACCAAGCCGGTCGACATGGTGTTCGACAATCCGAGCACGCCAAGCGTCCGCGAGACCGCCGCGGCGCGCGCCGTCTTTGTCATCGACAATGACTTTCGTGGCATGGGCAAGAAGGCGCCAGCCGAGAGTTTGATGCGCGCCACCGCGACTCACGAACTCAACCACGTCGTCCAATTCGGCTACGACGCGCAGGAGGGGCTGAGCTGGCTCTATGAATCGACCGCTTCATGGACCGAGGTCGTCACTGTCGGCGCGGATCAGGACGCATCCGATTACGTCGAAACCGATTTCGCGCAGCCCGAATTGTGCTGGACCACGAACACGCAGGGATTCAACTACGCGCAGTGGACGTTGTTGCAATCGCTGGCCGATAGCTATGGCGAGCGCATCGTTGTGCAGCTTTGGGAAAATGCCGTCACCTATGATGGCTTCGAAACCATGTCGCGGACGCTGAGCGCGGCCGGTACGACCATTCCCGATGCGCTTCAACGCTGGCGCGTGCAGAACTTCGCCCGCGCTTATGATCTCGCGCCGCGCTTCACGCGCTCGGTCGAACTTGCCGGGACGATCAATCGCAACGGCGCATGGTCGCCGCGTGGACGCATCCAGCAACTCGGAGCGAACTACGTCGCGCTGCGCCTGCAAGGTAGCCGCACCTACGCGCTGCGCGGCGACGCCAATCTCGAACTGGTCGGCCTCGGTAAGCGCGATGGCCAGATCGAAGTCATTCAGCTCGGGCGCGGCGGTGTCTTTGACACAACCGGCTACGAGTATGCGGCGTTGATGGTGTTCAACCGCGATGTGCCCGCAACGCCGGGCGCGTGCACTGGCGCGAGCTACTCGATCAATGTCAGCGCCTCGCAAGGGGCAACGGCCGCGCCGCAATACCGCTTCAGCGCCGAACACTTCTCGCCGCCATCGTGAAGCACGCCGGCACCTGCCTCTGCGGCGCGGTGCGCTTCGAGGTTGATGGCGACTTCGAAGGCTTCTTTTTGTTGCGCCAGCAAGGCGAATTGGGACGCCGATCTTGAGGGTGCGCTGAAGTTCGACGGATTGCCTTGGCAGTAGCCGCGTCCCTACTCGAACAGCGAGCTGACGCTCTGTTCGTTTGCGATCCGCCAGATCGCATCACCCATGAGAGCCGCAACCGAGATTTCGCGGATCTTCGAGCTCTTGTGCTTGCGGCCGGTCGGATCGATCGAGTTCGTGACCACCAGTTCTTTCAGCATGCTGTCATCAACGCGCTTCACGGCCCCGTTCGAGAGTACGCCGTGCGTGATGTAAGCTGAAACGGACTTCGCCTTTTCCTTCAGCAGCGCTTCGGCAGCGTTGCAGAGCGTGCCGCCGCTATCGACGATGTCATCGACCAGGATGCACTCGCGGCCCTCGACGTCGCCGATAATGTGCATGACTTCGCTGACGCCGGCTTTTTCGCGGCGTTTGTCGACGATGGCGAGGTCGGCGCCCAGCCGGTTCGCTAGCGCACGCGCGCGCACCACGCCGCCGACGTCGGGTGAAACGACCATCAGCTTTGTCGTGTCTTCGCAATTTTCGCGGATGTCGCGCTCGAGCACTGGCGTCGAGAAGAGATTGTCGGTCGGGATATCGAAGAAGCCTTGGATCTGGCCGGCGTGCAGCTCAAGCGTCAGCACACGATTGGCGCCGGCCGTGGTGATGAGGTTCGCCACCAGCTTCGCCGAGATCGGCGTCCGGCCGCCGACTTTGCGATCCTGACGGCCGTAGCCGTAATAGGGGATCACCGCCGTGATGCGGCGTGCTGAAGCGCGTCGGAGCGCATCGATGCCGATCAGCAATTCCATCAAGTGATCGTTCGCCGGGTAGGACGTCGATTGCAGGATGAACACATCCTCGCCGCGCACATTCTCCTGGATCTCGACGAAGATCTCGTTGTCTTTGAAACGCTTGAACTCAGCCTGCGCGAGCGGCGTATCAAGATGCTCCGCAATCGCCTTGGCGAGCGGGTTATTGGAATTACCGGTCAACAGTTTCATGGGAGCGGGCCCCGTCGCTTCCTGGAGTGGCTCCCTTTAAGCGCCGAGTCGCGGGAGTCGAAAGCTTTTGCTGCACATTAATGACAGGGCGTGCGCGCGTGGCCCCGGCGCCACGTTTTATGACGCTGCCGCACCGGCATAGAGGGCTTCAGGTTCGTTTCGGAGCTTGGCCCACATTTGGTCGCCAAATGAGAAATGCCACCACTCGGATGGATTGGAGCCGAAACCATTTTCGACCATCAGCCAGTAAAGCAACCGCCGGTTGGCGCGCGCCTCCTCGTTGGAGAAAGAAAAGGTTTCCGGATCGACCTCAGTTTCGAAGCGCGTTGTGTGCGCAAGCGGCGAGGCGTCGTCGAACAGTGATCCCATCCAGAGCGGGTCGCCGCCGCGCCAGCGCACGGTGAGATCAACGGCGCCGCCTGTTGAGTGCGGTGAGGGCGCCTCGGCGCCGTTGCTGGGCGCGGCCCAATAATTCTGAACTTCGGCGGCGAGTGCAGCGTCGCTCAAGTGCGGCTTGCGCTTGCGCAGTTCGGCCGGAAGCCAACGATCATGGAAGTAAGCTTGCACAGCCTGCGGGCGCCACGCGTCGAAGACGAAGAGTTCGAGATGAGCTTCAGCGAGGCGAGCATTCACATCGCGCAAGCGTTCTGCTGCGCCTTGGCGCAGCGCCAGCATTTCAATCGAGCCAGGTATGACCGCGTAGTAGGGCGGATTGCGCGGTTGCGCGTAGAAGTTCTCGCCGCGCACGCCGTACTCACCGAGCGCGACCAGCGGCTCTTTGTTGGCAGCGCCGTCAAACGCGATCGGCAGTTCGCGATAGCCGCGTGCGCCATTTTCGGGCGGCGGCGGAATGGGTTTATCGCGCAGCGCGCCGAGTGAACCGAAGACGCTCATCCCAGCATGATGACACTGCAATTGCGGCCATAATCGCCCGCTTTCTCGTGAACTGAGCGGCGATGCGAATGCAGGCGCGTGGATTCGGCGTAAGTATCGAGCGGCAGCGTCTCGATCTGCTTGATGCCTGATGCAGTAAGGCGCGCGGCGCAGAAGTTCGGC
Organism: Caulobacteraceae bacterium; assembly: GCA_031431115.1. Lineage (GTDB taxonomy): Bacteria > Pseudomonadota > Alphaproteobacteria > Caulobacterales > Aquidulcibacteraceae > Vitreimonas. The sequence goes on from JANPCV010000079.1 coordinate 36,838, forward strand.
AGATCGAAATGCAAGCGATCGCCGGCGCCTGGAACAAAGAAGCGCGCGAAATTTGCATCGGCGTTTAGGAACTCCGCCTCAAATTCAGGCCCGACTTCATACGAACTCTGGTGAATACACGGCCCAATGGCGGCAACGATCCGCTCGCGCTGTGCGCCATTCTCTTCCATTAGACGAACAGTATTCTCGATCACGCCGTCGATCGCGCCGCGCCAGCCAGCGTGCGCCGCGCCGATGACTTTCGCTTGCGTGTCCGCGAACAAGATAGGCGTGCAATCGGCTGTGAGGATCGAGATCGCTAATCCCGGCGTCGTCGTAACAAGCGCATCTGCGCGTGGGCGTTCGCCTTGCCACGGCGCGTCCACAAAAACGGCGGTGGGTGAGTGGACCTGATGCACGCCGCACAAATGATCGCGCTCGATCCCAAACGCCGCCGCGATGCGCGCGCGGTTCTCAAGCACGTTGGCCGGATCATCGCCTGAGCCTGTGCCGGCGTTGAGGCTGGCATAGATGCCCTTTGAAACACCGCCTTCGCGGCCAAAGAAGCCGTGCTTCACGCCAGCGAGTACGCGTGCCGTTTCGTTGGGAGGAGTTGGAGGAGTGATGTGCTGCACGTCTATGACAATTCCGGACCGCCGGCGCCCTCGCCGGCATGCAGTGTTTCAGCATCCTGACGGCGCGCGGATTTAAGCGACGGATGCCGGCGAGGG
>JANPCV010000080.1:0-9676 GCA_031431115.1 Caulobacteraceae bacterium
AACAACATCAGCGCGAGCAAGCCAATGATTTCAGGCTCGCTGGAATACATACGCAACAAGAGCCGCGCGAGGCGGATGGCTTCATCGCAGAGCAAAGCGCGATCACTGGCGGGATCGGCGGCGGAATAGCCTTCGTTGAAGACGAGATAGACCATCGCCGCAACCGACGCCAAACGCTCAGCGCGTTCGACGGCATTGGGCGCCTCGAACGGCACGCCGGCGCCGGTGACTTTGGCCTTGGCGCGCGTGATGCGTTGCTCCATCGCGCTGTCACCAACCAAAAACGCGCGCGCGATTTGCGGCACGGTGAGACCGGAGACAATGCGCAGCGCGAGCGCGACTTGCTGCGTCGCGGGCAAGTCTGGATGGCAGCAGATGAACAGCAGACGCAGAACGTCGTCGCGGTAGTCGGCTTCGTCGAGGCGTTGGACGACGTCGGCTTCGACATCGCTCAGATCAGAGATCTGGTCTTCGTCCGGCAGCTCGGTTTGCTTGGCGCGGCGGCGGGTGACATCGATGGCGGCGTTGCGGCCAACCATGATGAGCCACGCGGCAGGATCACGCGGCGGGCCGTTCTTTGGCCAGTTCTTCAACGCCCGCAGACAAGCGTCTTGGTAGGCCTCTTCGGCCAGATCGAGATCACGGAAGTAACGCCATAAGGCTGCCACGGCCTGGGGCCGCGCGGAGACGAGCGCCGCGTCGATCCAGCCGAGGTCCGGCATGTTACCGGGCCTCTACCGGGGCGCCGGGATTGTAGATCATGATCGGGCGCAACTCGTAGGCCCCGCCAGGGTTCGCGGCAGTGAGCTCGCGGGCGAATTCCAGGCCCTCTTCGAGATTGTCGACCTCGATGACATAGAAACCGAGCAGCTGTTCCTTGGTTTCGGCGTAGGGCCCATCGAGGACTTCGTTGTCCTTCTTGCGGAGCGTGGTGGCGGCGGAGGTCGGCAAAAGCCGGATCGAGGGCTTCAGCTTGCCCTTGGCTTCCCATTTTTCGTGAACGACGTTGAGGCGGCCCATGACCGCGTCGTCCTCTTCCTTGGTCCAAGCGAAGACGGCCGCTTCGTCGTTGTAGCAGAGCACAGTGTAGAGCATTGGATAGAGCCTCATATCTGGAGGACGAGCGGCCTACCCCCCTTCCCGACAGGCCGTCGAGACTTTCTTCACCGGGAGGCGCTGCCTCGGCAACCGCCAGATAGGGCGGCCCCAACTTAAGTCGCAGCAATGTTCCACCTCTTCGCTTGACGCTTACGCGTCCGCTTCGGTTCAACATCTCCCGAGGTGGAATGAATGGCGGACGTTTTCATTGCTGCAGCGCCAGACGCCGACGCACAGGCGGGCGGACTTGCGCAAGCATTGAAAACTTTGGGGTTCGACGCCGCCGCAGGCGCGCCGGCCGAAGCCGACATTGCAAAGATCGTGGATGACGCAAAGTGCGTCATTGGCCTGTGGTCGCGGGGGGCGCCGACAGCTGAGTTGGCGATGCTGGCGGCGCTGGCGCATGAGCGAAAAAAATTGGTCAGCGCCGAACTGGTGACGGACGCGACGCCGGCGCCTTTCCGCGGGGCGCCGCGGGTGGATTTGGCGCTGCGGGATCGGACAGCGTTCAAGACGCGATTTCAGGCGCTGGTGGCTGAGATCGACAAGCTCTCACCGACGAAGGCCAATGTGGCGGCCCTGCCGAGCGTGCTGGCGGTTGTGCGCTCGGCGTTGCTGAAACGGCGCGAGACCGGCGGCGACAAGCAAATGAAGACGTTGGGCGTATTCGCCGTGGCAGTCGGCACACTATTTGTGGTCGGCTTCGGCGCCGGGCGCGTCATCAACATGGTGCGCTCGGGCGAACTTTCGTTTGCTACCGTGCAGGCGCAAGCGGCGGCGACGCCCACATCTACGCCGCCGCCAGCGGTGACTTCAGCCGCGCTGGAGCGAACACCGTGGCGCGAGGTGGCGGCGCGCATCGACGAAACCTTAGCCGAGCAGATTAAAACGCGCGCGGCGGCGGGCGATGCAGATGCGCAAGCGCTCTCGTGCTTGGGGCACATGGCCGGGATCACGGGATTTTTGCCAAGCCCAACGGCAGCGCGTGAGCAATGCGATGCGGCGTCAGCGCAGAACAACGCGGCGGCGCTTTATCTCTCGTGGCAATTGCGGCGCAGTGCGCCGCACGCCGGCATTGATGAAGCCACGGCGACAGCACGGCTGCGGCAAGCCGCAGATGCTGGGTTCACGGCAGCGCAAATCGATTACGCCGCGACGCTGCCGGACGACCGGGAGTCGCAGGCGGAAGCTGGACGGCTTTGGCTAGCGGCAGCGGAACGCGGCGAACCGCGTGCGCAATTTTTCTACGCGCGCTGGTTGCGCGATAGTGCGGCGGGGCCGCGCGATCCGGTAGCGGCGATCCCCTTCCTGCGACGCGCCGCGGATGCCAATCAACCTGAAGCGCTGCACATGCTGGCGACGCTTTACCGGGACGGCATCGGCGCACCGCGCAATACGGCGCAAGCAAAGGCGCTTTATGGACGCGCAGCGCAGCAGAACCATGCACCATCGATGTCGAACCTCGCCGACATGCTGCGCGACGGTTCGCCCGAGGAGCGAACGCGCTCGATCGAGCTTTATCGGCAATTGGCCTGCATGACCGACGAGCATCAGATCCAGCCCCGCGCGGTTGGACGGCTACGCGCATTGCAGGAAGCCTATTCCTGCGGCTAACAAGCGCTGATGGCGTGGCGCAAAACCTATGAGGGTGCGGAACCGCAGCGGGTCAACAAATGGCTCGCTGGCGAAGGCGTGTGCTCGCGGCGCGAGGCTGAGGAGATGATTGCCAGCGGTTTGGTCAGCATCGATGGGGCGGTCGTCGAAGACCCTGGGCGCAAGATTGAGCGCGGGCAGACGATCGAACTCGCGGACGGGCGCGTGGCGCCGAGGATCAGCATTGCGATCAACAAGCCTGTTGGTTTCGTGTCGGCGCAGCCGATGGGCGGTCAGATACCGGCGGCGCGGCTGGTGACGCCGGCCAATCTGATCGGTCGCGCCGATCCGATGCCGACCTCGCGCACGAGCTTGGCGCCGCTAGGGCGGCTGGATCAGGACTCGCGCGGGCTGTTGCTGCTCAGTGAAGACGGCGTGCTGGCGAAGGCGGTGATTGGGGCGGAATCGAAGATCGACAAGGAATATCTCGTCGGCGTCAACGGGCAGATCACGGATCGCAAGCTGGCGTTATTGCGGCACGGGCTGACGCTCGACGATCACACGCTGAAGCCGGCCAAGGTCAGCGTGTCCGAGCCTTACCGGATGCGCTTCATTCTGAACGAAGGCCGCAAGCGACAAATCCGGCGTATGTGCGAATTGGTGGAGCTGGAAGTCGTGGACCTCGTGCGCATCCGCATCGGGCCGCTGCATTTGGGCGACCTGCCCGAGGGCCGCTGGCGGGCGCTTACGGGGGCGGAACGCGAGGCCCTGGTTAAGGCCTCACGCTAGGCGGCGCAAAGGGGGCGTCGTTTCTCCGCCGCAGCTCTTCTAGAAGCTCGCGATCGAATGCCTCGTGAGGCGCTTGGTTTAGCGCTTGGATGAACTCGGTCATGTCGGAACGCGCGTGAGCTTCGTCAAAGCTTGGACCCGGAAGAATGCCGCGCCGGTAGAGGTATTCGTCCGAGCGGCCGGTGAGAACGTAAGCGGGCGCCCAATGGAAGCCCGCAGCTTTGGCCAGCTCATTGGTGCAGTTCGAGACAATGGTGTTGTAGTAGCGCGGCGTGTGCGACAGCGTTTGCGAGCGTTCGAGCAAGTGCCGCAGCAAAGTGGAGTTCTGCGCGTCGCTGATGTCGACAGGATAGACGAAGACCTCGTGGTCCAGCATCACGGCGCGGCGGATGAGCAGATCGCGTGCGGTCGCCCAGATGTATATGAGCTCGAACGCGTTGAATTGGCCGTGGAAGGCTGAATATTCCTCGCCCTGCTCGCGGCGCGCTTCGATGGTAAGACCGAGCATTCGATCGCCCTCGAACTCGAACAAAAGCAAAGTGTGCGCGGCGAGTTGCGAGCCCGGCTGCGGTTCGAGCATGAACCAGACACGGCGCAGCTGATCGAAATTGTAGGACACGGAGTCCTGATACGCCGTGTCAGTCTCGACGCCGTAATCGTAGCTCCAATCACTAACCGGCGAGACGCTAAACCCGGTCTCGGTGATCTCCACTTGCGGCGTGTGGGAGAGATACGGGTACCAGTCGCGCTCCATTTGCGGCGGGCTCAGCATGTTCGCGGCGGAACCCAGCACCAGAATGGAAATAATGCACGCGATCGCGGGGCGCATCGGGTTTGCGCCGAACCAGTCCAGAATACGCTTCACGCCCCGCCTCCGCTTTGCGCGCCGAGTCCTAGTAGGATGCGCGTCTTACGTTAAGTGCCGCTTGCGAAAGCCCCCGCCCGCCCCAATGTCCGTTTCGACCCCGGACCGCTTTCCCTGGCGGGGCCGAGAGCCGACGTGCTATCGCGCGGCGGATCGCAAATTTCTAGGAGGCCCTCCCATGGCTCTACGCATCAACGACAAGGCGCCCGATTTCGAAGCCGAGACCACACAAGGCCGGATCAAGTTCCATGACTGGATCGGCGATAGTTACGCGATCCTGTTCTCGCACCCGAAAGATTTCACGCCGGTCTGCACCACCGAGTTGGGCTACCTCGCGAAGCTCGAGCCAGAATTCAAGAAGCGGAACGTAAAGGTCATCGGGCTTTCGGTTGATCCGGTCGCCGATCACGAGCGCTGGCGCGGCGACATCAAGGAAGTCACTGGCGGCGACGTGCAATATCCGATGATCGGCGACAGCGATCTCAATGTTGCAAAGCTCTATGACATGCTGCCGGGCGATGCCGGCGAGACGAGCCAGGGCCGCACAGCTGCAACCAACGCGACCGTGCGCACGGTGTTCATCATCGGGCCGGACAAATTGATCAAAGCGACGATGCAATATCCGATGTCGTCGGGCCGCAACTTCGATGAGGTGCTGCGTTTGGTGGACTCGATCCAGCTCACGGCTCAGCACAAAGTGGCGACGCCGGTGAACTGGAAAAACGGCGAAGACGTCATCATCGTGCCGGCGGTCTCCGACGAGGAAGCCAAGACCCGCTTCCCGGACGGCTGGAAGACGGTGAAATCCTACCTGCGGATCGTGCCGCAACCGAAGGCGCCGCCCCGCGAGGGCTAGGCCGTGCGCGGTGTCGCCCTTCGACAGGCTCAGGGCGACGCCATTGTGCATTGCGGTGAAGGCGCCCATCAGCGTCAGCCTGAGCTCGTCGAAGGCGGCATCAGCGCTTCCCCTTGCGGGAACGTGTGAGCTGTAGGACTCTCCGCGTGAGGAGACGTCCATGATTTTCGAGCAAGTCGCCACCGGCGGCTGCCAATCTTATCTGATTGGCTGCGGCGAGACCTGTACGGCGGCGGTGATCGATCCGGAAGTCCGCCAGATCAATCGCTATCAGGCATTGGCGACACAACATGGCGTTCGCATCCGCTACGTGATCGACACGCACACCCACGCTGACCATTTCAGCGGCAGCAAGCAATTGAGCCAGATCCTGGGCGTGCCCGTGGTGGCGCATCAGCTCTCGCCCTCCCCGTATGTGACCATGCGCGTCGATGAGGGCGACGTCATCAAGGTCGGCAACATCCGGCTTTCGGTGCTGCACACGCCTGGTCACACGCGCGACTCTATGTGCCTGGTGTCGAGCGACCGCGTGTTTACCGGCGACGCCCTGCTCATTGGCGCAACCGGCCGCACCGATTTGCCGACGGGCGATCCTGAGCAGCTTTATGATAGCCTCTTCAACAAGGTGCTGAAGCTGGACCAAACGCTGCGCATCTATCCAGCGCACGATTACAAGGGCCACACCTGCTCGACGCTCGAAGAAGAAAAGCGCTCGAACCCGCGGCTGCAGAAATCCAACCGCGAAGAATTTGTGTCGATGATGCGCGCCCATTCGCCGTCAATGCCGGAGCACCTCACGGAAGCGCTGCGCGTGAATATGAGCGGCGGCACCAGCGTGGCGCAGCTTCTGAGCGAAGCGGCTGCGGAAGTGCCGTTCATCTCGATGGACGAGGTGAAGAACCGGATCGCAACAGGCGCGAACGATCTCATTGTGCTCGACGTGCGCGAGAAAGAGCAGTTCGTAGCGGGGCACATTCCGACCGCCACGCATCTGTCGCGCGGCCAGCTTGAACTGCGGGTCAACGAGGCGTTTCCCGATCCGACGGTGCGGATCGTCACCTATTGCGAGGTTGGAAAAATCTCAACGCTGGCGGCGGCGACGCTGCGGCGCATGGGATTCACCCGCGTCCTGGCGCTCGATGGCGGCATGAAGGCGTGGCGCGAAAAGGGCTTCCCGATCGCGACCGGGACAACGCCTCAGGCCTGAATGTCCGCCGTGTCAGGGTGACGCCGAAAGTAAGCGACGGCGAAGGCGCAGCTGGCGCGTAGTTTGCGATTGCCGCCGCGCGCCTCATCGACGACGTGCTTCATCAGCTTTGAAGCATAACCGCGCCCTCGCGCTTCACTTGGCGTCTCGACGTGCAAGATCACGCGGACGCCGTCGACATCGCGGTACTCGGCGAATGATTGTCCCTCGGACGCGTCGAGTTCGTAGCGGCGCTCATCGGTGTTATCGCGGAAATCACTCATGACTTTGATTGCTCAGGCATGGGCTTTGGTTCCCATAGTTCGATCTTGCGGCCTTCTAAATCCATGATGTGAGCGAAGCGGCCGTAATCTTCATCCTGCGTTTTCACCGGCTCGACACCTTCGGCCTTGGCGCGCGCAAGCATGCCGTCCATGTCGTCAACGATGAGATTGAACATGAATTCCTTGTCCGACGGCGCGAAATAGTCGGTTTCGGCTTTGAATGGGCTGAACACGACACCCGAGCCTGGCTTGTCCTTGACCATGTCGGGGGTAAAGAAACAGCCCCAGTCGGGGATTTCCAGCCCAAGGACGCGCAAGTACCAAGCTTTAAGCGCGGCGGCGTCTTTGGTTTTAAAGAACACGCCGCCGACGCCAAGCACCTTTGCCATCTCACCATCTCCCGCTAAGCCGCTCGCGTGAACTATCGCCACGCCTTCCATGCCGGCAATCATGCCGACGTATTAAAGCACGCCATCCTGCTTTACTGCCTCGACGCCCTAAAGCGCAAAGACACCCCGTTTGCGGTGCTGGATACGCATGCCGGGCGCGGGCTTTATGATTTTGCCTGTTCGGAGGCCGAGCGCAGCCCGGAATGGCGCGATGGAATCGCCCGGCTTTGGGATTGGCCGGAGCCCCCAGCTCTGATCGCACGCTATCTGGAGGCGGTGCGGAGCTTCAATGCCGATGGGAGCTTGCGGACCTATCCCGGATCGCCGGCCTTGGTGACCACCAACATGCGCGACCAGGACGTGCTGATGGCGTGCGAGTTGCACCCGGAAGATGCAGGCGCGCTGCGCCGGGCGTTACCGCGTGGGCCGAACGTCCATGTGCATGAGCGTGACGGCTGGGAGGCGCTGGGTGCGCTGCTGCCGCCGGCTCAAAAGCGCGGCTTGGTGTTGATCGATCCGCCGTATGAAGCGCCCGACGAGATGGATGTTTCTGTTTCGGCATTGCGTTCGGCGCTCAGGCGCTTCGCCCACGGCACATATTTGTGGTGGCGCCCGCTAAAGAGCAGCGCCGTTCTCGATTCAACCGACGCAGAGGTGCGGAGCTTTACCGATCGCGAAACGCTGCGCGCAGATTTGTGGGTGGCGACACCGCAGCGCGAAGGCAAGCTTGTTGGCGCCAGCGTGTTTTTGGTCAATCCGCCGTTTGGCTTGAGAGAAGCTCTGCGCGAAGCGCTGCCATTTCTCGCTGATGCGCTGACCAAGGGCCAAAGCGGCTGGCGCTTAGGTAAGTAGCGCACTTGTGCTTGAGGCGAGCCCGGAGCCATGCTCAGCGCCACGGAGACAACCATGCCCAAAGCCCTATGGCGTGCGCAGAAAGCCACCGAAACTGAGATGTACGCGCGCGTGGAGCTTGAGCCCGGCGTTTGGGTGGACATGCTTAAGGTTGACTATGATCAAGCAGGCATTGCGCCAGCTTTCGGTGATATTCCGGTGTTGGCTGACTACGAAGATACGATCACTCGCAGAGGCGGTTAGCCCAAGAATAAAGGGCGCGGATCGCTCCGCGGCCTTCCCCCTTGAAGGGGCAGAGCGGCTGGCGGCTGACTTGACAATTTCGACGTGTGATATACAATTATGATATCATGCGGATATTGACTGAAATTGAGGACGAACACGTCGAGCAGCTCGATGCAATGGCCTCTCAGTCTAAGCGGTCTCGTGCAGCGCTAATCCGAGACGCCGTCGCTGCTTACTTGGGCATCCAGAAGCAAACGCACGCGGAAGACGCTTTCGGTTTGTGGGGCAAACGCAAAGTCGATGGCCTCGCGTACCAAAAAAAAATGCGTGCCGAATGGTGAAGGCGCTCTTCGACACAAATATTCTCATAGATTACCTAAACGCGGTTCCGGCCTCACGAACCGAACTCCGGCGTTACAACGAACGGGCAGTCAGCATAATTACTTGGATGGAGGTTATGGTCGGCGCCGATGAAAGCGTTGAACCAGGTACTCGTGCATTTCTGTCAAGCTTTGACATCGTTGGGCTTGATCAGCCGGTGGCTGACCGAGCCGTATCCTTAAGGCGCGATCACAAGATCAAACTACCCGACGCCATCGTTTGGGCATCAGCGCAAACGCGTCGCATGCTCTTGGTGACGCGCAACACCAAGGACTTCCCCGCCAACGATCCAAGCGTCCGTCACCCTTACGTGGTCTGACACATTAAAAGGGCGCGGATTGCTCCGCGCCCTTCCCCCTTGCCACGCGCGTCGCGATCTCAGGCGACGATCATCGCGGCTTGGTTCAATGTCGCCATCACCATCGGCACGAACATCGCGGCCGCGGCGATCAGGCAATAAAACTTGGTCATTTGGTGCTCCCGGTCTCTCAACTGGTCAATCGCGTCATCGCGTTGATCCCAAGGTATGAGCGGGTGAGCTTGGACGCTGTGACGGGAGTCACGCGGTGACGCCGTCGACACGTGGTGACGCGTGGTGACACACACGCACCCAACAACACTGAACCAAGCTTGACACCGCTCGTCACGTGCGTGTGTGTCACCCAGAGCGACCCGCACTCTATCCCCGCCCTTTCCACCCTCCGCGCCTTATAAATCAACGCCAACGCAAAATTCTATCCTACACCTCCGCCGCGGCGTTAAACTCCGCGCATCGCTCCGCTGGGGGGCAGTCGGCCACTGATCCACCGATGCGCGAGCGAGGTGACTGAGCGTGATCTTCAAAAGCTCGCGGGAGCTGAAGAAGAGAAGCCCGAGGGAAACCGAGGGAGCGCACCGGGGACCGCGAAGGATAAGCGCGACCCGCACACCGCCAGCGACCGGAGCCAAGGTTGTGAAAGAACAGCCCCGCCCGAGCCGGCGCTAAGCAATCACGGGACGCGAGAGACCGCGTCGTATCGCGCCGTTCACGCGGCGCAATTTCCAGGCGCGATCGCTCGCGTCCCGCCCTCCATTTTCGCGCGAGCGAAAATGTCCCAGGGACTTTTCCGGCCCACCGGCCGACAAGGATGACGCAAGCCCGGGCTCTGCCGCTAGACG
>JANPCV010000081.1:0-36094 GCA_031431115.1 Caulobacteraceae bacterium
CAGCCGCACGTGGTGCGTCTCGAAACGCGTCCGCCGAACCTCGAAGGCTCCGGCCAGGTCACGATGCGCGATCTGGTCAAGAACTGCCTGCGTATGCGTCCTGAGAGGATCATCGTCGGCGAAGTCCGGGGCAGCGAAGCGTTCGATTTGCTGCAAGCCATGAACACCGGCCACGACGGCTCGATGGGCACGCTGCACGCCAACACCCCGCGTGAAGCCCTCTCCCGTCTTGAATCGATGATCACGATGGGCGGCTTCTCACTGCCGGCGAAAACCATTCGCGAAATCATCGTCGCCGCCGTCGATGTCGTCATCCAAGCGCAGCGTCTGCGCGACGGTTCGCGCCGCATCACCCAGATCACCGAAGTCCTCGGCCTCGAAGGCGATACGATCATCACGCAAGATCTGCTCCTCTACGAAATCCAAGGCGAAGATCAGAACGGCCGCATCACTGGCCGCCACAAAGGCACCGGCGTTGGCCGTCCGCGCTTTTGGGAGCGCGCGCGTTACTTCGGCCTCGAAAAAGAACTCGCTCAAGCCCTCGATGAGTCGGAGGCCGGCTAATGGATCCCGCATTGATCGTTGCAGTGCTCGCCTTCGTCGCCATCGGCGGCGCTGGCATCGTGCTGACCTCGAACAATCAGCCCTCCGCTGGGGGCAAGCGCGTGAAGGCTGTCGGCGCCACCAAGAACGTCGATCGCCGCAAGCAAGCGACGGAAGTGGCCGCGCTGAAGCGCCGCCAATCCACCGCCGAAGCGCTGAAAGAACTCTCCAACAACGAAAAGCAATCGCGTAAGCGCCGCTTCTCGGTGAAGGGCCAGATCGCGCAAGCCGGTCTCACCATCACGCCAGTCCATTTTTGGGCGGCTTCTGCCGGCGTCGGTCTCGTACTCGGCCTCGTCGGCCTCGTCGTGCAGGGCTATATCGGCGCAGCGATGGGCTTCTTCATCGGTTTCCTCGGCCTGCCGCGTTGGTTCGTCGGCATGCTTGTCTCTGGCCGTCAGAAAAAATTCTCCAACCAACTCGCCGACGGCATCGACATCATCGTCCGCGGCGTGAAGTCCGGCCTGCCGCTCAACCAGTGCATGCGCATCATCGCGGCTGAGAGTCCCGAGCCGTTGCGCGCCGAGTTCCAATCGCTCGTCGACGCCGGCGCCATGGGCGTGCCTATGGATCAAAGCCTGGGGCGCATGTACGATCGCATGCCGCTGCCGGAAGTGAACTTCTTCGCCATCGTCCTGATCATTCAACAGAAGACCGGCGGCAACCTTTCTGAATCCCTGGGCAACCTCTCCACCGTGCTGCGCGCGCGCAAGCTCATGAAGGAGAAGGTGAAGGCGCTTTCCTCCGAAGCAAAAGCCTCCGCCATGATCATCGGCTCGCTGCCGATTGTCGTCATGTGCATGGTCTACTTCACCCGCCCCGATTACATCATGATCTTGTTCATCGAACCCGTCGGCAACCTCATCCTGCTCGGCGCGGCGACGATGATGGCGATGGGCATCTTCGTCATGAACAAGATGGTCAACTTCAAATTCTGAGGGTCAAGACATGAATCTCGTCGACACCCTCACCGACCCGCTGCTGATCGCAGGCGTTCTCGCCGCCGGCGCGTGCTTCGCGACCATCGTCACGGTCGCCGCGCCTTCGCTGGCCGAAGACAAGCTCGGCTCGCGTCTGAAGGAAGTCGCCAAGAAGCGTGAAGAGCTGCGCAAACGCTCGCGCGCCGAACTCGCCAAGGGCGTTGGCTCGCTACAGCACAAGGACGCCAACTCGTTCGCCAAGACCTTCGTCGATAGGCTGAACCTGCAAAAGGCGCTGGCTGACGATTCACTCTCCGAAAAGCTCATCCGCGCCGGCCTTCGCGGCCACGCTGCGCAGACCATGTTCTACTTCTATCGCGCAGCGCTGCCGATCGGCTTCGGTCTCGCCGCCCTCGCCTATGTCGTGTTCATGGCCCCCGAAATCAGCTTCCAGATGAAGCTGGTGGCCATCGTCGGCGGCGTTGCTGTCGGCTTCTATGCGCCGAACATCTACTTGCAAAACTTAGCCGACACGCGCCGCACCAAGATCATGTCCGCCTTCCCGGACAGCTTGGACATGATGCTGATCTGCGTTGAATCCGGCATGTCGATCGAAATGGCGTTGCAGCGCGTCGGTACGGAAATCGCAACCGCCTCCGTCGAACTCGCGGAAGAATTTGCGCTGACGACCGCCGAGCTCTCCTATTTGCCCGAGCGCCGCATGGCCTACGAAAACCTGGCGCGCCGCACCAACCACCCGGGTGTGAAGGGCGTCGCCATGGCGCTGACGCAAGCCGAGAAGTACGGCACGCCCGTTGGCCAAGCGCTGCGCGTCATGGCCAAGGAAAACCGCGACCTGCGCTTGGCCGAAGCCGAAAAGAAAGCCGCATCACTGCCGCCGAAACTCACGGTGCCAATGATCCTGTTCTTCTTGCCAGTGCTCTTCGCCGTCATCATCGGCCCAGCCCTGATCCAAGTCAGCCAGATGATGAACGGACAGTAGCGCTTGGTCGGGTGACACACACGCACCCACACCACCGAACCAAGCTTGAGGCCACTCGTCACGTGCGTGTGTGTCACCCCCAAAGAACGTTTCTCCGCAATCACGCCAGCGCCATCGCGGCGATCGACCTGCTGACCGTGCTCAGCGTCACCTTCGAGCGCCTCTATGTGTTCGTGGCCCTCGCTCACGGCGGGCGACGTATCCTTCACGTGGAAGTGACGAACCATCCAAATGCCGCTTGGCTCCGCCAAGCGCTGACCAGTGCTGTCGCGCATGAACGTCGTTGCACCATTCTGGTGCGGGACAACGACGCGCTCTTCAGCGCTTCGTTTCGCGATCAGATCCGCCGCCTGGGCTTAGACGATCGCCCGACCAGGCCCGCCTCGCCCTGGCAAAATGGCCATGTTGAGCGGCTGATCGGCTCAATCCGGCGAGAATGTCTCGATCATGTCATCATCTTCAGCGCGGCACATCTGCGGCGCGTGATGGAGGCGTATGCGCTCTACTATAACAACGATCGGCCGCACCTGGCTTTAGCCAAGGAAACGCCGCTCGGCAGGCCGATTGAAAGGAAAGGGCGTATTGTCAGCGCCCAAAGAGTCGGAGGATTGCACCGACGTTATCGGCGCATGCCGTGACTTTGGATTTTTCGGAAGCGACAGTCAGCGCGGCGCGGGATTGACGCGCGCGCATGGACGGCGACCGCCACGTTCAAAAATGACGCCGATGATCGCGCCGCACATCATGCGCGCATCGATGATGCTCACGCGCGGCGCGCGAATCTGATCTGATGATTTTCGCCAAATGCGCGCGCCCTGTTCGCACCGTGCACACGAGGTGCGTGCGCCTGCTCACACCTTGCTTTTTCTCGGTGTAGGGCAAGCACTTAGAGCACCGCGCACGGTGCGCTTTATCTTGCCCTACACCTGCTTCTTCTTTTCACCCCTGCGCGCTCCATTCTCCGGGCAAAAATATTTAGGAGAGGTCGACTCCCATACGCATAGCAGAGAAAGCCACATAAGCGTCCGTCGGCGTTTCGCTCGTTGCCTCTGGCCCCGCCAACCATTCATCTAGCTCATCATCAAAGACGGAGATCACATCTCTCAGGTGAGCCACTAGCGCCGGCGGTGTCTGTGCGAAGATTCTCTCGCGAAGAGAATCATCGGCGATACCCCAGGTTTCTGCGTATGGGGCCAAGATGCGCAAACTCGGCGGTACGTCATCTACGTCAAAGTCCACCAGCTCCGCTAAAGCGGACCTGGCCGGCCACTCCCGACCGAGCTCTTCAAGCGAAAGTACCTTATTGGCCATTGTTTTGCAGCCTTTGCCTCATTGCTTCGTAGCGCTGCCAGTACTCGTTCCGAATGGGCTGAGGAACCCGCGCTGCGTCAAGCATCCGGTTGGAGAGTGAGCGGATTTCTGTTTCCGAGACTCTCTCCCAGCTAAATCGTCCTCCCATTGCGCGTTTCTGCTCGGCCCGCCAGGTATTGTATACGCCGAACGTTGCATGGTGATTGGCCTCCGGCATCAGTATCGCTGGGGCTAGATCGGGATTGTAGCCGGGGAAGTGCACCGACATCCACTTCGACATAACGCCGTGATGCGACTCTTGGCCCGGCCTTGGTGAAGGCATGTCGCCGTGGTTGCCGACCACGAACACGTCCCCGGGCGGCCTGCCGCCTCCGGCGGCGCCAGTCGTCCGATATCGGTGGTCCTGGATCGCGTTGTGGATGTCGTTCCAACTAGCCCGCGACGCTCGCATGTTGTTTACAATATCGAGTTCGTCTTGATTGTGGGTCTCGATGCCGCCCCCCACGTGCACTTCACCCGAGCCGGGGGCTCGATCCAACAGCACAACGTTGAATGGCAAGGACCGCCCGAGAAGTTCGGAGACGCCGTCGGGGTCCTCGATTGTCAAAACGCCATAGTTGCCTTCCCAAGCTTGTCCGATGGGCTCCAACTGCCCGTCCACGCGGCGGCTGATGCTCCACCTCGTCGTGTCACCAGGATTTCCACTAAACTCAACGTCGCCGCCAATCTCATCGACCGTAAAGGTCTGGCGTTCGGCTCCCGCTGGGTCGGCAAAAAACAGGTCCGCAAGAATCCCGCCAATAATCGGGATTGCTCGAAGTCCCTGCCTGGCGCCCACGCGCCCACCTACCCGACCTGCTTGTTGAGCAACCTCCCATCGAACATCGCGCACGGGCGTCAGCTCGCCTCCGTACCACGCAGCCGCATCAGCCATAGAAATGCTGTCGGGGAACGCCGCATCGACTGTACCCTCCCAACTCGCGACGCGCTCCTCCCATTCGCGTTCAGCGCGAGCTTCCTCCATCTGCTTGGAGATTCCTCCGGCTATCGCCTCCCCGATGGTTTGTCCGATCACATCCGGCAGCGCGGCCATGATGTTGTCGCCGAAGTCCGAGCCTTCGATGAGCGAGCGCGTGGCCGCCGACGCCAACGCAGAGGCTGCGCCACGCTGCGCAAATGCGGAGAGGTACGCTGAACTGTTGCGTCCTGCCTGGGCGAGCGCTTGCAGTCTGGCTGTTGGCACGAACTTCTCGGCGACCGCCGCGCCAATTCCGGCAGCCGCGACGCCTGCCCACGAGAATTGCTTCTGCAAACCGGTCGCCACGCCAATGCCCTGAGTGATAACGTTCGCCACCACCGCCTGCCTCGCCGCAGTCGCCCAATTTGTCGGAGCACCGCCGCCAAGCGCGCCGCCAACGCCGCCGCCAATGGCGGCCATAGCCACAGCGTTCCAAGAAAGAAAGGGTGACACACACTCTTTTGAAAGGGTGTCTTTTAGGATGACAGCCTGGCTCAAGTGTTGTGTGTTTGACTCAACAAGCCACTTGTACAACAGAACAAAACGTGTACATTGCCCCTGGAGGTTGGCAGATGGCGCGTAAGGCTCGCATCGTGGCGCCGTTCACGCCGCATCACGTCACCCAGCGCGGAAATCGCCGGCAAACGACGTTTTTTCGCGACGCTGACTACATCCGCTACCTTCAACTCGCGGCTGAATGGTGCGCGAAAGCAGAGGTGGAGTGTTGGGGCTATTGCCTGATGCCCAACCACGTTCATCTCATCCTGACGCCGCGTACTGAAGGCGGCCTGCGCGCCTCGCTCGCTCCCTTGCACTGGCGCTACACGTACGAAGTCAACAAACGCGAACGCTGGACTGGCTATCTCTGGCAAGGGCGCTTTGCCTCGTACCCGATGGACGACGGCTATTTCATTCAAGCAAGCCGCTATGTCGGGCTCAATCCCGTTCGCGCGGGCTTGGTGGCCCGCGCACAAGACTGGCCATGGTCGAGCGTGCGCGCGCATCTCGCGGGGCGTGACGATGCGCTTGTGCGGACCGCGCCGCTAACGCGGTTCGTTCGGCAGGACATGACGCACTTCTTCGAGACCGACGTCGCAGAAGATGCGCTCAACAAATTGCGCCGCGCCTCTACGACAGGCCGCCCGCTCGGCGGCGCTGAATGGCTGAAGGCGTTGGAGACGTCGCGCGCGGTGACAAGTCCCGCGTGGTGACATCCGCGTGGTGACACACACGCGTGGTGACGCACACGCATTCAACTTATGTCGCTATGCTCACTCCGCCATCTTGGGTGCGTGTGTGTCACCACGCTCTCAAACCCGGGGATAGATCCCGATCTATCCGACCGCCTTCACAACGGGCGTAACATCGCCCGCGTGTCAAACAGCTACCAGCCCCCATCACGAAAACACATCGAGGCTTTCACGGCCTCGATCGTCGTCTTTCTCGTGGGGCTGGCGCGGATCATCTTCTCCCCCGATGCGTGGCTTACGCATCGCCCGTTGCATCGCGCGGTCAAGCGGGCCGAGCGCGCGGTCGAGTGCTTGCTCTTCCTGATGGCAGCACGGCTTGTTGTGATCCCGCCCAAGCGCGACCTCTCCATCCTCCGCCGCAACGCACCGTCAGGCTTTCGCCGCCGCTGCAAACGCTCGAAGCTCTTCTTCAAGCACGCGCGCGCCCGCCTTCGGGTTGGCGGCTGCTATCAGCGCATCGCGCGGCTGATCACCGTGCTGGCAAAACCGGCGCGCTACGTCCGGCGTTTCCTCAAGCTGTTGCAGAAAGGCCTGCGCGGCTCACGTCTGCTCGCCGTCGATCCGCCCGCGCACGCGCTGAGCGCCGATGCGCCTCAGCCCTTGGCGTTCGCCAACTCTTCCTAATCGTAAAGCGGCGGTCCGCCCGCTCGCAACTTAATCGCCGCGACGAAGCTTCTTCGTCCGCGGGCGCCTTCGCGCGCTGGCCTCGCCTTCGACAGGCTCAGGCTGACGCTGTGCGTGCGTTACGCGCAGGTGTTGGAACTAGCGTCACCCTGAGCTTGTCGAAGGGCGACGTCACAAAGCCTAGCGGCCCATATCGTTCCAGCGGCGAGGATCGCTCAGCAAACTGCGCAGATACTGAATGTTCTGCGCCGCCTGCGCTGGGGAGAGATCAACACGTTCAATCTGCTCGGCCTCATCGAAGCGGCCCTGCAGCGCCAGCGAAATCGCGAGGTTCTGACGCGCTTCAGCCGGCGCGCCAGCGGTGGCCGTCGCGCGACTTCGCTCGCGCATTTTGAGCCGTTGCGCTAGGCAGATGAAACCATGCCGCAACGAAGCCAACCTCACAAAGTCCTAGAGACCATGAATGAGTGACGCCTCCACGAGCCCAGTAGCGCCAGGGGCTGATCGGATCGCCGCCGCGCAGCTTAATCGCGAATGTTTCTGCGTGACGTTGGATCAAGCCGCGTTGAGCAAGGCCCTACGCACGGCTTCCGGTGATGCTGAGTTCGCAGACCTCGTCGCTCAGCGCCCACATCTCTATTCGCATGCGCCGGTGTTTCTGCCCAAGGGTGACGAGACAGCAATGAAGGCGATCGTCACCGCGCTCGAAGCGGCGGTCGAGCTATCTGGGTATCGGGCCGCGATCATGTCCCAGGCGCCCGAGATCGCGACACGCGACTTTGGGCCACGCGGCGCATTCATGGGCTACGATTTTCACCTTGGCGATGACGGTCCAAAGCTCATCGAGATCAACACCAACGCAGGGGGCGCCTTCTTCAACGCGTTCCTGGCCGGCGCCCAGATCGCCTGCTGTGCCGAAGTTGAGCGTGCGCTGGCACAGGAAACGCTCGCCGCCTTCGAGCCGTCGATCGTTTCGATGTTTGAGGCAGAGTGGCGAACTCAACGGCGCAGCGAGCCATTGCGGACGATCGCCATCGTCGATGACGCGCCGGAGCAGCAGTACCTCTACCCCGAATTCATCCTCGCCAAGACGCTACTGGAGCGCCATGGCTACGAGGCCATTGTCGTTGATGCGGGTGAGCTTCGGTATGAGCAAGGCGTACTTCAAGCTGCGGGTCGCTCGATCGACTTGGTTTACAATCGCCTCGTCGATTTCGCGCTCGCCGCACCAGATCATGCTGTTCTACGGGCAGCCTATCTCGATGGCGGTGTCGTGCTCACGCCAAATCCCCGCAATCACGCTCTCCACGCCGACAAGCGAAATCTTACGCTTCTCTCCGATCAAGCTACGATGCGCGAATGGGGCCTTTCGGAGGAACACCTCCAGTCGCTTAGCGGCATGCCGTGCTCACGACGTGTCACCAGCGAAACGGCTTCGGAGCTTTGGTCAGCGCGTAAGCGTTACTTCTTCAAGCCGGCCTCCGGCCATGGTGGCAAAGCAGTCTATCGCGGCGACAAGCTGACCAAGACGGCGTGGGAGACGATCCTCAGCGGTGACTACATCGCTCAGGACTTCGCAGCCCCCAGCGAACGGACGATCCTGCTGGGCGACGAGCGTGTGCAGCGGAAGCTTGATGTGCGCCTCTACACGTACACCGGCGAAGTGCTGCTGGCAGTCGCACGCCTCTACCAGGGGCAGACCACCAATTTTCGAACACCCGGCGGGGGTTTCGCGCCGGTGTTTTTCGTCTGAACGGGGCTAAGCGTGCATCTTGATATGTGCGCCATCCTGCACGTAATATGCAATTATGAAACAGCCCTCCCGCACCGCCGCTGCGAACGCGTGTCTTGCCGTCCTCGACGCGGACTTCTTTAGGGCCTTCTGCGAACCAGCGCGCCTCGAAGTCGTCCGCCAGATGATCAAACTGGGCCGAGCCGATATCGGTGAAATTGCCGACGGCCTACCGCAGGATCGCTCCGTCGTGTCGCGTCATCTGCAAGTGTTGGAACAGGCAGGGGTTGCCGTGTCCGCCAAAGAAGGCCGGCGAGTTTTCTACGAACTCGACGGTCCAGTTATCATGAACAAGCTCGCCGGCATGACGGATGCCTTTGCACCCCTCGTTGCCACCTGCTGTCCCGGACCCAAGCGGAAGGTTCGAAGCTAGCCGCGAACGTCAGCGTCCCATCGCCAACCCTCGCTGCACTGCAGGGCGGGCGTTTATGTCCGCGAACCAACGTCGAACGTGCGGCGTGGCGCCCACTAAGTCGGGCCGTGCGGTAGCCATCGGTTCAAGCGCGACTCTGATCCACGGGAAGACTGCGATGTCCGCAATCGAATAGGCGCCGGCGAGGTAAGCCGACTCTGAAAGCCGCTTGTCCATCACCAGCAACAGACGCGCCGCTTCGGTCGAAAACCGCTCGATCGCGTGCGGGCACTTCTCGGGGGCCTTGCTAGTAAAGTGGTGCGCTTGGCCAAACATCGGCCCGACATTGGCCACCTGCCAAATCGTCCAACTCATGCACGTGGCGCGATCCCGAGGGCTCTGCGGCATCAACATCCCGAACTTCTCGGCCAAGTAGATGAGGATAGCGGCGGATTCGAAAACGACGACGGGCTCCGGCGCGTCACGATCGACGATAGCTGGAATCTTCCCGTTCGGATTGATGGGCGTGAAGTCCGGGTGGAACTGCTCGCCTTTGCCGATGTCTACCAAGTGCGTCTCGTAGGGCGCCGCACACTCTTCCAGCATGATCGCGATCTTGCGCCCGTTCGGCGTCCTCGCCGCATAGAAGTCGATCATGACCCATCCGCCGTAGCGCGTGCTTCGGTCAACGCTGTTTGTGCTTCAGCGGAAACCACGCCGTCGCGAAGAAACGCCAAGGCGGCTCGCACATATTCCTCATCCTCTTCTTGCATGGGCATGTGCTGGGAGTTGCGTAGGTAGTGAATGCCACGCACGCCAGGGATGTCGTTGGCCAGCCTTCGGGCCAAATGGGGGCCGAAGTTTTCATCCCGCTCACCCCACAGCAGCAACACTGGCCGCTCGAACGCCCGCATGCCCGGCAACGCCGTCATGGTGATGTCGTTGTGGGTCTCGTCCATCTGCCAGCGGAAGAAGCGCCGCAACCTTTGCCAACGCTCCGGCGTAGCAACGTGCGGCAGCGCATACGCCTGCAACACGTCTCTAGTGAGCACCGCTTCGTCCTCGACGGCGATGGAGAAGATTTCGCGCCGAATAGGTTCGAACTGAAGCGCTTGGTAGATGAGCGGACTGGTGATCGGGTTCACGATCATCCGGAGATACGGCAGTTCCGGTTCGCTTGGCCATTGATCGTAGGCCTCGACGTTGGTCAGTACGGCGCGTTGGATGCGGTTGGGGTCCGCCTGCATCAACAATTGCACCGTGGCGCCGCCGTGATCGTGGCCGATGAAATCAGCGGAAGGGATGCCGAGCGCATCCATCAGGCGGCGTACCATCTCCACATCCTGCGGCAGACGATAGTCCTGATCGAGGCGTACAGGCGTGTCGCCCAAGCCGTAAAGGTCCGGCACAATCACGCGATAATGCTGCGCCAGGGCCGGAAGGATTTCGTTCCACTCATAGGCGCTGAACGGGCAGCCGTGCAGGAGGATGAGCGGTGGTCCCTGGCCGATGTCGATGTATGCGACCTGAGTATCGCCTAGCGTGATCAGTTGTTTTTGCTGCGAGAAGCCGTCGTCGGTGAACTCCCCAGGCGCCACAGCCCAGCGTCCGTCGTGTGGGATGAACATGCCGGCACGCCAAGCGAGAAACGTCCAGCCCGTCAGTAGGACTGCCACCACGACAACAACCCACACCCAAACTCGCCGCATCACAACATCCTTATGTGCATACAGGTGCCTATATGCATACGGCCAAACACATCTGTCAACGGCGATGCATCGCGAACGTCGCATATCGGCTGTGACCCCAACATCATCCTGCGCCCACCCAAAATCTGCCGCCAATTTCGCCTCTATCCCACACCCCGCGCGCCCTAACCCACTGACTCCAAACGACACGCACCAAAATCTATCCGACCCACTCAAACCCGCGCGCATACTCGCCGCGCACATGCATCCTGAACCGCCCCCGCAAACGACAACGCCCCTCTGGGAGCGTTTGCGCGCGCTGTTCGAACGCGTCATTGCCGTCATCGGCGCGCCGGCCCTCATTGCCGCGCTCACACTCGCGCCGCGCATGCGCACAGGCATCGTCCGCCAACTCGCGCTCGTCGAAATCCTCGCGCGCAAGCTCCTCCTCGCCGAAGCCGCAGCACTCGCCGCGCAACCAACGCAACGCGGCCCACGTCTCACCGAAACAGCGCTCGCCGCCAGTGGCCTTTACACCCTTCCGCAAACACGCCGCCGCACGCGCGCGCGTTCAACTGCGCGCGCGATCGATCTGAGCAATCCAGAAACGTGGTCCGCGCGTTTTGCGCTGGCCATCCCGCGCGATGCGCACGTGGTTCAAGATCGCCGCGCGCCCCGCATCCGCGCGCTCTGGGGCGACACGCGCTCGCCGCCGCCCGCACCCGAGCCCGAACTGAGACCACGCCAGCACACCTCAGACGCCTTCCGCGTAGCCTGCCGCGCCGAAGCATTGCGCCGTATACTTCACGATCCCGCGCCTTATGTGATCCGCCTCGCGCGCGCACGCCGCATTGGCGTCGCGCCATCCAGCGAAACCATTACCCAGTACGCGCTGAAAACGCCGCGCCGCTTTGTCGGCGATCACCACGATCCGCGGCTGACGATCGACGTCTTGTCAGCCGCCATGGACGCGACCGCCATCCTCACCGACACGAGCTGAGGCGTCTCACAATTCGTCTGATCTGATCGCCGCGACGAAGCTCTTCGTCGCGGGCGCCTCTGCGCGCCTAGCGGCCCGCCTTCGACGGGCTCAGGCTGACGAGCTGTGCGTGCCTTGCGTGCAGGTGTCCAAACAAGCGTCACCCTGAGCTTGTCGAAGGGCGACGTCACAAAAGCCTCAGCGGCCCATGTCGTTCCAGCGACGCGGATCGCTCAGCAAACTGCGCAGATACTGAATGTTCTGCGCCGCCTGCGCTGGGGAGAGATCAACACGCTCGATCTGCTCGGCCTCATCGAAGCGGCCTTGCAGCGCCAGCGAAATCGCGAGGTTCTGACGCGCTTCAGCCGGCGCGCCAGGTTGTTGCACCGCTTGGCGCAGGATCGGCTCTGCTTCAACGGCCTCGCCCGCCATAATATGCGAGACGCCCATATTGGTGAGGATGCGCGGATTGTTGGGCTGCAGCGCCAGCGCTTCCTGATACGCCTGCCGCGCCTCCTGGAAACGTCCGAGTTGATCGAGCGCCGCGCCAAGCGCCGAGCGGATGCGCCAATTCTCAGGCTCGGCCTGAGCGACCAGCGCCAGCGGCCGCAAAGCCTGCTGCGGGCGGCCAAGCGTGATTTGCGCATAACCGAAGGTCGACAAAAGCTGACGATCTTCCGGAAAGCGGCTCAAGGCCTCTGCTGCAATCGTCGCGGCGCGATCGGTCCGGCCGCCTTTTCGCAATGCTTCGGAGAAACGTTGCGCCGCTTCGATATCGTTCGGGAAGGTCTGATACTCACCGGCCCAGAACGCCATTTGTGTCAGCGCGTCCTCGCGCGTCACTTGCTCACGCGCGCGCTGGTCGATCGGACGCGCGCCGGGCGGCGCTCCGTTGGTCGCGTCAGCCAATGCTTGCGACGATCCCTCGCCGGTCGTTGCGCATGCGGCGAGTGACGAAACGGCGAGAAGCGCGAACGGCAGTGCGGCAAGACGGCGGGACATGTTTGCGAATCCTAATAAGGGCCTAAAGCTGCGCCCTGATGCTCAACAAAGGGCTAATGACGGTTTAGAAACGAGCCATGGCTAACCTCCCCTTCCTCGCAAGTTCAGACGCCCCGGCGGTCCCGGTGCACGTGATCCGCTCCAGCGAATGGAGCCAGTGGATCGAGCGGCATTCCGAGACGCTGCGCCGGCTCGCCGCCGCACATGATTTCCAAGCGCAGAACGGCCGCATCCTGCTCGTGCCCGCCACGGACGGCGCGATCGAGCGCGTGCTTTTCGGCGCCGGCGATAAGGCCAACGTCAACGTCATCGGCGCGCTCGCCCAGCATCTGCCCGCCGGCGATTACCGTATCGCCTTCGCGCCGCGCGAGTTCGGGGCAACCCCAACCGCAATCGCGTGGGGCCTCGGGGCCTACGCGTTCGATCGCTACAAGAAGCGCAAACGCCCCGCTCCGTTGCTCGCACCGCCGGAAGGCGCCGACATGGCGGAAGCTGCGCGCATCGTCGAAGCCAGCTGGCTGGTGCGCGATCTCGTCAACACCCCCACCAACGACATGGGCCCGGTCGCGTTACACGCCGCCGCGCAAACCCTCGCCGAGCGCTACGGCGCGACGTTCGAAGCTATCGTCGGCGACGATCTCCTCACCCAAAACTATCCGCTCATCCACGCCGTTGGCCGCGCTTCAGCTGAAGCGCCGCGTTTGCTGCATCTTTCCTGGGGTGATCCAACCGCGCCGCGCGTCGCCCTCGTCGGCAAAGGCGTTTGTTTTGATACGGGCGGCCTCGATCTAAAGCCGTCCGCCGGCATGCGCCTGATGAAAAAGGATATGGGCGGGGCAGCGCACGCGCTGGGGCTCGCGCACGTCATCATGGACGCGAAACTGAATGTGCGGCTCGATGTGTTTCTCGCAGTTGTCGAGAATTCCGTCTCCAGCAACGCTTTCCGTCCTGGCGACATCATTCCAAGCCGCAACGGCATCACCGTCGAAATCGACAACACCGACGCCGAAGGCCGCCTCGTTCTCGCTGATGCGCTCACGCGCGCCAGCGAAGACAAGCCTGCGCTCATTCTCGATTTCGCAACGCTCACCGGCGCTGCACGCACCGCGTTGGGGCCGGACATTCCGCCCTTCTTCACCAACGAAGACGCGCTAGCCGCCGAATATGCGCAAGCCTCCATTGAAACCAGCGATCCGGTTTGGCGCATGCCGCTCTGGGATGGGTATGACGGCGACATGGACACGCCGATCGCCGACATCAAAAACACCGGCGATGGCGCAATGGCGGGCGCGATCTACGGCGCGCTATTTCTGCGCCGCTTCGTCACCGCGCCGGCATGGGCGCATTTCGACGTCTACGCCTGGGCCCCGAAGGAAAAGCCATCACGCCCCGCTGGCGGCGAGGCCCAGGCGCTACGCGCCAGCTGGGCAGTACTCAAGAAGCGCTTCCGCCCCTCGACCTAGGCAGCGTCGTGGCTAGCAAGGCGCGCGACCTGTAGTTCGAGGCGCTTCACTTCGCGCAGAACCACGTTCTTGTTTATTTCCATCCAGAAATACATTTTCAGCATCGCAACGCCAAGCATCGCGATAATTGCGCCAACGCTCCAGAGTACGACCTCGCGAACATCCACGGCGGACAGCATCTGCCAGACAAAATAAACGAACGCCCCAAACAGAGCGAAGCTGATGAATGCCGCAAAGGCGTTCATCCACGCCCATTGGCCCCGAAACGTATCCAACACCTCCGCAACGGGTGTAGATTGGTCATCGAAGCGCGCGAGGAATTCGGCGTCTTCCTTCGACAGAGCTTCGCGGATTGCACGATCAAGATTTGACATGGTCTTCTCCAAAAACATCACGCAGCGCTTTCCGCGCGGCGAACAAACGAGACTTCACAGTGCCTTCGGGAACGCCGGTGATCGTTGCGATGTCGGCGACGCTCATATCGTCGCCAAAGAACAAGCTCGCAGCGATGCGTTGTTCGGGTGGAAGGCGTTTCAGCGCGTCGGCTACATCAAGGCGATCGTTGCTGACCCCTTCGCTATTTGCGGGCGCTTGCACCATCGCCTCCGCGCTTTGCGCGATGCGTGCATCGCGATATTTGCGCCGCAGCGTGTCCGTGCACTTGCGTGCAGCGATCGCGTACAGCCAGGCGCGAAAGCGCGCCGGATCATCAAGACGCGCGACACCGCGCAATGCGCTTTCCCAAGTATCTTGAACCACATCTTTGGCAGCCTCCGTCGAGCCGAGGGCGCGTGCAGCAAACGCCAAAAGCTTTGGCGTCCAGCGCTCGGCCAGCCGTGCGAACGCCTCCGGCGATCCGCTCTGGGCCAGCAGGACGAGATATTCGTCGAGCGCATGATCAAGTCCGCGACGCACGTTTCACTCGCCCTTCCCGGTACTAAGTCGTGGTTGGTCGGCCCGCGGTTCGATCCGGTTGCACATTTTTTTTCAGCGTCAGAAACACCTTAAATTGCACGGATCGTTTCGGCTAACGCCGTCAAGATTTGGTTAATCATTTCGGCCCCTCCACAACATCTTGTGGTTTCGCGCTTGCACCGACCACCAAATCAGCGAACCTTCCACTTGCGAT
Organism: Caulobacteraceae bacterium; assembly: GCA_031431115.1. GTDB lineage: Bacteria > Pseudomonadota > Alphaproteobacteria > Caulobacterales > Aquidulcibacteraceae > Vitreimonas. The sequence goes on from JANPCV010000081.1 coordinate 15,135, forward strand.
TCAATTCTGGGAGGTCGGCATGGAACTCGGTCAAAACCAAGTAGAAGCATTGGACCTGTGGCGTCGGGTTACCGTCACGACGGTTCGTTCGGATGCGCCTGATCTGACGGCCCGCCAAATGGCGGTTCTGATGACGGTACGTCTTCAACCGGCGCCGCACACTGTGCGCGGCCTGGCGGCGACGCTGAATGTCGGCAAGCCGGCAATTACGCGCGCTTTGGATACGCTGTCGCGTCTGGGCTTCGTCCAGCGCCGTCGCGATCCGAAGGACGGCCGCAACGTATTCGTGGAACGCACCGAAAAGGGTGACGCGTTCCTCGACATGCTCGGCAGCACGATCCTGCAAGGCGACGTTATCGAACAGCGTCCGACGCTGGCTGCCGTTTCGTAAGCGAAGCGACGCACCAAACAATAACGGCGCCCTGCTCACGCGGGGCGCCGTTTTTGTTGGCCTAAATTCTAAAACTCAGTGCGCCGGCGCTGCAGCTTCCGTTGTCGGTGCAGCGGCATCCGCGCCCTCAACTGCAGCGGGCGCGGCTTCCGGCAGCGGCGCAGGCAACGGCACGTTATTCGGCGAGATCGAACGCAAGTAAGCGATCAGAGCGACGCGGTCTTGATCGTTACGAACGCCGGCGAACGCCATCTTGGTGCCGCGAACGATCGTGCCCGGCGAGCGCAGGAATTCGTTGAGCGCCAGATAGTCCCAGGCGCCGCCATGAGCATGCATCGGGTCCGAAAATTCAAAACCCGCGTGACTCGCGACCGCGCGGCCGAAGGCGTCATGCAGGTTCGGTCCAATGCCATTTGCGCCACCAGCATCGAACGTGTGGCACGAGACGCACTGGGCGTGGACGCGCTCACCGCGGGTGACCAGTTCTTGCAGTCCTGTCGCGTCGGCGAAGAGACGGCCGAAATCCGGCGGACCAGCCGGCGCTTGGCTGGCCGGGCCCTCAATGATCACTTCCGGCAGATAGGCCGCCTGCTCGGGATAATTCGGGTGGACCAGCGTTTCAGCGCCGACTCCGACAACCATCACCCCCAGCACGGCTGCAATGCCCGCGCCGAGAATCGAATTCATTTTAAGATCGCTCATCGCCCTGCCTTGCTGGCGCTGGAAAAGTTGGGCGGTTTATGGCGTGCGTCGGGCCACTAGCCAAGCGGGCGCGATGACGCCATTCGGCCCAGAGCGCCCTTGCGCGTCGAACCGCCGCACGGCACTGGGAGCGTAATGAACCCTGTCATCGTCATTCCCGCCCGCATGGCCTCCAGCCGCCTCCCCGGCAAACCGCTGGCGGACATCCACGGCCGGCCAATGATCGCCTGGATGATCGAACTGGCAAAGCGCGCCAATGCCGGGCCAGTGCTGGTGGCGGCCTGTGAAGAAGAGGTCGCCGAGGCCGCGCTGAAAGCGGGCGGCAACGTCACGCTGACCGATCCCGATCTGCCATCAGGCTCCGACCGCGTTCACGCGGCGCTGGAAGCGTTTGATCCCGCTGGCCGCTACGATGTGGCGGTGAACCTTCAGGGCGATATGCCGACGATGCGGGCGGAGGATGTCGCCAAGGCCGTCGCCGCTTTGCGCGACGGCGCTGACATCGCGACGTTAGTTTCACTCTCGACCGATGCTGGCGAGCGCGACAATCCGAATGTCGTAAAAGCCGTGCGCGCAGCTGATGGCCGCTGCTTATATTTTACGCGCGCGGCAGCGCCGCATGGCGATGGGCCGATCGAGCGGCACGTTGGCATTTATGTGTATCGCCGCGAAGCGCTTGCGCGCTTCGTCGCCGCGCCGCCCTCGCCGCTTGAGCAGCGCGAGAAACTCGAACAATTGCGCGCGCTCGAAATGGGCATGATCATTCGCGCGGACGCGATCGATGATTTTCCGAAGGGCGTCGATAGCCCACCGGATTTAGAAGCTGCGCGCAAAGTTTTGGCCAGCCGCTAAAAGGCTCACACCCATTCCCGGGGCGATGCACAGCATCGAGCCTGGGACCCCTAATCTCGAATGTTGAAAACCTGAGCGCAACTGCTCGCAATCGAGCTTATGGGTCCCGGGCTCTTCGCGTTGCGAAGCCCCGGGAATGGGTGGATTTGCGCTCGCAGACGAATTGTCAGCCAGGAAAAAGCTGAACGCCGATTTGGAACATCTCGCCGTTCGTCAGCGCGATGCAGGCCAGGCTTTCCAGGCCTTGCACGTAACAGAACATCGGCGTGTTGCCGGCGCGGGCGACGTTGTAGGCGTCGCGATCGATGATTTGATCTGGATAGAACGGGAATTCGCCGCTCACTGGCTGCTCAGCGTTCGCAGGCCATTCCGGCAATGCGCCGGTCATTTGTAGCGTGCTGTTGTTGGCGGGATCGATCCACTCGTTCAGCGCGGTGCGCATAGCTTCAGGATCGTGCGCTGGCGCGAGCAGCATGATGCCAGCCGTGTTGTAAGCTTGCGACCACAGCGGATAGCCTTGCGCGTCGCGAATGACGATTGTCACAACGGCTTTCGCACAATCTTCGCCCATCGTGCTGGCTTCGATCGTGAATTCGGTGCCGCTCAGTGGACGCCACGGCGTTGCAACGGAAATCGCACAAGCAGCGGTCGCGGCAGTTTGCGTTGCAGGCGGCGTGCAGGCGGATGCCAGCGCGAGCGCGCAGGCGGCTAGGATAAAGCGCATGTGATTACAGTCCCCCGGATTTGTGGCGGATGTTTAACGCGCAAACTCCTGGCGCACCAGTTCGCCGACGTCTTGCAGCGCTGTAGTGGCGGTCTTCGAGTAAGCGGTGAAGTTCAAGCCGCCGTGCATCAGCACCGGATACTTCTTCTCGACGACGCGGACGTCGGCTTTGCGCAAAGCATCGATGAGCGCCTTTGCATCGTTGCGCACCGGGTCCATCGGCCCGCCGCCAGCGATGATGGTTGGCGGCGCTGCGGAGAGATCGACATCGAGCAGAGACGGTAAAGCTTCAGCGCCGAGACTGCGCGCGATGTAGAGAGCGGCCACGCGGCCCAGAAAACGGAAGTTGCGCAGCTCCTCGTCGGCCCAAAGCGAATCCCGCACGTGCACGAGCGGATAGAGCAAAACTTGCAGCGCAATCGCACCTGGCGTTGCGCGATTGATTTCCAAAGACATGGTCGCGGCGAGATATGCGCCGGCGCTATCGCCAGCCAAGATCAGTTTCTCAGGCGCGGCGCCCAAACGCGGCGCGTTCCGGAAAGCCCAGGCACAACCGGCGCGCACGTCTTCCAGCTGCCCCGGAAACGGCGTCTCAGGCGCGAGCCGGTAGCCGACCGAAAGCACGCGCGAATGCGATGACTTGGCGAGCCACGAGCAAATTGAATCGTGCGTATCGATATCGCAGCAGACGAAGCCGCCGCCGTGGAAATAGACCAGCAGCGGCGCGGTCTCGGCGTTCTCGGCTTCGTAATAGCGGGCGCGTAGCTGACCGTGCGGTCCGGGAATGTCGATATCTTCGACTTTCGCCAGCCCGGCGGCTCGCGCCGCAGGTACGGCCAGCAGTGTCCGTAAGCCGCGCCGCGTTTGCGCCAGAATGGCGCGCTCTGCGTTTTGCGTCATGCTCATGACGGGTGGGCTCTTTCCTTATTGGCGCCGCTTGCGCTAACGCTCGCGACCTATGACCGAGCGTATCTCCTTTCAAGGCGAACCTGGGGCGAACTCACACATCGCCGCGCACGCCGCCTATCCGAATCTCGAGCCCCTGCCGTGCGCGAGCTTCGAGGACGCCTTTGCAGCCGTCAGCGAGGGTCAGGCCCGTTATGCGATGATCCCGGTCGAGAATTCGGTCGCGGGCCGTGTTGCTGACGTTCACCACCTGATCCCGGAAAGCGGGCTCTACATTGTCGGCGAGCGCTTCGTGCCGATCCGGCATCAATTGCTTGGGCTGAAGGGCGCGACGCTCGAAGGGCTCACGCATGTGCGGTCGCACCCGCAGGCGCTGGGGCAATGCCGCAAGCAATTGCGCGACCTCGGCGTCATCGCGGTGAAGACCGCCGACACGGCTGGCGCTGCGCGCGAGATTGCCGAATTGGGCGATCCAACGATTGGCGCCCTCGCCTCTTCGCTCGCCGCCGATATCTATGGCTTGCAAGTGCTGAAGGCCGACATCGCCGACGCCGCGCATAACACCACGCGCTTTCTGGTGTTCTCGCGCGAGCAACAGAATGCGCCCGCGGGCAACGGACTTTGCATGACGAGCTTCGTCTTCCGCGTGCGCAACGTGCCTGCCGCGCTTTATAAAGCGCTCGGCGGCTTCGCCACCAACGGCGTCAACATGACCAAGATCGAGAGCTACATCGAAGGCGGCGCGTTCTCGGCGGCCATGTTCTTCTGCGAAGTTGAAGGCCATCCGGAAGAAACGAACGTGAAGCTGGCGCTGGAGGAATTGGCGTTCTTCTCCTCTTCGCTTGATATTCTGGGCGTCTATCCCGCCGATCCGTTCCGGACTGCTTCCGGCGCGCGATAAGCGACGGCGACGCCGCCATTGCGATAGGCGTAGAGCCGCAGGTCCGAGCGCATCTTCGCAATCGCGAGCAGCATCTTTCTGTATGAGCCGTGGCCGATCCAGGCGCTGACGCCGCCTGTGTTAAAGCCCGTCACATCGCGCAACGCGAGGATCACAGCTTTGCGGCTGAGCATCGCGCCGCCTACGCCTTGCGCGGCGCTGACGACGCGTTCGGCCGCTTGATCCATTGGTGTTGCATTGGCGGCGCCTGGCTTTAGCGTCGGCGCCGGCGCGGGCTTCGGCGCTGGCGGCTTCACCCGCACGAGGCCGAACCATTTGCGTTTGGGGCGTTCGTATTTGAACGCGTCCATGAAATCGTTCCGCAGCACGACGTTGTCGGCGTACTTGCGATAAACTTCGGCGGTTGGGTTTTGCTCGTGACCCATGGCGACGACTTCGAGTTCGCGCTCTTGCAGGCGATTCACCACCGGCACGAAGTCTGTGTCCGAGGTCAGCAGGATGATTTCCTGCAGGCCCTTGGTGTCAGCGGCGATATCGACAGCGTCGAGCGTGATGACAATGTCGGCGGAGCTCTTCTTGCTTTTGGCGATAGCGCCGCACGAAAACGCTTCGAAGCCCGCGGCCTCGAACACGTCGCGGTAGCGATCGTAGAGCGGATTCCAATAGACGCGCTTAATCACGAATTTGCGCTTGAGGCGGTCACCGTCGAAGGCGCCGTCCTCGAGCCACTCCATCCACTTGGCGATGGATGTGGTGAATTCGCCGCTCGTCATGCCGAGCACATTGTCGAAGTCGATCAGCAGCGCGCATTTCTTGCGTCGGCCGAACATTGGCTCTCCTGACACCCAGCGGTATTCTGCTAAAGCGGATGTTACAGGGCGTCCAGGTGTAACCGGGCAACACTCCGGCCCGTATCGACAGGAACGAGGGGATTTGGCCGACGAAGCCGCACTGAAGGGCCTGTTGCTAAAAGGCCTCGCCGGCGATGAAGCCGCGCACCGCGCGTTTCTGACGGAAGCGGCGGCGTTGCTGCGCGCCTTTTTCCGCTCGCGGCTGCGCGGTCGCAACGAGGATGCGGAGGATCTGGTGCAGGAGACGCTGGTGGCGCTCCATACGCGCCGTGAAAGCTACGATCCGAACTACCCGCTGACGGCGTGGCTGTATGCGATTGCGCGCTACCGGCTGATCGATTTTCTGCGCCGCGCCAAACATCGCGCGCACGCTTCGCTCGATGGCATCGAAATTGGCGAGATTGATCCAGATTACGGAGCCAGCGACGCCAAGCGCGATGTCGCGACGTTGTTGGACAAACTTCCCGAAAAGCAGCGCACCGCCATTCGCATGGTGAAGCTCGAAGAGAAGAGCGTGAGGGAAACGGCGGAAGCAACGGGGCTCACCGAGTCCGACATCAAAATCTCGATTCATCGCGGCCTGAAGACGCTGATGCGGCTGATGGGCCAGGAGCAGCCGACGTGAAGACCGAGGATCTCATCAATGCGCTCTCGCGCGGCGTCGAACCGGGGACACGTCCGCGCTGGCGGATGAATTTGGCGATCACGTTGGTCGCCGGGCTCATTGTGACGGCGGCTTTGGTGGCGATTGGCTTGGGCGTGCGCCCCGATATCGGCGCGGCGCGCATGCCGGTGATGATGAAGGCGATGTTCTCGGCGCTAGCTGCGGCGTTGATCTTGCCGATCGCGGTCCAGCTGATGAAGCCGGGGCGGCCGCTCGGGTGGCGGCTGGTTGCAATTGGCTTGTTCGTTGGTGTTTGCGCGCTGGCTACCATCGTGGCGCTGATGGGCGAAATGCCGGAGCAACGCTGGCAGGCGTGGATGGGCGGCGAAGGCCGCGCGCCGTGGTGCGTGGTGCTGATCCCAATTTTTGCAGTGCCGGTCGCGGTTTTGCTGACTTGGTTCATGCGCGCGTTCACGCCGACGCGGATCACGCTAACGGGCGCTGCGATCGGCGCGCTGTCAGGCGGCGTCTCGGCGATGGCCTACGCCATGTATTGCCCGACGGATTCTGTGGCGTTCGTGACGACGTGGTACACGCTGGCGATTGCAGTATGCGCGGCGTTGGGAGCGCTGTTGGGATCTAGGTTTTTGCGGTGGTGAGTCCGCAATTGGCCCGTTGCGGTCTCTCGGCGATACTGCTCCCATGGCAAGCGTTGAGACGGATAGGCTTGGGGGCGATGATCGTGGTGGGTGAGAACGTGTGCACTCTAGGCTGGAGGCGTCGCCGGTGATCCTACGCCGCATTATCGCGCATGTGCGCAAGCAAGAATAGACCGCTATCGCGATCGACTTTCTTATCGTCGTAGTCGGTGTGTTCATCGGTATTCAGGTGTCCAACTGGAACACAGCGCGCAGCGAGCGGCAGCGAGGGATAGAACTCGCTGAACGTTTGACCTCGGACCTGCGCACGGAAGCGTGGTTCCTGAGCAATTTTGAGGAGTACTATGACGACGTCCGCGACAATGCCGAACGGGCGCTCGCGGTTCTTGAAGGGCGGGCGTCGGCCTCTGACCAAGCGCTCTTGGTCAGCGCCTATCGAGCCACCCAGTACGTTTCGGCACTGCGGGCGAGATCGACCTACGACGAGATCATTTCGACCGGGGCGATTGGGTTGATCTCCGACCAAGCGCTGCGTGAAACGGCAAACTTGGTATACACAACACCTCTATTCGACAACATCGCCCGGGAGGGCATTGCCTCTCCTTACAGGGAACGCTTTCGCATGATCATATCGAGCGACACTCAGGCGGCGCTCGCCGCCACGTGTGGCGATCGCTTCGTGGTCGTCGGCGACTACGAGGGCATAGTGGACTCGCTAGACTACGCCTGTGAAACTGGTTTGCCGACTGCCGACCTGCATGCCGCCGTGCGTGCGCTGCGATCAGATGCGACGCTTGTCCCGCTGCTGCGTCTACGAATATCCGACATCGGAACGCGCTTGAGTGACGTGCAAAATTTAGGCGTGCGCGTTCCAAGAGCTCGGAAGACTCTGCGCGAATTGCAGTCCCCGCTCTGATGCGCTTGCTAATCTTCTGCTTCCGTCAGTTCCGCGGCGATGCACCGACACTGAGCAGCTGAAAGCGGCGAAAAGCGGACTTTCCCGCCACTCCTGTAACCCGCCCCACCCCTCACACGTCTCTCCCCACAAGGAGGGCCCACGATGCTGGCTCAGATCAAGCGCTCTGCACCGGCGGGGATTTCGGTGTTTGCGGCGGCGGTGTTCTTGGACTCGCTGCGCTACAAATTCACCGACCACCCGAACACGCAGGAGATCTTCGGCCGCCTGGATGGCTGGGCCGAAACCCTGGGCCTGCCGGGGCTCTTCGCGCATACGGGATTGTTCAGCCAGTACGTGATTGGCTCGGCTGAACTTGCGGCTTCCACTTTACTGCTTGTTGGTCTCCTCCCCCGCTTCGTGCGCTTGAATGCGCTCGGCGCATTGATCGGCTTATGCGTGATGACGGGCGCGGTGAGCTTTCATCTGTTCACCCCGCTCGGCATCGACCCGAACAACGATGGCGGCGGCTTGTTTGCTGCTGCCGTGACGATCTGGCTGACGTCGATCGTGCTGCTGATCATCCGGCGCAAGGAAATCGCAGGATTGCTCTCGGACATCGGCCGAGCGTTCGTGCCCACGCCAAAACCAGACACGGCGCGGCTAAGCGCCGCCGCTCACGCCTAAGGATCTCATATGCGCAAGCTTCTCATCGCCTTCACCTTCGCCATCGGAGCGCTCACCTTGACCACGCCCGCTCAAGCTGATCAGCCAGCCGTTTATACGGGCGTGCTCTCGCGCGTCGCTGTCGGCGGTTATGATCCGGTGGCGTACTTTACCGATGGCCGCCCTGTGCGCGGGACTTCGGAATTTCGGATTAACCACCAAGGCTTCGAGTATCGCTTCGCAAGCGCCGAGCACTTGGCGGCGTTTCGCGCGAATCCATCGCGCTACCTGCCGCAATATGGCGGCTATTGCGCCTGGGCGGTCAGCCAGGGCTACACCGCCTCGGGCAATCCCAACAATTGGCGCATCGTCGATGGCCGGCTCTATCTCAACTACAACGATGAGATTCAAGGCCGCTGGCAGCAAGACATCCAAGGGCACGTCACGCGCGCGAATGGCAATTGGCCGAGTGTGTTGAGCCGCTAATGCGTCGCGTCGCCCTTCGACAAGCTCAGGGTGACGCAATTTTTGATAGACGCGCTAAGTAAGCGTCAGCCTGAGCCTGTCGAAGGCCGGCGCCAGCGCCCCGTTCAAACTACTGCTTGAGCTGCGCCAACGAGCGCAGCGCCCACCGGCGCACGCAAATCACCGGCGCGGCCGTCGTTAGCGGCGGCGGCGGCGACGATGCCGCGCGATTGATCGAACATTACTTCGGCATACCAGAGCGTGTTCGAACCGTTGTGCCAGAGCGCATTGCCTTGGCGTGAGAAGCCCATCGCATACGGCCCACCGAATGGCGGCGTGTGCAATGTCTGCCAGCTTTCGCGGCTGAGGAAGCTCGATCGCATCTCGCAATGCGCCGTGAGATATTTGAGCACGTCCTCGAAGTTTGCGTGCACGCGGCCTGCGGGGCCGAGCGCTGCTGGATTGTCGGTGAGTTCGCCGCCGGGCGGATAGGCTTGCATGACGCCGGCGTCGTTCGGCGCGTGGCCGCATGGCTGATCGTAGGCGCCCGGCGTGCCTGGCGCGCCTTGGCCGGCGCTGGTCATGCCCAGCGGATTGAAGACGTGCTCTTGAATGAGCGACTCCCAAGTCGCGCCTAATTTCGTTTCCAGCATCGCGCCGGCGATGATGTAGCCGGTGTTGGAATATTCGAACGTGGTTTCCTTCGGGCCTTGCGGCGCTTGCCGCAAACCGAGTGTCGCATAGCGGATGCGGTCGGCGCGCGAGTCTGCGCTTTCGCGCGGGAACGCCATCAGATCGCTCATCGGAATGTTGGCCTGAAGGCCGCCGCGATGGCTGCAAAGATGGCGGAAGGTGATGTCGCGATATTCAGCGCGGATGTCAGGGATGGCGCTGCCGAGAACGCCGCCGACCGTGTCGGTCCATGAGATGCGGCCAGCTTGTGCGAGGCGCGCGATCAACGTCGAGGTCATCGACTTGGTGATCGAGCCAAGGTGCCACTTATCGGACGTGGTGACTTGGTCAGCATGGCCAATGGCGCGCAGGCCGGTGGCAAGCGCAATACTGCGTCCGCCGGCCTTGCTCGCGGCGGCGGCCATCGCAGGCGTGTTGATCCCTGCACGCAGCGCTTCAAGGCCCGCTTGATTCAGAACATCTGGTGCCGAGGCGGTCGCTTCACCGCGCTGGAACACGAGCGGCAGCGTGCCGCCTTGGGTGAACTGCCCCTCAATACGCCCCTGCCGGAGTTCGCCCGTAAAGGTGGCGCGGATCACAGGAATGGTGAGCGTGATGCGCCCGCCTTCGATCGTCGTCGTGCCGACCGGAATGGCGGAATTGCCTTGATCGACGCTGTAGAGCGTCGAGGTCGGACCAGCGGCGACCACGAGGCGAAGACGCAAAGTTTGCGACCCCATGTTGAGCGCGCCGTGCCACTCGCCGTTGAAATCAGCCGCGCTCTGCGCGAAGGCGTTGCCCGCCATAAAGCTTGCCGCAGCGGCGCCCATAAGCAGTGGTCGGCGAGTAAGGTTCATGAGGTTGGTCTCCGAGCTGTGTGTCGGTGGGTGGATGCCGCTTTGAGGTGGCTTGGATGCGGCGGCCAGAAGGGTGTGCTGACCCCGATAGTCGCATTGACGAGACATTTCTTACGGGCTTTATGTGCGACCGCGAATTGGGCGCGGTCCGCGCGCCTCTAATCCTCAAGGATTTCAACGATGAAGGTCCTCGTCCCGGTTAAGCGGGTGCTCGATTATAACCTCAAGGTCCGCGTTAAGCCGGACGGATCGGGCGTCGATCTCTCGAACCTCAAAATGTCGATCAATCCGTTCTGCGAAATCGCGATCGAAGAAGCGGTGCGCATGAAGGAAGGCGGCGGCGGGCACGCCAAAGACAGCGCGACCGAAGTCGTCGCCGTTTCGATCGGCCCGGAGCAGTCGCAAGAGACGCTCCGCAACGCGCTCGCCATCGGCGCCGATCGCGGCATCCTGGTGAAAGCCGACGGCGAAGTGGAGCCGCTGGCGGTCGCGAAGATTTTGAAGGGCGTGATCGACGCTGAAAAGCCGGATCTCGTTATCCTCGGCAAGCAAGCCATCGACGACGACAACAACGCGACGGCGCAAATGCTCGCCGCCCTGCTCGATTGGCCGCAGGCGACGTTCGCGTCGAAGATCGTGCTGGCCGGTTCGAAGGCGACAGTGACGCGCGAAGTCGATGGCGGCCTGCAAACGCTCGATGTCGATCTGCCGGCGATCATCTCAACCGATTTGCGCTTGAATGAGCCGCGCTATGCGTCGCTCCCGAACATCATGAAGGCGAAGAAAAAGCCAATCGATGTGAAAGCGCCGTCAGATTACGGCGTCGATACCGCACCGCGCCTGAAGACCATCAAGACCACCGAGCCAGGCAAGCGCCAGGCCGGTATCAAAGTGAAAACGCCGGCTGAACTCGTCGGCAAGCTCAAAGAAGCGGGAGTGATCTGAGATGGCCGTTCTCGTTATTGCTGAGCACGACAACACGTCCGTGAAGGACATGACCAACAAAGTCGTCACCGCCGCGAAGGCGATGGGGGCTGAAGTCGATGTGCTGGTTGCGGGCTCGAACGCTGGCAGCGCAGCCGCTGCCGCTGCGAAAATCGACGGCGTCCGCAAGGTGTTGCACGCCGATGGCGCCACTTTGGCCAAGCAAATGGCCGAGCCGCTGGAAGCTTTGATCGTGCCGCTAATGAGCGGCTACGACGCCGTGCTATTCCCGGCCTCCACCACCGGCAAGAACGCCGCGCCGCGCGTGGCGGCGAAGCTCGACGTGATGCAGGTGTCTGGCGTGATCGACGTAGAGGGCGCTGATACGTTCGTGCGCCCGATCTATGCCGGCAATGCGATCATCACGGTGAAGGACGAGCAATCGAAGAAGGTGCTCGTCGTGCAGCCGACGGCGTTCAAGGCTGCAGGCAATGGCGGCAGCGCTTCGGTTGAGACGATTGCAGCGCCGGCCGGACCGTTCAAGTCGGCGTTTGTCAGCGAAGAAATGGCGAAGTCGGATCGGCCCGAACTCACTGCCGCGAAACGGATCGTCTCGGGCGGCCGTGCGCTGGGTTCGAGCGAAGAGTTTCATAAAGTGCTTGAGCCGCTCGCCGACAAGCTTGGCGCCGCTGTGGGCGCCTCGCGCGCTGCGGTGGACGCAGGCTACGCGCCGAACGACTACCAAGTCGGCCAGACCGGCAAGGTCGTGGCGCCCGAGCTTTATGTCGCCATCGGCATTTCGGGGGCCATTCAGCATTTGGCCGGCATGAAAGACTCGAAGGTCATCGTCGCCATCAACAAGGATGAGGAAGCGCCGATCTTCCAAGTCGCCGATTATGGCCTGGTCGCGGACTACAAAACTGCTGTCCCAGAGCTGATGGAAGAACTGACTAAGGCTGGCCTTTAATATGGAGCGCGGTCGTCCTCGCCCGCGTACTTTTTTAGCGGTGAAATCGCGGGCGGGGACGCCCGCGCTCCATAGGGGCCTTGCGCGAGCCGCCGCGCTATGCTGCACTGCAACAAGAATTGCAATTCAGCGGCGCGTAGGCGCCTATGACGGATAAGATGAGCAAAATTTCCACGGTCGGCGTCATCGGCGCCGGGCAAATGGGCAATGGCATCGCGCACGTGTGCGCACTCGGCGGCTACGATGTGCTGCTGGGCGACGCGGACCCGTCTCGCATAGACACCGCCATTCAGATCATCACCAAGAACATGACGCGCCAAGTTCAGCGCAGCGTGATCAAGCAAGCCGACATGGACGCCGCGCTGAAGCGCATCAAGGGCGCGCCGACGATGGCCGACATGGCGCCGTGCGATCTCGTCATCGAGTCGATCGTCGAGCAGGACGAAGCCAAGCGCAAAGTGTTCTCGGATCTGAAGGCTGTGCTGCGCGCCGATGCGATCCTGGCTTCGAACACGTCTTCGATTTCGATCACGCGTCTCGCGGCGGCGACGGATCGTTCAGACAAGTTCATCGGGCTCCACTTTATGAACCCAGCGCCGGTGATGGAGATTGTCGAAATTATTCGCGGCCTCAGCACCAGCCAACAAACTTACGATACGTCCGTCGCGTTCATTCAAAGCCTCGGCAAGAATATCGCCAACGCCGAAGACTTCCCGGCCTTCATCGTGAACCGCGTGCTGGTGCCGATGATCAACGAGGCGGTCTATACGCTGTACGAAGGCGTCGGCTCGGTTGAAGCCATCGACAAAGCTATGCGCATGGGCGCGCACCACCCGATGGGCCCGCTCGAACTCGCGGACTTCATCGGCCTCGATACGTGTCTTTCGATCATGCAAGTGCTTTACGAGGGCCTGGCGGATTCGAAGTACCGCCCATGTCCGCTGCTCGTGAAGTATGTCGAAGCCGGCTGGCTTGGTCGCAAAACCCAACGCGGCTTCTACGACTACCGGACCGATCCCCCAACGCCGACGCGCTAGAGGGCATGAGAGTTTTCCTCGCTGCTGCCTTAGCCCTCCCGCTCTCTGCCTGCTTTGTGTCCGAGCGACCACTGTTCGCTTCAGCCGGCAGCCATTGTCCAGCGGTTGGCGAATTCGATGCCGCAATCGTAATCCCGAATGCCTCCGATGACGGTCAACGCTCCAGGGTAACGATCGACGCGCCTGCGACAGGCGGATGCCGACTGCAAACGCCTCGTGGCAATTTGGAGCTGATCTTCACTCCAGCGTCGGAAGGCGTCTGGGTCGTCCAGATAACTCCAGACGCCCGCGTTCGCGGGACATTGTCATTGGCCGATGATCGGCCGCTGTACGTGCTTGCACGACATGAGGACGGCGGCTGGCTGGCAGGCCCCCCACTATGCGATTTCGTGCTGAACGGCGAACTTATGACGTTGCTCAATATTCGACGAACGACGGTCGCGGGCGAAAGCGCATGCTCAATCGATAGCGCTGAATCCTTGCAGACCATAGGCGAGGTCGAAGGCAGAAGCTTTGCGGTGTTCATCGTGCTCGAAGAACGGAGCGGATCAGCGCCCTAGCGCTCCGCGCCCTTCCTGAAAGTGCGCGGGAGCGCGAGCGTTCTGCCCACGCTCCCAACGCGATGCGCCTCACAACGCGAATTGCGCAATCAAAACCGCGCCTTGAGCCACGTACGCCGCAACGGCGATCGTGAAGGCGCTGCCGATAACGAGTTCGAGCAGCGTAATTGCAGTGCGCATGAAATTCCCTCGGTTGCGCGAACGAGTGTGTTCGCGACCGGGAGATAGGCACGCTTCGCGACACGAAAATGGCCCGCGCATTAAATGATGGTGACATTCGCCACGAGCGGCGCCGCGCTTGCATTCATGCAACGTGACTAACGGGACACGCTCGCATGAGCATCGGCGCGATTGGCACTAATCCACTGCTTTTTCTGAGCGCTCGCGCACAAAACAGCGCGCCGATGATTCAGGACGTCGCCGGCGCCTGAAGCTCGAACACGAGCGATAGATTGTTCGCGGGCATTTCAACGATCTCGCTCAGCATGAAACCGTGATCGGAGGCGACAGCTTCTACGGCTTCCAGATCACGTACGCCGAAGCGCTCGTCGCGCTCCTTCAGCCATGCGTCAAACGCTTCATTGGAAGGCGCGGTGTGAGCGCCGCCGCGCTTGTAGGCGCCGTACGTGTAGAGCACGCCGGAGCCCTTGTTGGCGGATGAAAGCACAGCGCGCGCGCCGCGGATCAGGCCGAGCGTTGCGTCCCAGGGCGAGATGTGGATCATGTTGACGGCGAGCATGGCGTCGATCGTCTGCCCCGCTAACGCGCGCTCCCAGCCAAGTTCCGAGACATCGATATCCAGAGGCGCAGCAATGTTCGTTGCGCCCTGCTCTTCGATCCAGGCGGCGACGCTGGCGCGGGCATTCGGATCAGGGTCGCTGGGCTGCCATTCGACGTCGCGGAGATACTTGGCGAAATAGACGGCGTGCTCGCCGGAACCTGATGCGATTTCGAGCACGCGCGAGCCTGGGCCGATGACGTGCTTCAACACGCCGAGGATCGGTTCGCGGTTGCGGCCGGCAGGCAAGGAATGTTGGCGAGCGTCCATCAACGCTTTGAAACATGGTTACGCGCCCAAGAAAACCTTTTGGGAAAACCTTTCGCGTGTTGGGCAACGCCTCAGTGACGCCGCGATGTTCGCGCGTATGCTTGCCCTATGCGCGGCCCACCCATACCACAACGCATCCCGCCTCTGGCGTGGCGCAGGCCGGCGTTCCTGTGGACGCCGATCGCGCTGGCGCTCTCGATCGGTTGGCCGGTAGCGGCGTTCTATGACGACCTCACGCCGCAACGCCTGGTGATTACGGCCTTGTTTGCGGTGTTCGCGATCGCGCTGGTGACGCTGGGCGCAAGTTACGCGCTCGGGCGGGCGCCGAAAACACGCCGAATCGTTGTGCTGCATGTGGTGGCGGCAGGCGTGATCGCGGCTTTGGCGGCGCCATTCGTGCTGACGTTCCTGGTCTCTGCGTTGGCTGAGCACGAGGGCGCGGCGGAGCATTTCTCGCTGGCGATGTCGGTCGCGACCACGCCGCTCGTGGTGATGCTCGGCCTGCCCGTGGTGCTGATTTCCGGGATCGTGTTTGCGTGGACAGCGCTAAAGCGCGGCACGCCGCCCCAGCGCGAAGAAGATTATCGCCGCGACGTGCAGCCGTTTCGGTAGCGGCACCCATTCCCGGGACGATGTGAAGCATCGGGCCCGGGACCCATAAACACCTTTGGACCCGAACTGAGCGCCAATCGCGTGAAGGCGTTGGCAGCCGCGTTTATGGGTCCCGGGCTCGCGCCTTCGCCGCGCCCCGGGAATGGGTGAAATGTCAGCATCACGTGAGCTTGGCCGAGACGCGCGCATGTGTGAGGTTGCCGGAAAATTGGAGGGCATATGTTCGCTGGCAAGACGTGGTGGATCACGGGCGCATCGTCGGGGATTGGCCAGGCGCTGGCGGAAGCGCTGGCCAAAAACGGCGCGAAGCTCATTCTTTCGGGGCGCAATGTCGAAGCGCTGAACGCGGTCGCCAAGAGCGTCGGCGGCGAGAGCTTGGTGTTGCCGTTCGAGACCACGGATTATGCGCGCATCCCTGCCCTGGTTGAGCAGGCGTGGAGTTGGAGCGGACGCGTTGACGGGCTGGTGAACAATGCCGGCATCTCGCAGCGCTCGCTGGCGATCGATACCGTGTTTGAGGTCTATGAGAAAATCATCGCTGTCGATCTACTCGCGCCGATTGCGCTGACGCAGGCGCTTCTGCCGCGCATGGCGAGCGCGGGCGGCGGCAATATTGTCGCGATCTCCAGCGTCGCGGGCATCGCCGGGCCGCCGCTGCGCAGCGCTTACAGCGCGGCTAAAGCCGGACTCATTGGGTACAATGACAGCGTGCGGGCCGAGACGAGCCACCTTGGCATGAAGGTGCTGGTGGTCGCGCCGGGTTCGGTGCGGACGAATGTTTCCAAGAATGCGCTCGATGCGAACGCCGAGACGCGCGGCTTTAGCGATAGCGTGATCGACAACGGCATGGCGCCGGATGTGGCGGCGGGACGCATCGTTGATGCGCTGCGCAAGGACGAGCGCGAGCTGATCCTGGCGGAAGGCATGGAGGCCGAGATCGCGCGACTGCGGCGCGCCGATCCAGACAAGCTATTTGATCTGATGACGCAGCTGGTCGCGGGCGGGTACGCCAAGCAATTGGGCGCCGAGAAGAGCTAGCGCGCCCACATGCGCAGTAAGTTCGAGATGCTTTTGTCCAACGGCAGCAAGTCTTCGCGGGCGATGCCGGCTTCGGCGAAGCGCGTGCGGCTGACGGAAAGATCGAACAAGATTTCGCGCTGCGCGATATCCGGCACGAAGCTCTGAATCCACCCGACAGCGGCGAGGCGAACGCCGCTGGTTACCGGCGCGACGTGATGGATCGAGCCTGCGGCATAGAGAAAGGCATCGCCCGCTTCGAGTTTGACGCCCTGCTCGCCCAGTGCGGATTCCACAACGAGTTCGCCGCCCTCATAGCTTGCGCTGTCAGCGAGAAAGATCGTGAAGGCGAGATCGGTGCGAAGTTTGTCTTCGCCCCGGCCCATCAGCGCGTCATCGGTATGAGCGCCGTAGGTCATGCTGGGCTCGTAGCGGGAGAACAGCAAACGCGAGACGCGCGCCGGACGGGCGCCTATTTCGAAAAGCCGATGACGACGCAAGGCCTCGACGACGAAGCGCTCAAGCTCCTTGGTGCGCGGATCGGCGCCGTCGAGTTGGAGATTTTCCTTCACGCCGCGTGCAGCAGCGCCGGCCGTGCGCTTGCCTGATATCCAATCGAGTTCGGCAAGTTCAGTCCGAACGCGCGCGAGATCGTCTGCCGCCAGCACTTCTTGCAAGATCAAGCTCATGGCTGACATTTAGCGCGCGTTTGGGCCAAACACGAGCATTGGCGGGCTAACAGTCGCACCTTGTTGCGAGCATTTCTCAGATCGGGCAGTGTGTGCGTGTTCGAACTTGGAGGGGCGCGCTACCCATGATTACGCTGAAGCTGAAACACTGGCGCACGATGGGTATTGCGGCGACGACGCTTGGGCTCGCAGCCTGCGGCAGCGGCGAAACTGGCGCGGATGCCGGTGAAGGCGGCGAAGGTGAAGCGGGCGAGCCGCCGCCGATTGGCGAGAATGGCGGTGCAACGCCAGCGACCCCTAGCAGTGGTGAAGCTGGCGAGGCGGCCATCGGCGAAAGCGGCGGTGAGCACGGCGAAGCCGGCGCTGTCACGGCGTACGAGGGTCTCTCAGGCGATCAACTGACGGCGATGCGGATCCAGAACTTGCGCGGGTACGTCATGGCGGCGGCCGCGATCGTCGCCGACCGCGGCAGCAATAGCGGTGACGCGGCGGATGCAGCGATCCTGGTTCAGCAAGGCATGCTCGAAGTTTACGAGCCTGCGCCGGATGGATTTGGAACGCTCGACGTAACGGCGCTCCGTGAAGCAGCGGCGGGCACAACGTTCACGCGCGCGCAAATGATGCAGCGGCTGCGGACCGCGCAAGAAAACCTGACGCACGCGATCGGCCGGCTCAATTTCGATGATGCTCAGCTCGTGGTGCGCATGGTCGATCTTTCGGCCGGGCTCTATCAGCAGGCGGCGGCTGAAGGCGCTGTCGATCCGATCGAATACCAGCATAGCATGGGCGCGGCGTTAGCGGCGCAACAGGCATTGCTGCTGCGCGAAGACGATTTGCGGCGTGAGAACTTGACTGCCTACAGCCGCGCTGTCGGTGAGCTCAATCGCTACGTAGCGCTGTGGCCGTCACACCAGGCGCCGGAAAATCCAGCGACGTACCAGCAGGTGCTGGTGCAAAGCTCGCGCGTGCGCTTGGCGCTCTCGCCGTATCTCTAGGACCGGCGCAGCATCACCGAAGTTTCACCCTTGTAGAGACCCTGCGTGTATGCGCGGTATCCGAGCTTGCGCGCGAGAGCGAGCGACGGCTGATTTTCCGGCGCGATGATGCAGACAAAGTCGCGGCGGCCAAAAAACGTCTCACCCCACGCGGCGGCGGCGCTCATGGCCTCAAAGCCGTAGCCCTTGCCATGCATGGTGGGTGAAAGCGCCCAACCTTGCTCCGGCGCTTCGATACGCGGCTCGATCTCGCGCTTAAATGTGCCGAACCCGCCTTCGCCGACGAATGCGCCGGTCGCCTTTTCTTCGATCAACCAGAAGCCGTGATCCAGCGCCTGCCAATGGCCGATGTAGCGCAGGAAGCGGCCCCAGCTGTCTTCGCGCGTCGATGGCTTGCCGCCGATGAAGCGCGTGACGTCCTGATCGCCCCACATTCCAGCGGACGCGTCGAAGTCGCGCATCTCATGCCCGCGCAGGCGTAGGCGTTCGGTTTCGAGGACCGGGACCATTATTCCTCCGAGAGCACAGCTTCGATCAGACGCGAGGCGTCCTCGCTGCCCCAATCGGCGCCGCCTGCCAAGCGGGCGACCTCTTGGCCTTGGCGGTTGTAAATGATCGTGACCGGCATGCCGGCGGCTTGGGCGTCGAACAGGACGCCGCGCGTCATGTCCTGAAGGAACGGCAGCCCGCCGCCGCTGAGGCGCCGGAGTTCGCTGATCGCCTTGGCGCGCTCGCCTTCGCTATCGACGCTGATCGGCACGACGCGGATGCGGCCCTCGAAATTGTATTGGAGCTGCATCAATGAGGGCATCTCCTCCATACAGGGCGCGCACCAGGTGGCCCAGAGGTTCAGCACCACGACTTCGCCTTGATAAGCCGCGAGCGTGGTCTCGGCGCCAGCGGCGTCACGCAAGGTTCGCGTCGGCATCGGCGGCGGCGCTTCCATCACGTAAAGCCGCGCCATTTCGCCTTGTGCAAATCTGGCTAACCCACCCTCAGTCTCAGGCTTTGAAGACGCGGCGAAAAGCACGTAGAGAACAGCGATCGCCCCCGCTCCAACAAGCGTTAGTGCAGCCCACAGCGCCCAGGGTTTTTGCGGAGGCGCGGAGTTTGCGTTCGTGTCCAATTCAGAATCCTCAGGCGGCGGTCAAAAAATGTGGGGCGGGCGTTTCGCTGCCCAACCCGCCGACGCCATGCAAGCCATCAACGCTTCGATCGATATCGACAAGCGCTTATGGCGCGAGGACATCGAAGGCTCGAAGGCGCATGCGGCCATGCTGGCGGCGCAAGGTATTATTACGGCGGAAGACAACGCGGCGATACAAGCTGGATTGGACCAGATTGCCGCGGAAATCGTCGAGGGGACGTTCCAGTTCTCGGCGGCGCTCGAAGACATCCACCTGAATATCGAGGCGCGGCTGACCGAACGGATCGGCGAGGCTGGAAAGCGGCTCCATACCGCCCGCTCGCGCAACGATCAGGTGGCGACCGATTTTAAGCTCTGGACCATGCGCGCCAGCCGTGAGGCGGCGGACGATCTACGGGTGCTACAGAGGGCGCTGCTGCGGCAGGCTGAGGCGCATGCCGACTGGATCATGCCGGGCTTCACCCACCTGCAGACAGCGCAGCCAATCACGCTCGGCCACCATCTGCTGGCTTACGTGACCATGCTGGAGCGCGACCGTGTGCGAATCATTGGCGGCGCGCTAGAGGCGGCATGGGAGTGCCCACTGGGTGCGGCGGCGCTTGCGGGCACGGGCTATAAGATCGATCGCGATGCGACGGCGCAGGCTTTGGGCTTCCATGCGCCGGCGAGCAATTCGCTCGACGCCGTCGGCTCGCGCGATTTTGCGCTGGCGGCGCTTAGCAATCTCGCCATCTCGATCACGCACCTTTCGCGGCTGGCCGAAGAGATCGTGCTGTGGACCTCGCCCCAGTTTGGCTTCGCGCGCCTGAGCGATGCGTGGTCCACCGGCTCCTCGATCATGCCGCAGAAGCGCAACCCGGATGCGGCGGAGCTGATCCGTGCAAAAGCGGCGCGTGTCGGCGCGGACTTTTCGGCGCTGAACGCCATCGTTCAGAAGCTGCCGCTCGCGTACGCCAAGGACCTACAGGAAGATAAGACGCTGACCTTCTCGGCGTTCGACGGATTCGCACTCTCGGTCACCGCCATGATTGGCATGATCGAAACCATGAAATTCAATCGCGACAACATGCGCGCCTCGGCGGCGCGCGGGTATTCCACAGCAACGGACCTGGCCGACTGGCTGGTCCGTGAACTCCGCGTACCGTTCCGCGAGGCCCATGAGATCACCGGCAAAATCGTGCGGATCGCTGAGGATTCTGGCGTCGCTGAACTGGGATTGCTCCCCTTGAGCGATTTCCAGGCCGTCGATCCGCGCATTGGTGAAGCCGCCCGGGCGCTATTGACGGTTGAAAAATCGGTCGAGAGCCGGGATAGCTATGGCGGGACCGCCCCTCAGCGCGTGCGCGAGCAGGCTGAGCGGTGGAAGGAGATGTTCAAATGAGCCGCATCGTTTTGGGTTTGGTGGCGCTGACGCTCCTTTCGGCATGCGGAATCAAAGGCGATCTCGAGCGTCCCGATCCGCTTTGGAACAGCGAAGACGCGATCCGCCGCGAATGCGCCGAGCAAGCTGAGCGCAATCAGCCGCAAGACTCGCGCTGCGCCCAGTATCAAACCGGCGTGCAGACGACGCCGTGAACCACTTTGAGTATCGCGGCGGCGCGCTCTGCTGCGAAGGCGTGAAGCTGGCGGACATCGCTGAAGCGGTCGGCACGCCGTGTTACGTCTATTCCACCGCCACACTTGAACGGCACTATGATGTGTTTCGTAGCGCCTTCGCGCCGCGTGACGTTCTGGTCGCGTTCGCCGTGAAGGCGAATGCGAACATTGCAGTGATCGCCACGCTCGCACGCAAGGGCGCGGGCGCCGACACCGTGAGCCA
>JANPCV010000082.1:0-8981 GCA_031431115.1 Caulobacteraceae bacterium
TGATGGAATTGCTTGGGTTTCTCCATTTGCCGCTTCGTAGAAATGAGTGGCCGCAGTTTCCTCAAACAGAGATCGGCAACTGCTTTCTGAGTCTAAGCGTGGGTAGTTTCGCGCCCGAAGACGGGGCTGAGCCGCATCTGATCAAACTGCGCGATCAGAACGGGACTGGTGGGGAATTGAACATTGGTTTCTCGGAAACACAGGCTGAGCAATGGGCAGTTTGCGTCTGGGAGATCGAAGATCGGCTCATGCAGTTTCGGCAAAAGCGGTAATGTGCATATGTCCGCCCCGGCGACACACGCTAGCGTGTCGAATATGATCGACGGCACGAATTGAGCGCGGCGGTCATTCCAGAGATATGCCACGCAACCGTCGCCCATCGCCGCCCCCGAAATTATCGCGTTAGCAGCGTGTCGTATTGTCGGTCTGCGGAAGTCCTTGCGGCGCGGCCAGCCAAGTTATCTCGCCGCTTGTGGTGTACAGCGCTCTAACACATCTGCCATCGAGCCGCGCCGCCATCCCGCGTGTCAGCCGAAAAGTCACCTGTTCAGAAACTCTCGGCGGGTGCTGGAAAAGGCGATCATCGATATAAAAGTCTCCGATTTCCGGCGTAACCTCGGCAACGCGCAGGATGCCGTCTGCAACATTTAGTTCCTGCCGAGAGAGCGATTGCAAGAACTGAAATCTGTTCTGCGCGCTGAGAAAATCCGAAACTGCCATTCCCGCTACCACTACTGCGAGGACGCCTCCTATTAGGCGAGAAGGGATGTCTCTGCCCCACAGCACGAGGACCACGCCCACCGACGCCACAGTGAGCATGCCGACCAAGGGCCACGCGGAAGGTGGGCGTTGATCCGCGAGATTGAAAACGATCACGTAACCGTCGGCTAGCATCCAACAAGCGTACTCGGAATTCACACGGTTGCGAATGTCGGTTTCCGGCGAATTTTTGCCTGCTGGCATTTTTGACTGAATGTCGCCGAAGCGCTCCGAACTAGCCTTTCGGCTTTCGGATCGGCACGACCACGGCGCTCGCGCGTGGCGTCGCGCAATACCGGGCCCACGCTTCCATGAGCTTTGCGCGCTTGTCGAATAGATCTGTGCGCCGGTAGGCGGCTTCGACCTTGTCGCTGAGCGTGTGCGCAAGCGCGGCCTCCGCCACTTCGCGCGCATAGTTGGTTTGCTCTGAGGCCCAGTCGCGAAAAGAGCTCCGAAAACCGTGTGCGGTGATGTCGGTGCGGTCCAAGCGGCGCAGCAAAGCCAGAAACGCCATGTTGCTAAGGGAGCTCCCGAGCCTCGCGCCCGGAAACACCCAATCGCCGACGCCCCGTTGGGCTTGCATCGATTTCAATATCGCGCGCGCCTGCTTCGAAAGCGGAACGCGATGCTCTTGGCGCGCTTTCATCCGCTCGGGTGGGATGCGCCAGACGCCGTTCTCTAAGTCGATCTCTGACCACCTGGCGTTGACCGTCTCCGAAGTGCGCGTTGCGGTGAGGATCAGAAACTGAAATGCCTGCGCACCGACGCTGTCGCGCTCCTTGAGCGCCGCCATGAACGCAGGTACTTCCGTGTAGGGCAGGGCGGGGTGGTGCTCGACCCGCTGCACCTTGTTCCTGGCCGGCAGCAGCTTCTCCAAATGGCCTCGCCATTGAGCGGGGTTTTCACCTTGGCGAAGTCCGCGCGCCTTGGCCCAGTTCAACACTGTTTCGATGCGTTGACGCACGCGGCTCGCTGTTTCGGTCTTGGTCTTCCAGATCGGATCGAGCGCCTTCATGACCAGCGTCACGTCTACGGCTTGCACCGGTAGCTTGCCGAACACCGGATAAACGTAAGCTTCAAGCGTCGAGGCCCATTGCGCCGCGTGCTTGGCGTTCTTCCAGCCGGGGCGATGGGCGTCGATGCAGGCCTCGGCGCACTGTCGAAAGCTCATGGTTCGCGCGACCTCAGCGGCTCGGGTGGCTCGTCCTTCATCACGGGCGGCGATTGGGTCGATGCCATCGCGCGCCAGCTTGCGCGCCTCCCTGGCTCGATCACGTGCGTCTGCCAGCGATAGGTCGTCTGCTGAGCCCAAGCCGAGTTCGCGCATCGGCCCGCCTTTGACGGTGACGCGCAAGACCCAAGACTTGCGGATATCGCCGTTGCGCGGATTTGCGGTCACCTTGAGACGCAACCCTTTGCCGTCGATGAGGATGCCGGGCTTGGCCTGTTTGACCATCCGCTCTGTGAGCGCGTTGCGCGCCATGTTGGCTCCTGGTGGATGGCGGCAACGCTACCCTATGTTTCCCTCTTTGTATCCCCCAATTGAACCAGGTTGGAGACAGACATAGGCAGCCGGTGGTGAACGGCGGATTGCGTGTTTATCTATATAAAGCAGTATTTTGTGAGGTCGGCAGTGGACAGTGGCGCCCGCTAGCGAACGACGCTTGGGGCGGACTCTCTGTCCGCCAGCATGCTCCAGCCTGATCCAAGCTGAGACACCCACCGGGTTGATATTCAAAAGATTTGTTGCTCACGTGAGATCGCCCGATATCGGCCTGTCTCATCAAGTGTGGGGTATGTTTCGGGCACATACCCCACTTCGCATCATGCCCATTACCGAAGCCCAAGTAAGAACAGCGAAATCCGCCGCGAACGCTTTGGCGCGTCGCTCTATTTTGGCGAGTTGTTGGTAGAGCATCCGTTCGTACACGCTGGCGCTGTCAGCAAAGCGTTCAGCCCGGTCGAAAATCCGCTCACGTATCGCCAGGAATTTCTGAAGTCCGTCGTGTTTCTTTTAACTGTGATGCCGCTCGTCGACGCTGGTCTTATCAATCTCGTGCCCGATCCGTGCAATTTCGACACCCATCTGCGCGACCAAATGTTCGACATGGCGCAGACGCGTTTGAGAGGCGTTAGAGTTGATCCGAAGAAAGATCCTCGCCTGCGACAACTCATGGAGGATGACGCCAAACGCGGGATGCTCGCCTTGCCGGAGGAAGCACTGCGTAGTCAGGCGCGCCGATGGGATCCTGAAATGAACGACGAGCGCATGCAGGAGTTCATGGCAGGCGTGGACTACCTTAGGCGTTCCGATCCGCTCGCCGTTCTTCAAGCCGGCACCTTCGATGGCGGCGAGGAGGGCGGTCTGCTCAACATGTATAAGCTTTCGCCGAATTTCGAGTTGGCGATGTATCTCGCGCAAGCGGTTGGTGGTTCGATCGTTACCGATAGCCTGCATCGCTGGGAAGAAATTCAACGGACCATTCGGTGGCGTCCGCCGCGGCCAAGCCTTGTGTTGCTCCCGCTCTCGCAGGCAGTGGCAAGCTCGGAGTTTGCGTTTCCTCAGCAGACCGACGACATTTTAGACCTTGATGAGCAGGGCGTATGCGGCAGCTGTGCTGTCCCGATTAAAGACGCATTCCACTATGTTTCAAGGATTGAGAAGAAAGGGGAGAAGCCCAATGCTGAGGCGGGCATTGTGGCTCGGTTCAAGCGCGGCCATGCCTCCGCACAGGCGGCGCTTGCCAAACGAGGTGTCGAGGTTGCGCTAGGTCGGGTGACTTGCGCTTTCCCATGGGGCGGCTTTCAGCACAACCACGTCAACAGGCTGTTGTTAATGTCTAGTTCGGACCATCACATGCCGAGTGTCCCGATGGCTTTTTACATTTCACGGCCGCCCGAGCGGCAACCCTAAGCAATTGGACTGTTCAGCTTGCGGGAAACAATCCAGGCAGCCATCGATGAGCAAGCGTTGCCGGCAGCGCTAGGCGCCACGGCGTCCGAGACGAAAGCGACGTCAACACGCCAAAGTCTTGCAGCTGTTTGACCACGCGAAGCGCTTGGCGATCCGTCGTCTGAATCAAGCCAGGGATATCAGCCCGGGGCAGCTCGCCGCGATAGAGAATGGCTTCAAGAATTTGCCCAGCTTTTTTGGAGAGCCCGCTAAGACGCGTTTCTTCCTCCGCCCAGCTCAACACGCGTGCGCGCAAGCGATCGGGTTGCATGAGCGATTGCATGAATTCGACTTGATCGATGGAGACTTCGAGGAAGAAGCGCGTGAATTCCGCGAGTGCTTCTTCGCTCAGATTGCCTCGGCCATCGAGGTCATTACGACGCGTCGCGTCGCAGCCGGCTAAGCAATTCTTGTAACGATCGACTTTGAGCGCTAGGCCGCGAGCGACGGACCAGATCCCTGCAGTCTCCAATGCGTCAAGGAAGATCGCATGCGACATAAGGCGAGCGACGCGACCATTGCCGTCGGCGAACGGGTGAATCCAAAGCAGGCGGTGGTGCGCCGCGGCGGCCGATAAAATTTTGTCGCCGCGCGATTGAGTCGAGTAGGCGGCGGCATAGCGCGTGAGAAAGCGCGGTACGGCGCCGGGGCTAATAGCGATGTGGCGGCCGACCTTCACATCACGGTCCCTGAACTCTCCTGGAATGACCGGGATAGAGGCCCCAGTTTTAGGATCAGAGACGCTGCGCAATTCCGCGGGCAATCCTTCGATAAATCGCCGGTGCGTTTCGAGGATGCCGTCGACGCTGGTTTCGCGCCCGCGTAGGCCGCCATTGTCGATCCAGCGTTGGACCGAAATATGCGCCTTGGCTTCGAGTTGAAGTTCGCGCTTTTTGGGATCGCGGCTTAGATCGTCATTTAAAGCACGCTCAATATCGATGGGATGTGTGTCATGTCCCTCGATCAGATTGCTGTAGTAGCAATTCATCGAACGCACGAGGTCTGCGAGTGCGGCAAGCGTGCCTTCTGGCAGGCTCGATTTTAGGCTCGCTGCTTTGAACGTCAGATCCACCACTAATTCGTTCAAACCTGCGCGCCATTTTGACTCCTCAGAAAATCGCAATGGCTCCATCGCGAAAATCTCTTCTCCGCGATCTACGGCAGGTTTTTTCGGAGCGACTTTTTTTGGAGTAGGTTTTCGCGCGGGTTTTTTCTTTGCCATTTTTGGCACCCATATTTTGTCGTCAAAAATGTCGAGTTATCTGGCGAGGGTACAATAGCGAAAATCGCTTATTTTTCCGCATATTTCCGTATCCCTACGAAATAAATGTCCGGAAAAATGTCGGGTACAATGTCGGATTAAATGTCGGGAAATGAGCGCGGTGTAAAAAGCCTCGCAAAATCAGTGATATACATCTGCGAGCTAGAGGGGGCGTCAGGCTGCATTATCTGCCCTGGCCTGTAAATCAGCCATTCTCGCGAGCGTGGCCAGCCGTCCAGTAGGGACGACAGATACTCCTCCCCAGACCGGCATGACGCTGACGAACCCGGTTCGGGCGACCCCTGTTGAGGCATGGGTAAATTCGGGAGGGTCGCCAAACAGCCTTCCGGGGCCGGTCAGTTCTGCGCGGACGTTCGGTAAAACGGCGTTGTGAAGTTCGCCTTCGCTGGCCGAGTGGCCCTGGCCGGCGGCGTCCGTTTTGGCCATTTCCCAATGTTTGTGCAGGGTGGCCAGGAGGATGGCTTCCTCTAGTGTCAGGCTGGCGATTGCGTCCTTCCACATAAGGAAGTCCGCGCTGATGGATCGGCGGCTTTGCCGGCTAGCACCTTTGCAATGAGGCGGAGATTGTTGAAGGCCGCGCCTTCCGCCATGGCCAAATAGAAGCTGACCATCATGGCGATAACATCGTCTCGCTCTGCAGCCTGAGCGGGATCGATGCTTGCTGTGCGCATTTCCTCGATCAGTATCAAGGTTGCTTCTGACGTTCGCTTTCGAAGAAACTTTTGAATCTCGCTTCTGATCGCGATGTCGAGCGCGGCCTTGGCGATAAGTTCTAGGCTGGTCACAAGGCGCCCCCGGGTCTGGCTATTCTGGTTCTTGCCTGTCGTTCACGTAGAAGACGACATTGTCGAAGCGGTGTTCGATGGATGCGATGGGCGGACCCTCTAGGCTTGCTCACGATCTTGATCGCTAGGCTCGACGGCGGGCCAATCGCTGCTTGGTAGTCGAACGCTTGAGCTGCTTTCCCGAGCGCCGAAAGATAGGCGTGTAAAGCCTGAACCGCGAACAGCTGAATCTGCTTGGTCTGTAAAATCATGATCGTCAGCGCGAGCAGAATGAAAACAGGCCGCCGCCGGCCTAGCAGGAATGCGTCAACCTTTTGCACTTCGGGAATGCCGTCATCAGCCGCATAGAGCACTTGGTTGCGGAGATTGGCGTCGGCCCGAATGACGGCGAGAATGTCTTTGGCGCCTCGACCGTCGGCAAGCGCTTGGAGTTGCTCGGTGAACATGGCGACCTCTGAGCCGTTTTCAGCATTGCCGCGGGAGAGCACACCTTGCAGTGGCTCCTCGGGCGAGACACTCAAGTCGCCAGGGATGCCAAGCGCTGCGGCGTCAAAGAAGATGTCGATCCGCGGCGGTCTTCAGTGTGCTTCAAGACGATCTTGGGACGTGGCAGCGGGCTTTCCGCGATCATCGATTCTGCGGATTCCGACGTAGCTCGGCCCCCGATTCCAAAGTGAGATCGGCCGGGCATTCCAATTTGAGATCGGCCGCCGATTCCGATTTGAGTTCGGCCACCTCGGAGGGAGGAATCGCGGGCCCTTCCGGCATGGTCGTCCCCCTCCAGGGAGGGGGCTCATGCGCGGAAAGCAGATCGAGATGCACCACATCAGAGAGGTCCTGCGCCTGAAGGCGACAGGCGCCAGCAACCGGATGATTTCGGGTTCGCTGGGCGTCGCCCGCTCGACGGTCGCCGACGTCATCGCCCGCGCCGCGGCGGCGGGACTGACCTGGCCTGAGGCGGGCGCGCTGGCCGACACGGCGCTGACGGCGGCGATGTTCAAACGCGCGGCGCAGTCGCCACACCTGGGCGTGCGCCGCCACGCCGAGCCCGACTGGGCGGCGATCCACCTCGATCTGAAGCGCCCGCACGTGACGTTGATGCTGCTGTGGGAAGAATACCGAGCGGCGAACACGGACGGCTACGGCTACTCTCGCTTCTGCGAATTGTATCGAGCCTTTGAGGAGAAGCTGGCGCCGACGATGCGTCAGACGCACGTCGCCGGCGAGAAATTGTTTGTCGATTTCGCGGGCGGGACCGTGCCGGTGCTCATCGACAGGCGCAGTGGCGAGATCCGCGCGGCGCAGATCTTCGTCGCCACGCTCGGCGCGTCTTCCTACACCTACGCTGAAGCGACATGGACACAAACGACTGCAGATTGGGTCGGCGCCCAGACCAGCGCGCTCACTTTCTTTGGCGGCGCGCCGCGGCTGATCGTGCCAGACAATCCGAAAGCGGCGATCGTCAAAGCCTGCTTTTACGAACCGACCGTACAGCGGACCTACGCAGATTTCGCGGCGCACTTTAACGTCGCCGTGCTGGCGGCGCGCCCGCGCAAGCCGCGCGACAAAGCCAAAGTCGAATCCGGCGTGCAATTGGTGCAGCGCTGGATCCTGGCGCGACTGCGCAACCGACGCTTCACCTCACTCGCGGAGCTGAACAGCGCGATCCGAACGCTGGTGATTGATCTCAACAATCGCCCGATGC
This sequence comes from Caulobacteraceae bacterium, assembly GCA_031431115.1. Classification (GTDB taxonomy): domain Bacteria; phylum Pseudomonadota; class Alphaproteobacteria; order Caulobacterales; family Aquidulcibacteraceae; genus Vitreimonas. The sequence goes on from JANPCV010000082.1 coordinate 7,485, forward strand.
GCAAGCTCAAGACGACGCGCGTAGCGCTGTTCGCAGCGGTCGAGAAACCGGCGCTGCGCCCGCTCCCGGTGGAGCCCTACGTTTACGCGGAATGGAAGCTGGCTCGTGTGGGCCTCGACTATCACGTCGAGGTGGGCGGGCATTATTACTCCGTCCCATACCGATATCTGCGCGCGCAGGTCCACGTGCGGATCGCCGCCCGGACAGTGGAAATCTTCCTCAAAGGCGAGCGGATCGGCGCTCACATGCGTGAAGCGACCTGCGGGCGCCACACCACCCAGGACGACCACATGCCCGAAACGCATCGAGCTTACAAAGACATGACGGTCGACAAGGTGATGGCGAGCGCGGACCGCATCGGCGCAGCGACAGGCATGCTGGTGCGGCTGATCATCGAAGCCAAGCATCATCCTCTGCAGGGCGTGCGCAGCGGTCTCGGAATCATCAGTCTCGCCCGTCAATTCGGTCCTGAGCGCCTAGAGGCGGCGTGTCTACGCGCGATCGAGCACGGCGCGCGCAGCTACGGCTCGGTCAAATCCATCCTCGAGAACAAGCTCGATTCCCGCCTGCCAATTAAACCCGAGCCCGATCTACGGCCCATCGGCGCTCACGCCAATGTCCGGGGCCGCACCTATTACAATTGAGGAGAGAGAAATGCTGACACACCCGACCCTGGATCATCTTGCCGCCATGGGGCTGCACGGCATGGCGAAGGCGTTTGCCGAACTCGCTGAGCGTCAGGATGCCGACACCCTGACCCACGGCGAGTGGTTGGCTCTGCTGCTGGAGCGCGAGAGCTCCTATCGCCATGACAGGCGTCTTGCCGCGCGACTGCGCTATGCGCGCCTCCGACACATGGCTGCACCCGAAGACATCGACTGGCGCGCCCACCGCGGCCTTGATCGCACGCTGTTTGCGGCGCTGCTGAGTGGTGAGTGGATCGACGCCGCCGACAGCTTGATTTTGACAGGCCCAACGGGCGTCGGAAAAAGTTGGCTGGCGTGCGCAATTGGATTTCAAGCCTGCCGCGACAATCGCTCTGTGCTCTATGCGCGTGTGCCGAAGCTCTTCGCCGATCTGGCGCTCGCCCACATCGATGGGCGCTATCCGCGCCTGATGCGCGCCCTCGGCGGGGTCAAGCTCTTGATCCTGGATGACTGGGGGATGACGCCGCTCGACGCTCAGCAGCGCCATGACCTGATGGAGATCTTGGAAGAACGCTACGGCCGCCGCGCCACCCTCATCACCAGCCAAGTCCCGGTCGATCGCTGGCACGACGTCATCGGTGATCCGACCTACGCTGACGCCATCCTCGATCGCCTCGTGCACAACGCTCATCGCATCGAACTCAGCGGCGACAGCCTGCGCCACACCAAGCGCGCTCGTGCGATCGCTTGACCGCATCGAAATCACCAGGCAATCGTCATCCGCCGAAAGGACACGCGACCCCTGACGAACTCATTTCGTAACAGGTGGCCGAACTCATCGGAATCCGCA
>JANPCV010000083.1:0-9235 GCA_031431115.1 Caulobacteraceae bacterium
CCGGCACGATGAGGCGCACCGGCAGACCCATTTGCGCGAGGCACGGCGTCTTTGAGATGAAGAGGCCGCCCGGCTTCAAGAGCCGATAGAGGTTTCGCAGCACCGCATCGCGCGCCTCGACCAAGTGGAGGACGTTGAAGCTCAGCACGACGTCGAACGTCCCGTCAGGCGTATTTGCCGCATCGGCGCGGGCCACCTCGAACGCAGCGTTGGCGCAGCCTTCGGCGGCCGCCTTCTCGCGCGCGATTGCGATCATCTCGCTCGAAATATCCGTCGCAACGACACGTGCGACCGAAGGCGCGAGCTTCAGCGCGGTCGTGCCCGTGCCGCAGCCGACTTCCAACACCGCGTCCCCGGCCTTGAGATAATGTCGCGTGCGTTCGAGCGTGCGTTCATACCCCGTAGGGTCAGCGATCACGTCGGCGGCGTATTTGCGCGCGATGCGATCCCAGAAGCGTGCGTCATTGGCGGTGAGCGGCATGTGACCTCTTTTTCCGCCGCTCTACCATATGCGTGAAAAGCGTGAATTGGCGAAGATTGTACAAGGCGTGCTTCGACAGGCTCAGCATGACGCCAATGCCGGCGTCGGCGCAGATGCAAAGTAGCGTCATCCTGAGCTTGTCGAAGGAGACGCGGGCCGCACGCTCGTCCTCCTCCGCGAGGGGGAGGTGGCGCGCGCTGCGGCGCGCGTCGGCGGGGCGGGCGCACATGCTTGAAGCTTTGGCGCTGTCCCCCCTCAGTCATCACGCTCTCGCGTGCTGACAGCTCCCCTTCCGGGGAGTACGGAGCAAATTTCTGCGTGGTAGGTTGCGCGCTAAGTAGCTTCGGGCGCGGCGGCTTCGCGGGCGAAGAAGATGGTGACGCGGGCGCCTTTGTTTGGCTCGGACTTTACGTCGATGCGGGCTTTGGCGTTGCTGCGCAGTGAATCGACGATCAGCATGCCGAGCTTGCCCGCTTGCGGCCAGGTCACGCCCTCGGCCAAGCCAATGCCGTCATCGGCGATGGTGACGCGGCAGCCGGTGTCATCGACCAGACTATGCAATGTGATTGTGCCGCCGCCGTCGCGTCCAGCGAAGGCGTGCTTCAGCGAATTGGTCAGCAGTTCGTTGACGACGAGGCCGGTGGGCATCGCGACGTTGATCGATACCGGCCACGTATCAACTTTGAGGTCGAGGCGAATGCCTTCGACCGCGTGGGCTTGCATCACGGCCGATGCGATTTGGCTGAGATAGATTCCGAGGTCGATGCTTTCTTCGCCGTCGGGGCTGGAGAGCGCCGTGTAGAGGATCGAGAGCGCGCCGATACGGCCGGCTAGGCGATCGAATTTGTCGCCGGTGGCGTTGTCGGGCACGTTGCGCGCTTCCATGCGGATGAGCGCGGTGATCATTTGCAGGTTGTTCTTCACGCGATGCTGGAGTTCGCGCAGCAACGTGTCCTTCTCGCGCAGGCGTTCTTCAATGGCGCCTTCGCCTTGGTGTGAGCTGACGTCAACTAGAGCGGCGAGCCGGAATGCCGGGACGCCGTTGTCATCGTGAATGATGTTGGACCATGCGTCGAAGACGCGGGCGTTGTCGCCTTCGATTCGGAATGTGCCGAGATGGTCTTCGTTGAGTATGGCTTGGCTCAGCGGTGGGCCACCGGGTGTTGTGCTCACGCAGTAGGCGAGCATTTCCCAGCTTTTGCCTTGGATATTTTCGGGTGATTTGCCGGTTAACCGCTCGAATTCGACATTGGCGTAGGTGATGCTCTCGGCCGGTTGCAGTTCGGCCACCACCACGGCGAAGGGGATGTGATCCAAGAAGCGGCGAAACCGATCGCTTTCCAGCGCATCAGCCAATTGTGGTGTTTCGAGCAATTGTTCTGGCAGGTCCGCCGGTTTTTTATCGTGCGATGTCATTTTGGCTTAACGGCAAAGCAGCAGGCAATGTTCCGCGCCGGAACCTGTCGCCTGTTTGAGTCTTCTCAGACGAAGTCGTGCGGAGAGCTTTGATGAGACTAATGATGAGCATCGCCGCCGTGGCGGCGCTGGCTGCGTGTTCGCAAGAGGCGCCGCGTGCGCCCGCGACAACTGAGACGCCGCCTGCGACCGTTGCGGCGCTGGCGCTTAGTCCGCTGGTTGGCGAGGAAACGCGCGGGCGACTCGGCGGTGAGCTTGGGTGCTCGTTCGCGATTGGCCGCGATGTGTATGTGCTGGCGATGGGCAACGTCGATCCAACGGCGACGGCAGAGGCGCTGGTGAAGCGCAATGGCGTTGTCGTGCAGATGCCGGCGGCCGCCGCCGGTGGTTATGACGTATTGGTTGAGGGCGAGACGTTTGCAGCTGAAGGGCTGAGCGTGGAGGTGCGCACCAACGCGCGCAACGAAACCGGCACTGAGGAGGTCGCCTCCAATGCGACGCTGACCGCGCGCGATGCGACGGGTGAGCGGGCATATGAAGGGACGTGGACCTGCGGGCCGTAAGGGCGCCTTGAACGTCGGCGCAGGGCAGCCCTGCCGCATTGGGCATCGGTGCGCCTCTTTAGTGAGCTAAATCGCGGGATTGCGGGCGGTTGTGCCGGGCGTTCCTCGTAAGTGATGGGCGCGCGCGGCTAACTCCGCTCTTGGGGGACGCGTTTGCCTTACGACTATTTCGATCAGCGGCTGATGCCGCCGCGGGCGCCGCTGGGCATGCCTGTGCAACCGCTCGAAGCGCGCCTTGCGCATGCGCGCGGGCCTGCGCCGCCGATGATGTGGTTGCGCCGCGCTGCGCTGTTGATCGCCACCCTGACGCTGACTGCCGCCGCGTGGACGGCGCCGTTCGAGCTTTTCGCCGGCGATGGGCTGACGCCGCTGGAGGTGGCGGGGCTGGTTTTGTTTGGGCCGCTTTTTGTCGGTATTTCGTGCTGGTTTTGTAGCGCGCTTGCGGGCTTTTTGTTGATGCTGTTTCGGCCGCATTCGTTTTTGCGGCTGGAGCATCTCGCGGCGCCCGCGCGCATGCCGCGTGTTGCGATGCTGGCGCCGATCCGGAACGAGGATGTTGCGGCGGTGTGTGCGCGGCTTGCGGTGATGGATGCGTCACTGGCGCGTGCCGGCCATAGCGTTGCGTTCGATTTTTTCCTGTTGAGCGACACCAACGACGATCAACTCGCCGCGCGCGAACATGCCGAGGCGGCGCGCCGGGCGGCGCAAAGTTCGAGCGCGTTTTACTATCGCCGCCGCAGCGACAATGCCGGGCGCAAAGCCGGCAACATCAACGATTGGGTGCGCAATTACGGCGGCGCTTACGATCATATGATCGTGCTCGACGCCGACAGTGTGATGAGCGGCGAGCTGCTTGTTGGCCTCGCGTCAGCCATGGAGGCGTATCCCGATCTTGGCGTGTTGCAGACGACGCCGATTGGTGTGGGCGGTGAGACGCTATTCGCGCGCCACTTGCAGTTCGGCATTCGGCTTTACGGCCGCGTCGCGACCGCGGGTGTCGCCTGGTGGACGGGGCAGGAAAGTCTTTACTGGGGCCACAACGCGATCGTGCGCGTGAGCGCGTTTGCCGAAACAGCGGCGTTGCCGCGTTTGAACGGCGCGCCGCCTTTTGGCGGAGACATTCTCAGTCACGACGTTGTCGAGGGCTGGTTCATGCGCCGCGGCGGCTGGAACGTCGCGATGGCGCCGATGTTGGAGGGCTCATACGAAGAATGCCCGCCGACTTTGGTCGATGAAGCCGTGCGCGACCGGCGCTGGTGCCAGGGCAATCTGCAACATCTCGCGCTGCTGAATGCGAAGGGCCTGCATTGGCTGGCTCGCGTGCAGATCTTGATGGCGGCGATGGTTTATGCCGCTGGACCGCTTTGGTTTTGCTTCTTGGCGGCCGGCGTTGCGCTACGCGTGCAGCAAGGCTTTCCGGAATCAGGCGAGCCGTGGTTCGGCGGCAGCGCGCAGCAAATCTTCGAGCTGCATTGGAGCATCGTGCTGACAGTGATCATGCTGTTTGGGCCGAAAGTGATGGGCCTGGCGCTGATCCTTTTGGACCCGGCGGAGCGGCGCGCGTTTGGCGGTGTCGGTGCGTTGAGCGCGGGCTTTGCGGCTGAGTTCGTGATGTCGGCGCTGCTGGCGCCAGTGCGGATGTTGATTGCGTGCCGGGCGGTGATCGAAGTCGTGTGCGGCATCGACACTGGATGGAATGCGCAGCGGCGGAGCGCGTCGGAAACGACATTGGCTGAGGCGTGGGCGGCGTATCGTGCGCCGACACTTGTGGGCGTGGCCTTGCTGGTGATTGCCGCGCCGTTCTCTGATCTTGTGATCTGGATGGCGCCGATCATCGTCGGACTCGTGTGTTCTGCGCCGATCGCCGTGGCGACATCGAGCGCGCGCCTTGGCCAAATCGCGCGGCGCTTGGGCGTGTTTGTGACGCCCGAGGAAATGGCGGCGCCGGTGGGCATGCAGATGCCAGTGAGCGAAGATGTTGCGCCGGAAGAAGTGGCGGCGCCGACTTACGCCTAAGTTTTCGTTTGGGTGAAGCTCAGCCGCTGCATGTTCGTGTTGATGCGCTGCTGTCTCAGATACCGAGCAGCAGCGGCCGGACGACATAGTTGAAGATGTAGAAGGCGATAACCGAGGCGGCAGCCGCGATGTCGAGCCAGCGTTTGCGCGAGAACAGCAGCACGACGTAGCTCGCAATGAGCCAAGCACTGCGCGCGATGTGGAAAGCGAGGCCAGACCAGTCCTCGTCGCGGATGCGCTCGGGCACGCTTGCCATCATTATCGTGCCGATGATGAGCAGGTTGGCGGTGAGAAAAAGGCCGATGATCCAAGCGCGCCGGTGGTCGAAATAAGCGCTGAGATCGGGCCATTCATCGAATTGACGCGGCACGAGAATGGCGGCGAGCGCGAAATAGGAGAGCGCGATGAGCGTCGGCAGGAAGAGATCTACGAACGAGATGCTGACGCCGGTGAGCGATGTCCACGCATCGATGAACGTGGCGATAAACTCGATGACCGCGATCAAGCCGAGCATGGGTAGAATGATCCCGACACGCGGCGGCGTGCGGTCTTGGATGATGCGTGCGAAACCGCTGAAGAGTTCGGCGACCGACAGGCTTAGGAGTAGGCCGTAGAAGGTCATGAAGAATTCGAATTGGGTCATGGCTTGCTCTGGCGGTAGCCTTGGCGAATGCGGAAGCGGACGGTGAGGTTTGCTGGCGGAAGTTTGTTGAGCGCGATTCTGATCGGGCGGTAAACCTCATCCGTCCTCCTTCGCCGTGGCTTCGGAGGACACCTTCTCCTTAACCAGGAGAAGGGACAGCGCGGCCAGCCGCGGCGTGACCTTCGTCGCAGCGGATCGCATGCGGCCTCGCGATATTCGCTTGTAGAGCATCAAGGAGGCTCACCATGCGAAATCTCAAATACGCCGCTCTCAGCACGCTATCTGCGCTGGCATTCGCGGCCGGACCCGCGCAAGCGCAAAACTGGCAGCGGTTTGAAGTTGCGCCGCGGGCGCAAGTCTTGGCGCCGGAAACGCGCCTTGCGCCGCAACCGCGCTACATCGTGACCGCCGAGCGGCTTCACGCGAACGACGAGACCGGCCGCGATTGGCCGGGGTCGGACGAGATCTACCTTGTGTTCGGGAGCCAAGACCTCGATCGGTTCGGCTATTCCACGATCTTCGGTGATTTCGACACCGGCGAAACCAGAAATATCCCGGCGGGGCGCTGGTGCTTGGCGCCGCTGTTCGAGCCGGTCTACCAGCAGAACGGTTCGCTCTACGGATGGCAGTGTCAGACTGCCGGCATCGGCGGGCCGTTCAACTTCGCGGTTCAGGTTTATGAGTCAGACAGCGCGTGGACGCCTTCCGCTTGCCTGCCCGACGATCTGCCTCCCGGCGTGGCGTGTCAGGACGATGTGGTCGGTGCGCGCACCATCAGCTATTCGCGCGAAGAACTGATCGCGGCGATGCCCAACATTGGCGACACGGTTGCGGAATCCGCGCGCCTCGGCGGCTACACCTTTACGTGGCGCGTGCAGCGCATCGCGGATTCCGGCACGCCGCCTGTGATCAATTGATTTGAAGCTGGACGAAGCCGTGGCGCGAACGCTCGCGCCGCGGTTCGCTTCGGCTTCGGGCGCGACCTTCTTCTGGCTAAGGAGAAGGCGGCTGAGCGCAGCGAAGTCGGATGAGGTTTACCGTCGCTCGATAGTCGCGCTCAATTCCGTTGCGTCCGCAAACCTCATCCGTCCGCTTCGCGGACACCTTCTCCTTAACCAGGAGAAGGGACGCGCTTCATGCCTTCAGCGCTGGCGGTTTTCTTTGCTGTCATCGACAGGCTGAGCGGGTTCGCGAGCGAGGATGTCGCCGACAATGAGCCGGGGGCTGAGGTTAGGTCAGGCGACAACAGCTAAGCGAGCTTCAAGTTAGATTTGATAATTGCACGGGCTCATGCCGACTTCGGGTAGATCAGGCGCGTTCGCGCATGCGGCGCCAGTTGAGGAAGAGTTCGGGCCAAGAGCGCGCGGAATTGGTTTCGAGTCCGCGCAGGCCGAAGCCGTGTCCGCCGCGTTCGAAAATGTGCATCTCGGTTGGGACGCCGGCGCTGCGGAGGGCGGCGAAAAGATTGAGTGCGTTTTCGACAGGCACGGCGGGATCGTCAGCGGCGTGCATGAGGAATGTGGGCGGCGTATCGGCTGGCGGATTAGTCTCGAGCGAGTAGGCGGCCACGCGCGCTTCACTTGGCGTTTCGCCGAGGAGGTTGCGGCGCGAGCCTGGGTGTGCGTGCGGTGCGCGCATGGTGACGACGGGATAAATGAGCGCGGCGAGATCGGGTTTGGCGGAGAGCGTGTCGGCGGCATCGATTGGGTCGTAGACGCGTTGGTTGAAGCGGGTTGCGAGACTGCCGGCGACGTGGCCGCCGGCCGAGAACCCCATGATTGTGATGCGCGCCGGATCGACGCCGTCGCGCGCGGCGCGCGAACGAATGACACGCATGGCGCGCTGTGCATCTTGCAGCGGCGTATCTGCGCCGGCGGCCCAACCTTGGTGCGGGAGGCGGTGGCGTAGCACGTAAGTGGTGATGCCGCGCCGCGTGAACCAGCGCGCGCCTTCGTAGCCTTCCTTGTCGATGACAACCCAGGAATAGCCGCCGCCTGGAATGATAAGCAGGGCGGAGCCGTCCGGCGATTGGGCGTTGAAGCGCGACAGGATCGGGCGCGCGACTTCGTGCGCGGCGCGGTCGACGAGGCCGAAGGCGTTGTCGCGGTGCACGATGTGTTCGTTCAGCGCGACGGTTTCGCCGCCTGGCGGTGCGCCTGGCCAGAGCTGAATCTCTTCGTCCGGCTCGCGCTCGAGATCTAGGAGGAGTGTAGGTTCGCTTTGCGGCGCTGCTGCTGGCGTGGCGCACGCAGCGAGTGCCGCGGGAAGGGCGAGGATGGAGCGGCGGTCGATGGCCATGCTCGCACTATGTCGCGTCTCCTGGTGAAGGAGAAGGGAGGGGGTGACACCGGTCACGCGCGCGTGTGTGCGCTGGCCGTGGTAGCCAATCCCGCCTTGCATGAAGGCGTTTGTTTACGGGTTGGCCCTGAAATCTGCGACCACAGGGATTCGTCACGTGGTGCGCATGACCCAAGCTCAGATCGTTCGCGTAGCGATACTATCTTCCGTCATTCTCGCGGTGGTCGTTGCGCTCGACTATCTGATCAACGTGGTTCTGGCGCCGGGTCACACGCCCTACACGCCACTGGTGACGATCGGCATTGCGTTGGCGGTGACGCCGGCCGCGATCGCCTACATCAGCTTGCAGAACGCGAAGATACAAAACGCGCAGGCGGCGTTGGCGGAAGAGCGCGTTGCGCGGATTGCGGCGGATGGCGCCAATGCCGCCAAGACCCAATTCATCGCCAATATGAGCCACGAACTGCGCACGCCGCTGAACGCCATCATCGGCTACGCTGAGATGATCGAGGAAGAGAGCCGCGCGGCAGCGCAGAATGTGTGTGTCGAAGACGCACAGCGCATTCAACGCTCAGCGCATCATCTGCTTGGCCTGATCATGGACATTCTCGACCACGCCCGTCTTGACGCCGGCAAGCTCGAACTTCGCAACGCGCCGACAGCGCTGCTGGCGGTGTTCAATGAGGTGGTTGAAATCATCCAGCCCGCGGCGGCGGCCAACGGCAACACCGTCGAAGCTGTGTGCGACGCAGATATTGGCTTGGCATATGTTGATCCGCTGCGGCTGCGCCAGTGCATGCTCAATCTTGCAAGCAACGCCGCCAAGTTCACAAAGGACGGGCGCATCAGTCTCACCTTGCGCGCGCAGGGACCGGACGAACTGGTGTTCGAAGTCGCCGACACCGGCATCGGCATTAGCGAGGCGGCGGCGGCTGACCTCTTCCGGCCGTTCGTTCAAGCGGATGACTCTCAAACTCGCGAGCATGACGGCGCCGGGCTCGGGCTCACCATAACGAAGCAGCTCATGGACGCTATGGGCGGAAGCATCGCGTGCGTCAGCACGCAGGGGGAAGGCTCGGTGTTCACCCTCACGCTGAAGCGCAACAACGCCGGCGCCAACGTGGTCATTCTCGCGGCTTAGACTTTTAGCGCGCCGACCATTTCGTGGCCTTCGCCGCCGAGGATTTCGAGTTGGGTGATTGTGCCTTCGGCGATTTCTTCTTCGCTATCGACATAGACGACGCCGTCGATTTCTGGGGCGTCGGCTTTGGTGCGGAAGGCGTAGGCTTCGGCGTCTTCGTCCCATCCGTCGCAGATGGCGTCGACGGTTTTGCCGATCATGGATTGGCCGCGCGCGTGGGCGAGGGTGGTTTGCACTTCCATGAAGCGGTCGTAGCGCTCGTCGACGTCGTCTTGATCGACATGGTTAGGGAGATCGCGTGACGGTGCGCCATCGACGTTTTCGTATTTGAAGACACCGGCGCGATCGATTTCGGCTTCTTCGATGAAATCCAATAGCGTTTCGAAATCGTCTTCGGTTTCACCGGGGAAGCCGACGATGAAGGATGAGCGGATGGTGAGGTCTGGGCAGATTTGGCGCCATTTTTTTATGCGATCGAGGACTTTGTCCTGGTTCGCGGGGCGGCGCATGGCTTTGAGCACGCTTGGGCTCGCGTGCTGGAAGGGGATGTCGAGGTAGGGAAGGATTTTGCCTTCCGCCATCAGGCCGACGACTTCATCGACGTGCGGGTACGGATAGACGTAGTGCAAGCGTACCCAAGCGCCGAGATCGCCGAGCTCTTTGCAGAGATCGTAGAA
>JANPCV010000084.1:0-8858 GCA_031431115.1 Caulobacteraceae bacterium
CGAAGTCAACGCGGTCCAAGTCGTCGTTCATCGTGATGACGTTTTGCCTGCAATTCTGGAGATAGGCAGGGACAAGGTCTGCGATTTTCTTGTTCACCGCTGACACAACCGGCCGCTCTTGGGTGAGTATTTCGGCCGGCGCTGCTGGCGCCGCTGCGGAATAATCCCTGATCGCTTGCAGGAGAACTTCTTGCTTGATGGGCTTGGTCAGGAAAGCCGTGCAGCCTGCGGCCATGCACATTTCCCGATCTCCCTTCAAGGCGGAAGCCGTCAACGCGATGATGGGGATCGGCGCGCGATTGTTGGCGCGCTCCCAGGCTCGAATTTTCCGTGTTGCGGTGAGACCGTCCATGACCGGCATTTGCCGGTCCATGAGGACAAGGTCGTAGTTTCCGGCTGCAAACATTTCACAGGCGATGGCGCCGGTTTCGGCGATTTGAAGCTGGTAGGGCGTGTCCTCCAGATAGGCGATTGTGATCATGCAATTGTCTGGAGAATCTTCCGCCAACAGAATGCGCAACGCCGTCAGCGGCAGATCGGGATCGAGGCCGATCGGCTCAGAAGTGCCTTCCTGCGTGTCGAGCCATATCTCAAAGGGCACGATGAAAGAAAAGACACTGCCCTGGTCGACGACGCTCTCGACCCAAATGCGGCCGCCCATCAATTCAACGAGGTACTTGCAGATCGTCAGTCCGAGTCCAGAGCCGCCAAACCTGCGGGTGGTTGAGGAATCAGCCTGCGTAAAGCGCTCGAACACGCTGTCCAATTTCTCGCGCGAGATGCCAATGCCGGTATCCGATACGGTGAAGTGCAACGCCGGCGTTGCAGCAGACTCCTCAGCGAGGGTGACGCGTAGCGACACCTCGCCGAATTCCGTGAACTTGACCGCGTTGCCCACCAGGTTGATCAGCACTTGGCGCAATCGTGTTGGATCGCCCAACAGATCAGTCGGGACGTTGGGTGCAATTTCGCACACCAAGAGCAGGCCTTTCTCTCGGGCCCGAGGCGCCACCATTTCACTCACTTTTTCCAAGTGCTCGATCAGAGCAAAGCCGGTTCGTTCCAATTCAAGTTGCGATGCTTCGACTATCGACAGATCGAGAATATCATTGACGAGGTTCAAGAGATTGTCGCCGGCGCGGCGAAAGACCTGCACGTACTTGTCTTGCTCGGGCGTCAGGGAGGTTTTCGCCAGCAGATCGGCGATGCCCATGATCGCATTCATTGGCGTGCGGATTTCATGGCTCATGCTCGCCAGAAACTCTGACTTGCTCCGGCTCGCACTTTCGGCAACGGCCTTGGCCTGCTGCAATTCCGCCTCCACTCCCTTGCGCTCTGTGATGTCGCGTGCAGCGGCGAAGACGCCCTGTAGCTTGCGGTTCCGGTCGTAGAATGTTGTTGCATTGTACGACACCACAGTTTCCTTCCCGTCGGTGGCGCGCGCCGTCAGCTCATAGTCGGTGACCTTCTTTTCGCTGAGCACCAGCCTGATCCCGGCTTCGGCGCGCTCTGGATCGGTGAAAAAACCTTTGAACGGCGCGCCGATTAGCTCGTCTCGCGTGTTGCCAGTGAGCGCTTCCATCTGCTTGTTGACGTCGGTGATGATGCCAGATGGGTCGGTTGTCATCAGTGCGTCGATGTTGGATTCGATCAGAGAGCGGGTGTAGAATTGCTGGTCGCGCAGGCGCTGATCGGATTGTTTCTGATCCGTCACGTCACGCGCGGCGGCGAACACGCCGAGCACGTTGTCCTGCACATCCTTGTAGACCGAGGCGTTGTAGAGAACGTCGGTGAGACGACCGTCGTCGTGGCGGATGGTCAGCGGGTAGTCGGTGACGAAACCTTTGGCGAAGACCTGCTCGTAGCCCTCGCGGGCCTTCTCGGGCTCGGTGAAGTAGTTGGAGAAATCGGTCCCGACGAGCTTCTCTCGTGACACACCGGTCACCTTGACTGAACCCGCGTTGACGTCGGTGATCTTGCCCTCGGGACTGATGGTGACCAGCGGGTCCAGGCTGGCTTCGATGAGGCTGCGCGCGTACAGCGACGCTTCGCGTAGATTATCGTCGGCCCGCTTGCGCGCGGTGTTGTCGGTGCCGATCAGCAGATAGCCGATGATAACGTCCTGCGCGTCGCGCAGGGCGGTGACCGACACCAATGCTGGAAAGCGGCTCCCGTCTTTACGAATGTAAGTCAGCTCGTAAATGTCTTCGATCCCGCGCGTAGCCTTGAACACCAGGGCCTCGAAGCCCGGCGCAATCGGAGTTGCGAGTTCGAGGCTCAATGCTTCGGCGCGCGCAACAAGCTCCTGGGGGTCGGAAATGTCCGCTGGCGTGATCTTGTTCATCACATCGGCGGCGGCGTAGCCGAGCATCCGTTCTGCGCCGACATTGAAGATTTGAATGACGCCATTGGCGTCGGTGGCGATGCTCGAAAAGTTGGCGCTGTTGAAAATAGCGCGCTGCAGGGCCTCCGCTTTGAGCAGCACTTCGACAGCTTTTTTTCTCTCCGCGACGTCGCGCAACGTCACCGTGAACACGGTCTTGCCGTTCACCTCATGCTGCGAAATGGATGCATCGACCGGAAATTCGCTACCGTCAGCGTGAAGGCCGAATATCTTCCTCGGCTTGCCCATGAGCCGATCGCTGATTTGGGCTTCCCCAAACCTGCGCACCTGATCGCCGTGTGCGGAACGAAATCGGGCGGGGATCAGACCGTCGAGACTCGAACCCAGCACGTCACTGGACGTCAGACCGAACATGCTCTCGGCAAGTGAGTTGAATTCGGTGATGCGATGGGCTGAATCGATGGAAATGATCCCATCAGATGCTTGAATCGCTTGTCGCGCATGAACTGGGGCAGCCTGAGGCAACATCTCTTCGGCCTGGTTGCGCGCGGTGTCGCCGTCGGCGTTGGTGAAGTCGACCTTTGTCGCCGTCTCTTTTATAATGATGGTGTTGCCCTCGTTAATGCGTCCGGCGCCGCCAGCAGCTCTTCAATGGCGCTTTCAAGCTCCTGCTGCGAATACGGCTTTTGAAGGAAGCGTGCGCCTTCAACAAACAAAGCTTTCGTCTTGTCGGTGGTGGAATTGCCTGACGCGTAGAGCACGCGCAATTGCGGTCGAAGGTTGATGGCCTGACGGGCAAGGTCGTAACCGCCGAGCACCGCTGTTTTGAGCCGGATATCGGTAAAGAGCGCGTCGATAGGTTGAGGCGAGCGCAGGAGTAGGAGCGCCTCGTCTATGTCGCTGGCTGAAAGCGTCTTGTGACCTAGGTCCTCAATTGTCAGCTCTGCAACGTCGCGGATGAACACCTCATCTTCGACGATCAAGATTACTGGCATCGGATTCTCCCGGCGGCGATAAGTCGTATCGCCGCTTCAGCGCCCTTCCTGCCATGTCCCGGCCGAACAGAGCCCTTCCCACCGTTGCCAGGGCAACTCGGTTTAACTCGCGTCCGCCGCGGAAGTTCCGACGATTTGTAGTTTTTTATCGGTCTGACCAATATCTCCTGGATGTCCCCGCGCAGTGCGCAAGGTTCAACTTTCTGGCCGCCGAGCTACGCATGTTCACCCGTGACCGAATGGGACTTGGATCTGACGGGGCTGCCTGCCTCTTGGGCGCTTCCGTCGGTCGATGAAAATGGCGCTACCACGGGGTTGCCACATTGCGGAGGCTCGCGTCAGCGAGTGGACCGCACGATGCCGTCGGGCGCGCCGCGAAAGCGTGCACAGGCGGCAAACGATTCTCCAGTCATCGTTTTTTGGAGACATGTGCCTCGCCTGAGCGCACGCATCATTGACCAAGATCAAGACACAGGCGACGCAACCACCTCAAGAGCGTCGTCGAAACCTGATGGGGGCTATGCTTGGCACACTACCAGTCGCAGTTTTCGATCCGCCGCCTTTGGATCATCTTCGCCGCCTCCATGGTGGTGATGTTCGGCACGCTGCTCTATTACGGCGGCCAAATTTATCAGGCAAAGCCGCCGATCCCCGCTGCGGTCGAAAGCGTCTCGGGCCAGACCCTTTTCACGCGCGCGCAAATCGAACGCGGCCAGAACCTGTGGCAGTCCATGGGCGGCATGCAACAGGGCTCGATCTGGGGGCATGGCAGTTACGTTGCCCCCGATTGGAGCGCCGATTGGCTCCATCGCGAAGCGCTCGCGCTGTTGGATTTGCACGCGCAGGCAGAGAACGGCGACGGCTACGTCGCGCTGCCTCAACCCGAGCAAGCGCGCCTGCGCGCAATCCTGCAGCAGGATATGCGCACCAACACCTACGACGAGGCTTCGGGCGCTGTCACCGTTAGCGAGGCTCGCGCGCGGGCGATCGCTTTAGTCAGCGCGCACTTCCGCGATCTCTTCGGCGCCGCCACGCCTGAGGCGCTTGAGTTACGCGCACTCTATGCGTTTCCCTTGCACGCCACCTTCACGCCCGAAGAGGCCGAGGCGGTGAGCGCTTTCTTTTTCTGGACTGCATGGGCCGCGAGCACCAACCGGCCGGATCAGGAGATCACCTACACCAGCAATTGGCCGCACGAGCCCTTGGTCGGCAACACGCCGACGGGCGCAGTTTTCCTGTGGACGTTTATTTCGATCTTCGTGCTGCTGGCCGGAATCGGCGCTCTGGTTTGGTACTACGCAAAGGAATTTGACATCTGGCGCCGGGATTCTGAACCGGAAACCGGCTTCGCCAAGCAGGACTTCATGGACGCCGCCGTCGTGACGCCCTCGATGCGCGCCACGAGGTGGTATTTCATGGTGGTCGTGGCGTTGTTCGTCGCCCAAGTGGGGCTGGGCGTGGTCACGGCGCACTACGCGGTCGAGGGTCAGGGCCTCTACGGGCTGCCGCTCTCGGAATACTTTCCATACTCGGTCACGCGCACTTGGCACACCCAACTCGCGGTGCTCTGGATCGCGGTGGCCTGGCTCGCGACCGGCCTGTACGTGGCGCCGCTGCTCGGTGGGCGCGATCCGAAACTGCAGACAGCGGGTGTCTGGTTCTTATTCGTGAGCTTGCTGGTGATTGTCGTGGGTTCGTTCGCCGGCGAATGGCTGGCGATCAACCGCGTCATCACCGATCTCACCGCCAATTTCTGGTTTGGGCATCAAGGTTACGAATACATCGACCTCGGCCGGTTCTGGCAGATCTATCTGTTTGTCGGTCTGCTGTTGTGGGTCGCGCTGGTGCTGCGCGGCCTCTGGCCGACGTTCAAGAGCAAGGAGAACCGTTCGCTAGTGTTTCTGGTGGTGGTCGCAACCGTCTCGATCGGTCTCTTGTTCGGCGCTGGCCTCATGTACGGCGAGCACACGCACATCTCGATCATGGAATATTGGCGTTGGTGGGTCGTGCACTTGTGGGTCGAGGGCGTGTTCGAGGTGTTCGCCACTGCGATCGTGTCGGCGTTGTTCGTGTCGATGGGACTAGTGCGGGTATCGGTGGCGACAACGTCGGTGCTGGTGGCCACCATCATCTTTCTCGGCGGCGGCGTGCTCGGCACTTTCCACCATCTTTATTGGAGCGGCACGCCCATTGGCGTCATCGCGCTGGGCAGCGTGTTCTCGGCGCTCGAAGTCGTACCGTTGATGGTGGTCGGTTTTGAGGCCTACAGCCGCGCCAAGCATGAGACGAGCGATGAGTGGCAAAAGGCCTATCATTGGCCGTTCATGTTCTTTGCTTCGGTGCTGGTGTGGAATCTGATCGGCGCCGGTCTCTTCGGCTTTCTGATCAACCCACCACTCGCGCTCTATTACATGCAGGGCCTCAACACGACCGCCACACACGCTCATGCGGCTCTGTTCGGCGTCTACGGTATGCTGGGGTTAGGACTGATGTTGTTCTGTATGCGCGGCCTCACAGATCCGGCGCGCTGGAACAACCGGCTGCTCAAGATCAGCTTTTGGTGCCTCAATGTTGGCCTCGCGATGATGGTGTTCTTGTCGCTGTTTCCACAGGGACTGTGGCAGACCTATATCAGCTTCACTCAGGACTACGCGACCGCACGGAGTGCTGAGACCATACATTCCCCGGTGATGCAGGCGCTGGTGTGGGCGAGGGTGCCGGGCGACATCGTGTTCGGCATCGGCGCGCTCGCGTTTGCGACGTTTGCTCTGCAGGCGTTCAGCCAGCGGCGCAGCGAGAGCGGCGAAGCGACGGGGAGGCGGAACGCCTAGGTCCTTGCAAACGTCTGTCTCCGGCGATGGCGCGCCGAAGCGCCCGCAGTATTACCGACGACACGATTGAATCGGCTCGGCCATTCGTAAGAAAATGGCGACCTGGGCATCGATGGCCCAAAACCGCCAGTCACGTCGCGCTTCGGGGGGCGCTACGTTGGCGCCCTCTCAGACATTGCGCGAGGGCGCTTCTGTTTCGCCGCCATCCAAGGCACTTAGGATCGAGATTTTTTGCCAGATTTTGCGACCAAGACCATTGGTGAGGTCCTCGATGTCGTTGACGGCGTCGATGACCATGCCGTCGCGCATGCGATCGGCGAAGAGCGCGGCGATCTTGCCGATAAGCGCTAGCATCTCGGCGCAATAGTCCAGATAGCGCGTCAGTTCGAAGCGGGTCATCGTCCGCTCTGGCGAGGCGGCGGTGCCGTGCGCGTTCAGAATGATGGTTGGGTCCTTCGTCAGCTGATGCATGTCGATGACGTGTGCTAGTGCGCGCAGGCTATGGAGCGCATCGAACGCGCGGCGGCGTTTGGCGCGTTCCTCCAGCGTCAACAGAAACCATACCGCGCCCCCAAACAGGATCAGCAAATTCGCAGCCGCTTCGAGGCCCTGGACGAACTCGGTTGCGTTGCTGAACAAACCCTCGGGGTGAACTAAGCGTAGCGCCGCAATCAGCGTGAGCACGCCGGTTACGCTCAGCGCCACGGTAGCCAAACGCCATCCCCAGGAGGGACGCGAAAGGCGCGCCGCCTCTTGGGACAGTGTGCGCGCAACGCCGAGAAGATCTGCGCAGACGTGACTAAGGCCAGCGCTTGGAAAGCGCGCCTGAATACGCGCATGTAGTTTCTCGGTGGTCTGGATGACACGCGCGGCGTCAAGGTGGCGATAGTCGACGGCGGTCACGGCTCACCTAGACTTCTGGCGCATTGAACAGAGCGCGCTCACCAAAATCCTGTTAGAGTGCTGAGCTCGGCTGTGTTCTAGCGTCATCGTCGTCGGTTGACGCATGAGCGGGATTATCTTGTCAATATCCGATCGTTCGGTACGGGCCTAACTCGATGACCCGGTTTGGCGAGCGCACGCCATTCTCTCGTTGCGCACGAATGGCAGAATTTGCTCCGTGGTCCTCTAGTCACTGTGTTGCATCTGACGATGTGCTTGGCGATAAGCGCTTCCTTCACAACATCTTGGAGCGAGTGATGGCGAAAGCGCCGAAGAGGAAACCTTGGACACCAGACGATCTGAAGGTCTTGAAAAAGCTAGCTCGCCAGAAGGCGGGCGCAGAAAAGATTGCAAAGACACTGAAGCGAACACCGGCGGCGGTCCGGAACAAAGCGGTTGTCGAGCAAATATCGCTCAGCACACGCTAGGCGCCCCACGGTGACGGCGAGCGTGTTTGTCGCCGTCACCGAATGTTCCGAGCGGCAGCTTCCGGCGGCAGCCAGCTGACCATTTGTGTAATGGGTGAGCGACTGCGTTGGAGCGGCTAAGCTAGTCGGCGAAATCGACGCGACGTCGTGCCGTGGCCCGAAGATGCCGCTCGCGAAGGCATAGTTTTTGCCGTGGCGGCGCCGATGGCCCGGAACGGCAACTAGCTTGATTGAACGCATAGGATTTGCGCGAGACAATGAGTCCGCGGAGTATTTGCGACCTGGTTTCATCCGGTCTTGGCGCGACACACGGGATTTAACTTCAGCAACGGGAGCCGAATGTCCGACAAAATCTACGGCCTTATTGGCTGCGGCATGATGGGGATTGAGCATCTCTTGAACGTTTCGCGTCTCGACGGCGTGAACTTGGGTGTCGTGTATGACCCGCTGCCGGACAATGCGGCTCGGGCAGCGCAGCTTGCTGGCGGCGCCCGCATTGCGGAATCGGTCGCCGATCTCCTCGGGCATGTAGAGCTTGATGCAGTCGTCATTTGCAGTCCGAACTTCTGCCATGTCGAACAGCTCGAAGAAATCGCGGTGATCCGGCCGCTGCCGATCCTCTGCGAGAAGCCGCTCTTCACAAAGCCGCGGGACGCGGCCCGAATTGCGGCGTTCGGCGCGGCGTTCAAGCCTCCGGTCTGGGTCGCCATGGAGTATCGTTACATGCCTCCGATCGAGGCGCTTATCGCTGAAACCGCGGCCGCTACAGGCGGCGTCAAGATGCTGACTCTGCGAGAGCACCGCATTCCGTTCCTGAAGAAGTACGGAGACTGGAACCGATTCAATGAAAACACAGGTGGTACGCTCGTCGAGAAATGCTGCCACTTCTTCGATCTGATGCGGCTGATCATCGGATCAGAACCTGTCCGGGTCATGGCCAGCGCTGGGCAGATGGTCAATCATTTCGACGAATCTTACGCAGGCAGAACGCCGGATATCTGGGATGGGGGTTACGTCATCTTTGATTTCGCTTCAGGCACACGCGCAATGCTTGAACTGTGCATGTTTGCGGACGGTACAAAGTGGAACGAGGAAATTTCCTGCGTCGGTCCGGTTGGAAAAATAGAATGTCGGATTCCCGGGCCTCAAAGGTTCTGGCCAGAGCACCTTGGCGCATCACCCGAACCAGAGGTTTCTCTTTACCCGCGTCACCCGAAAGGTCCGACGACGCGGATTTTGCGCGTTGACCCGGAGCTTGCCAAAATCGGCGATCATCATGGCTCGACATACATTCAGCATGCGAAGTTCCTGAACGTTG
>JANPCV010000085.1:0-13945 GCA_031431115.1 Caulobacteraceae bacterium
CCCCTTGAGGGGAGAAGGTGTCGGCGGAGCCGACGGATGAGGGGATCACGCAAGCTTCAGCGCAGCGGAACGTCCTGCAAACACAGGCGCGCCCCTCGACCGCTTCACGTAAGCGAACTGATCTCTTCCCTTGAGGGGAGAGGTGACAGACGCGGGATCGTCCGGCTAAATTTCAACGCGTGAAACGCGATCCAGACGCTGTCCGCCGCGCTCGCGAAAGCCGCAAGGATCAAACCAATGCGGAAACGAAGTTGTGGTCGCTTCTGCGCGATCGTCGTTTAATCAAACGCAAGTTTCGCCGCCAGCATCCTATGGACCTTGGGTGGCGGACTTCGCATGCCCCGCCATTCACCTCGCGATCGAAGTCGATGGGCCGTCACACGATGGCGCAGATCAGCAGACTTGGGATGAAATGAAGACTGAGTATTTACGACAGGCGGGTTGGCGCGTGCTGCGGATTAAGAACGCTGACGTTTATCGAGCGTTCGGTGAGGTTGAGGCGCAGCTCATTTCGGCTTCTCCCCTCAAGGGGAGAAGGGACGCATTCGCGGCGTCTGCCGTTAGCTCCGATAGTCGCCGTTGATCTCGACGTAGCGTTTGGTGAGGTCGCAGGTGAACATGCGGGCGCGGCCGGCGCCGGGCCCGACGGTGACGCTGATTTCCAGTTCGGCGCCCTTCATGTAGGCGTTCATCGCGGCTTCATCGTAATTGTCAGAGATCATGCCGTTGCGGGCGGCGTGGAGATCGCCGAAGCGGACGCCGATCATATCGCGCTTTACCGGTTGATCACTGCGCCCGATGGCCATAACGATGCGGCCCCAGTTTGCGTCTTCGCCGGCGATGGCGGTTTTCACGAGCGGGCTTTCGCAGATCGTGCGCGCGATGGCTTTGGCCGAACCGTCGTTCGCCGCGCCCTCTACATTTACGGTCACCAGCTTGGTTGCGCCTTCGCCGTCGCGGACGATCTGGATGGCGAGATCTGCGAGCACTTTGGAAAGCGCGGTGCGGAAATCGTTGAGGCGCTCATCCTTTGCGTCGGCGATCGGCTGCACGTTGGCTTGGCCGGTGGCGAAGAGGAGAACGCAATCATTGGTGGAGCGGTCGCCGTCAACGGTGATCGAGTTGAAGCTGGTTTCTGTTTCTTGCCGCAGCAGTGTTTTCAGGATCGGCGCGGAGAGTGCGGCGTCGGTGAAGACGAAGGCCAGCATCGTCGCCATGTCCGGTGCAATCATGCCTGAACCCTTGGCGATGCCAGCGATGCGAACTTCCGCGTCACCGATTTTGCATGTTGCGCCGGAGCCTTTTGGAAACGTGTCGGTCGTCATGATCGCTGCAGCTGCGTCGGGCCAGCTCACCGGCGCCAATTCCATTTTGGGCAGCGCCGCGGCGATTTTTGCGTCCTCCAGCAACACGCCGATCACGCCGGTCGAGGCCGCAAGCATCTCCCGCGCTTCAACACCAAGCTTTTCAGCCGCGCCTTCAAGCGAGCGTTTGCAGGCAGCGTCGCCTGCAGGGCCGGTGAATGAATTGGCGCAGCCGGCATTGACCAGCAGCCCGCGCGCGCCGCCGCGCGTGACCGAAAGCGCTTGCTTGCACCAATCGGTTGGCGCCGAGCCCACCGCGTTCGACGTGAACACGCCTGCCGCCCGCGTGCCCTTGGCGCAGCGGATGAGCAGCAGGTCGGGGCGATCGTGCTTGTAGAAACCGGCGCGGCCGATCGCAGCTTCGATGCCCGCGATCTGCGGCAGGTCAGGGAAGCGCGCGGGTGCGAGTGGGCTGATTTTGGAGTCGGACTTCATGCGGAGCGCTCTATCAGACGCCACATGCGACGTCGCCCTTCGACAAGCTCAGGGTGACGCCATCTCATGCGAGCGCGGAGATTATGGCGTCGCGCCGGTTTCTTCCGGTGGCGCGGCTGGTTGCTGGGCCGGCTGAGCTGGCGGCGTCGCGGGGCGTTGTGGCGGCGTCACCGCGGGCGCTGGCGCTGCCGGCGGTTGCGTTTGCGGCGCGGGCGCTTGCGCACCGGTCACCCCGCCCGGACCCATCGGGAACGGGAAGGGCGGCGCGTTTGCGTCGGGCTGCGGCGTTGTCGGGCGAACAGGTGTTGCGTCTTCCGGCGCGGTGACTTCGCCGCCGGGCTCAACGCCTTCTTCTGGCTGACGCAGGCGCTCAATGCGCGCGTCGCGCTCAAGCCGCTCCTGCAATTGCATGACTTCCTGGTAGCGCAACCAGTTGATGATCTGCGGACGGATCGTCTCGAGGCTTTGAACGCCAACGGCGCGGCGATCCAAGAGCTGGAAGATGTGAAACTGATCGTCGAGTGCGATCGGTCCCATGAGGTTGCCGATTGTGGTGCTCTCGACCTCTTGGCGCATCGTTGTGTTCAGGTCGTTCAGTGAGCGGAAACCAAGATCGCCGCCGTCGCCGCTGGTATTTTGCTCGAAAGCGATAACTTCAAATCGTTCGCCCTGATCCAGCCGTCTTTTGGCCTGATCGGCGGCTTCCCGTGTTGGGAACACGATGTGACGGAGATGGACTTCCTCGCCTTGACCCAACCGGCTCGCATTTTCGCGGTACAAGCGCTCGATCGCCTCGGGGTTGGTCGCGCGCGTGTCGATCTCTTCGTAAATGGAGGCGGCGAGAACGCGCTCGCGGGCGTTTTCGATCTGGCGGCGGACATCGGCCCGGCGGTCGATGCCGCGCGCTTCCGCTTCCATCGCGAACAGCCGCATCTGAATGAGCTCTTCGAGCGCCAGGTAGAAGGCGTCCGAATTGGCGGCCAAATCCTCGGTTTCGCGCAACCAGCCACGCGCAACGGCATAGGCGCGCACGTCCTCGATGTAGATCGGCCGGCCGTTGACCGTGGCCGCAACGATCGGGTCGGTGCCGCCCTCGCCGTCTCCCTCGGAATCACGTCCCAAACCGCAGCTGACGAGCGTCAGCGCTGCGGCGAAAAGAATTGCGGGGAGGAGGGCGCGCTTCAGCGTTGCCATGGGTTCTGCTTTCCTGACCAAGGCGCGTGCAAGGCTTACGCCCGCGTTCTGTGGGCCGCATTGACACGCCCTAGGGGCGCTCTTAAGTCTCGCGAGCGCACGTGTCGAGGGTGTTTTCGCACGCAAGCGCGCGTCAGTGGGCCGTTAAAAATCCAATTAAATCAAAGCACTAGACGCTATCTCCCGCGCCCCCTCCCAAGCGGCGCCTTAACCAATAGAACGCGCACATGCTGAACCTCGCCAAGCAGATTTTCGGCTCCGTCAATGAGCGCAAGGTGCGCCATCTGAAGCCGATGGTGCAGCGCATTAACGCCCTTGAGCCAACTTTCGAGGCCCTCTCCGACGAAGCGCTCCGCAACAAGACTAGCGAATACCGCCATCGTTTGGCGCGCGGCGGCAAGATTGATGAGGTTCTGCCGGAAGCTTTCGCGACCGTCCGCGAAGCCGCCAAGCGCGTCCTCGGCATGCGCCACTTCGATACGCAGCTCGTGGGCGGCATGATGCTGCATGCGGGCAAGATCGCCGAAATGCGCACCGGCGAAGGCAAGACGCTCGTCGCCACGCTGCCGACCTATCTCAACGCGCTTGAGAGCCGCGGCGTCCACGTCATCACCGTGAATGACTATCTCGCCAAGCGCGACAGCGAGTGGATGGGGCAGGTCTATCGCTTTCTCGGTCTTTCCGTGGGCGTCATCGTCCATGGCTTGTACGACAACGAGCGCCGCCAAGCTTACGCAGCAGACGTCACCTACGGCACGAACAACGAGTTCGGCTTCGACTATCTGCGCGACAACATGAAATACTCGCTCGGCGAGATGGTGCAGCGCGGCCACCGCTTTGCGATCGTCGACGAAGTCGACTCGATCCTCATCGACGAAGCGCGCACGCCGCTCATCATCTCCGGGCCGACCGAAGATCGTAGCGAGTTCTACAAATCGGTCGACGCGCTGATTCCGCTGCTGCGCCCCGAGCACTTCGAGCACGATGAGAAACAGCGCTCGGTGGTTTACACCGAAATCGGCTCTGAGCGTATGGAAGAGATGCTGGTCGAGCGCGGCCTGCTGCAAGGCTCGCTCTACGAGCCGGCCAACGTTACGCTCGTGCACCACGCCAACCAGGCGCTGCGCGCGCACAAGCTCTTCCACCGCGACAAAGACTACATCGTCAAGGACAGCGAAGTCGTTTTGATTGACGAATTCACCGGCCGCATGATGGCGGGCCGACGTTTGTCGGAAGGTCTGCACCAGGCGATCGAAGCCAAAGAAGGCGCGCAGGTTCAGCCTGAGAACCAGACGCTCGCGTCGATCACGTTCCAGAACTATTTCCGCCTTTACGACAAGCTCAGCGGCATGACCGGCACGGCCGCGACCGAAGCCGCGGAATTCGGCGACATCTACAAGCTCGATGTTGTCGAAGTGCCGACCAATCGGCCGGTGAAGCGAATTGACGTCGACGATGAAGTCTATCGGACGGCGAAAGAGAAATACAAAGCCGTCATCGTCGACATCGAAGAAACCTATCGCAAGCAACAGCCGGTGCTCGTCGGCACTGTGTCGATCGAGAAGTCCGAGTATCTCTCGACCATGCTGAAGCAGCGCGGCATTCCGCACCAAGTGCTGAACGCGCGCTATCACGAGCAAGAAGCGCAGATCATCGCGCAAGCGGGCGTCCCCGGTGCAGTGACCATCGCCACCAACATGGCCGGACGCGGCACCGACATTCAGCTCGGCGGCAACGTTGATACGCGCATGAAGGCGGCGCTGAAGGGCGATGAAACGCCCGATCAGATCGCCGCGCTGAAGCGTCAGATCACGGTTGATGTCGAGCAGAAGAAGCGCGTTGCCATCGAAGCTGGCGGTCTCTACGTGCTCGGCACCGAGCGTCACGAAAGCCGCCGCATCGATAACCAGCTGCGTGGCCGTACTGGCCGGCAAGGCGATCCCGGCAAGTCGAAATTCTACATCTGCTTAGAAGACGATCTGCTGCGCATCTTCGCGGCGGAACGTCTTGACGCGATCATGCGCAGCCTGGGCATCCAGGAAGGCGAGGCGATCATCCACCCATGGATGAACAAGGCGCTCGAAACCTCGCAGCGCCGCGTCGAACAACGCAACTTCGAGATCCGCAAAAATCTTCTTAAGTACGACGACGTCATCAACGACCAGCGCAAGGCGATCTTCGAGCAGCGTATCGAGTTCATGCGCACCGCCGACGTCGCGCCGATCGTGAAGGATATGCGCCACGATGTGGTCGAGAAGCTGGTTTGGCGCCACATGCCGGAGAAGGCGTATCCAGAACAGTGGAACACGCCCGAGCTCATGATCGAAGCCGAAGAAATTTTCGGCTTCACGACGCCTGTTGATCAGTGGGCGCGGGAAGAGGGCATCGCTCAGCAAGAGATCGTCGAACGGCTGACGCGCGAAGTCGATCAAGCCTACGCGCAGAAGGCCGCGATGCTTGGCCCGGAGCGTTTGCGTGCGGTGGAAAAGCAGGTTCTGCTCAGCGTTGTCGACATGCGCTGGCGCGAGCACTTGTCGTTCCTCGACCACCTGCGCTCGGTCATCCACTTGCGTGGCTACGCCCAGCGCGATCCGCTGAACGAGTTCAAGACCGAAGCGTTCACGCTATTCGAGCGCATGCTGCTCGATCTGCGCACCACGATCACGCGGATGTTGCTGCGCTTGCAGATCGGCCAGGCCGACGAAGCAGCTTTGGCGCCGCGCGCGCCGACGCAAACGGTTGAGATCCACCAAAATCCGGATACCGGCGAAAACGAAATGGCGCGCCGCGGCGACGATGTGCCGTCGCTCGCGCCGGAAGGCTTCGATCGCCACGATCCGTCGACCTGGGGCAAGGTCAGCCGCAACGCGCCGTGCCCGTGTGGATCAGGCAAGAAGTTCAAGTATTGCCACGGCCAAGAGGCGGCGACCGCCTAACGGCGTCCAGGCTGGAACGTGAGCGGCTGATCCGCCGGGATCGCGCTCACGATCCGGTAGGTCAGCGTGCCTGCATTCAATGATTGCAGCTCAATCTGGGCGCCGTTGAACGTGACGGTGCGTGGCATGTTCGCTGCGCGTATCGCTTCGCGCTGATCGCTGACAGATGCGCTCACCGCGCCTTCGCGCGAACGCAGATCCAGTACCGCAGTTTCTCCAACAACCCGTGCCGCGAGTTCGAGCATCACCGGCGCGATCCGATGTTGTTGCAACGGCGTGAATGGCACGGGAGAGGGGATGGGTGCGCTGGCGAGCGTAATCGCGCCGCCGCTGACGTGCGGGACCGGCGGCGCTTCCCACGCGCCGCTAACAGAACGAGTCGGGGTCACGTTCACCTGCATGTAGGCTAGATAATCGAACACGCGATCACCATTGGTGTCGGCGAGGCAGGTGCGCGTGATCAGCGGCGGCCGGATTGGGCTGTAGACGTTGGTCTCAACCGTAGCCGTGCAGAACGCGCGCACATTGCGCCGTTGCTGCAGCAACACCGGAAATAACTCCGTGCCGGGCGAGATGCTGAGGGCAATCGAAGCATTGCCAACCGGTATCGAACCCGCCACCGGCGCATCCACACGCACTGCGCCGATGACATTGGCTTGCTGCGTTAGCAGCACGGCGGCGCCGGTCGTCGTTTGTGGCTCGGCGTTGAACTCAGTCGCGACCGGCGCGAGCACCGGTGAGCCGACATCAGTGATCGCTGCGGGCGGCGCTGTCTGCGCCATCAGCAGTGGCGCGAGCAGCAGTGTGGCAAGCGAAAGGCGGTGATGCATCAATGTGCGCCCGCCAGTTCGGTCAGCAAAATGCGCCAATGTGTCAGGCCTTCATAAAAGCTCCGTACCGGCACGCGCTCGTTGAGGCCGTGGGCGAAATCGTCGGCGTCGCCAATAAAGACAGCGCCGACGCCGTAAGTCGGAATACCCGCAGCGCGGAAGAAAAGCCCGTCCGTTGCGCCAGCCGACATGTACGGGGAAATCACCGCATCGGGATAAATCGCATGTACGGCGCGCGCTGAAGCTTGCATGACATCGGGGCGAAGCGGTGATGCATCGCTTGAGTTCGACGGCCCGAGCGGCGTCACATCTACTTTGTTTCCTGCGACGGCGCGCAATTCGGAAAGCACGTCAGCGACTGCGACGCCCGGAAAGATGCGGCAGTTCACGGTGGCCGTTGCGGATTGGGGGAGTGCGTTCTCGGCATGGCCGCCGCCCAGCATGGTTGCAACGCATGTCGTGCGCATCATCGAATTCAGTGAAACATTGCGCGAAAGCGTGCGGGCCGCGACGCGGTCGCCGGGGTGATCCGCGAAACGACGTAAAGCGGCGGCCTCGGGGCCTGGAAACACTCTGGCCGCATTGCGGAAGCTCTCGATGGTGGTGTCGTTCCACATCACTGGAAACTGAAACGCGCGCAGACGTGTGAGGGCGTCGCCCAGATCGTAGATCGCGTTGTCCTCGCGTGGTTGCGAAGAATGGCCACCGGGATTGCGCGCCGTGAAGGTAAAGCTCGCATAGGTCTTTTCCGCTGTTTGCACGACGAAGGCGACACCGCGGCCGTTAGCGCCGAGTTGACCGCCACCCGCATCAGAATTCAGCGCAAATTCCGTATCGCCCAACAAGGCGCGATTTTGTGTGAGCAGCGCCTCTGTGGTCGCGCCGGTGGTTTCTTCATCGCCGGAAAACCAGATGATGAGATCACGCGCCGGGGTGAAGTCTTCCGCGCGCAGGGTCAGGAATGTCGACGCGAGTTGTGCGATGCCGGCCTTGTTATCGATTGTACCGCGTCCGAAAAAGAATCCGTTCTCTTCGACTAACGTGAATGGGTCGCGCTCCCAATCGCTGCGCAGCGCCGGCACCACATCCATGTGCGCCATAAGCAAAATTGGCCGCCCGCCCGAGCCGTTGCCGCGATAGCGCACCACGAGGCCCGCCGTGCCGTTCAGCGGCAGCACGTGCACATCTTCGGCCGCAAAGCCGCCGGCGCGAAAAAGACCTGCGAGATATTCGGCCATGGCCGGCGTCTGCGCGCCGTGCACGGACGTTTCGAAGGCGATGATGCGCTGATAGATTTCGCGCGCCTGTGTGCGTTGTTCAGCGCTCGGTGTTTGCGCTGCCGCCGGTCCCGCAGCGGCAAAAGCGAAGAGGGCGCTCAAGAGCAGCGCCCGGATCCATCCGGCCATCAAAATCCCCAATCGTTTCAGGCATGCTGGCGGCGGGTTAGCGCTTTGGCAAGAGATTGGGCGCAGGGCTAGGCAGATGTCGCTCGCACACGCGCCCGTCAGCACAGCCGCGCCGACTTTTGCGCGGTGGGAGCCAATTGCAGCCGCTTTGTGCCTGGCGCAATTTTCTGAACCTTTGTTCGCCGCCGTCGCGCAAAGCCAGGGTCTTACCGATCCGCCGGGCTATGCGCGGGCGTTCTTCTTGCCGGTGTACGCATTTCTGGCGTGGGTCATGTGGCGCGATCGGGCGCAGGCGTTCGCCGCCGTGCGCGCCGTGCCGCTGCTGATCGGTTTGCTTGCGCTCGCCGCGCTCTCGACGCTCTGGTCGCTTGATAGCGGCGCGACGTTGCGCCGGTCGGTTTGGCTGGCGCTGACGATCGCGTTCGGGCTCTATCTGGCGTGGCGCCATGATTGGAAGTCGCTGCTCAATGTTCTCGCTGGCGGCTTCATCGTTCTTATCGTGGGTTCGTTCGCGTTGGGCCTGCTGGCGCCGAGTGTTGGCCGCATGACGTTCGAACACCCAGGCGCTTGGTCCGGCCTTTGGACTCATAAGAACACGCTCGGCGGCGTCATGGCGCTTGGCGTCGGCATCAGCACCGCCGCGGCTATCGTGACGCCTGAGCGCCGCAAGCTGTGGATCGGTTGCGCCATTGCCGCTCTTGCGCTCGTGCTGCTCTCGACTTCGAAAACGGCGCTGATCGCCTCGATGCTAGGCGTCGGGGCGATTGTGTTTTGCATGATGATGCGCCGCGGCCCGGTACACATGATCGTTGCGCTCGCCAGCGCAGCAGTGGTTGTCGTCACCGGCGCCGGCATCATTCTGCTCGCGCCCGATCTCATCGTCGCCGCGCTTGGACGTGATCTTACGCTCACTGGCCGCACCGACATTTGGGAAGCTTCGGCGCGCTTCGTCGAAGCCAAGCCCTGGCTCGGGTATGGCTATTACGCGTTCTGGCTGCCCGACAACGGTCCTGCTTTTTGGGTGCGCGAAGCTGTGGCTTGGCAGGTCGCGTCTGCGCATTCGAGCTGGCTTGAGCTTGCGCTCGGCGTTGGCCGTATCGGCGTCATTCTTTTTGCGCTTCAGTTGCTGGCGACGCTCGCGCGCGGCGCCGGTGTCGCGTTGCAGCCCAATGCTGGCCTCTGGGCGCCGGCATTTCTCATAACGTTTGCGCTCTACACATTGAGCGAAAGCCACGCGCTGCAGGCCAACAACATTTTCTGGATCATCTACGTAGCCGTCGCCGCGCGATTGGCGCTCGACGCAAGGTAACACCGCGCATGACTGCGATCATTATTCTCGGCGTCGATCCTGGCCTCAATAAATGCGGCTGGGGTTTGGTGGTGAGCGAAGGCTCGCGCCTCAGCCACATCGCGCATGGCGCAATCAAGCCGTCGCAACATCAGCAGCTCGCCTCCCGCCTGCATGATCTGTACGAAGGTCTTTCAGACGTTATCGAGAGGTATCAGCCGCACGAGGCTGCGGTCGAAGAGACGTTTGTAAACTCCAACGCGCGCGCGGCGCTGGCGCTTGGCCAAGCGCGCGGTGTTGCCATGGCGGCCGCCGCGCGGCGCGGTCTTCTGGTTGCGGAGTACGCGCCAACGACGATCAAGAAGGCGGTTGTGGGCTCAGGCGCTGCCGATAAGACCCAGATCGCCTTTATGGTGCAGCGTCTGCTCCCCACCGCTGGCGCCGTGACCGCGGACGCTGCCGATGCGCTTGGCGTCGCCCTTTGTCACGCCGCCCATGGCGGGTTTAAACGGCGCGCGAGCGCCTAGGGAACCGGAGCTAGGGGCCGTGCGTTGCTGCCGCCAGGACCGGCTGCATTCTCGGTCCAGACGAGGCGGGCGGCCTTATGGACGATAAGCCAGGCGAAGTTCCTGAACTGGAAGACTTGCTCGCGTCCCTGCGGCGGAATGAGGCGCGGTTGCATGGTGTGCTCAACAGCATTTCTGATGGCTTCTACGCCGTAGATCGAGACTGGCGTCTCACCGAGTTTAACGCTGCCGCCGAACGCTACTTCCGTATGCAGCGCGCCGACGTCATTGGCCGCGACTATCGAGAGCTGATTAGCGCCGCGAGCGAAGAGCTCAAAACACTGACGCGCGCCGCCATGAATGGCGCGCCAATAGCGGTCATGGAATCGCAATCGCTCTATCGGCCGGATCGCTACGTCGAGGTGCGTATTGCCTCCACGGACGAGGGCTTCTGCGTCGCGCTGACTGACATCACTGATCGCTTGCAGTCGCGCTCACGGCTGGAGACCGCCGTCTCGGAACGCACGGAAGAACTCCGCGAGAGTGAAGCGCGGCTGCGCAGCATCATCGAGACCAGCCACTTGTTCCAGGGCCTCATGCGTCCTGATGGCGGGTTGCTGGATTGCAACGCAGCTTCGCTACAGGCGATCAAAGCGCGCAAGGAAGATGTCGTCGGCCAAAAGTATTGGGAAACACCCTGGTTCAGCGGCGCCGACGATATGCCGGCATTCATTGAGCAAGCGGTCGCTCGCGCTGCGGCGGGGGAGGTCGTCGCGCACTCGAATATGCGGCTCAACTTGCCGACAGGCGTGCGGTCCTTCGATTTCACCATGCGCCCGATCCGCGACGCGAGCGGCGCCGTCATCTCGCTGGTGCATGAAGCTAGCGAAATCACTGCGCGGCTGAAGGCCGAAGAAGATTTCCGCCAGATCCAAAAGTTGGAAGCAGTAGGTCAGCTCACCGGCGGTGTGGCGCACGATTTCAACAATCTGCTGATGGTGATTTCCGGCGGGCTCAATATGTTGAGCCGCTCACCGGACGAGGAAAAGCGCGCCATGCTGATGTCGCGCATGCATGAGGCCGTCGATCGGGGCGCCAATCTCACTAAGCAATTGCTCGCATTTTCGCGCCGTCACCAACTCAGTCCTGAATCGATCAGGCTGCCGGCTTGCTTTTTAGGATTGAGTGATCTGCTGAGCCGCAGCTTGGGTGTCAGTGTGCGCGTTGCGATCGATGTGCCCGATGACGTTGCGCCCGTGCTTGCTGATCCCAACGCGTTGCAGCTGGCGCTGCTCAATCTCGCCGTGAATGCGCGCGACGCGATGGAGGATGCCGGCATCGTTACCATTCGCGCGCGGAATGGCACGTCGCGCGAGCCGGCCGCCGCCTGCGTGACGATCTCAGTCGCCGATACCGGCTCTGGCATGACGCCGGAAGTTCGCCAGCGCATCTTCGAGCCGTTCTACACCACCAAGGAGATCGGTAAGGGTTCAGGTCTCGGTCTTGCGCAGGTTCATGGCTTTGCTCAGCAATCAGGCGGCCACGTCGAAGTCGAAAGCCGGGTCGGCGAAGGGACGACGCTTACGCTCGTTTTGCCGCGCGGCGAGGCGACGGCCGAGGTGGAGGCGCCGCCACTGGTGCAAGCAGCGCCAGAAGCCGCCGACGCCGCGGGCGATGCACTTCTGGTAGAGGATGATGACAACGTCGCCGCACTCACCGGCGAAATGCTGAGCCACCTCGGCTGGCGCGTGACGCGTGTCGCCAGCGCCGAAGCTGCGCTAGGCGCTATTACCAACGGTCTCGATGTTGGCCTCGTTTTCTCAGACGTGATGATGCCTGGCGGCAAAAACGGCATTGAACTCGCGCACGCGCTGCGCGAGCGTCACGTCGGCCTGCCAATCGTGCTTGCAAGCGGCTACACCGAGGCCGTGCAACGCGACGCTGAACGCGCTGGGCTGCCGCTGCTTGCCAAGCCCTTTAATATCGAGGCATTGGCGGCCGCAATCGATACGGCGCGCCAATCGGGCTGAGCTACCAAATCGTGACGCGCTGATCCGGCGGCAGATACAGCGCATCGCCCGGTTGCACGTTGAAGGCCTCGTACCAGGCGTCCATGTTTCGCGCCGGGCCGTTGATGCGATAGCGCGCCGGCGAGTGTGGTCCGGTCATCACCTGATTGCGCAATGCTTGTTCGCGTTGAATCATTTTGCGGTGCTGGGCCCGGCCCATGAAGAAGCGTTGCAGGCCGGTCGTGCCTTCGAGCACCGGCGGCTCGGCGCCGCTCAGCGAAATGCGATAGGCGTGCAGCGCCACTTGCAGTCCGCCGCAATCGCCGATGTTTTCCCCGAGCGAGAGGCGCCCGTTCAGGCGCAAGCCGGGCAAGGGTTCGAACTGGCTGTATTGATCGGCAAGGCGATCGGTGACTTCGCGGAAGCGGCGCACGTCGTCTTCGTTCCACCAATCGCGCAGCACGCCTTGCGCGTCGGACTTTGCGCCTTGGTCGTCAAATCCGTGGCCCATTTCGTGGCCGATGACGCCGCCAATGGCGCCGTAGTTTACAGCTGGATCGGCGTTGGGATCGAAGAGGGGCGGCTGCAGATAGCCGGCGGGGAAGACGATCTCATTGAACGGTGGATTATAATAGGCATTCACCGCGTGCGGGACCATGAACCATTCTTCGCGGTCGCTGGGGCGGCCCAAGCGCGCAAGATCGTTCGACCAATCCCAAAGCGCAAAGCGGTGCGCATTGCCGAAGGCGTCGCCGGGGCGGACGTCGTAGCTTGAATAATCTTTCCAACGATCCGGATAGCCGATTTTCGGGCGGAAGGTGGCGAGCTTCTCGCGCGCGCGCACTTTGGTTTCCGCGCTCATCCACGATGATTGATCGATGCGTTCGCCGTAGGCGCGGCGCATGTTCTCAACCAGCGCGAGCGCCTGCGTCTTGGTTTCCGGCGGGAAGTGGCGGGCGACGTAAAGTTCGCCGATCGCCTCGCCGAGAGAGCCGTTTGTGGCTTGGGTAGCGCGCTGCCAGCGGTCGCGCTGGCGCTCTGCGCCGCTGAGTTGGCGGCCGTAGAAATCGAACACTGCGTCATCAAGCGTGCGGGGCAGCACTGCGGCGCGGGCGCGAACGTAGTGCCAGGTCATGTAGCTCTGCCAGGTCGAGACTGGCGTCGTCATGACAAGGTTCGCCAGCGGCCCCATGGCGCTGAGTTCGGCAACGACAATTTCATCCGCCGCGCTAAGTCCGCGTGCATCAAAATGTGCGTCCCACGGATAACTGGGGGCGAGCGCGCGTACTTGCGCTTTGCTCATCAGATTGTAGGTGCGCTCGCGTTCGCGCCGGTCAGCGACCGGCCAATGCAGTTCCGCGATCTGCGTCTCCAGCGCCATGATCGCACGCGCTTTGGCGGCGCCATCGCTTTGGCCGACGAGACCCAGCACGTTGGCGCATGCCGCTTCATAGCCTGCGCGCAGCTCCGGCATCTGGCGATCTGCGCGGCGATAATATTCGCGCTCGGGGAGGCCGAGACCGCCGTGACCGATTTGCGTGAGGTAGCGATCCGGGTTGCGCTCATCGAGGCCGATGCTGATGGCGATCGGGAACGACGCGCCATTGCCGGGCGCGCCGACGAAACGCACGACGTCTTCATGCGTGCGGAACGATGCAATCTGCGTCAGCGCCGGCTGGATGGGCGCGAGGCCGCGCGCGTCGATGGCGTCGTGATCCAAATAGGCGTTGTAGAAATCCGCGATCTTTTTGCGGTTCGAGCCTGGCGCGCCGCCGGCAGCCGCGGCTTCTTCGATAATCGCACGCACGTCATGCTCGGCCTTCACGGTGAGCATGTCGTTCGTGCCCCCCGAGGTGCGGTCTTCGGGGATGGTGTTGTTGCGCATCCACGTGCCGTTCACGTACTCGAAGAAGTCGTCGCCCGGCTTCACGTTGGGATCGATCGAGGTCATGTCGATGCCGAAGGCGCCGATGGCGG
>JANPCV010000086.1:0-81670 GCA_031431115.1 Caulobacteraceae bacterium
GCCTGCGCCAAGCCGGGAAGCTGCCGAAAGTCGCCCTCGTCGCAGCCATGCGCAAACTCCTCACCATCCTCAACGCCATGCTCAAAAGCAAAACTGCCTGGGCCGGAGCTTGGCTCATGAGACAGTCGCTTCTCCCCTCAAAGGGAGAAGGGACTAGACCGCGCTTCACTTTTTTATTTGAGCGTAGTCGTTGCCGACCCGGTGCTCGATGTCCATCGAGTCGTGAAGTACGCGGAGGATCGTCACGCTGGTATCGTCGTAGGTGAAGACAATGATATGGCGCGCTTGCTTTGGCGCGGCGCCGCGTGTGCGCGCGTGACGGAGATGGAACGTGTAGGGCGCGCGCGGCAGGTCTTCTCGGCGTTGGACGTTAGGGCGGGCGGGGTCATCGCGTAACAGTCGATATGCGGCGCGCAGCAGAGCGTCGTATCGGCGCGCGCTGATTGGCCCAAAGTTTCGATGCGAGGTTTTGCGCAGGTCGCGTACGTCAGCGTCAGCCGCTGGTTCGACGACAAGCTGTCTCATTCAGCCGGGGAGCGCGCGGCGGCCGTGTCTTCTGCAGCAATCTCCGCTTCAATCTCGGCGTCGATTTTGTCGAAGTAGGCGTCGATGTCATCGACGACGATGCCTTCACCGCGATCAAATGAATCCCAGCCGACCTGAACGGCTTCGCGTAACGCCGTGACCTTCGCCGCGTGCGCTTCTTGATCGGCCTTCAGCGCGCGCAAGCCGGCGCGCACCACTTCGCTGGCGTTCTGAAACTGCCCGGACTCGACCTGCTCGGCGACGAAGCGGTCGAGCGCGTCGGTGAGGTTGATGTTGCGGGTGGCCATGGGGGGAGAATGGGGCGGCTGGCAAAGATTGGCAACCCACGTTCCCCGTTTGTTTCGCGCCGCGACTCCCATTAGCTTGGACCCAACAAGGAAAGCGAAGTGTACGAAGTCCTTACTTTGGCGGCGATCGTAGTCGGCCCGGTCATCGCGGTGGCGATCACGTTGTGGGTCGAAAGTTCTCGACGAGCCCGCGAGGCAAAGCGAACAATTCTTCAGGCCTTGCTCACTACGCGCGGTCGCTATGCCGATCCATCGTACAGTTGGGCAGTAAGGGCCGTGAGGTTGGAATTCGCGCGGCGTCCAAAGGTAATTGCAGCGCTTGACGCTTACTTAAACCAGGTTCGATTCAGAACTCCAAACGAAGATGCCGAGGCGCATCATCGCGAGAGTGAAAGACGCGAAGGGGTGTTGATTTCCGAAATGCTCAAGGAGTTAGGCTATGCGGGCCTCACATCCGAACAGATGGAAAACTACACTGCTCAAGGACTCGCTGATCGAGATCGCCTGCTTCAAATCGCACTTGAAGCGCTGCCGCATATAGCTCTTAGCGCAAAGAGGAGCGCTGACGCCGCGGAGGCCATGATTGAGAAGTTGTACAAACAGTCCGGCTCAGAGCGCGCCTGAGACGCTAGGTCCGTTTAGTTGGCCGCTGAGGCACGGACGCGGCGACGGAGCGCACAGTTTTGCCGTTCTCGTTCGAAACGAAGCGCCCAGCGCGCGCCTCCTTGGGCCCGCTCACCGCCTTGGTCGCGGCGCGATCGAGCGCGGCCTGAACACTTTTCAGATCGGTTGTCTTAGCCATTGATTGCCCACGCTTCGACAAGGGTGAAACTGCCTTCGAGACTATCCCAAACGTACCATTCATCAACGATGGGTTTGTAGCGACTATCAAGATAGTTCAGGCTTTTGGCGAAACGACGGCGGATCACGGCTTCGGGAATGTCGTGCCCGCCTGCCGCCACCCTGCGCCTTACCCTATCGACGGAGGCTTCGACGTTGGGGAGGCGAAGGTAGAACAAGATCACGCGATAGCCGGCGCGCTGCCAGACCGGGACTTTGGTGGCGTAGGTCAGTGACGCGAGTGTCGTCTCCACGACGAGGTCCGAGCCCGCGTCTATGAGTGTGTCGATTTGGTCGAGCATTGCGCGAGCTGCGCGGATGTCGATTTGCGCTTGAGGGAGAGCCGAACCGGAAATTGTGCGGGCGATTTCGTCAGCATTGATAAACGCAAAGCCAGCACGCTCCGTTGTGAGATACTCGCGGGCGAAGCTCGTCTTTCCGGCGCCGTTCGGACCGGCGATGATTATGATCTCGCGCATGCGCTTGCCGCCCCTGGGTCCCGGATCGCGCCTTCGGCGCGTCCGGGATGACGGTTAGGGTTTTATCGCAACGTCGATTTCGCTGCCACCCTCGCGAAATTTTTCGCTCATCTCGGCCATGCCGCGTTCGGCTTCTTCTTTTTTCGCGGCGTAGTCGCGGACGTCCTGCGTGATTTTCATCGAACAGAACTTTGGGCCGCACATGCTGCAGAAGTGCGCGGTTTTGTGCGCGTCCTTGGGCATGGTTTCGTCGTGGTAGGCGCGGGCGGTGTCGGGGTCTAAGCCGAGATTGAATTGATCTTCCCAGCGGAATTCGAAGCGGGCGCGCGAGAGCGCGTCGTCGCGGAGGCGCGCGTAGGGATGGCCTTTGGCGAGGTCGGCGGCGTGGGCGGCGAGCTTGTAGGTGATGACGCCGACTTTGACGTCGTCGCGGTCCGGCAAACCAAGATGCTCCTTCGGCGTGACGTAGCAGAGCATCGCCGTGCCGAACCAGCCGATCATCGCCGCGCCAATGGCTGAGGTGATGTGGTCGTAGCCAGGCGCGATGTCTGTAGTGAGGGGGCCGAGCGTGTAGAAGGGCGCCTCGCCGCAGACTTCGAGCTGCTTGTCCATGTTCTCTTTGATCTTGTGCATCGGCACGTGGCCGGGGCCTTCGATCATCACTTGCACGCCGTGCTTCCAGGCGACCTTGGTGAGTTCGCCGAGGGTTTCGAGTTCGGCGAATTGCGCGGCGTCGTTGGCGTCGGCGATGGAGCCCGGGCGCAGGCCGTCGCCGAGTGAGAAGCTCACGTCGTAGGCGCGCATGATTTCGCAAATCTCTTCGAAGTGCGTGTAGAGGAAGCTCTCTTTGTGATGCGAGAGGCACCACTTGGCCATGATCGAGCCGCCGCGGCTGACGATGCCGGTGACGCGCTTGGCGGTGAGGTGGATGTAGGCGAGGCGCACGCCGGCGTGGATGGTGAAATAGTCGACGCCTTGTTCGGCTTGCTCGATCAAAGTGTCGCGATAGATTTCCCAGCTGAGATCTTCGGCGACGCCATCGACTTTTTCGAGCGCTTGATAGAGCGGCACGGTGCCGATCGGCACGGGCGCGTTGCGGATGATCCAATCGCGGATGTTGTGGATGTTGCGGCCGGTGGAGAGGTCCATGACGGTGTCGGCGCCGTGGCGGATGGACCAGACCATTTTGTCGACTTCCTCGGCCATTGAGGAGGTGACGGCGGAATTGCCGATATTGGCGTTGATCTTCACGAGGAAGTTGCGGCCGATGATCATCGGCTCGAGTTCGCTGTGGTTGATGTTGGCCGGGATGATGGCGCGGCCGCGGGCGATTTCGGAGCGGACGAATTCGGGCGTGACGAAATCGGGGATCACCGCTCCAAATGACTCGCCATCGCGGATTGGACTCTGAGGACCGCCGGCATCTTGCCGGCCAGCACCGTTTGCCGGCTGGAAGCCGGCGGTCCTCGGCGCTCCGCGCCGCATGTTCTCTCTGATGGCGACGTATTCCATTTCCGGCGTGATTAGCCCGCGGCGGGCGTATTCGAGTTGCGTGACGGTGACGCCGGCTTTGGCGCGGAGGACTTTGTTCTTCACCGGGAAGGCGGGCGTGAGTTTTTCAGGTGAGACGTTGCCGTTGTCGACGTCCTGGACGGCGCGACCTTCGATCTCTTCGACATCGCCGCGGGCGCGCACCCACGTTTCGCGTGTGCGGGCGAGGCCGGACTCGATGTCGATCGTGGCGTTGGCGTCAGTGTAGGGACCGGAGGGATCGTAGATGGTGATTGGCGGCTCGTTGGCTGTCGGGTGCACGGCGACTTCGCGGAATGGCACGCGCAGATCTGGGTGCGCGCAACCGGAGGCGTAGACTTTGCGTGAGCCGATGAGGGGACCGGTGGTGACGGCCGGTGTGAAAACGGATTGCGACTCTGGCTTGTTCATGTGCGCTCCTCCCTCCGCCGGTGCTAACCGGTTCAGGTTCGACGGGTCAGAGCGGGATGCTCAATCTCAGCCGCGTGCGCGGCCCCCCGGGAATTGCGCGTGCTGTAGGCCTATGCGGGGCGCTTGGCAAACCAACCGACAAAGCTGAGCCAGGCGCCGACGATGAGCGCGACAATACCGGCGATCAGTGCGCCAGGGCCGAGATTGAGGAAGGTGTGGACGAGGCCGGTGAGCAGGCTCGGTGCGAAGAGCAGCATGATCCCGCGCACGATGGTGAGCACGGCGAGCAGCGAGATCGCGATGGCGGGCGGGCTGTTCCAATGATGGTGCGCGGCGATGAGAACGAGGCCACAGATCAAAGTGAAAACGCCGGTGATGAAGGTGAGTGGTCCGTCGCCGAGGATGGCGGGGATGAGGAGCACGAGGTCAGCGGCGCGGGCGATGACGATGGCCCCGATGATGACCATGAGCGGGCCGAGGACGCGGGCGGCGAAGCGGGTGGCGGCTGCTTGGGTTTCGGTCATGGTTTGCGTTCCGGATTTGATCGGGGTGGTAACGCGCGAGCGGCGGCCGGGTTCAGAGCGCGGCCCCAATTGTACCGAGATCCCGCGCGAAGGAGTGTCGCAGGCGCTCTTATGGCGTCAAGCATTGCGCGGGGCGGGGCCGGTGCGCATGTTGCCGGGCAGGAGACGACATGCATGGGTACGCCCGCGGATTACACCATTCTTGTGCTGTTGGTGGCTGTGGGCGTGGCGCTTTGGACGGTGCTTGACCGGCTGGCGCAGTTGCAGCGCGACGTCGATGCGCTGAAGCAACGCGGCGTGGAAGACCCGCCGCGCGATGGCGGCTGAGCCGATCTATCGGGAGCAGGCGCCGCGAGCGGCCTTGCGCGATTTCGTTCATTGCATCTGGACCTTCGAGGCGCCGGCCGATGATACGCCGCAGCCGATAGCGCCTGATGGACGCTGTGAATTCATCCTCCAATGTGGCGCGCCCTATCGTGAGGCCGACGGCGGCGTGCAGCCGCGGGTTCTTTTTGCAGGGCAAGTAACCCAGCCTCTAACTCTTATCGCGACCGGGCCGGTGGCGGTGGTTGGTGTGCGGTTCAAGCCAGAGGCGGCGCGTGCCTTCATTGGACGCAGGGCGGAGCGGACGACGGATAAGCGAACGGCGCTCTTTGATCTGCATGGGGCGGAGATCGCGCTGACTGATGACCTCAACGCCGTTGCTGACCGGGCGCAGGATTATGTTGAAGCGCGTGTGCGAGGCGTGGTGATTGAATTGGACGTGCGTGCGGCGGTGAATGCGCTGATAGCAGGCGAGGAGATAGCGCCGCCGCGTGATGTTTCCGAGCGGCAATGGCAGCGGCGGTTCAAGGCGGAAGTCGGTGTGTCGCCGCGCCAGCTGCAAAGCGTGCTGCGTTTTCGCCGCGTGTTCGATGAGATCGACAAGCCGGGGCCGCCGGGTTGGGTGGGGGCCGCGCTGGCGGCTGGGTACTTTGATCAACCGCAAATGGCGCGCGACTTCCGCCGGTTTCTCGGCGTCTCATCTCGACAATGGGCAGCGCAGCGTGTTGGACTTGCGAAAGCCTTGGCCGCGGCGCCGGAAACTTACAAGAAGAGTTGAGCATTTCAGCTAGGTTGGCGGGATCAGAGGGGGCGATCTTGCGGCTTGTTGGTTTGGCGATGGCGTTGGCTTTGGGCGGGTGCAGTGTTTCGGCGCAGAATTCCGCGCGAGGCGCGCCTGACTGGATGGGCGGGTACTGGCTCGCATGCGACGGCGGCGAGACGGCGGAGACTTGGATTGGCGCGGGACGCGGCGTGCTGCTCGGTACGAATTTGAGCGGCGGCGGTTATGAGTTTTTGCGCATCGCCGAGAATGAGAGCGGCGACGTTGTCTATTATTCGATGCCGGGCGGGCGCTCGCCGCCGACTGAGTTTGCGCTAACGGGTCATGCCGGTCAGCGCGCGGTGTTTGAAAACCCGGCGCACGATTTTCCGAAACGCATCATCTATGAGCGCGATGGCGATGTGATGGTTGCGCGCATCGATGGCGGTGAAGGTTCGGGGCAGGCGATGGAATGGCGCTTCCAGCGGGCTGAGCTGGATGCGCGCTGCCCTGGCTAGGCTTGATCCGGCTTCGGCGGTATCGGCTCTGATGTGATCAGCCGCGTTGTCGTTTGCGTGAATTCGATACTCTCGCGCACGAAGGCCAGACGAATGCGGCGGAGATATTCGCGCTGCACCGCCCATTGTTTGCCTGGCGCGGTGCGGATGCGCGCTTTCAAAACTACGCCTGCTTCTGACACGCGCTCTACGCCGGCAATATCTATCGGCGCGGTGACGAGCATGGCGAAATCCGAATCTGCACGCACTTCGTCGCCGACTTCTTTCATCAGATCGAGCGCTTTGCCGATGTCGTTGTTGTGGTCGAGCGGGAATTCGAACACGGCGTAGGAAAAGAGCTTGGTGTGGTTCGAGATCACTTGCGCTTCGCTATAGGGGAAGATGTGCAGTGTGCCATCGTACGCGCGAAGCTTGATGGTGCGCAGCGACATATCTTCGACCGTACCGGAGAATTCGCCGATCTTCACGATGTCGCCGATGGAGACGGAATCTTCCATGATCAGGAAGAGTCCGGTGAGAA
Source organism: Caulobacteraceae bacterium (assembly GCA_031431115.1). GTDB lineage: Bacteria > Pseudomonadota > Alphaproteobacteria > Caulobacterales > Aquidulcibacteraceae > Vitreimonas. The sequence continues at coordinate 6,740 of JANPCV010000086.1, forward strand.
AATCCTTCACGATGGTTTGGGCGCCAAAGCCAACGGCGAGGCCGACGATGCCAGCGCCAGCGAGGAGTGGACCAATTTCGACGCCGACCTCCGAGAGCGCCATCATCGCAGCGATGACGATGACAATGCTGGTTGCAAGACCGGAGAGCACCGGACCAAGCGTGCGGATTTGCGCGGCGCGGCGCGGATTGCGTGAGCGTCGTGCGACGCGTTCGAAGACGCGCTTGATGCCGAGTTGTCCGAGTTCGATCGCGGCAAGCGCCAGGATCAGGATGATGACGATGCGGCCGAGCACTGAGAAGACGGCGTAGATAGGACTGTCTCGCAGGTCGGCGAAATCGAAGCCCCAGAGGCGGAGGATGACGACTAACGCGCCGACGAAGATGGCGAGGCGCGCCACGCGCATGGTCCAGCGGCCGATATTGACGCGCTTCTTGCCCGCGACTTCCTCCTTGGGCGCGATCCGTTCGGTCAGCGACTTCAGGATGATGTGCAGGCCCCAGATGATGATCACCGACGCGATCAGCACGAGGAAGGAGAGGCCGGCGCGGAGCAGCGCTTGCTCGGGATCAAGCGTTAGCACGCCACGTGCAAAGTCTTCGATCTGTTGCGCGAATGTTTGGAAGGAATGGTCCGCGGGCGGCGCTGGTTGAGGTGTTGTCGTCATGCTGGCGCGATATTAGTGCGGGCTGTGAAGATTTCGAGCCTGTTCAAGCATTGGGTTTGGTGAACAGAAGCGCAAACCAACCCAGAATGAGTGTTATTCCCCCGATAGGTGCGAGCATAACGAGCGCGCGGCTGTGCGTGATCGCCAGCGTGTAAAGTGTTCCCGCGAAGACGGCTGCGCCGATGAGGATCATTGCGCCAGCGATCAAGTTCAAGCGGCCGCTGCGATTCGAGAGCGCGAGGCCTGCCGCCGCGGCGCCGAGCTGAATGAACGCGCCGAGCTGGATGCGCTGCAAATCCTCAAGCGCCGGCTGGAGCGCGTGCGCCGCGAGCACGAGCATGATGAGCGCGATGAGGCCGGAAAGCGCGGCAAAGACATTGAGCAGACGCATAAGCGCTCCTAGATAGAGCGCATCATCGACATTCTAAGCGCGACGTCCAGGCGGCGCAGTGGGGAGCGGCAACATGCAACAGAAACGTGAGATTGGCTGCAGCGGTATCAAGATCGCGCCGCTCGTGCTGGGCGGCAATGTGTTCGGCTGGACAGCCGATGAGGCGGCTTCGTTCGCGATCCTGGATGCGTTTGTCGATCAGGGTGGCGATGCGATCGATACGGCGGATGTGTATTCGGCCTGGGCGCCTGGCCATGAAGGCGGCGAGAGCGAGCGTGTGATTGGCGCCTGGCTGAAGCAGAGCGGCAAGCGCGACAAGGTTGTGATCGGCACCAAGGTTGGGATGTGGCCAAAGCGGCTGGGCATCAAGCGGCAGAATATTGTCGATGCGTGCGAAGATTCGTTGAAGCGCCTCGGGGTCGAGACGATCGACCTTTACTGGCTGCATCGCGATGATGAAGCGACAGGTGCGGATGAGTACACTGGCGCGTTGGAGGAATTGCTGAAGGCCGGCAAGATTCGTTCGTTCGGCGCCTCGAACTTCAAGCCGGGGCGTTTCGCGGAAGGTGTCGCGGGTGCAAAGTTACGCGGCCTGCGGTTTGCAGCGCAGCAGCCGGAATATAATCTGATGAACCGTGAGATTGAAGCCGAGCTCTTGCCGCTGTGCGCGCGGGAAGGTGTTTCGATCCTGCCGTATTACGGGCTCGCGAACGGCTATCTCACCGGCAAGTATCGCAGCGCTGAAGACAAAACGAAAAGTCTGCGCGGCGGACGCATGGACAAATACATGGAAGGCAAAGGCCCGGCTGTGCTTGCAGCGCTCGATGACGTGTCCGCGCGCCACAAGGCGACGCAGGCGCAAATCGCATTGGCGTGGATCATGGCGAAACTGCCGACTGGTGCGCCGATCGCGAGCGCGACGAATGTGACGCAGCTCACGGACATCATGGGCTCGCTGCGGGTGATGTTGAGCCCCGATGATATTGCGGCGCTAGATCGCGCGAGCGCGTGAGTTTCGAGGCGCGGATACGGGCAGCGAAGGCAGGAGATGCGGAGCTGTTGCCGGAGATCGAGCGATCATCCGGCGAGGCGTTTCGTGACGTTCCGGATTTAGCTTGGATCGCTGACGACGGTGTCATGAGCGCCGAGCAGCATGCGCCGCATATTGCGGCCGGAGGCGTGTGGGTCGCGGAACGCAAGACGCGCATCGTTGGGTTCATCAGCGCGGAGGCTTTCCCGGACGCTTGGCATATCTGGCAGATGGCGCTCGCGTCCGATCAGCAGAAGCTTGGGCTTGGACGCGCTTTACTTGAAGAAGTGATCGAAGCGGCGCGCGTGCGCGGCGCGTCGGTTGTGACGCTGACGACATTTCGCGATGTGGCGTTCAACGCGCCATTCTACGCGCGATCAGGCTTTCGCATCTTGGCGGCTGATGAGCTCAGCGAACGGCTGCAGGACGTGTTAGCAAACGAGATCGCGCATGGCCTTCCGGGCGAACGCCGCTGCGCGATGCGGCTGGAGCTTTAGTTCCAGTCGCTTTCGCTATGCTTAACCGCGGCGGGCGTAGATGAGTGAGTCTGCTTGGGCCATTGCGTCGCGTGTAGCTTCGCGCACGCATTCGCGCTCCGTCGTGAGCGGCGCGCCCTGGCTGGCGCGCTCAATTTCGTCGCAAGAATCCTCGGCAGTTTCGCGGATGCGGCGGTGAAGCTCTTCAACGTCGCCGTTGCGGCGTAGGTCGAGATCGTGGGTGGTGACAACGCGTTGCAGCGTCAGTTCTTCGATCGGAATGCCGCTTGATGTCCGGCCAGCGCGCTCGCGGTAGACACGGGGCGCGAGGACGATGATTTCATCGCTATAGGCGACGGGTTCCCCGGCATAGCCTTGCTCTTTCTTGTCCTGGGCGATTGCGGGGACCGCAAGTGCAAATGCGCTGATCGCGGCGATCGCGAGCAATGTTGTGCGCGAGGATTTCATGGCGTGTCTCCAGTCAAATTGCGCGCGCTACGCGTGCATGTTGACTGCGAACACTGCAAAAACGCGAAGGTTCCGAGGGAACGGCGTTACCAACCGCCGCCGCCGCCACCGCCGCCGCCGCCGCCCGATGAGCCGCCGCCGCCGGAGCCGGAGGAGCTTGAGCTTTGTGGCAGCGATGAACTGACGCCAGAGCTGATGTTCGAGACCATCGAGCTTGAGAGCGCGCCGAAGGTTTGGCCGGTGCTCATGCTGGCCCATGTCGGATGATAGTTCGAAGATTCTTGCGGCATCAGCTTTTCGAAGTGCTTCGTCCACGGTTGTTCGACGCCGAGCGCGACAGCGTAGGGCAGGAATTTCTCGTAACGCTCCGTGGTCATTGGCGGCGGCGCTTCTGAACCCGGCGTCACGGCGTTGAGCTGAAGCTTTTCGGCTGTTTCCATGTAGAGGCGGAAGCCTTCGATCTCGGTGCGGAGCGCTTGGCCCTTCGTTGTCGGCGCCGGCATCAAATACATGAAGAGGATGTTGAGCCCAGTAAGCGCGACGATGCCAAGCGTCATCCAGATCGTCCATTCATTGATCTGCGTTGCGGCGATCGCGAAGGCGAGGATCGAGAATGCGAGCGCGGCGATCATGTAGCCGATGTTCCAGCGGAAGTAGGCGTCGCCGTATTTCTTCGAAAGCGCTGCGGTGAAGGTGGTATAGGCGGTGGTGAACACCGGATCGTAATCGCCGCCGAGGGATTTGCGGCTGGAGCCGATGAAGATGCCGGTTTCAAGCGCGAGATCTTCGGGCGCGATGCTGGGATCGTTCGAGGAAGCGCCTTTGCGGGTGAGTTCAGTTTTCTTCTTGTCAGCGGCATCGACGGTGATGCGGCCTTTCACGGCGAGCTGCATCAGGGTGGCGATCAGCGCGCGGTGGCCGCTGACGCTGCGATAATAGATGTGGTGAACGGCGGCCGGCGAATAGCCGGCGGGCGCTTCGTAGCGCGGAAATACCGGACCCTTTGGCGGATCTCGACCGACGCGCGCGAACGCGCCGTATAGGAACCAGAAAAGACCGCCGATCGAGGCGGCGAGGATCGCGAGTGCGCCGTTGCGCTGCCACCAGAGCGCAGCGATGTCGCCAGCCGATGGCGGATCGATCAGTCCCTTTTCCAAGCTGATCGAGACAGTGAGGCCTTCGCGGGTGCTGAGCGGGCGTGTTGTGTTGAAGATGTGGCGATTGACGGATCGGGAATAGGCGAAGTCGCTGCCGCTCGCGCCATCGGCGCCGGTGTAGCCGTTGGTTTCCGTAACGCGCGCGCCCTCAGGCAACGTGATCGTCGCGCGCGCCTGCATGATCGGGAAGTTCCAGTAGTTGCCGGTGACGTTCCAATAGAATTCGTCGTGGTCGGTGAAATAGCGGATCTGATTCTTGACGCGATAGCGAATGACGTAGGTGTGGTCGCCGTGATCGAGCAGCACGTCTTCGTCGCCGATGATGATGCGATAGGCGTTGCCCTCGGTGTCGGTATCGTAGTTCTCGCGGCGTTCATCGCGCTGCACGGTTAGAACGTCGTACTCATAGCGGAGGCGGACGCCGTCTTGGTCGTAGTAGCGCGGCAGGTCGCGAAAAATGCCGCGGCGGATCTCGTTGCCCTCGGCGCGGACATTGATGGTTTCGGTGACGATGATGTCGCCGTCACGCTCGACCTTAATGGCGACGTCGAAGACGTTGATCTGCTCCATCGCCAGAGCTGGCGCGGCGATGAAGAGCGCGATGAGGGCGAGGAAAAGGGCGCGGAGCTTCACGGCGCGAGACCCAGGTTCGGCACGGCGCGATCGCCTGCAGCGGTGATCTCGAAGAATGCTCGCGGCCTGATGCCGAAGGTCGCGGCGACGAAGTTGGATGGAAAGCTCTCGGCGGCGGTGTTTAGGTCGCGGACAGCGCCGTTATAAAAGCGGCGGGCCATTTCGATCTTGTTCTCGGTTTCCGAAAGCTCGTTCTGGAGATCGAGGAAGTTCTGGTTGGCCTTGAGGTCGGGGTAGGCTTCACCAAGCGCGATGAGGCGCCCGACTGGCTTGGAGAGCGCGCTTTCGGCTTCGCCGCGCTGAGCGGCGTTGTCACCGGCGGCGAGCGCGGCGTTGCGCTTCTCCGCGACCTCTTCGAACAGCGTTTTCTCGTGCGCGGCGTAAGCCTGGACGGTCGTGACCAGCCGCGGGATGAGATCGGCGCGGCGTTTCAGCTGCACGTCGATATCGGCCCAGCCATTTTTGGCCATCTGCCGCTTGGCGATGAGCTGGTTGAAGAGAACGACGACGACGATCACCACGATCGCGGCGATGGCGATGATGTAGAGGCTGGTCAATGCGTTGGCCTTATCGGTTGCTGCGTGGTGACGGCGGACTGCCGAGCGTGAAGCGTATGGTGCGCTGGACATGGTGCTCGCCGTCCGCGGAAACGGTCGCGTTCGCGAAGTGCTCGTGGCCGAGCACCCAACGGCACGCGATGCCGAGCGCCGCGTCGCCAAACTCAAAACCCGGCGGCGTTTCTTCAACGATTGAACAGGTCTTCAGTGTGTTGGTTTCAGAGAGCGTGCAATCAATCCGCGCCGAGCCCTCTAGGTTTCGCTCTTGAGCGCGCTCAGGGTAGAAGCGGCGTCTCTCGCCCGTGTCGGGGGCGCAGAACTGCTCCATGTTTACGCCTGATGTTGCAGGCGTCGAGATTTGAGCGTGCGCCGTTGACGTGAAAGCCAACGCTGTAAGAGCAAAAATGTAGCGTTTGGCCATGATCCAATCCTCGGGATCGACTTACACACCGAATAGCCGCTTGTGCAATCCGCTACGCCCGGAGGATCTTCTCCATCGCCTTGCCCTTGGCGAGTTCGTCGATGAGCTTATCGAGGTAGCGAATTTCCCGCATGAGCGGCGCCTCGACATTTTCGACGCGAACGCCGCAGACAATGCCTGTGATGAGCGCGCGCGCGGGATTCATCTTTGGCGCTTCGGCGAAGAACGCCTCGAAGTCGGCCTTCTTCGTCATTTGCGATTCGAGTTTCTTTTCCGTGTAGCCGGTCAGCCAGCGGATGACCTCATCGACCTCAGCTTTGGTGCGGCCTTTCTTTTCGGCTTTGGCGACGTAGTGCGGGTACACGCTGGCGAAGCTGGTGGAGTAGATGCGGTGTTTAGTCATGGTGTTTAGACACCTGCGCGGTTAGCGACGAGATCATCAACGACCGACGGATCAGCGAGCGTGCTGATGTCGCCGAGATTGGAGATGTCGTTCTCGGCGATCTTGCGCAGGATGCGGCGCATGATTTTGCCGCTGCGCGTTTTCGGCAAGCTCGGCGCCCATTGGATGATATCGGGTGTGGCGGTCGGTCCGATTTCGTGGCGGACGGTTTGAACGAGTTCGCGCTTCAGTTCGTCGCTCGGCTCGACGCCTTGCTTCAGCGTGACATAACAATAAATGCCCTGGCCTTTGATGTCGTGCGGATAGCCGACGACGGCGGCTTCGGCGACTTTCGTATCGGCGACGAGCGCGCTTTCGATTTCGGCAGTGCCGATGCGATGGCCGCTGACGTTGAGCACATCATCGACGCGGCCGGTGATCCAGTAATAGCCGTCGTCGTCGCGGCGGCAGCCGTCGCCGGTGAAATACATGCCGGGATAGGTGCGGAAGTAAGTGTCGAAGAAGCGCTGGTGATCGCCGTAGACGGTGCGCATTTGGCCGGGCCATGAATCGAGCAACACGAGATTGCCGCTCGCGGCGCCTTCGAGGAAATTGCCTTTGTCGTCGACGAGCGCGGGCTTGATGCCAAAGAACGGCCGCGTGGCGCTGCCGGGTTTCATGGCGGTGGCGCCGGGGAGGTTGGTGATCAGCGCGGCGCCGGTTTCGGTTTGCCACCAGGTGTCCACGACCGGACAGCGCGAGTCGCCGACCGTGCGATAGTACCAGAGCCAGGCTTCGGGATTGATGGGTTCGCCGACTGTGCCGATGAGGCGGAGGCTTGCGCGCGATGTGCGCTTCACTGGCTCTTCGCCGTCACGCATGAGCGCGCGGATCGCGGTCGGCGCCGTGTAGAAGATGTTGACCTTGTGCTTGTCGATGACATCCCAAAAGCGCGAGACGTTCGGATAGTTCGGCACGCCTTCGAACATCAGCGTGGTCGCGCCATTCGCGAGCGGGCCATAGACGATGTAGGTGTGGCCGGTGACCCAGCCCACGTCAGCGGTGCACCAGTAAATGTCGCCGTCATGATAATCGAAAACGTACTGATGGGTCATCGCGGCGTAGACGAGGTAGCCACCTGTGGTGTGCAGTACGCCCTTTGGTTTGCCCGTTGAGCCTGAGGTGTAGAGGATGAAGAGCGGATCTTCTGCGTTCATCGGCTCGGGCGCGCATTCGGCGCTGACCTCGGCGGCGGCGTCTTCGTAAACCACGTCGCGGCCTTCGACCATCGGCACGCCGGCGCCGGTGCGCGTGATGACGAGCACTGAGTGTACGCCGGGCGCTTCCTCGAGCGCGGCGTCGACGTTTTGCTTCAGCGGGATGATCTTGCCGCCGCGCACACCTTCGTCAGCGGTGATGACGACCTTGGAGTCGCAATCCTTGATGCGGTTGGCGAGGCTTTCAGGAGAGAAGCCGCCGAAGACGACCGAGTGCACGGCGCCGATGCGCGCGCAGGCGAGCATCGCGTACGCCGCTTCCGGGATCATCGGCATGTAGATGGTGATGCGATCGCCTTTTTGGACGCCGCGCGATTTCAGCACGTTGGCGAAGCGGCAGACCTCGTCGTGCAGTTCGCGATAGGAGATGTGACGCGATTGGTGCGGATCATCACCCTCCCAAATGATCGCAACTTGATCGCCGCGCGTCTCAAGATGGCGATCGATGCAGTTTGCCGTGACGTTGAGGACGCCGTCCCAGTACCAGCGGATGCGGAAGTCGGCTTCGTTGAAGCTGGCGTCCTTAACTTTGGTGTAGGGCTTGATCCAATCCAGGCGCTGGCCGTGCACGCCCCAGAATGCTTCTGGGTCCGCGAGGGCGCTTGCGTGCATGGCGCGATACTTCACGTCGTCGACGTAAGCCTTCTTGGCCCATTCGGCGGGGACGGGGATGACGACGGGATCGGACATGCGGACGCTTTCTCTTTGCCGCGATCTTCACGACGCGCGCGTGGAGTTCAAGAGTCTATGCGCTCGCAGGGCGGGGAAATTTGACGCTAGGCGCCGACGAATTGCCTCAGTTTGACGCCGTGGTCGCGGGCGATCATTTCGGCGGCTTTTTCGCCGATCATGATCGAGGCGGCGTTGGTGTTGCCGCTGACGATTTCGGGCATGATGCTGGCGTCGGCGACGCGCAGGCTTTTTATGCCATAGACGTTGAGACGTGGATTAACGACGTCGCCAATACGGCAGGTGCAGGTGAGGTGATAGACGGTCGTGCAGAAGTGCAACGCGATGTTTTCCAGCAGCGCATCGCTAGGCGTCTCGCCGGGCTTGTAGCCGTGTTTCTTCGCCAGTTCGGGCGGAACTTGCCAGACGGGCTTGGTCGGTCCTGGCCAATTGTCGGCAATGGCGAGCGCTTTGCGGATCACAGCGACCATGACTTTGAGATCATAGGGATCGCCAAAATAGTTCATCAGGATCGACGGCGGCTGCATCGGATCGGCGCTTTCAAGCACGATCTCGCCTTCGCTGTGCGGCAGCACCGGATTGGCAAGGATGATCATGTTCTCGCGATCGACCGCGAGATGCGGCGCGCCTTCGCCGAAATAGCGCGTCGTGTCGACGTTGAGTGGGCCTTCGAAGAAGGACTTGTCAAAGCCGACGGGAAGGAAGCCGATTTGGCCGTCGTGGCTGTGGTTGTCGCCAAGGCCGGTCGAGAAGAATGCAATGCCATCATACATCGATGAGGCGATGAGGCTTGAGCCCGTCTCCATCCATTCGGCGATGCGGCGTTCGGATTCTGCTTTGAGCGCAGCAAGTCCGGGCGGGAGGTTCGCGTCGTCGGCCGGGTTTGCGGGCAGCGGCCCCGCGGGCGCGCGCAACGCATCCGGGCCGGCGGATACGCCGACATCGGCCATGGCGAGGCCGTGGCCCGGCGCGTGGAATGCGAGCGCGGTGTGAATGTGATCCTTCAGGTGCTTGCCGACTGCCGGAAGATCGTGGCGACAAACGACATCGACTGCTTCGAGCTCGCGGCGCGGGCCGATGCCGGACAGCAGCAAGAGGTGTGGTGAGCCGACAGCGCCGGCGCTCAAGATCACGTCGCGCGTTGCGTGGACGGTGTGGGTTTCGCCGTTGGCATTTCGATACTCGGCGCCAACGGCTTTGAGATCTTCGCCGACGCCTTCGAGCAGCACGCGTGTCGTGTGCGCCTTGGTGATGATGGTGAGGTTGGGACGCTGTTCCGCCGCGCCTTCTAGAAACGCGCGATAGGTGCCGCAGCGTACGCCTTTGCGGGTGTTGGTTTGCACAAGCGACGCTACACCTGCCGCGCCGCCGCGATCGCGACCGTTGTAGTCGCCGCGCGGAATGCCGACCTTGCCAGCGGCTTCTACGAACGCGCGCGAGGCGGGGATGACGGGTGAGCGCACGCCGACGCTGACCGGGCCGTCTTCGCCATGCGCATCGCGGTCGACGGTGATTTCGTTGCTGGCGTTGAAAGTTTCGACCTTGCGGAAATAGGGGAGCACGTCGTTGTAGCTCCAGCCTTCGGCGCCGCGCGCTGCCCAATTGTCGAAGTCGCCGGGATGGCCGCGGACATAGACCATGTAATTGATACCCGATGATCCGCCGAGCATCTTGCCGCGCGGCACGGGCATGCGCCGGTTGTGCAAGCCGCGACCGGCTTTGCCGGCATCGGCGGTGTACATCCAATCGGTTTCGGGATTGAGTTGCATGCTGGCGCACGCGGCGGGCATCGCTTCCGCTGGCGGCGGGCGACCACCAGCTTCGAGCAAGGCCACGCGGCAAGTTGGGTCCTCGCTCAAGCGCGATGCGATCACTGCGCCAGCCGAGCCTGCGCCGACGACGATGAAGTCATATGAATCCGTCATGGCATTTCTCCCGCACGCTCATGGGACGCGAAGACTTGCGCTTCGTTCGCCGTCAGGAGCGAGGGAACTAAGCGCTGAATATTTTCCAGGCGCAATATGGGCGCGCTCGACGCGTCAATGGGCAACACTGGCCGCGCGTCTGAACACGGTGCGGATGGTGAAGTTGCTAACGAGGCGGCGGACGCCGGGGAGGCGTGAGAGCGTGTCTTGGTGGATGCGCTGGTAGCGGTCGTCGTCGGCGATGACGATGCGCAGCAGATAGTCGCTCTCGCCGGTCATGAGGTGGCAGTCCTGCACCTCGCGGCAAAGCGCGACGGCGCGTTCGAACTTGGCCATGGTTTCGCGGCGCTGATCTTCGAGTGTTACGGCGACGAAGACGGTGGCGCTGCGGCCGAGCGCCTTCTCCGAGAGGATGGCGGCATAGCCTTCGATAACGCCGGCGGTCTCGAGGGCTTTGACGCGGCGGTGGCAGGCTGACGGCGAAAGGCCGATGCGCTCGGCGAGCGCCGCGGCGGTGAGGTAGCCGTCGCGTTCGAGCTCGATCAGGATCTTTTGATCGAAATCATCGAGCTGAGCGGGAATTTCTTGCGCCATGCGGCTTCATACGCCTGATATTAGTCGTTTGAAACGCCGCCGAGGCCGAAATATCCAAGAAAAACCGTCCTGAACGGGATATTTCCCCGCCAACAGGAGGAATTCCCATGCGCGTCGGTAGTCCGAAGGAAATCAAGGTTCACGAGTATCGCGTCGGCCTGACGCCGGAGAGCGCTGCCGAACTGGTTCGCGCCGGGCATGAAGTGTTCCTGGAAACCAAAGCCGGCGACGGCATTGGCGCGCCGGACAGCGTGTATGAGAAAGTCGGCGTGAAAATCTTGCCGAACGCTGACGCCGTGTTTGCCGAGTCCGAGATGATCGTGAAGGTGAAGGAGCCGCAAGCGGTCGAGATCGCGCGGCTGACGCCGAAGCACACGCTGTTCACGTACTTGCACTTGGCGCCGGATCCGGCGCAGGCGGAAGGCTTGATGAAGTCGGGCGCGACTTGCATCGCGTATGAAACGGTCACCGATCGCGACGGACGCTTGCCGTTGTTGAAGCCGATGTCGGAAGTTGCCGGCCGGATGTCGATCCAGGTTGGCGCGCACTTCCTGGAGAAGGCGCATGGCGGCCGCGGCGTGCTGATGGGCGGCGTGCCGGGCGTGCAGCCGGCGAACGTTGTGATCCTTGGCGCCGGTGTCTCTGGTTACAATGCGGCGCAGATTGCTGTCGGCATGCGCGCGCGCGTGCAGGTGTTCGACAAGAACCCGGCGCGGCTTGAAGAGCTCGACCGTGAGTTCAACGGTCGCCTTGAGACCGTGTACTCAACCGGCGCGGCGATTGCGGAAGCGATTAGGGATGCTGACGTTGTCGTTGGTGCGGTGCTGGTGGCTGGCGCGTCAGCGCCAAAGCTGATCACGCGTGATATGCTGAAAACCATGCGCCCAGGCTCGGTTTTGGTCGATATTTCGATCGACCAAGGTGGCTGCTTTGAAACCTCGAAGGCGACGACGCACTCTGAGCCTGTGTTTACCGTCGACGGCATCATTCACTATTGCGTTGCCAACATGCCGGGGGCAGTGGCGCGGACTTCGGCGTTCGCGCTCAACAACGCGACACTGCCGTTTACGATGGCGCTGGCGAAGAAGGGCTACAAGCAGGCGCTGATCGATGATCCGCATCTTGCGAACGGCCTTAACGTTTATGAGGGCGCGATCGCGCACGAAGCGGTCGCGAAAGATCTCGGCAAGCCGTTCAAGCGCCCGAGTTGGTTAGCATAAGTTTCGCACGCACACGCCACTACGCGAACTCTTCTCCAGGTGCGTGATTAAGGATGCGCGCGTGCGCGCATGCTGAGCTTTTAGCTCGCATGCTCAAGCATCGCATCATACTTGCCGGTCTGGCGGCCGCGGCGTTTACTGTAACGGCTACGCCGGCGATGGCGTGGCCCGCCGATCGCAACGCGCTTGCGTGCGTAAACGACCGCAACGAACTTCCGGCGACCGTGCAGGCTGATGAATGCACGCGGTTCCTGCGCTTGTTTGGTATTTCCAGACACGATCGCGCGCAGGCGCACAAGAGTCGCGGCAACGCTTTTCGCTCCATGTATCAGTTCGAGATGGCGTTCGCGGATTACAACGAGGCCCTGCGGCTCGCGCCGGACTATGCCAATGCCTACAATAATCGCGGTATCGCCCAGCGTATGGCGGGCGACCTCGAAGCGGCGGTCGCGGACTTTGACGAAGCGGTGCGCAGCGACCCGACTTGGGCGCCGGCTTTCAGCAATCGCGGCAGCGTCTATGCCGAGCTCGGCGACCTCGATCGCGCCATCGCTGACCACAGCGCCGCCATTCAACTCGATAGCCAGCTCGCTTCGGCCTACAATGGGCGCGGTAATGCGTATCGTGCGCTAGGTCAGTACGAACTGGCGATTATCGATTATAATGCGGCCATCCGCGTCAGCCCGCGCTATGTGGAGGCGTATCGCAATCGTGCGAAGGCATATCAGGATACTGGAGCGATGGAGTTGGCCAACGCGGACGGTGAGGAGGCGGCACGGCTCTCCGCCACGGGTGGCTGATGCGCGCGGGTGTAGCTTTACTTGCGTTCGCCGGTGCGGCGGTCCTGCTGATGGGCGCGCAGGCGGCGGCGCAAACGTCTGACGACCTCAATGCGCGCTGCGTGAATTCGGGCCGGACGTTTAGTCACGAAGAGCAGGTGCTGGCGTGCACGCGTCAGATATCGCTGTCGGGCATTTCGGCGCAGAGTCAGGCGCAATTCTACAATAGCCGCGGCAACGCCTTTCGGGCCAACCGTGAATATGGTTCGGCTATTGCCGACTATGACGAGGCCATTCGTCTCGACCCGGCCTACGCCAACGCGCTCAACAATCGTGGCATCGCCAATCGTGCAGCCGGTTTGGCGGATCGCGCGGTCGCGGATTTCACAGCGGCGTTACGGATCAATCCGGAAATGGCGAGCGCTTATGGCAATCGCGGCAGCGCCTATGCCGATCGCGGCGACGTTGCGCGCGCGCTCTCGGATTTCACCCGCGCCGTGGAACTCGATCCAGATTATTCGAACGCCTACAACAATCGCGGCAACCTCTATCGCCAGCAGCACCGGTATGATCACGCCATTGCTGACTTCAGCGAAGCGATCCGCATTAATCCGCGCTACGCCAACGCGTTCAATAATCGCGGCCGCACCTATCAAGCGATGGGCGATATGGCCCGTGCGCTCGCAGACTTCGAGCAAGCGCGGCAAATCGAGCCGGACAATCCGGCCTATCAAGGTTTTGGGATGCGCCGGTAAGTGGACTAGTTCGCGTTCGCACGTGTCATAACGACTGCCTGAGGCGGAGCGCCATCGGCGCCCGGTGTCCAGCTGACGATCGCATAATAGGTGCGCGTGCCGATTTCGCTGGTCGCTTCGTTCATCGTGCTCTCGCTGATTTCGAGATCGACCCGGTTGGGTGAATCCGCGATCACGCGATAGCTCAGAAAATCGCCGAGGCTGAATACCGTCCAGCCTTCGGCAGGATTTTGGAAGAAGGCGATGTGCGTCTGGAGGCCATTCATGGCCGGATCGCCGCCGGCGACGCCGAAGAGTTTCACGCCCGCGCCTGGCTCTTGGTTCTCGAGATAGTCAACCTCAACCACGGAGGCTGCCCACTGGACTTCGGCGCTCGATTCCAGCGCATCGAGATTCCAAGGCTCGCCCTCAGCCGCGAGTGCGATGGCTGGCGCCCCGTCAGTATCCGCTGATGGCGCGGCTGCGAATGTGCAGGCGGAAAGTGCGGCGGCGAGCGCCAAGCAGACGACTGGAATACGCATGAGAGCCTCCCCTGAGCGGCGGAGAAGCTAGGCCGGGGCTCGTGTGTACGCCAGTCTTGTTTGCGTAGGCAGGTTGGCGCGCCATGATCTGGAATGGCCGTTACTAAAGCGCGTGTCCGCAAGCTTGCGCTCTCGTTCGAGGGTGCGGTCGAGGTCGTGCATGTTGATCGGCCCGCATTCCGGACCGTGCGCAAGATTTTCGCGACGTTGCCGCCGGACGAGCAGGCGGTGATTCTGACGTTCGATCCACCGACGCAGGAGTTTTTCTGCGAACAAGCGCCGGACGTGATCGCGCCGCTGCCAGGCGGGTGGGGCCGCATGGGGATGGCGCGCTGCGATCTGAGGGCGGCGGACGAGGCGATTGTGCATTCGGCTCTGAAAGCCGCGCATGCGCTGGCGCTGCCGCAGGCGAAGAACGCCGCGAAGCGCAAGCCGAAGCGATAAGGCGATCACAAGTCCGTGGATGGCGCTTCCGCGTGGAGCTTTGTTGCGCCGCCGACGTTGAGCCAGCGTGGCAAGATTTAATTCACCATTACTGCGTTATTGTGAAGGGGTTCGGAGAACACCCAATGCTTGAAAAGCATATTGGCGAACCCTGTCCGACTTGCCAGACGCCGCTACAACGGCGCGCCTCCACCTTCCGCACCATTGTTGGCGACGTCGCGTTCTGCGCGCGTTGCTGCTCTTCGTTTGAGCTGGCGCGGGAAGATAGCAAGGTGCTGGCGTTCGGACCGCCGGAGCTTCTGTCCATCTGACGATCGCTGGGCGACGACTATTTGCGTGTGCTAAAGCGAGCCCTCAAGAGGGCGCGCATGATTTCTAACGCGATCACGATCTTTCGGACGTTGCTGACCATCCCGCTGTTTGCACTGCTGGCGTTTGGCGGCGGCGCGTATGGCTGGGCGCCGTTCGCGCTTTTCCTAGCCGCCGGCTTGCTCGACATGGTCGATGGCAAGGTGGCGCGGGCGCGCAACGAGACGAGCGCGTTTGGCGCCATGCTCGATCTCGTTGGTGATCGATTGCTGACGTTCGCGGCTGTGCTTGGGTTGATCGTCGGCGGCGCGCTCACGGGTATCTACATTGTTGCCGGGATCGTCCTCGTCGTGCGCGACCTTGTTGTGGCTTCGCTGAACGAGGCCTTGCCCGGCAAACTCGAAATCAAGGTGAGCCTGCTGGAGAAGTTCAAAATTGCGGCGGCGTTCATCGGCCTGTCGGCGCTGATCGCCAGCCAGCCCCTGATGCACGCCGCAAACATGCAGGCGGCGGCGATGCCGGATGCGCCTGACAGCGGATGGGGAACGGCGATGTTTGCTGTGACGGCCCAGGCGATCGGCTCATCAGCTCTCGTTGTGGCCGCTTTGCTGACGGTGATCACGCTCGTGGGCTATTGGACGCGCGCGCTGAAGGTATTCGCGAAGGGCTGAGTCAGTCTGGACCGCCGGCGCCCTCGCCGGCATTCAGTGTTTCATTCTGCCCTGCTGTCGCAAGCTGAACCAAAGTGCCGGCGAGGCGCCGGCGGTCCAGACTTAGTTCGGCGCGTGTTCGAGGTTTGCTTCGGGGATGAGGGCGCGCATGCGTTCGCCGAACGAGATGAGGCAGAATTCGCTCTCGGACAAAGGCCCAGTCGTATAGCTGGAGCTTTGCATGCCCTGCTGCACGCCTTCGATCAGCACTGTGTCTTCGGCGTTGACCTGGCGATTGATGCGCCAGTTGAGATAGCGCGCGGCGTTCATCTCGCGGCTGGAATTTGGATGCACGTAGGCAATTTCGCGGATCATCGTTTGTGTCGCGGACACGGGGATGAATTGCATGAAGTCGACTTGGTCTGGGTAGATGTCGAGCGCGACGTTGGGCCAGAGTTTGTAATAGGCCCAGAGGCGGCGGCGCTCGGCAGGGATGTGATCGAACGTGCCGAGCAGCTTTTGGTATTGGTGTTCGGGCCAGTGGTTCGAGGGTGTTTCGCTGACGTAGCCCCACATCTTATCGATCCATGGCTTGGCTTCGACCTTGTAGGTGCCCGCGAGAAGGCGTGACAGGCCAGGGTGCGCCACCGGGATGTGCATGCCGTCGGAATAATTGTCGCCGACATTCTTCCAGTTTACAGGGCGCGGGCGAAGCGTGACGCGGCCGTTGGGTACGAGTTTTTCCAGTTCGAAGGCGGCGAGTTCTTCAGCGTAGGGCGCCATCATCTCGGCAATGCTCGGCAATCCCGGCGCGAAGCGGATGAAGATGAAGCCGAACGCGATTTCCTGATCGACGGGCTTCAGCGAGAGTGCGTTTGCATCGAGGGCTTCGAAGCCCTGCCATTTCGGCGCGCCAGCGAAGGCGCCGTCGAGCTTGTAACTCCAGGCGTGGTATGGGCAGACGAAACGATGACCGCAGGAGCCGCGTGCTTCGGTGGCGATCTTGCCGGCGCGGTGGCGGCAGACGTTGTGGAAGCTGCGGATTGCGGCGTTGTCGCCGTGCACGGTGACGACGCGCTCGCCTAGGATGTCGAGCGTCAGATAGTCGCCAGTGTTTGGGATGTCATTGATGTGGCCGACAATATGCCAGGCGTGCGCGAAGACCTTCTCGCGCTCGAGTTCGAAGAAGCGCTGGTCGGTGTAGAGCCAAGCGGGCAGGGATTGCGGCGTCATCCCCTTCTTTTACGTCAATCCGGGCGCGCGAAGCGAGACCCGAAAGCGAGGAGATCGTAGAGCGCCTCGTTGGCCCTGGATCCCGGGTTCGACCTTCGGCCGCCCCGGGATGACGAGGGAGCGCTAAAGCAACCGCGCCAGTGCGGCGCGGAAGCGGCGGTCGCGCTTTAGGAACCATTCGCGGCTCATGGCTTCGCGGCGCGTTGGGAAGCGTTCGGCGTAGAGCAGCGCCCAGGCGCGGCCGCGTGTTGAACGTGCGCCGAGGCCGGCATTGTGGAGCGCGAGGCGGGAGTCGATGTCGATGGTCCAGCCGACATAGGTGCGCCGGTCGGCGCCGAGGGCGCTGCCGAGGACGTAGACGAAGCCACAGTGAGACATAACCATCACGCCTTTGATCTGCCGTTAAAGATGGCGGCGATGATGGCGAGTGGGTGTGTGACGAACAGGCTCGCTGCGTGAATTTGGCAGGCTCGAAAGACTGCCTCTGAGACCTCCAAGTATCGGCCGCCTTTTCGACCGAGGTAGAAGTGCTCGTCGCGAACATAGCCAAGTGCGGCTTCACCGTACTTAGACGCGACTGTCACAAAGACGATGAAGTTCAGGATCCCGAGAACGATCAGCAAAGTATAAAGCCAATTGTAGCTAGCTTTTGTGCTCAAACGAATCCCCCGAAGTTCACGAACTTCGTCTCCAGATACTCGTCCAAACCTTCAACGCCGCCTTCGCGGCCGAGGCCAGATTCTTTCCAGCCGCCGAAGGGGATGACTTCGTTGGAGAAGATGCCGTCATTGATCGAGACCATGCCGGACTCGATGCGTTCGGCGACGCGCCAGGCGCGGTGAACGTCTTTGGTGAAGAAGTAAGAGGCGAGGCCGAACGGCGTATCGTTGGCGATAGAGACGGCTTCATCCTCGGTTTTGAAACGGATCAGCGGCGCGACCGGGCCGAAGATTTCTTCGGTGTTCACACGCATGTCGCGAGTGACGTTCGTGAGCACGGTGGGGGTGTAGAATTGCGCGCCGGCCGCGTGCTTCGTGCCGCCGGTGAGAGCGGTGGCGCCTGAGGCCAGTGCCTCGGCAACCATACGCTCGACTTTTTCGATCGCCTTCTGATCGATCAAAGGCCCGATCTCGACGCCATCGGAATCACCGGGGCCGACTTTGAGTTTGGCAACGGCCTCGGCGAGCTTCTCGGAGAAGGTGTCGTAGATCGCGTCTTCGACCAAGATGCGATTGGCGCAGACGCAAGTTTGGCCGGCGTTGCGGAATTTCGAGAGGATTGTGCCTTTAACGGCAAGGTCCAGATCGGCGTCAGCGAAGACGATCAGCGGCGCGTTGCCGCCGAGTTCAAGTGCGACCTTTTTTACGGTGGAGCCGACGCAGGCGGCGCCAAGCTTCTTGCCGACGTCGGTTGAGCCGGTGAACGAGAAGTGGCGCACGAGATTGCTCTCGCACATGACCTTGCCGACGGCGCTGGCGTTCTCGGTGGTGACGACGTTGAACACGCCTGGCGGCAGCCCGGCTTTCTCGCCGAGTTCAGCGAGCACCAAGGCGGTGAGGGGTGTTTGATGCGGCGGCTTTAGTACAATGGTGCAGCCAGCGGCGATGGCAGGCGCGGCTTTACGGGTGATCATCGCCATGGGGAAATTCCACGGCGTCACGGCGGCGCAGACCCCGATCGGCTGCTTCATCGTTACGTAGCGGCGCGTTTGTGTGGTGGCGGGAATGACGCGGCCATAGGCGCGTTTTGCTTCTTCGCCGTACCATTCCATGAAGCTTGCGCCATAGGCGGCCTCGCCCTTGGCTTCCGCGAACGGCTTGCCGCCTTCGAGTGAGATGAGGCGCCCGAGCCGGTCGATGTCGGCCATCATCAGATCGAACCAGGCGCGCATGATCTGCGCGCGCTCTTTGGCGGCTTTCGCGGCCCAGGCGGGGAAGGCGCGATGCGCTGCAGCAATCGCTTCTTCGGTTTCGGCGGCGCCGAGATCGGGGACTTCGGCGATGACGGCTTGGGTGGCCGGATTGAACACCTGGAAGCGCTTCGCGCCAGAATGCCATTTGCCATCGATGTAGGCGTCGGAACGGAACGAGAGGCTCATGCGGGTGTTCCTCGGAAAACGGGATGTCGATCAGGACATTGCGCAGCCTCAACGCCGCTTCAAGCCCAGAGGCGCACGCTTAAGCGGATTTGTGGCGCGGCATTCGGGCAAGGCGTATAGGTTGAGCTTGAGAGGTCTGCATGTGGAAAGACATTCTGGTCATCGTTTCGGAAGCTGTAGCGGACGAGCCTGCGTTGGCGCTGGGCGAGGCGCTCGCAAAACAGTGTAGCGACTGTCACCTCGCTGCGGCGTTCCTCACGCCGCTTCCCGACGAGCCTCTGGCTTATGAACCGACCGTCGTTGCCGGCGTCTGGGCCGAATTGCTAGGCCGCGCCCGCCAAGAGGCGGAGGCCGAACGCAAGAAGGTCGAAGCGCGCCTGAAGCTATATGCCAGCGCGACGGAGCTTCGGTCAGCCGAAGCGCTTTCGCGTGATCTTGGCCGCGTCGCAGCCGTGCATGCGCGTTACGCTGATGTCGCTGTGATGACGCGTCCGGTCGAAGGCTCGGGCGCTGAGCTGCGCGAAGAAATCATTGAAGGCGTGTTGTTTCACTCCGGCCGCCCGGCGCTGATCGCGCCGCCGAACTGGAAGGGTGGGAGCATCGGCAAGCGCGTGATCGTTGCGTGGGACGCGAGCCGCGAGGCGACGCGAGCGCTCTCGGAAGCCGATGACCTTCTGGAGAGCGCAGAAGCCGTGACCGTGCTGACAGTGGATGCGAAGTCGAAAATGTTCGGACATGGCGATCAGCCCGGTTTGAACATCGCTGGGCATCTCAAACGTCGTGGCCTGCCCGCAGAAGTGCGCAACGTCGATAGCGGCGGGCGCTCGGCGTCGGCGGCCATTCTCGAAGAGGCGACGAAGTTCAACGCCGATCTCATCGTCATGGGCGGCTATGCGCACTCGCGGCTGCGGGAGCTGGTGTTTGGCGGCGCAACGCGCGAATTGCTGCGAACGACAACTGTGCCGCTGTTGATGGCGCACTGAACTAAGCAGGTCGGCAAATAGGCAATTGCCTATTGCCCCAGGTGGAGCTGCTGCCGATGGACTTGAATTTTTCGATGATCGACGCGGCGCTGGCCGTGTTGCTTGTTATCGTCGTGGTGTGGGCGGCGCTGAAACTGGTGACGCGGCTTATCGTCGGCGTGATCCTGGTCGTGGTGATCGCGGTGATGTTCTTTGGTGTTCACCTCAGCGATTTTGGGATCAATTTGGGCGGATAAATTCGGCCCAACCCTTGTGTGCCTCTTCCGCCACACTAAGTCGTAGCACAACAACAACTCATGCCGCGTTGACCAGCCGTTTGGGGGTTAACGTGGGACGCCGTAAGGGTCGATCATGGATATGGAAAAGCTCACCGAGCGTGCGCGTGGATTCGTGCAAGCCGCGCAGACGATCGCTATTCGCGAAACCAACCAGCAATTGGAAACGCAGCACCTGTTGAAGGCGCTGCACGATGACCGCGAAGGTCTCGCGTCCGGGCTGCTGACCAGCGCCGGCGCGAACGCACGCCTAGCCGCTGACGAAGTCGATAAAGCCGTGCAGGCGCTGCCGAAAGTACAAGGCGGCGGTGACCGTATGTACGCCGCGGTGTCGTTTAATCGTGCGCTGGATGCTGCGGATCAGGCCGCGACGAAGGCCGGCGATAGTTATGTGACGGCCGAGCGCTTGCTGTTCGGCCTCGCGATTTCCGACGGCAAAGCGTCGGAGATTTTGAAGAAGGCCGGGCTGACGCCGCAGAAGCTTGAGGCGGCGATCGGCGAATTGCGCAAAGGCCGCACGGCGCAGTCTTCGTCGGCTGAGGATCAGTATGACGCGCTGAAAAAGTATGCGCGCGATCTCACCGAGGATGCGCGTAAGGGCAAGCTTGATCCGGTCATCGGCCGCGACGAGGAAATCCGGCGCACGATCCAAGTGCTTTCACGCCGCACCAAGAACAATCCGGTGCTGATTGGCGAACCTGGGGTCGGCAAAACTGCGATCGCAGAAGGCTTGGCGTTGCGTATCATCAATGGAGATGTGCCTGAGAGCTTGAAACACAAGAAGCTGCTGGCGCTCGATATGGGCTCGCTGATTGCGGGCGCGAAGTTTCGTGGTGAGTTTGAGGAGCGTCTAAAAGCGGTGCTGAACGAAGTCACGGCGGCAGAGGGCGGCATCGTGCTCTTCATTGATGAGATGCACACGCTTGTGGGCGCCGGCAAAGCCGATGGCGCGATGGACGCCTCGAACTTGCTGAAGCCGGCGTTGGCGCGGGGCGAGCTGCATTGCGTCGGCGCGACGACGCTAGATGAGTATCGCAAGCACGTCGAGAAGGATGCGGCGCTGGCACGGCGGTTCCAGCCGGTGTTCGTCGATGAGCCAAGCGTTGAAGATTCGATCTCGATCCTGCGCGGGCTGAAGGATCGCTACGAGCAGCACCACGGCGTGCGCATTTCGGACGCCGCGATCGTTGCCGCGGCGCAGCTTTCGCATCGCTACATCACCGATCGCTTCTTGCCGGATAAAGCTATCGACTTGATGGACGAGGCGGCGTCGCGGTTGCGCATGCAGGTCGATTCCAAGCCCGAAGAGCTGGACGAACTAGATCGCCGCGCGTTGCAGCTGAAGATTGAGTTGGAAGCGCTGAAGAAAGAAAAAGACGCGGCGTCGAAGGATCGCACCCAGAAGCTTGAAGCAGAAATCGCGCAGCTTGAAACGCGCTCGGCCGAACTGACGGCGCGTTGGTCGGCGGAGAAGCAAAAGCTGCAAGTGACGTCGAAGTCAAAGGAAGAGCTTGAGAAGCTGCAAACCGAGTACGAGCAGTCAGTGCGTCAGGGCAATTTGGCGCGCGCGTCGGAGTTGAAGTACGGGCGCATTCCGCAGCTTGAGAAGCAAATCTCTGACGCTGAGAATGCGGGCGGCGATGCCGCGGGCCTCGTGAAAGAGGTCGTGGACGCGGAAGCGATCGCGGGCGTTGTTTCGCGCTGGACCGGCGTGCCGGTCGAGAAAATGCTCGAAGGCGAGAAGGCCAAGCTGCTGGCCATGGAAGACGCGCTGCGCCGGCGCGTGATCGGCCAAGAGCCGGCGTTGCGCGCTGTCGCAAATGCTGTGCGGCGCGCGCGTGCGGGCTTGCAGGATCCGAACCGGCCGATCGGCTCGTTTATGTTCCTCGGCCCGACGGGTGTCGGCAAAACCGAGCTGACGAAAGCGCTCGCCGGATTTCTGTTCGATGACGAGCACGCGCTGACGCGTATCGATATGTCCGAATACATGGAGAAACACTCGGTTGCGCGTCTGATCGGCGCGCCTCCTGGTTATGTCGGGTACGAGGATGGCGGCGCGCTGACTGAAGCGATCCGCCGGCGTCCGTATCAGGTCGTGTTGTTCGATGAGATCGAGAAGGCGCACCCGGATGTGTTCAACATTCTTCTACAAGTGCTGGATGATGGTCGTCTCACCGATGGCCAGGGCCGCACTGTCGATTTCAAGAATGTCATTTTGATCATGACCTCGAACGCGGGCGCGCAATATCTGGCCGAACAGCCGGATGGCGCGGACGTTGAAGATGTACGCGATGAAGTGATGGCGGAGCTTCGTGGCCGCTTCCGTCCGGAATTCCTCAACCGTGTCGATGAGATTATTCTCTTCAGGCGGCTCGAGCGCGCGCAAATGGGCGCCATCGTCGATATCCAGCTGAAGGGCCTCGATAAACTGCTTGGCGCGCGCAACATCACGATGGAGCTTGATGGCCGCGCCAGCAATGAACTGGCCAAGCGCGGCTATGATTCCTCATGGGGCGCGCGGCCGCTGAAGCGTGTGATCCAGAAGGACATCCAGGACCCGTTCGCGCGACTCATTCTGGAAGGCAGGGTGAAGGATGGAGATCGCGTCGTTGTCACGTTCGATGGCAACGACTTTCTGTTCAACGGCGTGAGCGATAAGGCGGCGGCTTAGTCGCAAACAAAAAGGGCGGAGCTTTTGGCTCCGCCCTTCGTCGTTTCATCGAAACATAATCCGATTACGGACGCGTCGCTTCGTTGTCGTCGGTCGCGTTGGCGACAGCGTTCGCGGCGTCGTTGGTCGCGCCTTCAACGGCTTCGCCGGTTTCGTTCGCAGCTTCACCAACGGCCTCGCCAGCGTTCTCAAGCGCTTGACCGGTTTCGGTCGCGGCTTGGTTCGCGTCTGCTTCAGCAGCATTTTGATCGGCGGGCGTGCAAGCAGCAACGGCGAGGGCCGCAGCAGCGGCGATAGCAACCAGAATTCTCATACTTCTCTCCAGCGTTCTTTTTTTCCCGCCTCAGCGGTCACGCAATCTAGCAGAGCGCGCGGCGACGAGTACCGGCAAAAACGCCCTAACGCTTGCAGTGAAATGCATGGAACATTATCCGGAGGCATGCATTAGGCGATATCTATGCGGGCGCTCAATCCAAAAACGTGGCTGAAGCTGGCGCGGCAAGAAATCGTGCCGATCGCGATCCTGTTGGGCATCGCCTTGCCAGTATTGGCTTTTATCGAAATTGCCGATGAGGTCGGTGAAGGCGAGGCGCGCTGGTTCGACGAGAGCATTCTGCTGGCGTTGCGCACCGCCGATCCCGCAGACCCGATTGGGCCGCGATGGGTGGAAGCATCCGTCATGGACATTACAGCGCTTGGCGGATTTGCCGTGCTGGCGCTGGTGACCTTGATGGCGGCTGGCTATTTGCTGGTGCGCAAGCGCTGGGTTGATGCGCTGATGCTGCTCGTCGCCATGATTGGCGGCACGTTGATCAGTGAAGGCTTGAAGGTCGGGTTCAACCGGCCGCGGCCTGATCTCGTCGCGCACATTGTCGAAACCACGAGCATGAGTTTTCCGAGCGGTCACGCCATGCTCTCGGCGGTGACGTATCTCACGCTCGGCGCGCTCATCGCGCGGGCGCAGGAGTCGCGGCAATTGCGCGGGTATGTGCTTGGGGGCGCGATCGTGGTGACGATGCTGATCGGGCTCACGCGCATTTATCTTGGCGTACATTGGCCAACTGATGTTTTGGGCGGTTGGTGCTTGGGTGCGGCGTGGGCGCTGGCGTGCTGGGCGGCGGCGACGTGGCTGGGCAATCGCATCTCTGGCGCGTCTCCGGGATGACGAACGCGCGGGGTCGTTCTACGTTGCCAGGATGAGCGACGAACACCACACTGTCATGATCACGCTCGAACCGAAGCCGCGCGATCTGGGCGGCGGCTTCTCTGTGCGGCGAGCGCTGCCGGCGATCGAGAAGCGCATGGTCGGGCCGTTCATCTTTTGGGATGAGTTCGGACCCTCGCACTTTGCGGTCGGTGAGGGCCTCGATGTACGCCCGCATCCGCATATCAATCTGGCGACTGTCACCTACCTCTTCGAAGGCGAGATTTTTCACCGTGATACGTTGGGCTCGTCGCAAGCGATTAAGCCGGGTGACGTGAATTGGATGAATGCTGGACGCGGCATCGCACATTCGGAGCGCACGCGGGCGGAGCTGCGCATGACGGGCTCGCCGATCGCGGGCATTCAGTCGTGGGTGGCGCTGCCGGAAGCGCATGAAGAGAGCGATGCGTTTTTCAAACATCACGGCGAAGCTGAGCTTCCAGTGATTGAGGAGGGCGGCAAGATCGTGCGCGTTATCGCGGGTTCTCTTTACGGCAAGAGCTCGCCAGTGAAGACGTATTCGGAAATGTTCTATGCTGACGCGCAACTCGATGCGGACGCGTCGCTGCCGCTTGGCGCGGAGCATGAGGAGCGCGGGCTTTATCTGACCAGCGGCGAGATCGAGATCGCTGGCGATCGTTTCGAGCGCGGGCGTTTGCTGGTGTTTCGTCCGGGCGATGCGATCACGATCAAGGCGCTGACGCCAGCGCGCTTCATGTTGCTCGGCGGCGCGAATCTTGGTCCGCGACACATCTGGTGGAATTTCGTCTCATCGCGCAAAGAGCGGATCGAGCAGGCGAAGGAAGATTGGAAGTCCGGGCGCTTCGGCACTGTGCCGGGCGACGACAAGGAATTTATCCCGCTGCCGGATCAGTGATGCTGCTCGCTGTTGCTTTCACCGCGCTAGCTTTGTTTGCAGTGTGCTCGTTTTGGATTCCGCGGATAGCGCGTCGAATTCAAGCCGCGGTGGAAACGCGACATATTGCCTACGGACTGGATGATAAGGCGCTGGAGGACGATGTTGCACGCTTCAAGATAGTCGCGGCGCTTAGCGTCGTAACTTTGGGGATCACGACAGTGTCGTTTTACTTCGGCTTCGCACGATGAAGGCACTTCGATCGATTTATGTACTTGCCTTCGTCGCGATTGCCTCGTGCGCGACGCGTGCGCCGTCGTCACCGCAATGGTCGAACATCGAGGGCTGTTGGTTTGAGCGCAGCGGGGAAATCTGGCCCGCTTATATGAGTTGGCGGCGCGACCCGGATCATCCGGGCGGTTATCTCGGTGATTGGCATCGAGAGGAAGCGCAAGGCGACGTCGATCGAGTGAACTTCGCGCTCACGCCCGTTGGCGACCAGATGCAGCTTTGTGATCGCCGGCCTAGCGGTTCGGAGCGCTGCGTTACGGCGGTGTTTGGCCGGCCCGGTTGGCGCCTAGATGGCGTCGCTGTTTTGGACGTGCAGGGCGAATATCACGAGTTCGGCTACGCGGGCGCGACGATGCCGTTCTTCTGGGGTAATCGCCGCGACTGCCAATAGTGCATTTTTCCGCTTGAGCCGTCCCCTGGGTCCGGGCCGCATAGTCTGGCCGTTCGAGGAAAGGCGTGATGAAACCCAACGTATTTCAGGAGACCGCATCGGCGGTGGCGAAGCGCTTCGGCGTCTCTGTCAAAGCGCTGCGTGTTTACGAGGATGCGGGGTTGCTGAAACCTGCGCGAACGGTGGCTGGTTGGCGGATTTATCGCCAGCCGGAGATCGAGCGGCTCTCCGCCATTTTGGCGTTGAAGCAGATCGGGCTGCCGCTGAAGCGCATCGGTGACTTGCTACGCGGCGCGGGCGATCTCGCCGCGGCGCTAGCATTACAGGAAGCCGCGCTGGAGGACGCGAAGAGCGAGGCGGAGCAGGCGTTGGCCTTGGTCCGTGCTGCGCGTGCGAAGCTGCAGGGCAGGCAGCACCTTTCCCCGGACGAGTTAGGAAAGCTCGTTAGGAGTACGGCTATGTCAGAGGCGAAGTGGTCACCAAAAATGGAGGCGTTGGCGCAGAAGCACTACACGCCGGAGCAATTGCAGGAACTGCGCGCGCGGCAGTTCACGGCCGAAGATCAAGCGCGCGTCGGCGCGGCGTGGACGCAGGTCTTTGCCGATATCGATGCGCTGGGCCCGAACGCTGATCCGACAATGGATAAGGCGCTTGAAATCGGCCGCCGCGCGCAAGCGTTGATTGCCGAATTCACGCAAGGCGATCCGGCGTTGTTTCAAGCGGCTGGTGCGATGAATCGTGATGCGATGGCGGACCCGGAGTTGTCGAAAGACATGCCGACAAAGGCGAACCATTGGCAGTTCATGGGCCGCGTGTTCGAAGAACTGAAGCAGCGGGGCTGACACTGAACCCCCCATCCCCGGATTGTCGCGTGAGCGACAAGTCCGGGCTCATAAACTCGATTGGGCCTTGAAGACTTGGGCGTTGCGGCTTGGATTCGTGTTCATGGGTCCGCCGCTTCGCGCCGTCCCGGGAATGAGTGAGGTTAATCGCTCTCCAGGTGACCTAACTCCTGCTTGGCGCCTCGTTCTGTTCGTGAAACACTCCTTGCTCTCCCGGCCTCGACAGGCCGGCATAAGCGAGAAGCGGCGCCGGCCGCTGGCGCCGCCCCAACCCCACAGTGGGAAACAAGGGAGTGTGCGCCATGCCTGAAACCAAATCGGCAAATGTTGTGAGGGCTATAGCCGTCGTCGGCCCGACCGGAGCGGGCAAGACGGCGTTGATCCAAGCTCTGGCCTCCGCCGCTTCGGGCGGTCCGGGTATAGCCCCGGCCGCGGTAGGCCAATCCACTGAAACTCAATTCACCGCTATCGATTTTATGGGCGATCACTACGCGCTCATAGACGCGCCAGGCGCCGTCGATTTTCTCGCGGACGCAGACTTCGCGCTTCCGGCCGTCGATCTCGCCATCGTCGTCGCCGATCCTGATCCTGACAAAGCTGTTTTGGTCCAGCCGTTCCTGAAAGCGCTCGAAGAGCTGCAAATCCCGCGCGCGGTGTTCATCAACAAGATCGATACGACGCGTGGCCGCATTCGCGATTTATTGGAGGCGTTACAGCCGGTCTCGACTGCGCCGCTGGTCGCGCGGCAAATTCCGATTTGGGAGAACGACAAGGTTACTGGCTTCGTAGATCTCGCGCTTGAGCGCGCCTATCACTACGAGCAAGGCAAGCCGTCGAAGATTATCGACATTCCAAAGGATCTAGCGGAGCGCGAAACCGAAGCGCGTTTCCATATGCTCGAACAGCTCGCCGACTATGATGATGAGCTGATGGAGAAGTTGCTCTCCGACGTGGCGCCGGATCGGGACATTGTCTTTGCCGACCTGGTCAAGGAAACGCGTGATGGCTTGATTGCGCCGGTGTTCTTTGGCTCGACTGCGAACGGCAATGGCGTGCGGCGTCTGCTGAAGGCGCTTCGTCATGATACACCGGCGCCGAAATATGCAGCGGCGCGGCTGGGGCTCAGCGGCAATGGCGCCTACGTCGCCAAAATTTCGCACGCGGGGCAGGCGGGAAAACTCGCGTACGCGCGTGTGTTTGGCGCGGCGTTGAACGACAGCGATCAACTGACATTGAGCGATGGCTCGTCGCAACGCCCTGGCGCGCTCTTCTCCGTGATCGGTTCGCAAACTAAAAAGGTGTCGCGCGTGCCGGAAGGCGAAATCGCGGCGATCGGCAAGCTCGATCCTGTCGCGGCGGGCGATCTTCTCGGCGCAAGCGGGCCGCAAAAGCTGAGGCTGAGCTTCAAAAAGCGTTTCCCCGTCTATCAGCTCGCGATCACGACGAAGGACCGGAAAGACGATGTGCGTCTCTCTGGCGCGCTACAGAAGCTTGTTGATGAAGATGCGGGGCTCGACGTCGTTCACGATCAGACGACGCATGAGATCTTGTTGCAGGGCCAGGGTGAGCCGCATCTGCGAAACGTGCTCGATCGCTTGAAGGCGCGCTTCAATGTTGAGGTGTCTACGGCGCCGCCATCGACGCCCTACAAGGAAAGCCTGCGCAAGAATGTGGAAGTTCGTGGGCGGCACAAGAAACAAACCGGCGGTCATGGCCAGTTTGGCGATTGCGTCATCCAAGTGAAACCGTTGCCGCGCGGCGAGGGCTTTCAGTTCGTCGACAAGATCACCGGCGGCGCCATTCCGCGCCAATGGATCCCGGCTGTCGAAGCCGGCGTCAAAGATGCGATGATCAAGGGCGCTATTGGCTTTCCGGTTGTCGACGTTGCGGTCACCTTGATTGACGGATCATTTCACGCCGTCGATTCCAGTGAGCATTCGTTTCAGCAGGCTGGCCGCATCGGCATGCAGGAAGCGATCGAGCAATGTGGTTCGGTGTTGCTGGAGCCGGTCGAGAAGCTTTCGATCTACACGCCGAGTTGGGGCACGCCGAAGATCAATTCGGCGGTGTCAGCGCACAATGGGCAGATCCTTGGCTTTGAACCGCGTGAAGGCTGGCAGGGCTGGGACCGGGTCGATGTGTATCTGCCGCATAGCGAGCGGCAGAATTTCATCATCGAGTTGCGGTCGCTGACCCAGGGCTTGGCGACATTCGAAGCCGCGTACGCTCACATGGTCGAAGTCACTGGCCGCCGGGCTGATGACGTCGCGAAGAAAGTGCAGGCGAGCGCCTAGTAGGGGCATGTCCCGTCCTCCCCTTCGTGGGGAGGACGGTGCTGCAAGAGCGGCGGCGCCGTTGCAGGCGTTCGCTGACGGCCTAGCTGGGCGCTTTCTTGGACTTGAATGCCAAGCGCCGCTCGTCATAAGCGGCCCACAGGCAGGCCGCGACAATCAACCCCGCGCCGAGATAGATTTGCACGCGCGGCGCTTCGTGAAAAATGAACCAGCCGATCAAACTAGCATAGATGAGTTCGGTGTAGTGGATCGGCGCGAGCTGCTGCGCTTCGGCGCGCGCGTAGGCTTGAGCCATCAGATACATGAACACCGCAGCGAGTGCGCCAAGCTGCAGGAAGAACCACCAATCAGTGATTACTGGAAAGGTGGTGAAAGCGACCGTTGGGGCGACTAGGATCATGCCCGGCACGACGCTGGTCATGAGGCCGACAATCGGCGCGCCGTCCTTTTGCGCGCGCTCTCGTAGCAGCACCATAGCGATCGAGAAAAATCCCGCCGACACCAGAACCGCGATGACGCCGAGATCGTGTTGAGGCGATTCAGTTTCGTTTGGGGCGCCCTGCATGGCCATGATCACGCCGGCGAAGCCCACGAGCGCGCACAGTAAGCTCGATGGCCGGATGCGCTCCTTGAGGATCACCCATGCGACGAACGGCGCGAGCAGGGGGTAGATGAAGGAAAGCGTGACGGCCTCGGCGAGCGGCAGGATCGAAAGCGCCCAGAAGAAAGTCACGGCGCAGGTGGCGATGACGAAGCCGCGGAGCCCGTGTGCGCGCCACATCTCCTTGGTGATGGTGGGATGACCCGCACGCCACCAGATCAGCAGCGAGAACAGCGCGCCGAAGAGATAGCGGCCGAACGCTACGAGCAGCACGCTATTGGTCTGAGCGAGGTGCTTGATTGTCGCATCCATCGCGGCGCCAGCGACAATCGCCAGCGTCAGTACGAGCGCTGGCGGCAAACGGCCAAACATGAAAACTCCCCGCGCGCCTTTTGGCCCGCGGGGAGTTCAATCGCAATGCGATTTCGACGTTACGGCGTGGTTGTTGCCGGTGTCGTCGTGGTTTCACCAGCCGGGACGCCGTTGGTGGTCTCGTCAAGCGCTTCGCCGGCTTCTTCCGCAGGGCCTTGGCCCACATCGGTCGTGCCGGTCGTCGATTGTTCGTAGTTCGTGTCGGCAGCTTCGCCCGCTTCTTCGTTCGGGCCTTGGCTGCAAGCGACAACGCCCAGCATGCTCAGAGCAGCAGCGGCGCCCAGCAATGACTTCAACATTTTGCTTCTCCTGAAGTGTCCCAGTTGTTGGACGGCGTAGCGGCCGCCGAGGTTTTTAACGTTCCGTGTAGGACACGGTTCCGTCGAAAAAGGTGCGGCGCCGGTGACGATGCCGAACGGCGCTGCTTTCCGGATTACGAATTGGTGCTGCGGTCGCCGTCAGTTGCGTCATTGATCGCATCGGCAGCATCGTTGTTCTGTTGGGCGCCCGTTGCTTCGTCGATGCTTTCGCCGGCTTGCTCAAGCGCGCCGTCGCCTAGGTTTTCCTGGCCTTGGGTTGCTTCTTCGATGGCGGAATCTGCGCTTTCGCCAGCACTTTCGGCGCTGCCGCCGTTGCCGCAAGCGGCCAGACCAAGCGTGACCGCGGCAATGGCGGCGGTGGCGATGAACTTACGCATTTCAAAACTCCTGACCTGCGCCGGTGCGGCGAAGATTGCGGGTCAAAAACACGGGACCACGGCGTTAGTTCCTGGCCGGGAACGCTGGCCTCTCCCGATGGGGCGGCTATAAGCGGGCCAACGAGGGAACAATGTCGGCCCAACTCACCGAAGACCAAGAACTTATCGTCGAAACCGCACGCAGTTTCGCGCAGGAAAAACTCCGCCCCAATGCGGCGCGCTGGGAGGATGAGGGCCTTGATCGCGGCGTGCTGCAGGAGCTCGCGCGCTTGGGCTTTGGCGGCATTTATGTCGGCGAAGAGCACGGTGGTTCAGGACTGAGCCGTCTCGACGCGGCGCTGATCTTCGAAGAGCTGTCGCGCGGCTGCATCGCGACGTCTGCGTTTCTCTCTATCCACAACATGTGTTCGTGGATGATCGATAGCTTCGGCAGTGACGAGCAGCGCGCCGAATGGCTGCCGAAACTGACGACGATGGACAAGATCGCGTCGTACTGCCTGACGGAGCCGGGTTCGGGGTCGGACGCAGGCGCGTTGCGCACAACAGCGAAGGCCGATGGCAATTCGCAATATGTGATCAACGGCTCGAAGGCGTTCATCTCCGGCGCCGGGTTTTCCGATGTGTACGTCCTCATGTGCCGCACCGGCGAGGACGGCCCCAAGGGTGTGTCGACCTTGGTGGTGCCGGACGGCACGAAGGGACTTTCGTTTGGCAAGAACGAAGAGAAGATGGGTTGGCGCGCGCAGCCGACCGCGATCGTGAACTTCGAAGATTGCCGTGTGCCGGTGGAAAATCGCATCGGCCCCGAAGGCGAGGGCTTCAAGTACGCGATGAAGGGGCTCGATGGCGGGCGCCTCAATATCGCGGCATGTGCGCTTGGCGGTGCACAGGACGCGCTCGACCGTGCGTTGGGCTATGTGAAAGAGCGTAAACAGTTTGGTAAGCGCCTGGCGGATTTCCAGAACACGCAGTTCGTGTTGGCGGATATGGAGACTGAGCTCGCGGCGTCACGCGCGTTGCTGCACATGGCGGCGCGTAAGCTTGACGCGAAGGCGCCGGACGCGACGAAGTATTGCGCGATGGCCAAGCGCTTCGTCACCGACGCGGCGTTTAAGGTTGCCGATCAGGCGCTGCAGCTGCACGGCGGCTATGGCTATCTGGCGGACTACGAAGTCGAGCGCATTGTCCGCGACCTGCGCGTGCACCGCATTCTTGAGGGCACGAACGAGATTATGCGTGTGATCGTTTCACGCGAAATGCTGAAGGAATGAGTCGGGACACAAAGGCTGAGACCCGCGCCATCAATACAATCCTGTGGAAAGATTGGGATCCGATCGGCTGCGGCGTGCCTGAGGACGAATACGAGTCTTACGTCTGGCCGGTGTACAAGCTTCTGATTGATGGCGCGCCGCGCGAAGCTGTGGCTGAGTATTTGCGGGTGACGGCCACTGCGGTCATCGCTGTGTCTGTGCCTCAAGATCGCCTAGAGGCGGTCGTTGATAAATTGGTGGCGCTTGGCGTGAAGCCAGTAGGAGAGCTGACATGATCATTCGCGCGATGTTTCTCGGCTTTTTGATGTGGCTCGCTGTCGCGGCGGTGTTTCGTTTTGGTGGCCAGTATTTCTTCTTGCCGGAAGAATCGCTGCGGATGGTGACGTTTCTGTCCGCGCCGGTTGTGGGCGGCGTGCTTGGGTTCATTTTTCTGAAGCTGCTGGGCGAAGCGTCGGGCGATGAGGGCGAGGCTTCGATTGGCCTCGCTCTGCCGGTGCTGCTGCTCAACGGCTTCCTGACGCATGAATTTCCGAACGCGTTTCCGAATTTGGATGAAACGCTCGACGCGACGTTCGGCGCTTGGTCGTTGTTGTTCGGCGCCTCGATCTTGTTTGTCGGGCTGTGGAACACGAAGCTGGCGCCACAGGACGAGCGCATATGAATCGTCGCGATGTGTTGCTTGGCGCTGCAGCGCTCGCGGGATGTGCCAGCATGAGTGAAGCGCCAAGCCCACCGATCGTGATCGCGCACCGCGGCGCGAGCGCATACCGGCCCGAGCATACGCTTGCCGCATACCAGCTGGCGATTGAGCAAGGCGCGGACTTCATCGAGCCCGATCTGGTGATGACGAAGGATCACGTCCTTGTCTGCCGCCATGAGAATGAAATTTCGGGAACGACCAACGTTTCCGAGCGCGCCGAGTTTGCCGAGCGGCGGAAAGCCAAGACTGTCGATGGCGTTGAAGCTTTGGGCTGGTGGGTGGAAGATTTCACATTGGCGGAGCTGAAGACGCTGCGCGCGCGCGAGCGCGTACCGCAGCTTCGCCCTGGCAATGCGAACTACAATGATCAGTTTGAAGTGCCGACATTTGCTGAAGCGTTGGCGCTGGCGCAGAGCCATGGCAAAGGCACTTATCCGGAGCTGAAGCACCCCACTTTCCTGCGCGAGCAGGGGGTAGATCCTGTGCCGGCCTTTATTGGCGCGGTGCGTGAAGGTGGTGGTCAGCGCGCGGCGGACATGATGTACGTACAGTGTTTCGAGATCGGCGCGATCCGTATGCTGGCGGAGATGTCTTCGATCCGTTGGCAGTGCGTGCAGCTCGTGGCAGCTGAAGGTGGGCCATGGGATCAGCGCGACACGAGCTACGCCGCAATGCTGAACGACGATGGCCTTCGCCGGATTGCGGAGTACGCGCGCGGGCTTGGCGCAGAGAAATCTCTGATCATTCCGCGCGACGCGAGCAATAATCTTGGCGCGCCGACAGACTTAGTGGCGCGCGCCCATGCGGCGAATTTGGTCGTTCATCCTTGGACGTTCAGGCCGGAGAATTTCTTCTTGCCAACGGCGCTGCGTGTTGGCGCAACGAGCGCGCAGGAAACGCTGCGCTTGCATGGCAATCTCGACGCGGAGTTGCGCGCGTTTTATGCCGCGGGCGTCGATGGCGTGTTCAGCGACGATCCAGCAGCCACGGTGGCGGCGCGCTAAACGAAAAACGCAGACCCGAAGGCCCGCGTTTGAAATCTTCGATCTAACTAAGCTTAAGCCACGCGCCGCAGCATGTTGCGGTTGAGGATCGGCGCTTGTGCTTCGAGGACGTCCTTCAGCACGCGCTCGCGCGTCTGATCTTCCTTGATCGTCAGCAGGTGAATCTCTTTTGCGCCGAGATTTTCTGCGGCTTGCCACATGTCGTGACGCGTTAGCGTCGACGAGAAGTCAGCCGTCTGCGCGGCGAACAAGCAGATTGGCCCACCCCAATCTTGCGACGGCTGATCGTGCGGCTTCACGAACATGTAAACGCCGCCGACGCTGTCCCAATCGCGCTGCGCGCGGGCAATTTCAAACTCAAACCAGCGACCACTGCCGCCCTGCCAATTGAAGGTATTCAATTGCCCCTCCGGATAACCGACCAGCGGCGAATCTAGAGTGAGTCGGGGATGATGAAAGCGGTGGCCTTAAGGCGCAGGGTCGATGCTTACGGATTGGACATCTGCGGCATCGAAGAAGGCGGGCCAGAAATTGTCCACCGCGGCCGTCTGGCGCTCAGCATTATCAGGGCGATCTACCGGGACAATGCGCAATTCTACGCGCGCGAGGTCAGGCGGGCCCGCAGGCGAGCCTGCGCGCCACGCTGCATAATCCGCGTCCGAAACATAAAGTGAGAAGCCCTGTGGATTGTGCTCGAGCAAGTCCGACACGAGCACGAGGCGGCGGCGTGGGATTTCCGCGCCAAAGTCGGGATCGGCCGCGATTGCGCGCAAAGCGGCTACGATCGGCGAGGCGCGTTGGGGGCCGCCTGAGCCAGCGCTGCGCAGAGCGCTATCCAAAGCTTGCGCGAACTCTTCGTCCCATGTGGCTTGCACCATGCGTGCATTTTCGAAGAGCGGATTGGTCTGCTCGGGCGGTCGCGGCAGGCAGCGCGAAAACAAAATAGACGGCTCCTGAGGGCGGCGCACGTTGATGCGCATGATGGTCAGCCGGTCGTATTGGCCAAGGCGTGCGCGTTCTTGCGCGAGCACAGCGCGGAGTTTGCGGCGGTGACGCGCCTCGAGCCGATCGGTTGAGTCGACCAGCACAATTGTGTGCGCGCCGAGCGGGTCATCCATGCGGCAGAGTGAGGTTGCGTCGGTTGGCGGCGGGCGGAGCAAAAGCGAAGCGCCCGCGAGGCCCGCTAGGGTGACCAGCGAGCACTATGCCGAGTACATTTCGAGCGCCCACGCCGCGGCGGCGGCTCACGCTGGGCCGCCGGGATTGTGGACATTGCTGGCAATGTCCAGTTCCGCCAGCAATTCTTCCAAGGATCGCGCTGATTGCGCCTGCGCGTCCGCAAGGCGCGCTCTGGCCTCATCTATCATCGCGGCGGCGCTGCTGAGCGCGTCGAGCGCGGGGCCGGCCGCGGGCGGCGCGGAGTTGAAGTAAGCTGGCGCTGGTGTCGTGCGCGCGGCGGCATTTTCCTGACGATAGAGATGCACGGCGCTGGCGGCTGCGTCATCGAGTGCGCGTGCTTGGGCGTCGAGGGCCTCCATCTTGAGCGAGGCGGCGTCGAACGCCTTGTTCATGGCCGCAAATTCCGTGCGCATCTTTTCCATGCGTGCGGAGAGAGCGTCTTTGGCTGTGTTGATCGGTGCTTCGAGTTCAACGCGCGCATCCGAGCGGAAATCCGAGAGCGATTCCGACGCGACTTTGGTGGCGCGATCCATCTTGCCGAAGTCGGGATAGGGATCGTCGAAGCCAGAATAGCCTTTCAGCGCGGAGAATACCCAGACGCCGGCGCCAAGCATCAGCAGAATGATGGCCTGCGGGGAGTCGAGCGAGAGCAACGACCAGATATGGAAGCTGGCGTCCGAGCCCATATCCAATTGCCGCCCGTTGAGCGCCGCCATTTGATCGCGCCAGTCGGCTGCGAAAAGATTGAGCATCAGCGCAAGCGCCGCGATGAAGCCAAACGCCGAAGCGCCGAGCGCTTTCATCGGCAGGTTGGCGTGCTGCAGGTATCGCAGACCCAAGAAGCCGGCGAGGAAGCCGAGCGTGACGTTGGCGCCTGAGAGGCCAATTGCGGTGATCGCGCCGCCGAGTAGGCCGCGCTCGTCGTCCTCTGCGAACAAGGCGGCGCTGAACAAGGCTTCGAACACAGCGGCGCATAGCAGTAGGCCCGCCTGCAGCAGGGTGGAGCGGGGATAGATTGCGGCGCGGCGCAATCCGTGGCCACGCTTGAACGCGTCTAGCTCCTCTCGCGCTTCTGCAGCGCGGGCCGAGGCCTCGCTCCAGTCGTGGGCGAGGCGGCCGGAGGCCTGACGGAGGGCTAAGCGGGCATCAAGCGCGGGGCCGGTGAAGTCCTGTGGCGCGGGGGCTAGAGCCCGGAGCCGTCGTTCGGCGTCGGCCTTGGCGTCCAAGCGAGCCTGATCCACGCGTGCGCGCTCTGAGGCTACGGCTGCAATCACCGCGTTTTCGGTGTCTGAGAGATCGCCGGTATCGTGGCGGGGGAGGTTGCGCGCGGCGTCTTCACGCGCGCGCTTCTTGCATACCGATTTTCTTGTCGAGCGCAGACGCGCTCAGGCCCTGCGGTGGCTTGGCCGCGAGGCGTTCCGCGTTGGGCTTGGTCTGCCCGCCATCCATCGAGCCGTTCTCCCCAGGCCACTAAAGCGCGGATGCGGCGCTTCTCCAAGAGGCGTGCGCGGGCTATCAGAGGCGCGTGAGCGACCTTAAAGCCCTTTTGCACTTGGCAGACACCGCTGCGGCGGCCGCCGGCGAGGCCCTTTTGGCCAATCGCGTCCAGTGGGGCGTCATCGAAGCCGAGCAGGGGCGCGAGGTGAAAATCGGCGCCGATAAACACGCCGAAGAGATCGTGCTCCGCGCCATCGCACGCGAGAGTGAGTATCCCATCATTTCCGAAGAGGCGGGCTGGGCGCGCGCGATGCAGCGCGGCGACCGCTGGGTCTGGGCGATCGATCCCCTCGACGGCAGCGTGAACTATCTGCGCGGTTACCCGCATTGCGGCGTTTCGATTGCACTGCTCGATGAGGGCAAGCCTGTGCTCGGCGTTGTTGATTGTTTCGTCACCCGCGAGAGATTTTCCGGCGCGATCGGCTTGGGCGCTTGGCTCAACGGCGCGCCGATGCGCGTCTCGGAAATTGCGAACCCTGCAAAGGGTATTTTGCAAACCGGCGTCCCGTCGCGCGCGAGCGATGAATCGATGAAGACGTTCGAGCAGCACTTACGCACCTGGCAGAAGGTGCGCATGATCGGATCGGCCGCAACCGCGTTGGCCTACGTCGCAGCAGGCCGGGCAGAAGCGTATCGCGAATCCGGTTCGATGATTTGGGATGTGGCTGCCGGGTGCGCGTTGGTCGAGGCCGCTGGCGGAAAGGTTCGCATCGAGGGCGAGGCGCTTGATCAGCCGCTGGAGGTCGCCGCCAGCAATGGCTTTGCACCGCTTCCGGAATAATGTGCGAATTTTTCACACTCGCAAAATCCCAAGCTTTCGTCTTTGTAACCAAACTGTCGCAAGCGACGGATACTGGCTGCGTACTTCGTTAGCATCGGCAAGATGTTATGAAGGAACATGGCAAAGGTCGTGGACTCTGCTTTGTGGGCGCTTCAGAAAAACTCCAAAGCCTAGTTTTTGTCGGTGGGGATGGATGATCCGAGACGCGGTCCTTTTGGGGTCGGCTCAAGCAGTCGCCGAAGCCTGGAGCGCGCGCGCCTCGTGGGCGCGAGCGGGCGCCACTGTGCGCGGTGCTGTCTTGGTTGGCCCTGGGCCTGCGCCCTTGCCGGTGATTACGCGCGCACCGCTTTGGGATGCGCTTGATCTGTCGCTGGTGACGGCCGGCAGCGCCATCGTCCTGGTCGACCCGCCTGCGGATGGCGCGGCCAAGCGCGCGGTGCTGACACGCGCCGCAGACGCTGGGCTCAAAACCTTTGTGCTGGTGTCGGGCAAGGTTCGACCCTTGCGCCTTACCGACTTGATTGGGCGTCCGCCCGGTGATGTCGATTTCGCGCGCGCTCGCGACGTCATCGCGGGACGGCGCGTGCTGGTGACAGGCGGCGGCGGCTCCATCGGTAGCGAATTGGCGCGACGCCTCGCGACCTTCTCGCCATCGCGGCTAACGCTGCTCGATAGCTCCGAGCATAATCTCTACAAGATCGGTCTTGAGCTTCCAGACGCCGTGCCGGTGCTTGCGGACATCCGCGACGCCAAGTCGATCGGACGCTGGTTCGCGAAGGAGCGGCCGGAGATTGTGTTTCATGCGGCCGCGCTGAAGCAGGTGCCGATCGTCGAAGCGTTTGCGAGCGAAGGCATTTTGACCAACGTGCTTGGATTGCAGAATGTCGCTGAAGCGGCCCGCAATGCCGGCGCGGATTTGATGTTCGTATCGACTGATAAGGCCGTGGACCCATCTGGTTTGATGGGAGCGTCCAAGCGGCTGGGTGAGATTTATTGCCAAGCGCTCGATCGCGCCGGCCCGCAGCGCGCCATTCCTGTTCGTCTCGGCAATGTGCTGGGATCGGCGGGATCGGTGACGCCGATTTTTGAAGGGCAGCTCGCCGAAGGCGGGCCGCTGACTGTCACCGATCCTGACGTGACGCGCTTTTTCCTCACGATCCCGCAAGCCGCAGATGCTTTGCTGCAGGCCGCTGCTGTTGGGCTCAGTACTGAGCCGCGCGGGAGCGTGCTGGTGATCGAGATGGGCGAGGCTCTGCCGGTGGTTGAGTTGGCGCGCGAAGTTATCCGGCTTGAAGGGCTGCGCCCCGAGATCGATGTGCCGATCGTTTTCACGGGCTTGCGTCCTGGCGAAAAGCTGCACGAAGCGCTGGTCGCCAGCGATGAATGGCGAGAGGCTGATCCGGCCTCTGGCGTGATCGCTGTGGCTTCGCCCGCACGTTCGCTCGCTGACGTATGCGCCTCCATGGATGCTTTGGTTGCGCTCGCTGGTGAAGGCGCAAACGAGAAGATTGGCGCAGCGTTGTTTGCGGCTGTTGACAGCGGCGTAGCTGCAGGCCGCGCGACGGCTCTTAATCGAGCGTGCGTCTGAACCGCAGCAATGCGAGTGTCGCTAGCACCAGCAGAATAAGCGTCAACGGCCAAAGATCGCCGACCACATCGCTGAACCCGGCGCCCTTCAACACAATCTCGCGAACGATGCGCAGGAAGTGCGTAATCGGCAACGCTTCGCCGATGACTTGCGCCCATCCCGGCATCGCGCGGAAGGGAAACATGAAGCCCGAAAGCAAGATCGAGGGAAGGAAGATGAAGAACGTCATCTGCATCGCCTGCATCTGTGTGCGGGCGACGGTCGAGATGAGGTAGCCCAGCATCAGGTTCGCAAGGATGAAGAGGGTAACCGCGACCAGGAACGCCAGGAATGATCCAGTGAACGGAATGTGGAATAGCAGGGTCGCGACAGTGAGCACGATCGCGACTTGAATCGCGCCGACGAATACGTAGGGCGTCGTTTTGCCGATCATCACTTCTAGCGGACGCACCGGAGTCGCCAGAAGGTTTTCCATCGTGCCGCGCTCAGTCTCGCGTGTGAGGGCGATGGAGGTGATCATCACCATGGTCATGGTGAGGATGACGCCGAGCAGCGCCGGCACAATGTTGAAGGCGCTGACGCCTGCTGGATTGTAGCGCCGGTGCACCACGATCTCGTAGGGCGGTGGCGCCTGGGCCAAATAAGCTAGGGGCCCGCTGAACTCTGCGGCAAAGGCTGACTGTGCAATCCGCTCGATGGCGCCCAGCGCACCGCTTGCCGCTACTGGATCGCTGGCGTCAGCGGCAATCAGTATTTGTGGCCGCTCGCCGCGCACCAAACGCCGCTCAAAGCCTTCGGGAATCGAAATCAGAAACGTCGCGCGTCCTGAGCGGATCATCGCTTCGCCGTCCTCAGCCCGCTGCGTCACCGCGACGATGTCGATGAATGACGATTGCGTGAGCGATGCGAGAAACGCGCGGGTCATGGGGCCATCTTCGCGCATCTCGACGACGGCGGGCATGTGGCGCGGATCGGTATTGATCGCAAAGCCGAACAGCACGAGCTGCATCACCGGCATCATGATCATGATTGCAAATGTCGGCCGGTCGCGCCGCATCTGCACGAGTTCTTTCAAGAACACGGCAAAGACGCGCGCCCACGAAAGATCGAGGAAGTTTGGTAGTGCGGAGAGGCTGGGCAGTTTCACTGGAAGTTGTCCATCGCGCCGGACATCAGATAGATGAAAATTTCCTCGAAGCCGGCTTCGATCGGTGAGATCTCGACGTGTGGTTGGGCGCCCTTAACTGCGCGCACCGCCGCTTCAAGCGCTGCAGGATATTTGCCGCACGCATGAATTTCGGCGCCGAAGCGTGCGACGAGATCAACACCTGCCGAGGCTTCTAGCAATTCTTGCGCGCGCAGGAGGGGCCTTCCGGCAATGCGCCAACCGTAGAGGCCAATTTGCTTCGGGATGTCAGCGGTCGGCGAGTCGATCAACTTCTTGCCGTACGCGATGTAGGCAATGGAATCGCACTGCACGGCTTCGTCCATGTAGTGCGTGGAGACCAGCGTGGTGACGCCTTGTGCGGAATAGCGGCGAATGGCGTCCCAAAAATCGCGGCGTGCTTTAGGATCAACGCCGGCGGTTGGCTCGTCCAGCAGCAGCAGCTCCGGCTCGTGGATCATGCAGGCGGCGAGCGCCAGGCGTTGCTTCCAGCCTCCGGAAAGTTTGCCGGCGAGTTGGGTTTGGCGCTCGCTCAAGCCCAGATCGGTCAGCGCTTGGTCAACGCGCTCAGCGCGCCGATCGAGGCCATAGAGGCGCGCGATGAATTCAAGATTTTCCCGGATCGAGAGATCTTCGTAGAGCGAGAATTTCTGCGTCATGTAACCGACGCGCTCTTTGATCTTCAGGCTCTCACGCAACACGTCATAGCCCAGCACTTCGCCTTCGCCGCTCTCTGGCTTTAGAAGCCCGCACACCATGCGGATCGTGGTGGTTTTGCCGGAGCCGTTTGGCCCTAAAAATCCATAGATAGCGCCACGCGGCACTTTGAGATCAAAATTGTCGACGACGGTGCGGTCGCCGAAGCGCTTGGTCAGTCCGCGCACGTCGATGACAGTATCGGTCATTCCGCGATCCGCACGTCCACGGGCATGCCAGGGCGGATCGGCGTCGCGCTATCGAAGCGCGCTTCTACGAGGAAGACGAGCTTCTCGCGCTGATCGAGCGAGTAGATCACCGGCGGTGTAAATTGCGGCTCGGCGGCGACGAAGCTCACGCGCGCTTCGATGGGCTCTGCGCAACCATCGCAGCTCACTATCACGCGCGTACCGACAGGCAATCGAGCGAGCATCGCTTCGGGCGCGAAGAAGCGCACCTTCATATTGTCAGGCGTGAGCAGGGCGACGATCGGCTGGCCAGCGGCGACAACTTCGCCAGGGCGGTGGAAGATTTGCTGGATCGTGCCGGCCGCTGGCGCCTGGCCGGTTGCATCGCCTAGACGCGCGCGCGCGAGGCCGGTCGCGGCGCTTGCGGCGCTGGCTCCGCGGCGTGCTTGCGCCAATTGCGCATTGGCGGTGTCCATGGCGGCGCGATCGGAATCGAGGCGCGCGCGTGGATAGAAGCCGCGTTCGAATAATTCGGCGCCGCGCTGATAATTGCGCTGCGCCAATGTCGCCTGCGCTTGCGCCGTTCGAATGGCCGCGCCGGCGGCGGCGCCTTGTGCGCGTGCAGATTCCTCGTTGAACGCCAGGCGATCTGGATCGAGCGAGAACACTTGCGCTCCTGCCTCAACCACATCGCCTTCGCGAACGTTGAGCTCGCTGACGACGCCCGTCTCTTGGCTGGCGAGATAGATGTAGTCGGCTTCGCCGTAGCCCTGGAGGACACTGCTGGTTTCGCGCGCGCAGGCGGCAGCGAGCAACGCGAGGGAAATGATCAAAAAGCGCTTCATGCGCGTGGCTCCAGCCCGGAGAGCAGGACGTCGAACTGCTGTTCGATCAGCTTTTGTGGATCGTTGAGAGCGGTTTCACCGCCCAGGACATGCGTCCACATCGCTTCGAAGAAGAGCGGCCCGATGAAAGCGCGCACGACAGCGTTCTTGTCGGCCGGCCGCATCTGGCCTTTGGCCATCGCGCCTTCGATCAGAGTTTCCAGTGCGCCGCGTGCCTTCTCGAGCACCTGCTCACGATAGTAGGTCGCGATCTCGGGAAAGCGGCCGGAAATGCCGATTACGAGGCGCGGCACCGCGATGAGGTTCGGATCGGCCATGCGATGCGCGGCGGCGGTGGCCAGCATGCGCAGCGCCATGAGCGGATCATCGGCGCCCATCGCCAGGAGCGTTTGAGCGTGCTGCGCGAGCGGGCCGACTTTGGCTTCGATTAAAGCTTCGAGCACGGCCATCTTGCTCGGAAAGTAGAGATAGATCGCCGCCTTCGAGAGCCCGGCACGCTTGGCGATGTCCTCCATCCGGGCCGCCTCGAAGCCGCGGGATGTGAACTCGGACAGGGCTGCGTTCAGGATTTCCTCCGGGCGCGCGTCGGCGCGTCTGCGCCAGCGTGGCTTTTGCGGTTCTGGCGTGGTGGGGCTCATTCAAAAGCATATAACTGACTAGTCAGTTATATGCAAGCGCGAATAGTACCGCTAAGAAAATGGGCGGCGCCCGTAAGGAGCGCCGCCCAGAGGGAGAGGAGATTTCGAGGAGCCTTAGTCGACCCAGTCGCGGGCCAGGCGGCGCGAGGCGATCAGGTAGAGGATCGCGGCGAGGACGTAGAAGCCAGTGCCGGCGAGGATCGAGTAGCGCAGCGACTCTTCCGCAAAGCGCGCAACCAAAGCGTCGGAGATCAGGCCGAGCAGATACGTGCCCAGGCCGATGCCGATGAGGTTGTTGATGAAGAGAAAGCTGGCGCTGGCGACGGTGCGCATGTGCGCGGGCGCTAGGTGCTGTACGGCGGCGATCACCGGCCCGAGCCATACGAGGCCGAGCGCGGTTGGTGCCAGGAAGAGGACGAATGCGACTGTCGGTGACGGAGAGAGCAGGCCGAGCGCGTAGCAGGGCGCAGCGAGTATCCAAGCAGCCGCAGGCACAAGCGCGAACATCGCGCGCCGTTTGGCGCCGAGTTTGTCGCCCAACATGCCGCCAATCCACACGCCGATGACACCACCGAGCAATAGAATGGAAGAATAAAAGAACGCGGATTCTTGCAGCGAGAAACCGTAGGAGCGTTGGAGGAAACTCGGGATCCAGAAGAACGAGCCGTAGCCCATGATCGACGAGCACGAGGCGCCGAAGGAGAGCAACCAGAAGCTGGGCTTGCGAGTGACGACACCAAGCGCTTCGAAGAAGCCGGCCTTTGGCGCGTCGCCTATGGGCTTCGCATCATAGCGGCCGCGTTGTGGTTCTCGCACGAAGGCGCGGAAGATCGGTGCGATGAGAACGCCAGCGAGGCCGACGACGATGAACGCGATGCGCCAATCAACGAGCGAAGCGACAATGCCGCCAAGCGCGATGCCGGCGGCGCTGCCGATCGGAATGCCGAACGAATAGATGGCGAGCGCGCGCGCACGTTCAGCGGGCGGGAAATAGTCGGAGATCAGCGAATAGGCGGGCGCAACGCCGCCCGCTTCGCCAACGCCGACGCCCATGCGCGCGAGGAAGAGCTGGGCGTAGTTGGTGGTGAAACCACAGAGCGCCGTGAAGCCGCTCCATAATGTCAGCGCGATGGTCATGATCCACGTGCGGCTCCAGCGATCGCCGAGCCAGGCGATAGGGATGCCGAGGCCAGTATAGAAGAGCGCGAAGGCGAGGCCACCCAACAACCCCATTTCGGAATCGCTGACGCCAAGTTCAGCTTGGATCGGCGCCGCGAGGATGCCGATGATCTGCCGATCGATGAAGTTGAATGTGTAGACGAGGAAGAGAAGCGCCAGCACCACGCGCCGGTTGGCGTCTTTGACCGGGCTTGCGCTGTTCGTGTGCGTCGTCGCTTCAGTCATTGTACCGTCCGAAAATGAAACGGCGGCGTGAGGTGATCTCACGCCGCCGCTGGTTCGTTGTCGATTTAGAATCGGAACTCGATCGAGCCGGTGATGGTTTGCGGCGGGCCGTAGAAGCCGATGATCGAATTACCGAACGTCGCGCCGGGGAAGTTGTAACCGCCGACGCGGTACTCTTCGTCGGCTAGGTTCAGCGCGTGCACGCCGAGGCGCACATGATCGCTATCCGAGGTCCAGGTCACCGACGCGTTGTAGAGCGCATAAGCTGGCTGATCGAGCAGCGGCGCGGCGAATTCGAACATCTGGCTGTCGCCGCGATAAGCGGCGGACGGCGTGATGGCGAGCGTGCCGTTTGCAAGCTTTGTCTCGTAAGTGAACGAGAGTGAGGCAGTTAAATCCGGCGTGTTCTGTAGCGCTGCTGATCCCGAAAGATCGATCGGCACAACGATCGTGGCCGGAGGCGGGGCCGGGTTGGCGACAACCGTATTCGACATGTACTCGTTGAAACTGCCGTCGATGTAGCCGACCGCGAAATTGGCGCGGAAGTTATCGGTGAAGCGGAAAACGCCTTCCAATTCCGCGCCGGTGATGTCAGCGGACGCCGCGTTATCGACGAAGGAGGCGATGCCGCCCAGCGTCGTCGGTTCTTGACGCGTGATCTGCATGTCGGTGTATTCGGACATGAAGACCGCGCCGCTGAGGTTCAAGCGGCCCTGCATCCATGACGAATGGAAACCGAGCTCGTAGGTGTCGACAAACTCAGGTGCGTAGCCATTGACGGTGTCCGGCGTGAACACGGCGTCGCCGCGCATGTCGAAGCCGCCCGACTTGAAGCCTTGGCTGTACGAACCGTAGAGCGTTAGATCGTCCGACGGCTCCCAAGTTAGCGACACGCGCGGTGTGAATTCTTCGAACTCCGCGGTATTGGTGTAGTTGGTGCGCACCAAGCCCGGCACAGCGGCTGCGTTGCCGAAGAACGGGCTGCGGATGCCGGTGAAGT
This sequence comes from Caulobacteraceae bacterium, assembly GCA_031431115.1. Lineage (GTDB taxonomy): Bacteria > Pseudomonadota > Alphaproteobacteria > Caulobacterales > Aquidulcibacteraceae > Vitreimonas. The sequence continues at coordinate 50,850 of JANPCV010000086.1, forward strand.
TCTGGCGATAGACCTGGCCGGTCTTCTCATCCCGCGTCCAACGTCCGCCGACGGACAGCGCCAGCGACTCGGTGATATCAAGACTGACATCCGCGAACGCCGCGACTGACTCGGTATCGACGCTGCCTTGGGTGAAGATCGTGGTGTTGAGGCCGCCAAGCACGGTGTCGAACGCGCCTGCCGCAGTGGCGTCGAGGAAAAAGAGACCGGCGACGCCCTGGATGCGGTCGAAGTCAAACAGAATCTGAAATTCCTGTGTGAGCTGATCATCCGAGTAGTAGGCCGGAATATCGAGTGTCGGGAACTCAGTGTTGTCGAAGTCTATGGTGCCGTTGGTATGTCCTTCGCGGTGCGCGGTTATTGAACGCAGCGTGATGGCGTCATTCAGCTCGTAGTCGATGTGCAGTGCCTCACCGCGTGTCGAGACAAGGTTTTCATCCCCCGCGCCGGCGCGCGTGTCGTAGACACTACTTGGCGGATTGTAGGATGGGCCACCAGCCGGAAAGCTCGCGAGGCGATAGCCGTTGCGCGGATTGGAGTTGTCATCGACGCCGTCGGCGGTCAGGCGAATGCTGAGAGCATCCGTTGGCGTCCACTGCGCGCTAAGACGGAACGCGCCGACATCTTTGTTGTAGTGCTCCGCGCCGGTGAACGAATTTTCGCCGTAGCCGTCGCGCCCATAAAGCGCGAGCGCGCCGCCGATGACGAAGTTCTCAGTCAGCGGCACGGAACCGGAGATGATCGCTTCCATCTGATTGTACGAGCCGTAGTTGAAGCGCGCGCGCAGGTGCGCTTCCTCGGTGTCGAGTGGCGCGGTCACGTAGCGCACGGCGCCGCCAACGCTATTGCGGCCGTAAAGCGTACCCTGCGGGCCGCGCAGGACTTCGATACGTTGAATGTCAAAGATATCGAGTACAGCCGCTTGCGGGCGGGCGACATAAACATCGTCAACGTAAAGGCCGACGCCGGGCTCGAAACCCCACAAAGGATCTTGCTGACCGACACCGCGGATGAACGCGATCAAGGTCGAGTTTGAACCGCGCGCGATCTGAACCGTAGCGTTCGGCGTTGTTTGCTGAAGCACCGTGATATCGGAAGCGCCACGCTGATCGAGCTGCTCAGCCGTTTGCACCGTGATCGCGATTGGCACATCTTGCAGAGATTCTTCGCGGCGGCGCGCCGTCACGATCAACTCTTCTTCTTCATTCACGCCGTCTTGCGCAAACGCCGGGGCGCTCAGCGCGAACGGCGAAGCAGCTACGCTCGCCAACAAAAGCGCGACACGCGCCTTTTCACCAAATCGCTTCATGGGGTTGCTCCTCCGCTCTTCAACTCGGGCCGCCGCGTTTCGCGGACAAAAGCCTCGATATGATTCAAAAAATCGTCCGGCGCTTCGAGATGAGGCACGTGGCCGGCGCGCTCGATAACGACGCGCTTTGCGTTTGGCGCGGTGTGCGCCACGAACGCGGTTGCGCCATCGTCATAGACTTGGCTTTCGCCGCCATGGATCACGAGCATCGGCACGGCGATGCGCGCGATGGCGGCGCGAAAATCTTGTGAGGCCATCGAGGCCCAGAATGCGGACATTGCTGGCGCGTCGGCCTTCGCCATTTCGCCGGCGGCCCATGCCTCAAGCTCGGGACAGGCCTCGCGCATCGGCGCGGCGAACATGCGCGGCGCAAAGCGCGAAACGTAAGCCGGCCAATCGGCCTCGATCTCGCTCACAGTGCCGGGGACATCAGCTGCGCCGTAGCCGCTGGCGATGCCGTGCTCCCAAGTCGCGTCATTGACGAGGCGCGGGCTCATGTCTTCGACAATGATGCCGCTGAGACGCGCGCTGATCCGCGGCGCGGCGCCCCAGATCGCCATTGCGCCCATGGACCAGCCGAGCGCGTAAGCGCCGTTCAGATCGAGCGCTTCGAAGAAGCTGACGATGTCGTTGGCGAGGGTTTCGATGGTGAGCTGTGCGCTGCCAGCTTCGGAGCCGGGATGTCCGCGCAGGGTCAGCGTGTAGACGCGTTGGCTTTTGGCCAGTTCAGCCGAGAGGTCGCGGAAGAAGGTGGCGTTTGCCGCCCAGCCGTGCACCAGAACGATAGGGGCGCCCACGCCGTCTTCGGCGTAGGACATGGCCGCCCCGTCTGGCAAAACGTGTAGAGGCATGTGCCTCGCATTCCCCCCTCGGACCGTTTCTCGGGCCGAATTTTTGTTGTCTTGCGGCGGCTTATATCGGAGACTTGAAACATGAGTCAACATTCAGGTTCCGAGCCGGCCGCGGCCGAGGAGCGATCTGGGCCCAAAACTGAGCGGGGCAGGCGCACGCTCAGGCGGTTATTGGATGCCGCAGCGGAAGAGTTTGGCGCGCGTGGCTACCACGAGACCGCGATCTCAAACATCACTCAACGTGCGGGTGTGGGGCTCGGCACGTTCTACGTGTATTTCAAGAGCAAGGAAGAAGTGTTCCGGGCGCTGGTCGCCGACATGGGAGTGCGCACGCGTCATGCTCTCGCGGAGGGCACACGCGAAGCGCCGAACCGGCTCGAGGCGGAACGCTTGGGCATTCAGGCCTATCTCGACTTCGTGCGTTCACACAAAGCGCTCTATCGCATCGTCATGGAGGCGCAGTTCGTGGCGCCGGAAGCGTACCGCGATTACTACCGCACCTTCTCCGCCGCTTATCGACAGCAGCTGGCGCAGGCCGCGTCGCGCGGTGAAATCAGCGAAGGCCAAGACGATGAAGTGCGTGTGTGGGCGCTCATGGGCGCCTCGACGTTTCTCGGTCTACGCTACGGCGTGTGGGACGATGCCGCAGACTCCGCTTCGGTGGCGGCAGCGGCGTCCGATCTGATGATCAACGGGCTCGCGCCGCGGGCCAAGAATGGCGACGCGTCCTAAGAGGCGCGCGCGAAATGGGGAGTGAGTAATGGGTGTCGACCTTGTCGACATCACCGCGAAACGGGCGGCGCTGACGCCGCACCGGATCGCATTTGAAGATGCGCTGACCGGGCGCACGCTGACCTATGCTCAACTCGAAGATCGCTGCGCGCGTTTAGCGGATGTGCTCGCTGCGCGCGGTGTTGAGCGCGAAGATCGCGTCGCAATCCTCTGCCGCAACTGTATCGAATTTTTTGAGGTTCTGTTCGCGTGCGCTAAGCTTGGCGCCGTTCTCGTGCCGCTGAATTGGCGCTCGCCTGCGTCAGAGCTGCAGGCTTTGCTGGGCGATTGTACGCCGAAACTGTTGGTTTTTGGCGCTGAAGACGCCGAAATGGCAGGCGCGCTGGCGCTGCCGCTGTTTGCGCTTGAAAACGAATACGACGCTGCAATAGAGGCAGCGTCACCGTTGCAAACGGATCAGCGTTGGCGCGGCGATGCAACTTGGTTCTTGATGTATACGTCAGGAACGACGGGCCAGCCCAAAGGCGTCATTCAAACGTTTCAAATGTCGGTGGTGAACGCGTTCCATGTCACCCAGGCGTTTGGATTGCGCGAAGCCGACACGACACTCAACTTCCTGCCGCTGTTTCACAGCGCTGGCATTCAGCTGGTCACGCTGCCGACTTTGATCGCTGGCGGCACTGTTGTGGCGATGCCGGGCTTTGATGAAGCGCGAGCGCTCGCGCTGATGCCGCGGCTCGATATCTTCTTTGGCGTACCGGCGGTCTATCAGCAGCTGGCGTTGCATCCGGATTTTGAAAGCGCTGATCTCGCGCGCGTTCGCTCATGGGCATGTGGTGGAGCGCCGCTCGCGGATGTGCTGGTCGAGCGCTTCGCCAAGAAGGGCGTGCTGGTTTGCAACGGCTACGGCATGACCGAGACTGGTCCGACAGCGTTCCTCGCGGCGCGCGAAGATGCGCTCAGCAAGATTGGCTCGGTCGGCAAACCGCAAATGTTGCTCGATGTGCGCATCGTTGATGCTGACGGCGCGGATGTCGCTGACGGCGAGAGCGGCGAGATCTGGATGCGGGGCCCTGGCCTTACGCCCGGCTATTGGAAGAAGCCGGAAGAGACGGCGAAAGCCTTCACGGCGGATGGCTGGCTAAAGAGCGGCGACATCGGCCGCCGCGACGCCGATGGCTGCTACTACGTCGCTGGCCGCATCAAGGAGATGTATATTTCCGGCGGCGAGAACGTGTATCCGGCCGAGATCGAAAATGTCCTCGCGAGACATCCGTCAGTGCTGGAAAGCGCGATTATCGGCGTGCCCGACGAAAAATGGGGCGAGGTCGGCCACGTCTTTGTCATGTTGCGCGCCGGCGCGGCGCCGGTCACCGCCGCCGAGGTGATTCAGTTTTGCCGCGCGAGTGTCGCTGGCTATAAAACGCCGCGCCACGTCACGTTCGTGGACGAATTCCCGCGCACCGCTGCGGGCAAGATTAGAAAACATCTGCTCGCGCCGGAGCGAAATCCTCCCGTGCGCTGAGCGGCAAGGGAGCGCGCGAAGAGATCATGATCGACATGCGAAATGCATCACGCCGCGCGTTGCTTGCCGGCGTCTCCGGCGCTGTGTTGACGAGCGGGTGCGCGTCTTTTTTTTCGCCGAGCGCTGACACCGGTGACAATGAGCTGAGGCGCGAAACGCTGAGCACGATGAAGCGCGCAGCGCGGTTCATGCGCGAGCGCGCGGCGTATCGCGGCGGCTATGTATGGAGCTACGCGCCGGACTTCTCGCGCCGCTGGGGCGAGATGGAAGCGTTTGCGTCGATGATCTGGATTCAACCGCCAGGCACGGCCACGGTTGGCCATCTCTATCTCGATTGCTTCCACGCGACGCGCGACGAGTTTTACTACCAAGCAGCGATGGATGTGGCTAAGGGCTTGATCGCCGCGCAGCATCCGGCGGGCGGTTGGAATTATCACCACGACTTCGCGGGTGAGGAGAGCGCGCGACGCTGGTACGACACGATCGGCAAGAACGGCTGGCGGCTCGAAGAATTCCACCACCATTACGGCAACGCGACGTTCGATGACGCCGGCACAAGCGAAGCGTCGCAATTTCTGCTGCGCATGTATGTCGAGCGCCGCTCATCGCGTTTGCGCGCGCCAGTCGAGAAGGCGTTGCAATTCGTGCTGGCGAGCCAGTATCCGAACGGCGGCTGGCCGCAACGATTCCCGCTGACGAACGAAGGCGGGCTGCATGGCCGCTCAGACTACACCCACCAGATCACGTTCAACGACGACGTTGCGGGCGAAAACATCAAGTTCTTGCTGATGGTGTATCAGGCGCTCGGCGACGAACGCGCGCTTGATGCGATCCGCCGCGCAATGGACGTTTTTATCGCCACACAACAGCCCGCGCCGCAAGCAGGCTGGGGCTTGCAGCATGACGTGCAAACGCTGGCGCCAATCGGCGCGCGCACCTACGAGCCGGATGCGCTGACGACGCACACGACCGCGAATAACATCTCGCAGCTGTTGAACTTCTACGAATGGACGAGCGAGCGGCGTTTCATTGAACGCGTGCCCGAGGCCTTGGCTTGGCTCGACTCCGTGCGCCTGCGCGACGATCAGATGCGGGTCGCGGGCCGGCACTATCCGACATTTGTCGAAATTGGCACGAACCGCGCGCGCATCGTGCACCGCCGCGGCTCTAACGTCGTCAATGGCGAATACTATTGGAATTACGACGACGCCAAGCCGATCACGCACTACTCGCAGTGGCGCAACCTGGACGTCGACGCTCTGCGAGCGCGCTACGAACGCCTCAACGCAGCGCCGGCTGGGCGGACCTCGTCCCCATTCGTGCGCCGGGTTGATTTCCGTCTGCCGAGGTATTTCTCGACGCAGAACATCGAGGTCTCGGATTTGAACTCGAATGTCGGCTCTAGCGCTGTCCAGAGACCGGCGTCACAACGCGTGCAGGAATTGGTCAGCGCGCTAAATGTCGAGGGCTATTGGCCAACGCCGTTGACGGCGACGAGCAATCCCTACATCGGCGATGGATCAGCCACACCCGCGCCAGGCGATTTCTCGCAAACGCTGGTGGGCGACGCTACGGACACCTCTCCGCACACGACCGATCAGCCCATAACGGGCATCTCAACTGGCGCTTTCATCCAAAACATGTCCGCGCTTCTGCTCAGTATCGATTCAGGCGAGTAGGAGGAGGCTGGATAAGTCCCGGCGAGGGGCTTATCCTTGCCGGGCGTGGGGAATGAGCCGTGTCTGATCAGTCGAGCGACGAACGTACAATCCGATTGGCCTCGATCGTGTCGATCGACATCGTCGGTTTTTCTACAATGTCAGAGCGCGATCAGCGCAACGCCGCACGCAAGGTCGAAAACTTTCGCGCGCGTGTTGAGCGCGTCGCGATCGCAAACGGCGGACGCCTCTTCAACACGGCGGGCGATGGCTTCATGCTTGAGTTCGCATCTGCGGGCCAAGCGCTCGGCGCGATCCAGGAAATTCTCGATAAGCGTCCGAAGGGCGAACCGCAGCTCCGCGTTGGCGCACACGTCGGCGATGTGATCGTCACGTCGACGGAAGATTTGCTGGGCCACGGCGTGAACGTCGCCGCGCGTCTGCAAGAATTGGCAGAGCCGGGCACGGCGCTTGTCTCGTCCGAATTTCGCTCGATGGCGCGCAACTCACCGCAGAGTGCGTTTCAGTCGCGCGGGCAAAAGCCGCTCGAAAATATCGATCAGCGGGTTCAGACATTCGAGATTCTCTCGAAGCGCCAGAAGTTCATGCGCGCATCGCGTCGTGTGGGTTGGATGGCGGCGGCAGCAGCCGTTGTCGGCGTGCTCGCGTTTTTCAGTCCGCAGATTTTTTCATTCGCACAAGATTATATGCGCACGCATCCGCTCGTGACCGCGGAGCAGCAATCGACAGGGGTGCAACCGCTCGCGGGCACGGCGATGGAAACGCCCGCGTCACCGGCTGAAGAAGCGCCGACGCGCGTTGCTGGCTACACATTCTCCGATTGCACAGGTTGTCCGGAAATGACTGTGCTTGCAGGCGGTTTGTTTGTGATGGGCTCGCCGGCGGAAGAACCGGGGCGTGGCCGCGATGAAGGTCCGCAGCGCGAAGTCTCCGTCGCGCCGCTCGCAATGGGCAAATACGAAGTGACGTTTTCGCAGTGGGATGCGTGTCTCGCTGGCGGTGGCTGCAACGGTTATTCGCCGCCGGATGGCGGATGGGGCCGCGGCGATCGTCCGGTGACGGGCGTGTCGTGGGATGATGCGCAAGCTTATGTGAGCTGGCTCAACGGGCAGGCGGGCAGCGCAGGCTATCGTTTGCCAAGTGAAGCTGAGTGGGAATACGCCGCGCGTGCAGGTCAACCCAGCGCGTACGCGTTCGGCGCGCGCGTGACGGCGACGCAAGCGACGTTCCGCACGCGCCAAACAACGCCGGTCGGCTCGCATGAGGGCAACGCGTTCAATCTCTACGATATGCACGGCAATGCCGGCGAACTGGTCGAGGATTGCTACGCGGCGAATTACGATCTCGCGCCGATTGATGGTGTCGCGGTGCAGGCCGACGATTGCCGGCGTCGTGTTTATCGCGGCGGCAGCTACAATGATCAGGCGCCGGTGCTGCGCGCTGCGGCCCGCCGCTCAACCGAAGGCAACTCGCGCACGCAAGCCATCGGCTTCCGTGTCGCCCGCTCGCTGGACTGAATTGCCTGGAGTGTGACCTCGGGCACAGACCAGTGCGCGCGCCTCTGCTTCATGCTGCGTTCAGGGAGCGCACGAAAGAAGCGGGGGCAGGGAGCATATGAGCGGAACTTTCCGGCTCGCGCAGATTTCTGACACCCACGTCCGGGCGGACGACGGGGGGCGAGCGGTTGCACAAATGAAACGCGCCATGGCCCAGGCCAAAGAGTACGGCGCGGACGTCATCCTGCTCACTGGCGATCTGGTGAACGACCAACGCGAGGATGAGTATGCGGTATTAGCCGAGGCGATCGCAGATCCGCCGGCGCCGCTCTATCTCATGCCCGGCAATCACGATGATTGCGGTCTGATCCGGCGCACGTTCCCGCAGCACCTCTATCTGTCGCACGAAGGCCCGCTGCACTTCGCCATTGAGCACTTTCCAATCCGGATTATTGCCCTCGACGACACCGTGCCGGGAGAAACCCACGGATTATTGCGCCGTTCGGGCCTCGAATGGCTGGAATCCATGCTTTCGGCCGAGCGCGGCCGGCCGACATTGGTGGCGCTTCACCATCCGCCGTTTCTGACCCACGACCTTCTGTTCGATACGATCGGTCTCCTCGACGCGGAGGAGTTCGCCACTGTCATCTCCCGCCACCGTCAGGTGCTGCGGGTCATTTGCGGGCATCACCATCGGGTGGCGTTCGGGCAGGCGGCGCATGCGCCTGTGATCGTCGCGCCATCGACCTCGTGGACGTACGGCCTAGCTATGAATGACGGCCAGCAGATCGCTCCAAGGACCTCGGAACCGCCTGGCTGGATGCTTCACGCCTGGACCGAGGCGGGGGGCTTCGCCAGCCACCTCATGGGCCTCTGAATTATTTTATCGCGCCCAGGGAACGGACGCGCCCCCCAAAGGTTATTCCCACGGCGCCGACCTACTCCCCCCGCCCAGGCGCCACCGCAGCACGGGCCGGATCGATAGATCCGGCCCACTGCTTTTAAGGTCTCCGATCCGCGAAAGCGCGAGTGAGGCCGAGCCCCACAAATCTCGTTCGACCGAACGCTTGGGCACGACCCGAGCGTTGGTGCTCGCTGTCGCAGTGCGTGCGCAAAACCGCAGTCAAGTCCGAGTCTTCTAACTCGTACAAAACTTCATGTTGAATTTCAGCTTCAAGTTTATTGACCCGCCTTCAAAAGGCGCGCCGTACTTACCTCGAAGAGACCGCAAAAGCGGCCAGCGGCAACGGGGAAAGATGCACGGATGGCACTTGAGAAATCGCCTAAAGCCGATGAAAGCGCGACTTCATCGGAGGCGCAACAACCAGTAGCAGATCAAAAACAAGCAGCTCAGTCAGAGGTAGAGGAGATCGCGCCAAAGCAAACGAAAAACACCGCGCGGAAGCAGCGGCAAGCGCAGCCGGAGGTAGAGAGCGAAGCTCAGCCGCTCAATGAAACACAAGCGCCGGCGGAAGAACCGGCACCGGAGGCAGTCGTGCGGGGAAGAAGAAGAGCGCCGGAATTCAACCTAATCGCGACCGATGATGTGATGGTCATCGTCGGCGCGCGTCCGGCGACGTACATAGCGGCCGTGATCGCCGCGGCGAAGCGGCGAGTTCATTACGCTGAGGCGGTGCTCTCCGGCAGCCTGGAGCTGGTGACGATTGCGCGCGTCGATATGGATTTCGACACGTGGTGGACGCCGTTCAAAGTCGGCGATCTCTGGTTTGTCCTCGAATATCGCGACACTTACATTCGCGAGTACAAACTGGAGCAGGCCGTGGGACCTGCGCCCGGCAAGGGCGGCCCGCGGCCGCGCATGACGCGCCGCCAACCCGGCGCGTTGCCTGAGCATATTGGTCCGCGCCCGCGCGCGCGGCGCGATGAGCCCAAAGGCGCGCGCGCCGCCAAGGGCGCACCACCCAAAAAAGGAAGACGGAAGGTAAGTCGCTCGGAGCGCATGCTTCACGACTTGTACAACAAACTGAGATGGCAGTTTCTGGTGCAAAGCGATGATGTAGCGCACGCTCTGTCTCAGCAATGGCTCCAATTTAAGCCACGTTTGCTTCGCACCCTTGTTGAGATGAGGCGTATAGGGCGCTCTTGCGGTAACGCGTTGCGTGTTTTGCGTGACGACGCTGCGAATTTTGTACAAAAGCAGCGACTATTTGCTCTGTTGGCCCATCGAACTAACTCACTGTTTACCGGCGCGAGACAGCGTGCGCCTCACACGTTCGGTCCAGCAGGTCGTTTGGAGCCAAGATGCACGGGTCACAACATCGGCCTGAATATCTTGATCTACTCGTGGATATGGGACGAGCCGCCAGTCGATTGGAGCCAATATCTCTTTGGCGTTGACTGGTCGAAGAACTTATTCGGCGAGCCGCCGGAAGAAGAGCAGGCGTTCACATGAGATCAGTTCGAGAGCATCGCAAGAAAGCGGCTAGCCGCGTGCGCAAACCGAAGGGACCGCCTGTCCTATCTACATCGGAGGCGCGCGCCAATTTCGCGGAAGCTCTCGAGACAGCTCAAGTGGACAATGCCGTGATTGGGTTCGACCGTTATGGTCGAACCGTCGCGGCGCTCGTTCCAGTGGAGGCGATCTACATGCTTGCCGGCTTAGGCAAGCTTGTAGATGCCACCACGCGGAAAGAGATCGAGGAGGGTGCGATGGCGTTCGCCAACAACGTGCCGTATCGCTCGGTGTCGCCGGAACGCGTCGCGGCTGCGATAAAACAAAAGCCGCGCGGACCGAGCAAGGTGCGCTCCGCTAAGCCGGCTGCGAAGAAAGCCCCCGCGCGCAGACCATCCGGTGGCCGCAAGAGTAACGGCTAGTATTTTTCCCGCGCATTGCTGAAGCGCCGCGCTATAAGCGCGCGCGAAGGAGCTTTGCGTATGAAGACTAGAGCGGCGGTTGCATTCGAGGCTAAGAGGCCTTTGGAGATTGTTGAAGTCGATCTCGAAGGCCCGAAGGCCGGCGAAGTCCTGGTCGAAATCAAAGCAACTGGCGTTTGCCACACCGATTCATACACGCTCGACGGTTTCGATAGCGAAGCCGCGTGGCCGTGCATCCTTGGCCACGAGGGCGCGGGGATCGTGCGCGAGATTGGCGCGGGCGTAACGAGTGTCGCTGTCGGCGATCACGTCATTCCGCTCTACACGCCGGAATGCCGGCAGTGTAAAAGCTGCCTCTCGCGTAAAACCAATCTCTGCACCGCAATCCGTGCAACGCAGGGCAAGGGTTTGATGCCCGATAGCACCTCGCGCTTTTCCTATAAGGGCAAGCCGGTGTTGCACTATATGGGCTGCAGCACCTTCGCCAATCACACGGTGCTGCCGGAGATCGCGGTTGCGAAGATCCGCAAGGACGCACCGTTTGAGAGTGCTTGTTATGTCGGTTGCGGCGTGACCACCGGCGTTGGCGCTGTGATCAACACCGCGAAGGTTGAAGCTGGCGCGAACTGCATCGTGTTCGGGCTCGGTGGTATCGGTCTCAATGTGCTCCAAGGCCTGAAGCTCGTCGGCGCGAACATGATCGTTGGCGTCGATATCAATCCCGACCGCGAAGAGTGGGGCAAGAGGTTCGGGATGACGCATTTCGTCAATCCGAAGGCCATCAGCGGCGATCTCGTCGCGCATCTGGTCGAGCTCACCGGCGGCGGCGCCGACTACACCTTCGATGCAACCGGCAACACCACCGTCATGCGCCAAGCGCTGGAGGCGTGCCATCGCGGCTGGGGTGAGAGCATCATCATTGGCGTTGCGGAGTCCGGCAAAGAGATCGCAACGCGCCCGTTCCAGCTGGTCACCGGCCGCGTCTGGAAAGGCACTGCGTTCGGCGGCGCACGCGGCCGAACCGATGTGCCGAAGATCATCGACTGGTACATGGACAAGAAAATCCAAATCGACCCAATGATCACGCACACGCTGCCGCTTGAGCGCATCAATGAAGCGTTCGATTTGATGCATAGGGGCGAGAGCATCCGAAGCGTGATTGTGTATTGAGCGAGGCAAGCCGATGACTGACTGGAAGCTCCCCTGGAAGGCGTCATGCCTCTGCGGGCGCGTGAAAATGCAGATCACGGCGCCGCCCGCGATATCCATGGCGTGTCACTGCACTGGTTGTCAGAAGCTCACGAGCGGTGCGTACTCGTTGACGCTAATGCTGCCGAGCGCTGGCTTTTCCGTTGAAGGTGAAACGCAAATCGGCGCACTCCATCGTGACGAGAGCAAGCACCATTATTGCTCGAACTGCTTGAGTTGGCTCTACACGACCAGCCCGAACCTCGACGCGGTGGGTTTCCTGAACTTCCGGCCAACCATGCTCGAAGATGCGAGCTGGGTTGTCCCGTTCATTGAATCGCAAACGGCTGAGAAGCTGCCGGGATCGGTGACTGGCGCGAAGCACAGCTTCGAGCGTTGGCCGGAGCCCAGCGACTATGGGCGCTTGATGCAGGAATACGCTGCTGAGGCCGCGCGGCCAGCCTGACGGTCGCAATTGTGCCATGGAGCGTTGCTCAGAAGCGTTCGCCTGGGATAGGAGGGGCTCGGCGGTGGGACGCTGAGGCCCAGATGGGCAGAGGGTGACAAATGATCCGTTCCTTGGCGATGGTGTGCGCGTTTGTCTGTTTAGCGACGCCGGCGATGGCGCAGCAGCGAGACGTTGAAAGCTGCGGCGTGTTTCAGATTATCGATGCTGAGCATGTCACCTACACGCCGGTCCCCGGATATTCGATCCTTCTGGGACAACCCCCGTTCTCTGCGCCGCCAGGCTCTGCGCACGCGGTCGTTTGCGATCGCACATCCATTTTCCTTGGCCCGAATGACCACCGCGTGATCACGGACTTGGGCGTTCCGTTGTTCATTCGTAACGGCGGCCGCATTGCGGTGCTGGAGATTGCCGATCGTCAGCTCCGCCTTCGTTTCACGCAAGGCGAGCCGACGGCGCAAGAGCAAGCTGCGATCGGTCCGGCGATTGAGCGCGCGCTCGCCGACATTGATCGTCTGCCGCCGCGCCAAGCCACGCCGTAATGCAGATCACGAAGACGCATCGCGTCGCGGGCGGTGAGCTCGCGTACGCCGCGCATCAAAGCGCCGCCACCGGCACGGAAATGCGGCTCTCGGTTTTCACGCCGTCTGGCAAAGGCCCATTCCCGTATCTGATCTGGCTCTCGGGGCTCACCTGCACCGAAGACAATTTCACCAGCAAGGCCGGCGCGTACGCAGCCGCGGCGCAGCATGGCGTGGCGATTGTTGCGCCGGATACGTCGCCGTGCGGCGAAGGCGTTGCCGATGATCCGGCCTATGACCTTGGTCAAGGCGCAGGCTTTTACGTCGATGCTACGCAACAGCCGTGGGCGCCGCATTTCCAGATGGAGAGCTATGTCACGCGCGATTTGATCGCGGCGGTGGAAGCGGCGTTTCCGTTGGCGGCGCGGCGATCCATTTTCGGCCACTCAATGGGTGGCCATGGTGCGCTGACGCTGGCGATGAAGCATCCGCAACTCTTCAAGAGCGTCTCGGCGTTCTCGCCGATTGCTTCGCCAACCCGGTGCCCGTGGGGCGAGAAGGCGTTCGGGGCTTATCTGGGCGCGGAGCGTGAAGCTTGGCGCGCACACGATGCTGCGTTGCTTATCGAAGCAGGGAAAGCGTCGCCGTTCGACGACATCCTTGTCGATCAGGGGACGGCCGATCAGTTTCTTGCTGACCAGCTAAAGCCAGAATTGCTGGAAGAGGCGGCGCGTAAGGCGGGCCAAAAACTGACGCTGCGTCGACAAGACGGCTACGATCACTCGTACTTTTTTATTGCGACGTTCGTCTCCGAACACGTCGCCTTTCACGCCGCGCGCTTGGCGTAACGGTTACGAGGTCGCCTGGCCCCGGAGTGGGGTGGCTTCGGCGTACGAGCCAGGTTGCGATCGCCGCGATTGTGGCGACGCCGAAAATCGAGACCGCGCGGATCGGGCCGGAAAGCTGTGCTGTGTCGAGCACGCATACTTTGAGGATGGTGACTGCGAACACCGCGAGGCCAATCCAGCGCAGCACTGGGTCATTTATCCTGGTGCCCAAGATCAGCGAGACGGCCGCCAGCATCGCCCAGACTCCTGAGTACGCCCAAAGTTCAAATTCGCCTGTGCCTGGGGTGGCCATCGCATCGCGATGGTAGAGCCAGCGCACGATCAGGGTGACGGCGACGAAAATGTGGGCGGCGCACGCGATCGTGGCGGCCGGCACCATCCATTTCATCCCGCGTATCTTTGGCACGTCAGGCGCGACGTAGCTCAGAGCTGCGGCGCCCAAATAGGCAAGGATGGCGATCATCGCGCCGATTGGCGTCAGCAATTGCGCCGGCAGCGTCCCCCACCATGGATTGTAGAGCGCCCAAAGGCCGAGGCCCGCAAACACCAACGCCGACCAGATGGCGGCCGACCAGATCGCTTGCAGATCATAGAGATAGGCGCGCGTTGTATCGCGCCCCGGCGCGAGGCGTGTGAGTTGCGCGGCGGAAATGACAAAAATCAGCGGCCATAAGGCGTGGGCGATGCCCTCAAGCGCGTAGGGCGTATCGCCGTTGTCCATGTACCCACGGTGGTGCAGCCAAGCGATGACGCAATGGCCGAAGCTCCATGCAAACAGTGCAGCGGCTGCAGCGGCCGCGAAACGCGTTGCTTCGGCTTTGGAGGAAACAGAGAGCGCCCGTCCAAGAGCAAGTGCGAGGACCATGGCCACGGCCTGCGCCAGTACGGCAAGCATCGTTGAGAACGCGTTGCTGGCGTCGCTGTCTTGCGAACCCCAAATTGGGTGCTGCGCCACCAGCATGATGAGTGCCGACGCGCCCAATGCGCCCCAGCTCACCGCGCGCATGGAGCGCATCAGATCTTCGGTAAAGGGACGGAGTAAGTTTCGGCGCGCCCGGAGGCGCGCAACGATCGTGGCAGCGAGTGCGAACGCAAGGAACGCGATAGCGTAGCAGGCGCTCTCGAACAATCCGATTTGCGGCGCCGCCATCGCGCCGTCATGGAAGGCCAGCCGGATCTCCAAGACCAGCCAGAGCAGCGCGAGCACTGCGCCAGCGATGGCGTAGATGCGGCCGAACATGCGCTGGCGCAGGTAAAGGCGGTTCGCCGCCATGAAGGCGAGCGCAGCTGGTGCGGCGAATGCGATGGCGAGCGGGTTGAGGATCGCCATGCCGTTGATGACCGCGCGGCCAGCGCCGCCCCACCACGGATTGATGCCGAGACCCGGAGAAACCAGCGCATAGGCGAGGCCGAGCCCGAGCAGCACGTGACCGCGCCAGGCGCCGATCGGTCCGGGCGTTTCGTGGATGCGCGGCAGCAGTGTGAGTCCGGCGGCCAGCAGAGCGAGCACTTGCAGCGATGTTTCGGTGAAGGCCTCGAGCGTCACGCCGGCGCCGCCAGCAGCGATCCAACGCAGTGCAACGAAGACGCCGATCAGCGCCGCGATCACCGATGTTGCGCTCAATGCCTCCGCGATCGGGAGGCTCACATTGCCGCGGCGAATGATCGTGGAAGCGCTGAAGAGAAGGATCGCCGCGCCGGCGAAGATGAGCAGCCCGCCCCATAGCGGCAGCGTTCCAGCGAGCGTCGAGCCGATGAGTGCGGGCGACAGGGCGTGCGCGATTGCCAAGGCGCCGGCGCTTAGGGCCGCCCAGCCTGCAACGCGCCAGCCGCGCCAGACGAGGCCGACAGAGAAGAACAGCGCAGCCGCTGCATGTCCAAGCGTGCGCACCTCCGCGCCGAATGCGGATTCGACGCAGAGCAGTATCAATACCGCCCCAGCGCCAGCCCACCATGAGGTTGCGGAGTCGGTCTTGTGGTCTTGCGCTGATTTTTCGGTGTACCACGCGGCTGCGAATGAGAGCGCTGCGCCGGTGAAGAGCGGCGCCCAAGCGGCAAACGAATGCCAATCCGTCCGCGACGTTGCCGCGAGAGCGGTGAGCAAAGCAGCGCCAGCGGCGCCTGCTGCGGCGATCAGAATGCGACCGGTTCGATGCGGATTGGCGTAGAGCGCACATAACGCCACGCTGAAGGCTGCGGCGAGGACGGTCGGATAGAAGTCCATCCCCAATTCGCCGTAGAAGAAGCGCGCACGGAGATAGGCCATGAAGCCGATGACGATCGCGCCGATTGCGATCGCTAGGCCAACAGGGACGATCTTACGATCGCGCACGCCGTAGCTGGCGAGAGCGACGTGAAAAATGCTGATCAAAGCCGGCCCCGCGATGGCGCCAATCGGCGTGGGCGCAACGACAAGCCAGGCCCAGATCAGCAGTGCGCTTGAAACGCTCACCGCAATGCTTGGGCCAAGGCCATGAACGGCTGACCAAGTCAGGTTGCTCTTGGCCTCATCTGCGAGGGGCGCGCGGAACGCGGTGAGCACGCCGCCAAGGCTGGCGAGGCTGATCAACGCTAAAGCCCGGCGCACATCGTCGGTCGCGATCGCGCCGAAGAACCAGAAGTAGAGCCCGCCGATGGTGACGAGCGCCACCCACGACCAGCGCTTGAAGAAAGCGAGCCCAAAGCCGCTGACGCTTACGAACGCGACGTATATTGTCAGCGCCCAAGAGGGCCAGATGTTTGCGCTGGCGAGTGCGGGCGCAATCAGTGCAAGCGCGATGGCCAGTACGCCGAGCGCCTGGCCATGAAGGAACGAGAGGCCGATCAGCGCTAGGGCGCAGACCGTGAGCAGCGCAACCGCGCCAGGCCAATCGATGAAGTGATAGATCCCGTGCGCGGCCCAAATCGTGGCGTAGAAGACGACGATGGCTGCGCCGGAGAGCAGAGCCGAAATCAGCGGGTGTCCGGGCGGACGGCCGAGGCTCACGCGGCGGGTCCACTCGCTGGCGCCAAGTATGAGCGCGCCGAGAACCAGGGCGATAGACAGCCGAACCGGCGCGGTGAACCACGCCGATTTCGAAGCTTCCGAGACGCCGTAAATCGCACTCAGCGCGAGCATGATCCCCGCGGCCCACGCGAGACCGCTTTCAGCGAGCCATTGATCAAGCCGCATTGCCGGTTGCTTCGGCTTTTGTGGCGCCGTCGGCGTTTCGGCCAGCGGCTCGTTCAGCAGCAGCGGCGAATGCATGCGTGGTCGATTGGCGGCGGGTTGGGCTGGCGCCGCCGTCTCCATGTCGTTCGAGGCGTCGGGGACGGGATTGTCGAGCACCAGCACGTCGTCCGGCACAACTTCCGTCAGCAGCAGCTCATCCTGGGGCGGAGTAGGCTGCGGAGCTTCTGGTTGTTCGGCCGGAGCGCCGTGGGCGTCGGGCGCACTTGAACGGAAGGAAAAGAGCTGGAGTTCGAGCTCGACCACGCGGCGCGCAAGTGCATCGATGCGCTGCGCTTGCAGCCACACCCAAATGCCCAAGGGCAGGAAGGCCAATACCCACAGTTCCAAAACGCGCCGCCCCTCGCGAGTAGCCGCCGACGATCGCGCCAGCCGAACGCTGACGCAACTCTTTGCGTCGCGAACGCGCGGCGCTTCCCCGGCAGAGCGAGTTTGCGCGCGCCGCCACGACGTGCTCAAACCCGCCATGCAATTTATATTCGCTGCGCCGCAACAGCCATCGGTTGCAATCGTGGGGAGCGATGTACGCTTTCCGGTACGCCGCATTTTCTGCGTAGGGAGAAACTACGCGGACCACGTACGCGAAATGGGGAATGATCCCAAAAGCGAGCCGCCATTGTTCTTTTCTAAGCCGGCTGACGCCGTCGTCGAAAGCGGTAGCGCGCTCCCATATCCGTCGCACACATCGAATTTTCATCACGAAGTCGAACTCGTGATCGCCATCGGCGCGGGTGGCTCGAATATCTCTGAGCTGGACGCCGTTAACCATGTTTGGGGCTACGGCGTTGGCGTCGATCTCACGCGCCGTGATCGCCAAGCCGAAGCCAAAAAGGCCGGCACGCCATGGGATACCGCGAAGGGCTTTGACCGCTCCGCGCCTATCAGCGCGCTGACGCCGGCCACCGCCAGTGGCGACATCACAAGCGCGCGCATCTGGATCAAAGTGAATGGCGAAACGCGCCAAGACGCCAACACCCACGACATGATTTGGAGTGTGCCGGAAATCATCGCGGCGCTCTCGCAATGGTGGGACTTGCAGCCCGGCGATCTCATTTTCACCGGATCGCCATCAGGCGTCGCAGCGCTCAATCCGGGTGACGCGGTTGAATGCGGTGTCGATGGCCTCGCGCCGCTGAAATTCTCGATCGCGCGCTAAGCTTCGAGCGCCAGAAGCGCAAACGTCGCCAGCCAATGTTCGCCCATATAATCGCCCGCGACGTGCGGGAGGCTGGCGTCGATGTGACTCTGAGCCGCCTTCATAGCGCGCGGCGTGACATGGTGCGCATCGCCGAGCGCTGCAGCGATCGAGCGCCAACACCAGGCGCGCGAGAAGTTGAGCCCATCGAGGTGCGCGATCTTGCCGTCGGTGCGGTCGCTGACGCGTGCAGGTGAAAATAGCGATCCGGGCTGGTCGCGTACGCCATTGGGCAGGAAATCTTCAAACCAAACGCGGAACGCCGGCGGCGCCATGAAGCGGCGCATGCATTCAGCTTCCATCAAGGTCGGCGAAAGGAAATCGTCCTGGCTTGGCTCCCAAGCCAACGCGCCTTGATCGGCGCCATACCAGGCGAACACCTTGTCTCGCATGAGCGCAAAGAGGTCCGGATCGACGGGCTCGGCATAATCCGCAGCGAGGCGCAGTGCGAACGCCGTGGAGGAGTGGACGCCGGTGCGGATCGGATAGTCGCTAAGCGGAAGAAATGCACGGAAGCGATCGGCGAACGCTTCCGCCAGCGGGCGCATTGTTTCTGCGGTGCGCTTGCCGGCGCTGTCGCTGTGTTGCTCCAGCTCCGCTTGCAACGCCAACAACCAGCCCCAGCCATATGGCCGCTCAAAGCCGCGCGACTCTGGGCGTCGCAGATAAGCGCACTCGCCCTCGACGTTTGCCGCAGTGATGCGTTCGGCAAAGAGCGCTTTGATCTTGCTCGCGCTTGAAAGATCGGGGTAGCGCCGCATCAGGCGCGCGAGCAGCCAATAGCCGTGCACGCACGAGTGCCAATCATAACTGCCGAAGAAGATGGGATGCGCTTGTCGTGGGCCGACCACGTCTGCGGCGCTGCCCATGACGTGCTGCATGATGTTCGGATACTCGCGGCTGACATGCGCCAGTGCGAGCGCCGCGAATTTCTCGGCAATGTCTTTGGTAAGCTTGGTCATGCGGGAAACGCCAGGAGGCGCATCAGCGCGATGTTGGCGATGAGCAGCGGGATCGCCGTCGGGATTTGTGCACGGATGACGCCGTTGAGCGCCGATTTGCGATCTGGCAGCTCAAGCAAGTTTGCCGGCACGACGTTGAAGTTTGCCGCCATCGGGGTCATCAGCGTGCCGCAGAAACCCGCCAACATGCCAATGGCGCAAACCCGCGCCGGATCGCCGCCTAACTGCATGACGACGAACGGCAACCCCACAGCAGCTGTCATCACCGGAAATGCCGCGAACGCGTTGCCCATGATGATCGTGAACAGCGCCATGCCGATGCAATAGGCCGCGACCGCCATCGTGCGCGTATCGAGCGGTATGTATTGCGCGAAGATGGCCCCCACTTGCTCGCCGACGCCCGCGACCAGAAACACTGCGCCAAGTGAAGCCAACATTTGCGGTAAGATCGCAGCCCAGCCGACAGCATCGAGCAGCCGCCGTGCTTCCTGCAGTGGCGCGATCACCGGCGGGCGCAGCCACAACATCGCAACGGTGACCGCGATCAGCGTGCCGAGGATCAGCGAGATCAATGTGGCTTGCGCCGGATCGATCAGCGCCGGTCCCCAATCCGTCTGCTTGGCGATCAGTGTGCCGCCCAGCGCAACGGCCGGTATGATCAACGCCGGCAGAAAGAGGAGATCGCCGCGTTTCACGGCGCTTTCGCGGCGCTGTTCCGGTGTCGTCGTTGCCGGCTTGCCTTGGCCCATGCCGATGGTGGCGACAACAACAAGGCCGAGCGCCAAGACACCGTTGCCGAGATCACCGAGATAAGCGCCGGCAAGGAAGCTTGCCGCCAGCATGCCCCAGAACAGAAAGTTTAGCGCGCGGCGCCGATTGGCTTGGTCGATCAGGGAAAGGACTGCTACGGCTGCGAAGAAGGCGCCGACCAGAATGTAAATGTGCGCGAGCGTGATCATTGCGCCGCCTCCGGCGCCGGTCGCGATTGCAAGCGCCGTTTGAGATGCGCATCGAGCAGCCAGAGGCGTGTCGAGTGAATAACCAGCGCGGCGATTGCCGTTGGGATTGCCCAGATCGAAAGCTGCAACGGCTCAACGATGATGCCGTTCTGTTCGAGAAACCCCTTGATCAAAAGGATTGAGGCAATGGCGATGAAGATGTCCTCGCCAAAGAAGAGTCCAATATTATCGGCTGCTGCTGCGTGCGAGCGGATGAGGTAGCGCTCGCGATCCGGCAGCGGCCCAAACTTCGCTTCCGCCGCGCCTTCCGCCATGGGCGCCACCAGCGGACGCACCATTTGCGCGTGGCCACCGAGCGACGTCAGTCCAAGGGCCGACGCCGCTTGGCGAATGATGAAATAGACCCAGAGCACGCGCCCGACAGTGGCGGCCTGCACCTTTGAAATCAGCATGCGTGCGCGGTCCTGCAAGCCGGAGCGCTCCAGCAATCCGATCGCCAGCAACACGAACCAGACCATGCTGACATAGCGATTGTCGTTGAAGGCCTTGCCGAACGCCGCGAGCGTGGAGAGCGCGGCGCCGTACATGAGCTGGATGTCTGCATCTGGCGTCCAAGCCGCCGCGAGGCCAGTGGTCAGCGCTGCCGCCATCACCACCAGCAGCGGATTTGCGCGCAGGACAAAGCCAAGCACAACGACGCCAATCCCAAGAAGTACCAGCATGCTTCCCCCGTGCTTCGTCTAAGCTTTGCCGTAGCCGCCGCCGCCTGGCGTTTCGATCACGAAAACATCGCCAGGCTTCACCTCAGCTTTGCCCGCTGCGGCGAGCCGCGTCACGGATCCATCGGCGCGCTCGATGCGATTTATGCCCGAGGCGCCGTCGCCGCCGCCATCGAGACCGAACGGCGCGGTGCTACGCCGGTTCGCGAGCATGGCGGCTGTCATCGGTTCGCGGAAGCGGATGCGGCGGACAGCGCCGTCGCCGCCCTTGTGTGCGCCGCCGCCACCCGAGCCGCGGCGTACGCTGAAGCGCTCTACGATAACCGGAAAGCGCGTCTCCAGAACTTCGGGATCGGTGAGACGCGAGTTGGTCATGTGCGTTTGCACAGCGTCGGCGCCGTCAAATGTCGGGCCCGCGCCTGAGCCGCCGCAGATAGTCTCGTAATATTGGCGCTTCTCATCACCGAAGGTGAAATTGTTCATAGTGCCTTGCGACGCGGCCAGCGCCCCGAGCGCGCCGTAAAGCGCATCGACCACAACTTGGCTAGTCTCGACATTGCCGGCAACGACCGCCGCGCCGCGTTTGGGATTCAGCAGCGAGCCTTCGGGAACGATGATCTCAATCGGCTTCAAGCAACCTTCGTTCAGCGGAATGCTGTCATTCACCAGCGTACGGAAAACGTAGAGCGTCGCCGCGCGGGTAATCGCGAGAGGTGCGTTGAAATTGCTCGGTTGTTGCGGGCTCGTGCCGGTAAAATCGACGCGCACGCTTCGGGCGCTGTGGTTCGGCGTGATAGCAACACGAACGGTCGCGCCGCTGTCCATCGTCACTTCGAACGCGCCAGGTTTCAGCGTATCGATCACGCGCTTGATCTGTTCTTCGGCATTATCCTGAACGTGTCGCATGTAGGCGGCGACGCCATCCCGTCCATAGTGCGTCACGAGACGCGTTAGCTCATGCGTGCCGCGCGTAACCGAGGCGATCTGCGCTTTGAGGTCGGCGATGTTGCGATCGATGTCGCGCGCCGGATGCGCCCCGGAGGCAAGCAACGCCCGCGTTTCCGCTTCACGCAACAGCCCGTCCTGCACCAGCAGGAAGTTTTCGATCAAAACGCCTTCGTCCTCGATGCTTTTCGAGTCTGGCGGCATTGAGCCGGGCGTGATGCCGCCAATGTCGGCGTGGTGACCGCGCGCCGCGGTGAAGAAGGCGGGGCGGTTATCGCCGCCCAGAATAACGGGCGCGATCACGGTGATGTCAGGCAAGTGCGTGCCGCCCGCGTGCGGCGCGTTGAGCATGTAGATATCGCCCGCGCGCATCGCATCGCCGCGTTGGCGAATAATTTCGCGTACGCTATCGCTCATCGAGCCGAGGTGCACCGGAATGTGCGGCGCGTTCGCGACCAAGCCACCGGTCTCATCAAACACCGCGCAAGAAAAGTCCAAGCGCTCTTTGATATTGACCGAGGACGCTGTCGTTTGCAGCGCGAGGCCCATCTCCTCGGCAACGCCCATGAAGCGATTGTTGAATACTTCAAGCAAGATCGGGTCGGCCTTGGTGCCAATCGCGCGGCGCTCAATGTGTGAGATGCGGGTGAGCACGACATCGCGGTGCTCGTTGAGCCGCGCGCACCAGCCGGGCGCGACGTATGTGGTGGCGCCATGCTCGAGGATGAGCGCCGGCCCAATCAGTTCGGCGTCACTTTCGAGCCCGTCGCGGTGATGCGCTGGCGCATGGTGTGTCGCGCCCTCGGCGTGAAGCTGAACTATCGCGGCAGCGCGAGACGCCGACTCCGCTAGCGTTGGCTTTGGCGCATCATAATCGGTCTCTTCGATCGCCTCCGCTGAGAGAGATGCAACGATGATCGCCCGCGCCGGGTCGACGAATCCGAAACGTTTGCGATGTTCGGCCTCGAATGCGGTCGCGAGATCCTCATGCTCGAACGAGATGGCAAGCGCAGAATCGGCGCCCTCGTACTTGAGGTGCGCACGAAGCTGCACTGCGCGTGCGCCGCGATGTTCCTGGGGGAGAAGCGCGTGCGCACGCTTCGCGATTGCATTGGCGCGCGGGCGGAGGCGGGCGGTATCGAGCCGCTCTTCCACCGTTTCTTCTACAACGGCGCGGACATCAGCGAGTCCGATACCCCACGCGCTCAGCACGCCAGCAAGAGGATGTAGAAGGATCGTCTCCACGCCGACAGCATCCGCGACAGCACATGCGTGCTGTCCGCCCGCGCCGCCGAAAGCGACGAGTACGTAATCCGCAGGATTGTAGCCGCGCTGGATCGAAATCTTTTTGATCGCCTCGGCCATGTTTTCATTGGCGATGCGCAGGAAGCCCTCGGCCGCTTCCTCGGGCGACAGGATACGCCCAGTCTTAAGCTCGATATCGGCGCGGATGGAGTGGAGCTTTTCGAAAGCGACCTCACGATCGAGCGGTTCATCGCCATTCGGTCCGAAGATCTCAGGAAAGAACTCTGGCCGCACGCGTCCGAGCACAACGTTGCAATCCGTGATCGTCAACGGTCCGCCGCGGCGATAGCAGGCAGGGCCAGGATCGGCGCCGGCGCTGTGGGGGCCAACGCGCAGACGCATGCCATCGAAGAAGCAGATAGAGCCGCCTCCAGCCGCCACGGTGTGAACTTGCAGCATCGGCGCGGAAAGACGCACGCCCGCCACCATCGTTTCATTGGTGCGCTCGAATGAGCCGGCAAAGTGGGAGACGTCCGTCGAGGTGCCGCCCATGTCGAAACCCAGCGCGCGATCATAGCCTGCGCGCTGCGCCGCCGCGGCCATACCCACCACGCCTCCAGCAGGCCCCGAGAGCACGGCATCGCGGCCGCGGAAGCTGTCGGCGTGCGCTAAGCCGCCGTTGGACTGCATAAATAGCAGCGGGTTTCTTGGACCGCCGGCGCCCTCGCCGGCAACTTCGTTTGATCCTGGCGCCGACGGGGCTTGGCCTGAAGAAAGAGCCGGCGAGGGCGCCGGCGGTCCAAGAAATCCGCGCTCGAAGCCATCGATGTATTCGCGCAGTACCGGCGAGAGATACGCGTCGGCCACGGTCGTATCGGCGCGCGGCACGAACTTGATCAGGCCGCTGATTTCGGAACTGACGCTGACTTGAGTGAATCCGATTTCGCGCGCGATCGCGGCAATGCGGCGCTCGTGCGCGGGATAAGCCCAGCCGTGCAGGCAAGCGATCGCGGTGGCGCGGAAGCCATCATCGAACGCGCGCTGCAAGGCGGTACGCGCGTGCATTTCGTCGAGCGGCGTTAGCACTTTGCCTTCCGCCGTGAGCCGCTCCCGCGCTTCGATTACGCGGCGTTGCAGCAAATCTGGTTTGACGATGTGAAGCGCGAAGATGTCCGGCCGCGCTTGAGTGCCGATTTCCAGCGCGTCGCCAAATCCTTCGGTCACCACAAGCACTACATCCGCGCCCCTGCGCTCAAGCAGTGCGTTGGTTGCGACGGTCGTGCCGAGCTTTACCGCCTCGACGTCAGCGAAGGTCGCGTTGTGCTCTTTGAGAATGACTCGCATCGCCTCAAGTGCGGCGTCGTCATAGCGGCCGGGATTCACCGACAGCAGCTTCTTCACCACCTCGGCGCCGCCGGGGCCGCGCGCCACTACGTCGGTGAACGTGCCGCCGCGGTCGATCCAGAATTGCCAGCTCATGCGGACCGACCATCGCGAGCCGCCGCCGAGCAATCAAGCGCTTAGCGATTGCCGCGACGCGGTTCGGCGGAGTAGCTTGCTGACCGCACAGGGAGCAGGCCGCTTGAAGCCAACTAACATCGCGAACCCCGACTACTTTCATAAAGTCGTCGACTGTCAGTGGGCGTGTCCGGCTCACACCCCGGTTCCTGAATACATCCGCCTGATCGCCGCGCAGCGTTATGCCGACGCCTACATGGTCAATTGGAAGTCGAATGTGTTTCCCGGGATTCTTGGCCGCACGTGCGATCGCCCCTGCGAGCCGGCATGCCGGCGCGGGCGGGTAGAAGAACAGCAAGGCAAACCCGAGCCGGTCGCGATCTGCCGCCTGAAGCGCGTCGCCGCGGACAATAAGGGTGAGATCGATCACCTGTTGCCGCTGCCCGCCACCACGAAAAACGGCAAGCGCATCGTTTGCATCGGCGCAGGACCAGCGTCTCTGACCGTGGCGCGCGACCTGCTGCCGCTTGGCTATGAAGTTCACATCTACGACGCGGAGAAGAAGGGCGGCGGCATGATCCGCACCCAGATCCCGCGTTTTCGTTTGCCGGAAAGCGTCATCGACGAGGAAGTCGACTACATCCTCCGCTATGAGCCGGTAACCCACTTCGGCACGCGTGTGGGTTCCTTGAAAGACGTCCTGGCGCAAGGCTGGGACGCCGTGTTCGTCGGCACCGGCGCGCCGCGCGGCCGCGATCTTGGCTTGCCGGGCCAGAAGGAAGCCGCCGCCAATATCCATATCGGCA
Organism: Caulobacteraceae bacterium; assembly: GCA_031431115.1. Taxonomy (GTDB): domain Bacteria; phylum Pseudomonadota; class Alphaproteobacteria; order Caulobacterales; family Aquidulcibacteraceae; genus Vitreimonas. The sequence continues at coordinate 75,818 of JANPCV010000086.1, forward strand.
TCGATTGGCTTTCCAGCGTCTCGTTCGAGCATGTCGAAAAGATCGGCAAGCGCGTCATCGTGCTCGGCGGCGGCAACACAGCCATGGATTGTTGCCGCACGTCGCGCCGCCTTGGCGGCGAAGACGTCAAGGTCGTCGTGCGCTCCGGCTTCGATGAGATGAAGGCTTCGACCTGGGAGAAAGAAGACGCCCAGCACGAAGGCATCCCGATCCTCAATTTCCTCAATCCGAAGGAATTCACCCACGAGAACGGCAAGCTCACCGGCGTGCTGTTCACGAAGATGCACTGGGTTGAGAAGGACGGAAAGAAGCGCCTCGAGCCGATGGACGAACCTGATGTCCACCATGCGTGTGATGATGTGCTGATGGCCGTTGGCCAGGAGAACTCGTTCCCCTGGATCGAACGCGACATCGGCATGACCTTCGACAAATGGAACATGCCAGTCGTTGATGAGGTGACGTTCCAATCGGCCGTGCCGAACGTGTTCTTCGGCGGCGACGCTGCCTTTGGTCCGAAGAACATCATCTGGGCTGTCGCGCACGGACACGACGCAGCCGTTTCGATCGACCTCTATTGCCAGGGCAAGGACGTGAACAACCGGCCGCCGCCTGGTGTGTCGATGATGTCCACGAAAATGGGCATCCACGAATGGGCCTATGACAACGATATCTCGCTCGATCTTCGCTACAAGGTGCCGCTCGTTGAGCCGGAAGTTGCGCTGCGCAACGTGAAGATTGAGGTCGAGAAGGGCTTTGATCCGCTGCTCGGCTACAAAGAGGCACAGCGCTGCTTGAACTGCGATGTCCAGACAGTGTTCTCGGCGCCGGCGTGCATCGAGTGCGACGCGTGCGTCGATATTTGTCCGATGGATTGCATTACGTTCACGGAGAACGGCGAGGAGGTGGAACTTCGCGAACGTCTCAACGCGCCGGCGATGATCCTCACGCAAGATCTTTATGTTCAGGATGGCCTGAAGACCGGCCGCGTGATGGTGAAGGACGAAGACGTCTGCTTGCACTGCGGCCTGTGCGCTGAGCGTTGCCCAACTGGCGCGTGGGATATGCAGCAATTTTTGCTCGATACCACCCAAGCAGGCTGCGCGCCGAAGTCGTCATCTCGCAAACGCGAACCTGTGCTGGCGAAGTAAAAGTTCCCAACCGCGAATTAGCTTGCTGAGCGCTGCGCCCATGTTAGCGTCGGTGTGGGCGTGGGAACTTGTGTCGTGTGCAAACTGCGCACCTTCCTGCGATTATCGAGAATTCGGTAGCCGCCAAAAATAGTCGGCGCGCATGACCCTTCGGCCCAGCGTCGCTCCCATTTTTCCGTGAACATCACAGGGGAGCATCCCATGAAACGTCTCATAACTGCGCTGGCGCTTGGCGTCGCATTCACATCATTCGCGCCGCTCGCAATGGCGCAACAGCAAACGGAGCAATTCCGCGCCGTTGAGCCGCAAGCCTTCACGACCGCAGAACTGCAGCAATATGGCTTAAGCGCCAGTGATGCTGCGCAAGTCGCCGCATATCAGGACCAAGGCTACGAAGTCGTCGTCATGTCGCCTGAAGAAGCACAGCAATACCAAGCCGGCATCACCAACACGCAATGGTTGCTGATCGGCTTGCTGGTTGTGGTCGTCGTCGTCGCCATAAGCTAACGGTGAAATCTGAGGTTTGCCTCAGCGCGCTATTGTTGGCGCTTTGTGCGGCTGGATGCGCGGTTACGCCGACGTCCAACGTGAACGCGTTTGCTCATCAGAGCGCCAACAATAGTTTCGACGGCTTCGCGCCCGCTGTGGGCGCGAACGCCTTGGTCCTGCCGGTCGCGCATGATCACCAAACCCGCCGGGATTCCTGCGGCGCGCATGTTCTCGCAAGCGTCATCAATTATTGGCGCCTGCCCGCAGCCCCGACAACGGGCGAGGCAATCTATGCAGCGCACCCGCCAACGTCGCCGGATGGCTATACGATCGCAGAAGTGCTGACGCTCGCACGTGCGAACGGGTTATTGGCCAACGGCGTCCGCCTGCCTGCCGAAGGCTTGATCCGGGAGCTTGAGAGTGGCCGGCCGGTGCTGGTCGCTATCCGTGTGCCGTCCGTGTTCGTCCAAAGCGTCACCTATCCCGGCGCCAATGCTCCCGTGATTGGGCGCGCCGGTGACTTCATCACCTCCCGGGTAGGGCGCGTATCGGAAGTGACCGGTCTCGAAATGGTCGATCATTATGTGCTGGTGGTGGGTTATGACGCCGAGCGCTTCGTGGTGGTCGAGCCCGTCATGGGCTACCGGACGATGAGCCGCGAAACCCTCGCGCGCTATCGCCGGCCATTTGAGAACGCCTCCATCGTTTTCAGCGCCAGCCAAACATCGGCCTCCACGGCGCCCGCCGAGCAATTGGCGCCCGGCTAAGCTCTTCAATTGCGGCTCGTGACCGGCTATCAAGTTTCGCCCGGCGTTGGCGGACTGGCCGCTGACGTCCCGGATCACTAAGGCGCCGCACCCAAGCATGGCCAAGCCTCTCGCCGCGACCAACGATTTCGTCGTCAAGTTTGCCAACGTGAATGGCTCGGGGTCGGCGAGCGCCAACGGCCTGTTTGCGAAAGTGATCCTGCGCATGGGCGTGCCCGTAGGCGCACGCAATATCTTCCCGTCGAACATCCAGGGCCTGCCGACGTGGTACGAGGTCCGCGTGTCCGAGGCTGGTTGGCTCGGGCGCCGGGGCGGCATCGATCTTATGGTGGCGATGAACCCGCAGACCTGGGACGCCGACGTGAAGGGCATCGAGACGGGCGGCTATCTGCTTTACGATTCCTCAAAGCCGCTGCCGGCGTCGAAGTTTCGCGACGACATCACCATCATCGGCGCGCCGCTCACCGATCTGATTGCAGCGGAGTTTACCGATCCGCGCCAGCGTCAGCTGTTCAAGAACATCTGCTACATCGGCGTGCTGGCGCAGCTCCTAGGCTTTGAAACCGAGGTCGTGAAGCAGCTGCTCACCGAGGAATTCAAAGGCAAAGACAAGCTGATCGCGCCAAACCTGAAGGCGTTCGAGCTTGGCTACACGTTTGCGAAGGATCATCTCGCGCCGATTGGCTTGAAGCTGAAGCGCGCCGACAAGGTCGGTGATCGCATCTTCGTTGAGGGCAATGACGCCGCTGCGCTTGGCGCCGTTTATGGCGGGGCGACATTCTGCGCTTGGTATCCGATCACGCCGTCCACCTCGCTGGCCGAGGGCTTTCAGAAATATTGCGATAAACTCCGCAAGGACCCGGACGGAAAAAATCGCTTCGCCATCGTGCAGGCCGAGGACGAAATCGCCTCGATTGGCATGGTTATGGGCGCTGGTTGGGCCGGTTCGCGTGCGTTCACCTGCACGTCGGGTCCCGGCATTTCGCTGATGAATGAGTTCGTCGGCTTTTCGTACTACGCTGAAATCCCGGCCGTGATCTTTGATGTTCAGCGCGGCGGGCCTTCAACCGGCATGCCGACGCGCACACAACAATCGGACTTGATGCTGGCGGCCTACGCCTCGCACGGCGACACCAAGCATCCGCTCCTGTTTCCTGGCAACCCGACCGAAGCCTTTGAGTTCGGTGCGCAAGCGTTCGATCTTTCCGACTTTTTCCAGACCACAGTCTTCGTCATGCTCGATCTCGATATCGGCATGCAGGAATGGCTGACGCCGCCCTTCAAGTGGGACGCCAAGCGTCACCTCAACCGCGGCAAGGTGTTGTCATACGAGCATCTGGAGCAGGGCGTGCCGTTCGGCCGCTATCGCGATGTCGATGGTGACGCCGTGCCGTATCGCACGCTCCCCGGCACGCATCCGACCAAAGGCAGCTACTTCACCCGCGGCTCAAGCCACGACAAAGACGCGCGCTACAGCGAAAAAGGCGAGGACTACACCGAAGGCATGGAGCGCCTGCTGCGCAAGTGGGAGACGATGAAATCCCACGTGCCGGCGCCGATCATTCACAAAGCCAAGAAGCGCACGCCTGACGGTGTGATCTTCATGGGCTCGACCGATCCGGCGATGGAAGAAGCGCTGTGCGCGCTGGAGGGTCATGGCATCCACCTGGATTCCATGCGTATCCGCAGCTTCCCGTTCTGCAATGACGTGTTCGAGTTCATCCACGACCATGAGCAAGTGTTCGTCGTCGAGCAGAACCGTGACGCCCAGCTGAAGTCGCTGCTGGTGAATGAGGGCGGCATTGATCCGGCGCGACTGGTTTCCGTGCTGCACTATGACGGCACACCGATCACGGCGCGTTTCATCATCCGGGCTATCACCGAAAAACTCAGAGGCCCGCACGCGGCCGCGCTGCGGGAGAACGCGCAATGACCTACATCGCTAAGCCGCAGCTGCATCACCCATCACTCGAAAAGAACGCACTCGGCTTCACTCGCCGCGACTACGAGGGCCGCATCTCGACGCTCTGCGCCGGCTGCGGACATGACTCGATCAGTGCGTCGATCATCCAGGCCTGCTTCGAGATCGACCTTGCACCGCATCGGCTCGCGAAATTCTCGGGTATCGGCTGCTCGTCAAAGACGCCGGATTATTTCGTCAGCCCCGCACACGGCTTCAACGCCGTTCACGGCCGCATGCCGTCCGTGCTCACCGGCGCCAACATCGCCGCGCGCGATCTGATTTATCTCGGCGTTTCCGGTGATGGCGACACCGCCTCTATTGGCCTTGGCCAATTCTGCCACGCCGTGCGCCGCGGTGTGAACATGACCTATATCGTCGAGAACAACGGCGTGTATGGCCTCACCAAAGGCCAATTCTCCGCCACGTCCGACAAGGGCTCAAAGGCCAAGAAGGGCGCCGAAAATAAGGATTCCGCTATCGATCTTGTGATGCTTGGCTTGCAGCTCGGCGCCACCTACGTTGGCCGCAGTTTCTCTGGCGACAAGCACCAGCTGGTGCCGCTGATCAAAGGCGCGCTCAGCCACAAAGGCACCGCGATCCTCGATGTCATCAGCCCTTGCGTGGCGTTCAACAACCACGTCGGCTCGACCAAGAGCTTCGATTACGTGCGCGAGCACAACGAAGCTGTGAACCGCATGGATGTCATCACCCCGCGTGCGCCGATCAAGGCGGACTACAAGCCAGGTGAACTGAAAGAAGTCCGCCAACACGACGGCTCAATCCTGCGCCTGCGCAAGATCGAAGACGATTACGACGCCACCGATCGCAACGAAGCGCTTGGCTACCTCGCGCGCAAATCGGCGATGGGCGAGATCGTGACGGGCTTGCTCTACGTCGATCCCAACGCCGGCGATCTGCACGATTCAATGAACACGGTGATGACGCCGCTGAACAAACTGCCGGACGCGGACCTCATTCCAAGCGTCGCGGATCTGGAAAAGATCAACGACAGCTTGCGCTAAGCGTAAAGATGGCACCGGTCGCTGCAGGTTGGAGCGCGAGCCTCCGGCCCGCATTTTGTCGTACCTTACCTCCTCACATCACACGCTTCCCGGACGCAGCCCCGGCGAAAGCCGGGGTGCGATCCGGGATCCAGGGGATGACAGCGCGCAGCATATTTTGCCCCTAGGTCCCGGCTCTGCGCGGCGTCGCCGCTTGGCCGGGAAGCGTGGAGCCCGCAATCTATCCTCCGCATACACATCGGCGCTTACAGGTTGGAGCGCGGGCCTCCGGCCCGCATTTCTCCAAGCGTATCAAGCAAAAGCGCCATATGCGGGGCGGAGCTCCGCGCTCCAACTTTGTTGGATACGCGCAAATCTATCCCACACCTCCAAAACGCGCGCATACTTCTCCTCGTCGCACACGGGAGATTTCGAAGAGCTCCGAAACTTTGGAATGTGCGGCGCGGAATCGGCGCGGTGACGGT
>JANPCV010000087.1:0-22768 GCA_031431115.1 Caulobacteraceae bacterium
ACTCGGCTGGAAGGGCCCTCCAACTCCCTTTGCCAATCCGGGACAAACGATTCTGTAACGGGGCGCGCGAAGCGTGCAGCGTTGATCGGAGACGATCGACGCAACCATCGAGACTACCTCAGCGCGGATCGCGCGCCCCGGACTCCCACTTTTGCAAAGCAAAAGTGTCTCGCCGTAGCCTTGGCGAAGGCGGACAGGAGCGGAATCGAGAAACCGCATCGGCGGCTGCTTTCGCGCGTCCCGCGATGCGTCAGGAAAACCGTTCAATCCTAAACGGCGCAATATCAACCGGCGGCGCTACATCCTTCGCAATCGCCGCGACAATCTCCGCTGTGATCGGCGCTTCCGTTAGCCCTAGGTGCGCATGTCCAAGTGCGTAGAGCACCTTTGGCGCGCGCTCTAAGCGGCCGATGGCTGGCATGAAATCTGGGAGGGAAGGCCGCGAGCCGACCCAGCGATCCGGGTTCTGTTCAAACTTGATCCCAAGCTCATCAATTCGTTGCCTGAGCCGCCGCCATTTGCGTTCATCTCCGGGCGCATCCGGGGAGCCAAACTCAACGAAACTCGTCGCGCGGAGGCCACTGGTGAAGCGCGATACCGCGATGAAATTCTCTTCGAACACCGTTGTCGGCAAATCTCGCGGCCAGTTCGTTGCTGCGCTTTGCAGATGATAACCGCGCTCGCCAATCAACGGCGCGCGCACGCCGAGCCGCTCCATCAACCGCCGCGACCATGGACCGGCGCACACGAGCACCGCATCCGCCTCTCGCGTGCCGCCATCCGAAAGCGTAACGCGGCCGCTTGTCTCCACGCGCGTCGCGCTTCCAATCACAGTCTCACCTCCACGCTCAGCGAACGACGCCAAGATCGCTTCGCGCGCGGACTGTGGCTCGCTCACTTGCCCGGTGCCGGTAAACACCACCGCCGCTTGCGGCACCCGATTGAGCACGGCGCCGTAGCGATCCAGTTCCGCGCTCGTCATCTCGCGATAGCTCGTCGTGCTGCCCCACTTAGCCTTCGCGAACGCTGCGAGCCCATCCTCAGCGCCTCGTGTGGTCATCCATGCCGTGACATGGCCATGCGGAATGACAATCTCAGGCGCGCCAGCAAGCTCCGCGATCCGATGCCAAGCCGGCAGCGAGTCCGCAAGCAGGGCGATCAACGCTTCGCGCCCGCGCTTAAACCGCGCCGGATCGCACGCCCGCAGGAATTGCATCGACCAGGGCGTCCACAGCGCCACGTCGCTCCAGCGGAAATCCAGCGGCCCGCCCAAGCCGAAGCTTGATCGCGGTGCGCGCAGCACGTTGCCCCATGCCGACCATGGCGCCACTTGCTCAGAGCCGATGTGCCCGGCATTGCCGTACGAAGCGCCGCGGCGCTTATCGCCCGGATCGATCAGCGTTACCTGCACGCCGGCCGCTTGCAGCCGGAGCGAGCAGGCGGCCCCAACAAGCCCGCCGCCAATGACCAGAATCGATTTCATCATCACACCGGATCGTCTAGGTTGTTCGCGTAAGCAAGCGGGGGGTTCGATGCAAGTCGATTGGCGTGGCGTGTTTCCGGCGGCGACGACGCAGTTCGCGCCTGATCTCTCCATTGATCTCAGCGAGACTCAGCGTGTGCAGGACGCGCTGGTTCGCGACGGCGTTCACGGCCTGATCATCATGGGTACGGTCGGCGAGAACAACTCGCTTGAGCCGGAGGAGAAGCGCACTGTCCTGAGGGCCGCGGTGGAAGCCGTGAACAAGCGCGTGCCGATCATTGCCGGGGTTTCCGAGTTTGACACCAAGCGCGCTATCGCTTTTGCGCGCGACGCCGAAAAACTCGGCGCGAATGGCCTGATGCTGTTGCCGGCGATGGTTTATGTGCCGGCCGAAGCAGAGCTAGTCGCTCACTTTCGCGCCGTGTCGGAAGCGACGGCTCTGCCGATCATGCTCTACAACAATCCGCCAGCCTATCGCGTGAGCGTTGGCGTTGAGGCGCTGAAGCAATTGAGCGATCGCCCGAATATTGTTTGTGTGAAGGAAAGCGCGCCAGACACGCGGCGCTTCACCGATCTCTTCAATGCGCTCGGCGATCGCTATGTGCTGTTCGCTGGCCTCGACGATGTCGCGCTCGAAGGCTTGGTGCTAGGCGCTCGCGGTTGGGTGTCGGGTCTCACCAACGCTTTTCCAAAGGAATCGCTCGCCCTCTACGAAGCAACCGTCCGCGGCGATCTGGAGACCGCGCGTGAGATCTATCGCTGGTTCATGCCGTTGTTGCACCTAGATGCCGAGCATGATCTGGTTCAGTCAATCAAGTTGGCCGAGCAGATCATGGGCCGTGGCAGCGAGCGCGTGCGGCCACCGCGTTATATTTTGACTGGCGCACGTCGCGCTGAAGTCACCGCCATGGTCGAGCAGGCGGCGGCGACGCGCCCGCAACTGAAAGCCGCGGCGTGACGCGTCACACGTTCCGCTGCATCGACGGCCACACGGCCGGCAATCCCGTTCGGCTCGTTGTTGAAGGCGCGCCCGAATTACACGGCCGCACCATGAGTGAACGCCGCCAGGACTTCATGGCGCGCTACGATTGGATTCGCACCGGCCTATGCTTCGAACCGCGCGGCCATGACATGATGAGCGGCGGATTTCTTTACCCGCCAACAACGCCAGATGCCGACGTCGGCATTCTATTTATCGAAACGAGCGGCTGTTTGCCGATGTGCGGCCATGGCACGATCGGGATCGTTACCTTCGGCATCGAGAATGGCTTGATCAAGCCCCGCACGCCGGGGCGCTTCGTCGCTGAAGTGCCGGCGGGAAGCATCGAGCTCACTTACGTGCAAGACGGCGAGCGCGTGCGCAGCGTCCGCATCCGCAACGTGCCCAGCTATCTCGCCGCTGAGAATGTCAGCATCGACGTGCCAGGCTTCGGCCCGCTTGCGATTGACATCGCTTATGGCGGCAACTTTTACGCCATCATCGAGCCGCAGGGCGCTTACACCGGTCTTGATGACCTCGGCGCCGCGCGGATCCTTCAGCTCTCGCCCGTCATCCGCCAATTGTTGCGCGAGAAGATCGAGCCCGTACATCCGATCGATGACACCATTCGCGGCGTCAGCCATGTGCTGTGGGCCGACAAGCCGAAATCCGAGAGCGCGCATGGCCGCAACGCTGTGTTCTACGGCGACAAGGCCATCGATCGCTCGCCCTGCGGTACAGGCACGTCAGCGCGTTTGGCGCAGCTTCACGCCAAAGGCCGGCTAAAGGTCGGCGAAGCTTTCGTCCATGAGAGCTATATCCTCTCGCGCTTCACCGGTCGCGTCGAGGCGGAGACTGAAATCGGCGGCCAGCGCGCGATTATTCCGTCGATTGAAGGGTCTGCTATCGCAACTGGGCGTAATGAGATTTGGATCGACACCGAAGATCCTTTCGCCCATGGCTTCCAAGTTGTCTGATCTTGATTGCGCGCCTCGTGCACGCGTGCTGAATTGCATGAAACGCGTGCGGGGGAGAGACGCATGGGGGCTACATTTGAATTGGTGATCCGCTGGCTGACGACGATTGTCGGCGGATTGTTGGCGGCGCTTTCGGCAATCGCAATCTACTTCACCACCGTCCTACTGCGCACTGCGCACAAACGCGGTGAGCTTTCGCCAAAGCCCGAAGCTATCGGGCTTGGCGCCGTTACTGATTTTTTCGACACGCTGGGCATCGGCTCGTTCGCGCCGACAACCGCGTATATGAAGCTGCGTAAGATGGCGCCGGATAGCTACTTCCCGGCGATCCTCAATGCGGGCCACGCGCTGCCAACCGTGGCGCAAGCGCTGATCTTCATCACGCTCGTGCAAGTCGATCCAGCTTTGCTGATCTCGTGCATCGTCGCCTCATGCGCTGGCGCCTTTATCGGCGCGCCGATCGTCCAGCGCTCGCCTGTGCGCCTAGTGCAGGGCGTCGTTGGCATTGCTCTCTTGATCGCGGCAGCGCTGTACGCTCTCGGCAATTTGGGCCTGATGCCGCCGGGTGGCGAGGCCACGAGTTTGCCGCCAGCCTATTTCGCGGTCGCAGTCGCAGGTCATTTCATCATGGGCATCCTCATGATGTTCGGCATTGGGCTCTATGCGCCGTCTTTAGTGTTGCTGAGCTTGCTCGGGCTTAACCCCGCCGCCGCGTTTCCGATCATGATGGGCTCGTGTGCGTTCTTGATGCCGATTTCCAGCCTCAACTTCGTGCGCTCCGAGCGGATTGATCTCCGCATCGTGCTGGGCATCGCGCTGGGCGGCATACCAGCTGTCTTTCTGGCCGCGCTTGTCGTCAAATCCTTGGACCTCGTCACGCTACGTTGGCTTGTCGTCATCGTCGTCGTCTACGCTTCGGCGCTGTTGCTTCGGTCGGCGTTGGTGGCGACGCCGAAAGCGCAGGAATCGAGTCCAGCCGTCATCCCGTGAGAGCCGCATGAAACGAATTCTTCTGGCCGCCGCACTCGCCATGACCTTCGCCGCGTCGGCCGCTGCTCAAACGCCGAGTGCGGAGCTGTCGCGTCTTTTTTTAGATGAGCGCGCCTTCGTTTATCGTGAAGATCCGTTAAGCGCGACCAGCGTCGGCATCCATGAATACGATGATCGCTTGCCTTCCGTGACTCCGGAGGCGAACGCACGGCAACAGCGGGAAAACGAGGTCTTCCTTACGCGCCTCCGCGCCATCAATCGCGACCAGCTCACGCAACAAGAGCAGGTGAGCTACGATCTCTTCGAGTTCATGGTGGGCCAGCGTGTCCACCTCGGCCGCTACGACGATTGGCGCTTGCCGCTCAACAGCGATAGCGGCTTTTACTCAGAAATCCTTTTGCTCGACGATTTGCAGTCGCCGCGCACGATGCGCGACTATGAAAACTACATCGCGCGGCTGAACGACATGCCGCGCTACTTCCGCGAGCAGATCGCCAACATGCGTCAGGGCGTCCGCGATGGCTTCACGCTACCGCGCGAGATCGTCGCCGGCGTGTCTCAAGTCATCGGCGGCTTTCGCTATGAGAATGCCGAGACGATGGGGCTCTATGCGGCGTTCGCCAATTTTCCCGCGACAGTGCCGGAAGGCGAGCGCGCACGGTTGCGCGAAGCTGGCCGTGCGGCGCTCACCAATAGCGTGATCCCGGCGTTCGACGAATTCCGCATCTTTTTCGAAACCGAATACGCGCCGCGCACGCGCACAACGATTGCAGCGCAGCGGCTTCCAAATGGCCGCGCCTACTACGCCGATCTCGTGCGCTATTACACGACGCTGCCCGACGCGACGCCGCAGCGCATCCACCAGATCGGCCTCGGCGAAGTGACGCGTATTCGCGCCGCCATGGAAGCTGAGATGCGCTCCGCTGGCTTTGAAGGCACGTTTGACGAATTCCTGACGTTCCTCCGCACTGATCCGCAATTCTACGCGACGACGCCGGAGCAATTGCTTCGTGAAGCAGCGTGGATCACGCGCGAGATCGATGCCGAGATGCCGAACTATTTCGGCCGCATCCCGCGTCGTCCGTACACGGTGCAGCCCGTGCCTGCCGCGATTGCGCCAAACTATACGTCCGGGCGCTATAGCGGAGGGCGTATCGATCAAGCTGGTGAGTATTGGGTCAACACGTACGCGCTGAACACGCGGCCGCTTTATGTGCTTCCTTCGCTAACGGCGCATGAAGCCGCACCTGGCCATCACACGCAGATATCGCTGGCGCGCGAGTTGACGGATTTGCCAGCGTTTCGCGGTACATTTTATCCGCATGCCTTCGGTGAGGGTTGGGGGCTCTACTCGGAGCGCCTTGGCGAGGAGATGGGCATCTATCACACGCCCTATCAGCGCTTTGGACGTTTGACGTATGAGATGTGGCGCGCGTGCCGGCTTGTCGTCGATACGGGCATGCATTCGATGGGCTGGTCGCGTCAGCGCTCGCTTGATTATCTCGCGGCCAACACCGCGCTTTCGACGCATGAAATCCGCACCGAGGTCGATCGTTACATCGGCTGGCCGGGGCAGGCGCTGGCTTACAAGATCGGCGAGCTCAAGATTGTCGAGCTGCGCCAACGCGCCGAAGCGGCGTTAGGCGATCGCTTTGACATCCGCGCGTTCCACGATGCTGTGTTGGCGAATGGCGGCGTCACGTTGCCAGTGCTTGAGCAGCAGATCGACGAATACATAGCCGCCGCTCAGGCGCAGTAGCTATTTGGTGCCGTAGATACGGTCGCCTGCGTCGCCAAGGCCGGGAACGATGTAGCTGTGCTGGTTCAGCCGCTCATCGATCGCAGCCGCCCACATTGGCACGTCCGGGTGGTGGCTGTGGACAACGTCAATGCCTTCGGGCGCCGCGAGCACGCACACGAAGCGGATGTCCTTCACGCCATGTTCCTTGATCCGATCGAGCGCCGCGACCGCGGTGTGTCCGGTCGCGAGCATCGGATCAATCACGATCACCATGCGATCGGCTGCATCTGCCGGCGCTTTGAAATAGTATTCCACCGCCTTCAGCGTCTTCGGATCGCGGTAAAGTCCGATGTGGGCCACACGCGCGGACGGCACCAGTTCAAGCATGCCATCAAGCAGCCCCATCCCAGCGCGCATGATCGGGGCGAAGACGAGTTTCTTGCCCGCAAGTCGCTTGCCATTCATCGTGGCGACCGGCGTTTCGATCGACACATCTTCCAGAGGCAAATCGCGGGTCACCTCGTAACAGAGCAGCAGGCTGACCTCGCGCAGCAGCTCGCGAAACGTGCGCGTCGACGTTTCCTTGTCGCGCAGGATGGTGAGCTTGTGCTGCACCAATGGGTGATCGACGATCGTAACGCTTTGCATCAAAACACCGTGCCATCGCTATGAATGTGAAGCGGCGGGCCGCCATCGGGACGTTTCCGGCGCGCGATCTCGCGGCCAGCTGCCCATGTGCCGCCTTCAAGCACCCGCGCGAGCGGAAACTGTTCGGCGCTGACTCCCAAGCGCTCACGCACGAGCGGTGCGATGCGATCGAGCAGCGCCACCGTGAGTGAACGCCAAGAGACGACTGCGGGATTGCTGACGTTATAGACCAACGCACGCGGATCGCGCAGTTCGAGAACGCTCATATCGATGAACAAGCCGCCGTTGCGATATTCGGCGAGCCCAGTCAGTCCGTCGATATCAACCACACGAACGCCCGCGGCTTCGAGCGGCTCGATCAAAGAATAGGCGAGCCATTGTGAAAGCTTGTGCAGAGGCACGTGATCCAATTGCGGATGCGGCCAGCAATCGCCGAGCGACACGCCGTCTAGCGCCGGGCGGTTTTCCCAGATCGGCCCGAGCCCAGCCAACAGCGCTTCGAGAATGGGCGGCGCAGGCAGCGCGCCTGCAATCGCTTGCGATTTCAAAAAGTCAAAAAGACCACCAGGACGCGGCGCATCGCGCAGCGCAAAGAGGTGCGGCGCTGCATCGATCGTCTGTCCAAGTCTGTTCAGTAAGCGCGCCCGGCCGGCGAGACCTTCGAGACGATTGTTGGCATTGGCCTGAAATGCGTCGGCGAGCGCTGTCTCATCCATGCGCGCGAGGCCCTCGGCGTCGGCGCGCAGCGGATCAGTGGGCTCCGCGGAGAAGCCGCCCCATTCGAATAGCCGCAGGCTCGCGAGCGCGAGGCCCTCCGAACGTGCGGCCGCGAGATCGGAGCTAGGGTCTTTGAAGCGCCACATCGGGCCTGCGCCTGCGTCGAGCAGCACCGAGGTGATGGCGAGATCAAAGTATGCGCGCGCTTTCGCGTCTGCATCACGCCACTGCGTATCCTTTGAGATGTCAGCCCAGAGATCGCGGCCGCCGAACACGAAGTGACGCCAGCGCGCGTGTAAAGGCACATCGAGTGTCGGATAGCGCTTGCGCACGATCTCGGCGACGAAATCGGCGCACGCGGGCAGCGCATCGAGATTGAGCTTCCAATCTTGGAGCTTATCGGCCTCTGCCAACGCAAACGCCTCATTTGCGCGCGCGCGTACGGCGGCCGCGCTGAGCAGTGCGCGGGCGTCAGAAGTCTTTGAGGTCACGCCCCACCACGTGCGTTAGATCTTCTTCGCTCGGCGCGGCCTCGGCGCTGAAATAGCCGGCGGCTTTCTTCGCTTCGAGTTCGACGCTGGCATCTGGCGGCACCAATTCGGGTGGTATCGGCACGCGCTCACCGATGGCGATGCCGGACGATGCAATCGCCTCGTGCTTCATGTTCGACATCGACACGAACCGATCGATGCGCGTGATGCCAAGCCAGTGCAGCACGTCCGGCATTAATTGTTGGAAGCGCGCGTCTTGCACCCCGGCCACGCACTCAGTGCGCTCGAAGTATGTCGCGGCCTGATCGCCGCCAGGCTGGCGTTTGCGTGCATTGTAAACGAGGAACTTCGTAACCTCGCCGAGCGCACGGCCTTCCTTGCGGTTGTAAACGATAAGTCCAGCGCCGCCATTTTGAGCTTCGCGGATGCACTCTTCGATGCCGTGCGTCAGATAGGGGCGGCAGGTGCAGATGTCCGAGCCGAACACGTCGGAGCCGTTGCATTCGTCGTGCACGCGGCAGGTGAGTTTGCGCGCGGGGTCCGCGATCGCCGCAGGTTCGCCGAACATGTAGAGCGTGATCCCGCCGATCGGCGGCAGGAACACGGCCAAGTCCGGCCGGGTGACCAATTCGGGATACATGCCGCCAGTCTGTTCGAACAATGTGTGACGCAGGCGTTCTTCGCTGACGCCAAAGCGCGCCGCGATCCCTGGCAAATGCCAAACAGGATCAAGCGCGGCTTTCGTCACCGCGACATCGCCAGTCTCATGCACCACCGCACCGTCGATCTTCAGGCGCTTCAGCCGGATCGCCTCTCGCACTTCCGGCAGCGACAAGCGTGCTTTGGTGATTGCAATGGTCGGGCGGATATCGGCGCCGGCGTCGATCTCGGCTTTGAATGCGTCAGCGACCAGGTGTCCCCACGGATCGAGCGACACGATCTTGCTCGCATCGCCCCATTGCGGGAACGGTCCCATCTGCACGACGGGCGACGTGTCCTTCAAATCCGGACGCATGCTTGGATTGAGCGTGCCGGCCGAAACCGAGAGCGCGCGATAGATGGAATAGGCGCCGCCATAAGCGCCAATCGCGTTGCGATCTGCCGTCGCTGAACCAATGACTGGTCCGCGTTCATGCGCAGTCGCAGCGCCCCAGTGAATAGGGAAGCGCACGGCGGCGCCGGCCCCAGGATGGGAAGTCAGGCGAATGTGGCCGATGCGGTTTTCGGACATGTTTGTTTCGTCGGCGTCTTTGCGCGCCATCGTGATTCGTAATGTGAGGCTGCGGCTATTGCTTGGCAAGGCACGCGCCTGTTGCCGCAATTACGCCTTCAACAAGTCTTGCATCGCCATCGCCGCCGCGGGATTTCGCTCTTTTGCGCCGCTGATGAAGTAGAGAAAGACGTCGCCGGATTTCTCCCAATCACGCGCAGTCTTCGCCCACTTCTTCAACGCTGGCTTTGGATAGCCTGTCGGCTCGTCAGCTTGCGTGAGTTCGAGGCGCGCATAAGTGAAGTCGGCCGTGGGTTCGACGATGAGCGGATGCTTCTCGGACTCAACCGTCACCACGGCAATGTTGCGTTTGCGCGCGAGCTTCATGAACGCGTCGTCGGTGAAGCTCTCGTGCCGCACTTCGATGGCGTGGCGCAGCTTCAGCTTGCCGAGCTTCTCCGGTAGCATATCGAAATACGCCGTCATCTCGGATTCGTCGAACTTCTTGTAGGGCGCCATTTGCCAGAAAATCGGACCGAGCTTCGGGCCGAGTTCGTTAACGCCGCTATTGAAGAACCACTCGATCGATTGAGCGGCCTCGCGCAAATCTTTGCGTTGTACAGCCGCGCGCGGCGCCTTCACCGAGAACATGAAGTCCTCTGGCGTCGTCGTCGCCCACTTCTTGAACGAGGTTGCTGTCTGCGTGCGATAGAAGGTGGCGTTGATCTCGATCGCCGTCACTTTGCTCGAGGCGTATTCGAGCTGCTTCGCCGCAGCGAGCTTGGGTGGGTAGAAGCTCTCCTCCCAAGGCTCGTAGCTCCAACCACCGATGCCGACGCGGATTGTCATCTCATTCGCCCGTAAATTTCGGCGTGCGCTTCTCGGTGAAGGCATCGACCGCTTCTTTGTGGTCGCGCGTTTCGTGCGCCAGCGCTTGGAACGCCGCCGAAAGTTCGAGCACATCGCTGAGGCGCCCATGTTGCGCCTCACGCAACAACCGCTTCGCCAGCCGCACCGTGCGCGGCGGATTCACGGCGACGCGATCCGCGAGCTTGCGCGCCTCATCCATGAGCGCTTCGTCCGGGACGACACGAGAGACGAGACCGATACGCGCCGCTTCGTCAGCGTCGACCGTGTCGCCTGTCAGCACCAATTCTGCGGCGCGTGATGCGCCAATCGCGTTGGTCAAAATCCAAGCCCCGCCGTCGCCCGGAATAATGCCGACCTTCACGAAGCTTGAGGCCATCTTTGCCGAGGCGCCAGCGAGGCGAATGTCGCAGAGAATGCCGATGTCGAGCCCGAGGCCGATTGCGTGGCCGTTAATGGCGGCGATGGTGGCGATCTCAATGTCCGCCAGCGCTTTGATCACCGAATGCACGCCATTGCGATAGTTCGCGCGTGTGCCATCCGGCGTTGCGCGCGGACCGATGCCACTCCGCTCGCGGATGGCTTTCAAGTCACCACCCGCGCAGAACGATTTGCCGGCGCCCGTGAGGATGACAACGTTGATGTCCGGATCGTCATTGGCTTGCCACAGCGCGCCGGAGAGATCGTCGCAATCCTGCTGTGTGGCGATGGCGTTGCGGCTTTCCGGCCGGTTGAGCGTAACGGTCGCAACGCGCCCGGATTTTTCGTAGGTGGCGAACGTCATTTCATCCTCGTTTGATTGCGACTTGGCTTAAGTTGAAGGGCAGCGCGCGGCAATTACGGCGTCGCCGCAGCGGGAGCGGGCGCCGTGCCTTGCTGATATCCGATCAAAGGCTCGGACGTCAGTGGCGCCCCGTCGCGTGTTACGTCGAGCAGGCCGGTGCCATCGCGGTTGAGCGATAGCACATAGCGGAAGCCCTGCGTCTCGAATGTGTAGGTGATCGCTTCCGGCGTTTGGCCAGCGACGCCATTGCGCAACTCCAGTGAAGCGTTTGTGGTACGCGCGTTCTCGGCGCCGCTCACCGCGCGGGCGCTTCCGGTATCGGCGAAATTGTAGGCGCTGTACGTGATTGCGCCGGCGGTGTCTTCACTGACGACAAAGCTGCGGCGCGAGGTAAATCCCGCAACGCGTGTGCGCGGCATCCAGCGGCATTGGACCTCGCGCCCCTCGATCAGCGTGGAGACAAACGGCAGCGTATAAGCTGAGGACGGCGTCTCAAGCATGCCCGGATTGATCTGGCGCACCCAAGCGTCCGATCCATTGTCGCGCACCAATTCGATGTTGATGTTGCCCGCTGCGCCTTCTTCATCGCCGACAAAGTAGCCGTTGCGCGCCAGTAGTCCGCCATCGGATTTGCCGTACTCCGCAACGTGAACGTCATTGTTCGACGTGCGCTCGAACACGAACACCGACGCTTCATTGAGAGAATCGCAGGTGAACCAAGGCGGCGGCACACGCACAAAAACGTGCTCTTCTTCGGCGGCAGGCGCCGCCGGTTGTTGGTTGCAGGCGGCGAGCGCGAGGGCGAGCAAAGCGACGGCAAAACGCATGGCAATCTCCTGCGCCTGCCTTAGCAGTGCTTCATGCGCGGCTCAACTTACTCCGGGCCTGTGCCGGCGACGTATGCGATCAAATCTTCGGTCTGCAGCCGTTCCGGCCCATGCCGCTGCACTGAGACACGGCCGGCGCCGGTACGGTCGACAATCACATTGATCTCGGTTTCGACGTCGGCCTGGAACGTGTAGCGCACACCTTCCGGCGTCGTTGCCTCTGCGCCATCACGGACTTCAAGCGAGAAGGTTGTGGTCCGGCCGTTTTCGGACACGTCGATCGGTTGCGCTTCGGCGGCGCTGGCGAAATCATAGGAGTGATAGAGAAGGTCGCCGTCGCCATCTTCGCTCACAATGATGGTGCGCCGCCCGGTAAAGCCCATCAGTCGCGTGCGCGGCATCCATCGGCAAGACACGTCGCGATTGCCGATACGCACCGACGTGTAGGGCAGCGTGTAGGCGGCGCCGGGTGTTTCCAGCATGCCCGGATTGATTTGCCGCACATGGCCAACGTCGACACCGTTCTGGATTAAGGTTGTGAAGACGCTTCCGGCTGCGCCCTCCTGATCGCCGGCCTGGTATTCGGTGCGCAGCACGATTTCGCCATTCGGCTTGCCATATTGCGCGACGCGCACGGTTGAGCCTTCGCGTTCGAAGACCAACACCACCGGTGCATCGATCGCATCGCAGATGAACCAAACCGGCGCCGCAACTTGCGCTGGCGCTTCAGGCAAAGGCGGCGGCGGTTCAGATTGGCCGCAGGCGGTGAGGGCGAGTGCGAGTGCAATGGCGGCGCGGCGCATGACTTGGTCTCCAGATGGAGTGCAGAACTAGCGCCACAGAGAATGAGATCAAGCGGGCGTTTTCGCGGCGCGTTCTATAGCCCCAGCTTTCCGCGCGTCGCCTTCGTGATGCTGACCGCGCTTTTGGCGTAATCGGCCCACGGATCGGGCTCGTTCAATCGCGCGTGCATGTCTTTCAGTTTGAACACCGAAGCCGCGGGGATCGTCTTCAACTCGTCCCAGCTCACTGGCACGGCGATCGGCGCCGTGCCGCGTGCGCGGGGCGAATAGGGCGCGATCGCCGTCGATCCGCGGCCGTTGCGTAGATAGTCGATGAAGATGCGGCCTTTGCGCTTGGCTTTGGCCATGTTGGCGACGAAGCGCTTTGGATCGAGCGCCGCGATCTGCTCGGCGACATCCGACGAAAACGCCTTAAATTCATCCCAATTCAGCTTCGGCTTCACGTTGAGCACGATGTGTATGCCTTTGCCGCCTGTGATCATCGCGAACGATGCAAGATCGGCGCTGTCGAGCAGTGCTTTGATATCGAAGGCCGCGCGTTTCACGACCTGGAAGTCCAACGCCTCGTCCGGATCGAGATCGAAGATGAGGCGATCGGGATGTTCCAAATCTTTGTTGCGTGACCCCCAAAGGTGAAACTCCAGCGCGCTGATCTGGGCTGCGGAAACGATCGCGGTGGCGTCCGGCAGCGTGATGTAGTCTTCAGCTTCACCATCACTTTCCGAGACATTGATCAGTTTGATCTCTGCCGGCATGCCTTTCATGGCGTGCTTTTGAAAGAACGTTTGGCCACCGACGCCATCCGGCGCGCGCACCAAGCTCACGGGCCTGCCGAAGAGATGCGCACCCATCCGGTCGGCGGCCATGTCGAGATAGGCCGCCAGTTCTGCTTTGGTCACACCAGCATCGGGGAAGAGTACTTTGCCCGGATGCGTGAGCCGAACGCGCGTGCGCATTGCGGGCGCCGCCTGTTCGGCCTGTACGTCCTTCGCGGATTTGTCGCCGCGCAGGCCGAGATAAACGCCGTGCCGGATTGCGCCTTCGCTGGTGAATTCCGCGAACCGTACTTGCGCGACCAGCTTCGGCTCAACCCACTTGGCGCCCTTCGCCGCTTCGCGCGGCACGGTCAGTGCAGGCTTTGCGCGTTCAATCTTGCTGAGCTCTGCGTGAAGGGACGCGAGCGTTTTGTCGGTGAAGCCAGTGCCGACATTGCCGCGATAGACGAGCTTGTCGTCCACGCGGTCCGCCATCATCAGCGCCGCGAACGCGCGGCCCTTCAGCGACGGCTGATATCCAATGATGACGAACTCTTGCTCATTGACGCATTTTACCTTGAGCCAAGAATTGGTGCGCCCGCTCTGATACGTCGATGTCGCCTTCTTTGAGATGACGCCTTCAAGCCCCTGATCGCGAAACGCCGCCAACACGTCAGGCCCGCCACCTTCGAAATAGGGGCTTACCCGGATTGGCGCTCTGGCTTTCGCCAACAGCTTCTCCAGCCGCGCTTTCCGATCGAGCAGCGGCGTCTTGCGCAAATCCTTTGCGCCGTCGGCCAGGAGATCGAACACGAAGTACGAAGCCCCTTTGGCCACACCGTTCTCGAGCGATTTTTGCAACGCCGAAAAGTCCGTCTTGCCATTGGCCCGCGCGACGGCGACTTCGCCATCAAGCAGGACGTCTTTCAGATTGAGCGCCGCCAGAGCATCGGCAACAGATTGAAACTTGCCCGTCCAATCCAATCCAGTGCGTGTGTAAAGTCGCACGCTGTCGCCGCTCGCCGCCGCTTGGATGCGGTAGCCATCATACTTGATCTCATGGATCCAAGATTCGCCCTTCGGCGCATCTTCAACGCGCGTCGCTAGCGCCGGCTCCACGAACGCCCATTTCGGCGGCTTCGCGGCCTTCGGCGCACGCTCGCCGCCTTTGCTCCACACACGCGCGCCGCCCGAGCGCACATCTTCAATCGTTCGCCCCGAGACAACGCTCGTCACGCTGCGCGCAACTGCATCTTGCGTGCCTGCGAACGCGTCTTTGGATTTGAACAACAGCCAAGGATTGCCGCGCTCGCCCTCGCGCGGCTTGATCTTGACCATGTGAAATTCGCCCATCAGCCGGTCGCCGGCCAACACGAATTTCAACTCGCCCTTCGCCATGCCCTCATCGGGATCGAGCAACCACTTCACCTTGCCTGTGTCCCAGATGATCACAGCGCCCGCGCCATACTCACCCTTCGGGATCACGCCCTCGAACGAGCCGTATTCAATCGGATGGTTTTCCGTGCGCATGGCGAGACGCTTGATCGCCGGATCGAGAGAAGGACCTTGCGGCACCGCCCAGCTCATCAACACCCCATCATGTTCGAGACGGAAATCGTAGTGCAGCCGCGTTGCCGCGTGTTTCTGCACAACGAACATGCCGCCGGCGTCTGTTACACCGCCGCCGGCGGGTTCGCTTGTCTTTTTGAAATCGCGCTTGCGGTTGTACTCAGCCAGATCGCCGACTTTGTCGCTCTTGCCCACTGCGGCCTTTTTCTTCTTGGCCGCCATCACACACCCATTCCCGGGGCGCCGTGTAAGGGGCGAGCCCGGGGCCCATAAACACAAATGGCCGGAGGTTGGCGCTCACAGCGGCAGGCAGCGGCGGAGATGGGTCCCGAACTTGGCGCTGCGCGCCAATCCGGGAATGGGCGAATCACTTCTTCGCCCGTTTTGCCGTGGACTTGGCCGGCGCCTTGGCGCGCGGCGCGGCCTTGGTCTTCTCAGCCGCGGCGCGTTTCTTCGGCGCCGGCTTCTCGTCTTCTTCGTCAGCGATCGGCTTCGACTTCTTCGCCAGCGACTTCTTCAGCGCGTCGACGAGAGAGACGACATTGTCACCATAATCGCGCGACGGTTCTTCCTGATCTTCCAGAATCAGCTCGCCGTGGCGCTCGATTTTCTTTTTCACCAAGCGTTCGATCGCGATTGCGTATTCGTCTTCGAACTTGTTCGGATCGAACTTCGCTTTCTTGCGGGTGATCAGCTCTTCGGCGAGATCGACTAGGTCGGCGTCCAGCTTGCCACTTGGTATCTCATCAAAGAACAAGTTCGCTTTGCGCAGCTCTTCTGCGTAGTGAACCGTCTCAACGATCAGCCCGCCTTCGTACGGCTTCACCGCGGCGATGTATGAGCGCCCGCGCATGGTGATCTGGCCGAGGCCGACAGTCTTGGTCTTCCTCAGCGCTTCGCTGACGACGCGGTATGGCTCGTCCGCCATCTTGCCATCGGGCAGGGCGTAATACGGCTTGTCGAAATAGATCGGATCGATCGTGTCGGCCGGCGCGAACTGGATCATGTCGAGCGTCTTCTTCGAGTCGACCTTCAGCGCATCGAACTCTTCATCGCTGAAGAGGACGTAGCGGCCTTTCTGGTACTCGTAGCCTTTGACAATCTCGTCTTTGTCCACGACGCCAATGCCCGGCGCGACCTTCTCGTAGCGAATGCGCTGCTTAGAAGGCTCGTGAATCTGGTTAAACGTAATCTTTTCCTTGGAATCCAAGGCGGAATAGAGCTTCACCGGCAGCGCGACGAGCGCAAGCCGGATTTGCCCAGTCCAAACGGGACGAGCTGGAGGCGCCATAGCTTTTCAAACACCCAAAGAGACCGGACGTTCCAGCATCGTAACATTACTGGCAGTTGCTCACAACGCGCGTGGTTAGCGTTTACCTTATTTTGCGACGGCCGCCCGGCGCGTTGGCGTAAGTTGCGCGTACCGCGTCTACGAACGCGCCGCCGCGCTCGCGCACGCGATCTGAGAACACGAGGCCGACGTCACGGCTAAGCTCAAAGCCCGCGAGCTTCACCGCCGCCAGCCCAGGCCGCTTGAAGCTCGCAGGCGCGACCGTGACCCCCAAGCCCGCCGCGACCATGCTCATCGCGCGATCGTCCGAGAGCGTGCGCAGGCTGAAGGAGGGGCGCACGTCGCGATTGGTGAAGTAGCGGCTGATCTCGGGCAGGCCCTCGCACTGGCGGCGCACGATCATCGTCTCGCCCGAGAGTTCGCCGCCTTCGACGCTCTCCACCCCCGACAGTATGTGGTTTGCGGCGACGAACAACACATAAGCTTCGTTCCGAAGCTCCTCCTGCGCGAAACTCTCCAGGCCCGCCCTCAGGATGGTGATCGCCACATCGAGGCGCCCGTCGCTGAGCCGGTTGGCGATGTCGCGCTCGGTGGAGTCCAATATCTCCAGCGCCTCGCCGCCGGCATTCTTGGCGTGATGCGCGACAACGCGCTCCAAATCCCGCGCCGGAATGGTGGAGAGCACACCGGCGCGCACCCGCTTCATTTGCGGCGCCTCCGACACTTCCCGCAGCGCCGCCTCATATTCCTGGGTGATCCGCCGCGCGTGTTGGAGAAACTTGCTGCCGGCCGGCGTCAGCGACACTCGCCGTGTCGTCCGCTCAAACAGCCGCGCGCCGAGTTCGTCCTCCAGCTTGGCAATCCCGACCGATAGCGTCGGCTGGGTGACGGACGACCGGGCCGCCGCCTTGGAAAACGAGCCGAGCTCGGCCACCGCCAGGAAATAGCGCAACAGATAGCGATCCATAGACAACATCTATCAGTTTCGTTCGCAATGTTCAATTTCCATTGGCTAGGCAAATCAATTACGACTCGAACGCTTCCCGGCCGAAGAGCCGGGACCCTGGAGCGGCCGGTTCAGGGCGTGGCCCCTAGGTCCCGGATCGCGCTTCGCGCGTCTGGGAAACGTGTTTGTTCGGAGCCGCCAAGTGACAGACTCCTACCAGCTCGATTTTCAACTCGGCGAAACCGCTGACGCCATCCGCGACACGACGCGCCGCTACGCGCAGGATCGCATCGCGCCGATGGCCGCCGAGATCGACGCGCAAAACAAATTCCAGCGCGAGCTTTGGCCCGAGATGGGTGAGCTTGGTCTGCACGGCATCACCGTTTCGGAAGAAGATGGCGGCCTCGGCCTCGGCTATCTCGAACACGTCGTCGCGATGGAAGAGGTGAGCCGCGCCAGCGCCTCGATCGGCCTCAGCTACGGCGCGCACTCGAACCTCTGTGTGAACCAACTCCGGCGCTGGGCGACGCCCGAGCAGAAGCAGAAGTATCTCCCGAAGCTCATCAGCGGCGAGCACGTTGGCTCACTGGCCATGAGCGAAGCGGGCTCGGGCTCCGATGTTGTCAGCATGAAGCTGCGCGCCGAAAAGCGCGGTGATCGCTTTGTCCTCAACGGCACCAAGTTCTGGATCACCAACGCGCCCGAAGCCAACACGCTTGTCGTCTATGCCAAGACTGAACCGGGCGCAGGCTCCGGCGGGATCACCGCTTTCATCATCGAGCGCGGCATGAAGGGCTTCAGCGTCGGCCAGAAGCTCGACAAAATGGGCATGCGCGGCTCGGACACCGGCGAACTGGTGTTCGAAGACTGCGAAGTGCCCGAAGACAACGTCATGGGCGGCCTCAATCGCGGCGTCGCCGTGCTGATGAGCGGCCTCGACTACGAACGCGCCGTGCTCGCCGCCGGCCCGCTCGGCATTATGCAAGCGTGCCTGGACGTCGTGCTGCCCTATGTTCGCGAGCGCAAACAATTCGGCAAACCGATCGGCTCGTTTCAGTTGATCCAAGCTAAGGTCGCCGACATGATCGTCGCGCTCAATTCATCCCGCGCCTACGTCTACGCGGTCGCCAAATCCTGCGACGCCGGCAAAACCACGCGCCACGACGCCGCCGGCGCCATCATGTTCGCCTCCGAAAGCGCGGTGAAAGTCAGCCTCGAAGCCATCCAAGCCCTCGGCGGCGCGGGCTACACGCGCGACTTCCCAGTTGAGCGCTTCCTCCGCGACGCTAAGCTCTACGACATCGGCGCCGGCACCAACGAAGTCCGGCGGTTTTTGATCGGTCGGGAGATCATTGGTGGCGGTTGACCCTTGTCGAGTCATTCCAGACACGCGAAGCGTGGTCTGGAATCCAGGGCAAACGCACAGCTCTACGATCCCTGGATTCCAGGTCTCGCTCCGCTCGCCTGGAATGACTGAGAAATGAAACTCAAATCCAACATCGATCCCAATTCCGAAGCCTTCGCCAAGAACGCCGCGCACCACCGCGCGCTAGCGCAGCAGCTGCGCGAGCGCGCCGCGCATGTCGCGCTCGGCGGCCCGGAAGAATCCCGCACCCGGCACACCAAGCGCAACAAGCTTCTCCCGCGCGAGCGGGTTGAGCGTTTGCTTGATCCTGGCGCGCCGTTCCTCGAAGTCGGCGCGCTCGCGGCGTACGATGTCTACAACGGCGAAGCGCCGGCCGCCGGCGTGATCACTGGCATTGGCCGCGTCTCTGGTCGCGAAGTGATGATCGTCGCCAACGACGCCACGGTGAAGGGCGGCGCTTACTTCCCGATGACGGTGAAAAAGCATCTGCGCGCGCAAGAGATCGCGATGCAGAACAAGCTGCCGTGCGTCTATCTCGTCGATAGCGGCGGCGCGAACCTGCCGCACCAGGCCGAAGTCTTCCCCGACCGCGACCATTTCGGCCGCATCTTCTACAACCAGGCGCGCATGAGCGCCGAAGGCATCGCGCAAATCGCCTGCGTCATGGGCTCATGCACCGCCGGCGGCGCCTACGTGCCGGCGATGAGCGATGAAACCGTCATCGTCCGCAACCAAGGCACCATCTTCCTCGGCGGGCCTCCTCTGGTGAAGGCCGCGACCGGCGAAGTGATCAGCGCCGAAGATCTCGGCGGCGGCGATATGCACGCGCGCAAGAGTGGCGTGGTGGATCACCTCGCACAGGACGACGCGCATGCGCTGCATATCGTTCGGCGCATTGTTGCGAACCTGAACACCGTAAAGCAAATCGGCCTCGATCTCCGCGAACCGATCGCGCCCGCTTACGACGCCGAAAGCATTTACGGCGTGATCCCCGACGATGTGCGCACGCCATACGACGTGCGCGAAGTCATCGCGCGTATTGTTGACGGCAGCGAGCTTGACGAATTCCGCCCGCTCTATGGCCCCACGCTCGTTACCGGCTTCGCGCGTATCTGGGGCTTCCCCGTCGCGATCCTCGCCAACAACGGCATCCTGTTCAGCGAAAGCGCGCAGAAGGGTGCGCACTTCATCGAGCTCGCTTGCAAGCGCGGCATTCCACTGCTGTTCCTGCAAAACATTTCCGGCTTCATGGTCGGCGGCAAATACGAAGCCGGCGGCATCGCCAAGGACGGCGCGAAGATGGTGACGGCCGTCGCCTCCGCCGAAGTGCCGAAATTCACCGTGCTGATCGGCGGCTCGTTCGGCGCCGGCAATTACGGCATGTGTGGCCGCGCCTTTGCTCCGCGCTTCCTCTTCACCTGGCCCAACTCCCGCATCTCCGTCATGGGCGGCGAACAAGCGGCAAGCGTGCTCGCGCAAGTCAAGCGCGACGGCATGGAAGCGAAAGGCGAGACCTGGGCGAAAGCCGACGAAGAAAAATTTAAAGACCCGATCCGCGCGCGCTATGAAGAAGAGGGCAGCCCGTATCACGCCACGGCGCGGTTGTGGGATGACGGCATCATCGATCCAGCGCAAACGCGCGATGTGTTAGGGCTGGCGATCAGTGCGAGCTTGAACGCACCGATTCCTGACACACGCTTCGGCGTGTTTAGGATGTAACGTCTGATGACCACAGATGCTCAACCCGTGGGTACAGCAAACCGCGATTTCGTCTGGTGGCTCTCGGTGATCCTGGCGCCCATCGGGCTCTTTGGCGGTCCGATCGAGATTGCCAACATGGTGTCGGGTGTCGTCGCGTGGCGCGGGCCGATCGGCTATCTCGTCAACTTCTGGGCCGAGAATATCAGCATCCATTTCGCGAACGTCTTTGGACTTCTGACGGGCCTCTTCAGCGTGCCGCCATTGTCGGACTTCGTCGTGTCGTATCTCACACTTGGCATCTTGTTCTGCACGAGCTTGCTTCGCGCGGCCACGCTTCTCGGCCACAGATTTTCGCCGCTTGGGCTCGCAGCCGCGATCGTACCTGGAATTTTCACTTGGCCGGCTGTCGTGTTCAGCGCGGGGCCGGCTTTTTTGCAAAAGAAGAGCCGAGGCCCGGCAACCTTGGTGTTAGCGCCGTTTTTCATTTTCTTCCTGCTTTGGATCGTCAATGCGCTGTGGGCTTAGCAATCGCTGGATGGTTTTGACCGATGCTTGAATCCGTCCTCATCGCAAACCGTGGTGAGATCGCCCGCCGCGTCATTCGCACAGCCAAGCGTCTCGGCGTGCGTACAATCGCGGTGTATTCCGACGCTGACGCCAAAGCGTTGCATGTACGCGAGGCGGATGAAGCCGTGCACATCGGCGCGTCGCCCGCGAAGGAAAGCTATCTGCGCGGTGAGAAGATCATCGCGGCTGCGAAGCAAACCGGCGCTGAGGCGATTCATCCTGGCTACGGCTTTCTCTCCGAGAATGCCGATTTCGCGCAGGTCGTCATCGATGCGGGGCTGATCTGGATCGGCCCGCGCCCGGACTCGATCCGCGCCATGGGTCTCAAGGACGCCGCCAAGAAACTCATGGCCGAAGCCGGCGTGCCGACGACGCCCGGCTATCTCGGCGAAGATCAAAGCGAAGAGCGCTTGCAGAAGGAGGCCGACGCGATCGGCTATCCGGTGCTTATCAAAGCCGTCGCCGGTGGCGGCGGCAAGGGCATGCGCAAGGTCGAGAAGAAAGCCGATTTCAAAGCAGCGCTGCAATCGGCCAAGCGCGAGGCGGCGGCGGCGTTTGGCGACGATCGCGTGCTGTTGGAGACGTATGTGCAGCGCCCGCGCCATATCGAGGTGCAGGTGTTCGGCGATACACATGGGCAAGTCGTGCATCTGTTCGAGCGCGATTGCTCGCTGCAACGCCGCCACCAAAAAGTGATCGAAGAAGCGCCCGCGCCGGGCATGGACGACGCCACGCGCAAAGCCGTCACCGACGCCGCATTGCTCGCCGCGCGCGCCGTGAACTATGTCGGCGCCGGCACCATCGAGTTCATCGCCGACGCCAGCGAAGGCCTCCGCGCCGACCGCATCTGGTTCATGGAAATGAACACCCGCCTGCAAGTCGAACACCCGGTGACGGAAGAAATCACAGGACAGGACTTGGTCGAATGGCAACTCCGCGTGGCAAGCGGGGAGAAGCTGCCGCTCCGCCAAGAAGAGCTGAAGATCAACGGCCACGCTATTGAAGCGCGGTTGTATGCGGAGAATCCAGAGACAGGCTTCCTGCCGAGTACTGGGCCCGTTCAGCACTTCTGTCCGCTGCCCGAAGGCGTGCGCGTTGAATCTGCCGTCGAGTACGGCGACGAGATTTCTCCGCACTACGATCCGATGATCGCGAAGGTCATCATTCACGGCGCCACGCGCGGTGCCGCGATCGCAGGTCTCCGCTCCGCTTGCGAGGCCATCGAAATTTGGCCGGTGAAGTCTAATGCTGGTTTCTTGGTGCGTTGCCTCAACGACGCTGACTTCACCGCTGGAGACGTTGATACGAGCCTCATCGCGGCTCGCGGCGAAAGCCTGACAAAACGTCCGTCGCCAAGTGCTGACGTCCTCGCGACGGCGGCGAGCGCGTTGTCGGGCGATGGCCAACGTCTGGTTCGTGGGACGCCTCACGACTATTCGCCGTGGCGCCGCTTGCGCGGGTTTCGAATCAACGGTGAGGTAACGCTCAGGGTCCACCTCCTTGGCGAGGGAATTAGGTATCAAGCGGAGATTCGACAGTACGGCGGTCCTCCGGACTCGATTGTTTCAGAAGGTCGCGCGATCATTTTCGACCGTGGCGATGTCTACGAATTCACCCTCGACACCGGCGAACGCGGCGCAGAGGAAGCCACCGCCGGCGATGGCGCGATCCTTTCGCCGATGCCGGGCAAGATCGTCTCCGTCGCCGCGAAAGCCGGCACGAAGCTGAAGAAGGGCGATCCCATCCTTGTGCTTGAAGCCATGAAGATGGAGCACACGCTGACCGCGCCGTTCGATGGCAAGGTGGTCGAACTCACCGGCAAAGCGGGTGACCAGGTGGCGGAGGGGGTCGTGTTGGCGAGGATCGAGGCTGCGTAACATCCGCGGAGTATCGCGCCGCGCCGTCGCTGTGGGATACGATTGCGGGGGGTAAGTGCAATATGGACCGCCGGCCGCACCCCCGCCCGCCCAGGAGTTGTGCCGGCAGGCCCCCGCGGGTAAAATAATGAGCACAAAACAAAAACAATCAACTTAATACACACCGCCACCCCCAAAAC
>JANPCV010000088.1:0-1882 GCA_031431115.1 Caulobacteraceae bacterium
GGCGAAGCTGAAGGCAGTGGACGCGCGATGAGTGTCGCCAGCGTTAGCCGCGCGGGTTGGCGTCCGTCCAAAATATCCGCGACCAAAACTGGCGCCAAGAATGCCAGTGGCAGCAACTGACCGGTGTAGTGCGGGCAAAGACTTTCAGTGCGCGCGAGATCGTTCAGCGTAGCGGCTTCTCCCGAAGCCAGCATCTGTGTCCAGCGTCGCGCTTGAACGATAGCGCGCACTAACGCGCGATCTATTCGCGCCGGCAACGCGCCAGTATTTGTCGAACTGATCACACCGCGCCAGGTCGCTCGCCGACGCAATGTGTTTGGCAAAGTGAGGCGCCACGCATCGCCGTCACGTGCGAGTCCTTCGATGCGGTCAGTCAGATCGGAAGCGATGGCCTCATCAACGATGCTGACAGCGATGCACTCCGATCCAAGCACAACTTTTTCTACAGCAGCGAATGCCCGTGGTGTTGGCTCATCGCGGGGATGCCAAGTTGGCGCGAGTAAAGGTGCGACCGCTTCTTGGATCTGATGTTCAAGATTCGGCGCGGAGACGCGTGTTTTGCAGCCAGAATTGAGTGCTGTTTTGGGCGTCGAGACATAATAGAAATAGCGCCGTCCCTTCTTGTTGGCGCGTGCGCTGGTCATGGAACGATGCTGAGCATCGAATATTTTCCCGAGCAGGTGCGCGGATCGTCCCTGCGATGCGATGCCCGAAAGAGGCGGGGCGCCCGCAGCTAACTTGCGTTGAACCGCGTCGAATAGATGAGTCTCGATAATGGCTTGATGCTGGCCAGGGTAAGATTTGCCGCGATGGGTCACGTCGCCGACATAGAGCCGGTTGGCGAGAATGTAGAGCAGTGCGCCATGGCTCAAAGTACAGCCGCCCACCTCGCGACCGGCGCGCGATGTCCATCGTTTTGAACGCACGCCCTTATGCGTTAGCTCGTCGCGTAGCTGGAACACGTTCCGGACCGCGAGATACCTCGTGAAGATGTCGCGCACGGTCAGCGCTTCGGCTTCGTTGATATGAAGCCCGCGATCTCGGACGTCATATCCAAGCGGCGGGTTGCCGCCCATCCACATGCCTTTGGCTTTGGAGGCAGCGATCTTGTCGCGTATGCGTTCGCCGGTCACTTCGCGTTCAAACTGCGCAAAGGAGAGGAGCACATTGAGTGTCAACCGTCCCATGGACGTCGTCGTGTTAAACGCCTGGGTGATTGAGACGAACGAAGCGCCTGTTCGGTCGAGGATCTCCACGATGCGCGCGAAGTCGGCAAGCGAGCGGGTGAGGCGATCAACTTTGTAGACGACGATCACATCAATGCGTTTGGCTTGGACCTCGGCCATGAGCCGTTTCAGTGCGGGGCGCTCCATCGAACCGCCGGAAAAGCCGCCATCGTCATAGATATCTTTGACGCCGACCCAGCCTTCGCCGGCTTGAGATAGGATGTAGGCGGCGCAAGCCTCTCGCTGCGCGTCGAGCGAGTTGAAGTTTTGCTCGAGGCCTTCCTCGCTCGATTTGCGTGTGTAGATAGCGCAGCGCAGCTTTTTCATGGACGTGGCTCACGCTCTGCTTTGCCGACCAACCCAAAGAAGCGAGGGCCGCTTTGGTGCTTGCCTGTAATGGTCTGCGCAACATGGGTGAGAGACGGATAAATGGTCTCGCCGTATTGGAACCCGCTCGGCACGACGAGAACGACGTGGCGCGCGCCATTCCAATCGCGCACCAGGGCGCTGCCCAGCATTGCCGCCTTGCGCGGTGCGGGGTCGAAGTGATCGTCAGCGCCGAAGCTCTGCGCCAAGTCGGTGAGGCGTCGTTTTAGTGTCGGCTTAAGGTCACCGTGGGCGGCGACTTCAAGCTCATAGAGATAAGCACGCAAGAG
>JANPCV010000089.1:0-3652 GCA_031431115.1 Caulobacteraceae bacterium
ATCGCTTCCATCACACAGGCGTCGATGTCGCCGGCCCGCGCCTTTGGGCTTTTGTGATTGCCGGCCTTCAGGCCGCTCGCGATCACGCGATTCAGACGCGCGCTGCTGTCGTCAGTCTTAGCGGCCATAGTCGTGCGCCTCCGCGCGGCGTTCGAGGATGGCGTCGAACTCGTACTCGCCGCGGTCGCTGCCGTCGTCGAACTCCAGTTCGATGAGTTCCTGCTCCAGGTCGTCAAGATGTGGAATCAGGTTCAGGTCGATGGCCGGGCCGTTGACGATGCGGGCGCTTTCCAGCGTGACGCCAGCCGGCTCGTCAGGTTCGAGCTGCTGGCCGCCCTCGCGCCGGCCGCGCGAGAACTGGTGCGTCGAGTAGGTCACCTCGACTTCAAGCTCTACCGTGATCGTGTGGGTACTCATTGCGGCCTCCGGGTTGGTGGAGGCACATTACCCCAAGGTAATGCTTATTGCAATACCTGTAGGTAAACTTTATCGTCGCCCGTAGGCAAGGCGCCCATTCCGGGCACTCAGGAGGCCAGGTGGAACGACAAGCGGGAGCCGACGCGGGCCCCAGTGTGCTGGGGCGGTTAACTCAGCGGGCGCGCAGAGCGTATGGGCGGGCGCGGCGGTTGGTCAGCGTGTCGCACGCCTTCAATTACCAGCTCGGCGTTGCAGCCCGTGCAAAACAGCACCTTCGCGCGGCCAATCGACAGTGTTTCATGCTGCAGGATCGACTTTACGCCGCGCTGGTAGCAGTTTGCGCAAAGCAGATGGGCCGGCTCGCTGCCGCGCTCAAGTTCCTTCACGCGGTAGACGAAGCAGCCGGGCGCGGCCTCGTGCAGCTCGTAGCGAGATCGCTCCGTCGCCCAGTGTTCCGCATCCACTATGCGTTGTTTGAGATCGCGTATCTGGTCTGTCGCCGCCGTCAGTTGCGATTGAACCGCCGCGGCATGGCCATACACGGAGAGCAGTTCGCTGAGCAGTTTGGTAGCTGTCTCGCCTTGCAGGAAAGCTTCGCGCGTCTTAAATCCGTGCTTGATGAGGTCTACCGCGGCCGCTAGACCGGAGAGCGCGGACTGAATCGACGTCAGATCCATTGGAGTCTCAGGAGGTCACATGGAATCAGTCAGTCAGGCGAAGGGGCGGCATATCGACCCGCCGCTGTTGCGCACCATCGGCCCACCGCTGTTGCGCACCAAGGTGCGGTTTGCCATCTTCGAGGAAATCATGCGCAACCGGCCGAAGATACATCCGACCGATGCGATGGAATTGGCGCTTAAGTTGGCTGCGCGCGTTCTAGATGAAACTAGTCCTAGTTGAGTGGGTGGACTCTCACTCGGCACGCGGGTGGCAGTCGCTCGAGGAGCTGAAAGCGAATGCCGTGCCGCTTCATTGTCGCACGGTCGGCGGGCTCGTGACCCAGACGAAGGAGGGCGTCATGTTGACCGCCGGATTGGCTGGCGAGAAAAACGGCAGCACCGAAATTGACGGCGCGGGGCACTACTACATCCCGCGCGGCTGTATCCGAAAACTGACGGTGCTGCGGAAATCCTAGGGCTTTTTCTTCGGGTAGCGTCCCGAGTCACCATGTCCCGGATTCGGGATCACTTCGCGAGTCGTGGATTTGGGACGGTCTTTCGTCTCCTTCAAGGGAACGAACTGCCCATTGTCGTTATCGCGGCCGCCGATACGGCCGCCGCCTTTCTTGCTTGCCATTGTCGCCCCCTTATTTCTTCGTCTTGTACGGGTCCTTCGTGCCCTTTTTGCCGGTGTAGGGGTTGACGTTGCCCTTCGTGCCGTAGTTGTCAAGCTTCGTGTTATTCGGGTTCGTCTGCCGCGCAGGCGGGACGTACACACCTTGCTTGGTCACATAGCCTTTCTTCGCATGATCCGCCGCCGGAGCTGCGGAAGCGGCGAGGGCAAGCACGGTCATCGATAGAGCCATTACGATTCGCATTGTTGTTCTCCTGGTTGTTACGTCCCCTGCGGCCGGGCGCTTCATTGTTCGTTGGGGTCTTTGCTGAGTGCCTTGCTGGGGCGGGCGCGCTTGTCGCGCACTTTCTGGCCGACCTTTGTCATGACCATGGCCTCGACCTCAATGCGATCGCCCACGTCTAACTTTTCCCATTCGGCCGCCAATAGCGCCCCGGCGCGCGTCAGAAGCACGCCGTGATAGGCCAACATGGGTTCAGCGCGGTGCGCGACCTCAAGTTCGGCGTTGGTCTTGTCGAACCAATATTCTGGCTTTTTAAGCAGACGCTCCCACTCGCGGGCATTGTTCTCGCCAATACCCTTCGTGCCTGTCTTACAGCGGCTTACATAGTCGGGCGGCACATCAAGGGCCTCGGCCAGGTCCTTGGCCTTCTTGCCCTTGCTCAGCCACTCCGTTACCAACTCGCCGAAACGAATTCGGCGACGTTCCTTCAGCGCATCGTACATTCGTCCACTGTACGGGCGGCTACTTAAAGGTAAATGCCCTCTGGGTATTGACGCCACGTTACCCATGGGTAAACTCCTGGGGATGGAGTCACTCCGCGAATACTTGAACGCGCTATCGACGGCAAAGCAGGCGAAGTTCGCGTCTGACTGTGACACGTCGGTCAGTTACCTACGCAAGGCCATTTCGCTGAATAAGGCCCTCGGTGAAGGCCTTGTCATGCGGATCGAGAAGGCGAGCGGCGGCAAGGTTCGCTGCGAGGCGCTGCGCCCTGACGTCGATTGGGCGTACATGCGCCGTAGCGTCCCACGCGCCTCGTCGGAAGCCGCGGCCTGACGCATGAGTCTCGATCGCGAAGACATCCGGGGAAAACTTGACCCGGATACGCACGCCGCCCTGAAGGCGATCTGTGACGCAGAAGGCGTGACGATTGCAGAGTTTGTCGAGAGCGTGCTCGTTCCAGTAATTCGCCGTCGTGTCCATGAGGCCACGTTGATCGTCGCTGGTGTGGAGCGCGCGGGAAAAACCGGGAGGAATCGGGAATGACCGGGAATCCAAGTGATGACAGCACCTTAGACGAGGCAATGTCTGTGCCGCTTGTCGACGACCGACTGACCGGCATCGTTTTGGCGGCCATTGCGGAGTCGGAGGACCGCACTCCGGACTACATCGCCCGGCGTGTCCTGCGTGATTGGGCGGCCGAACAGGCCAGGATGTTTGAGATGTTAGGCGAGGTGCTTGCTCGACCTCGATCCACGAAGCCAGCACACGCGCGGGAACAGCGCCGCCTGATGACTCCAAGCCTTCGGCTTCAAGTCATGCAGCGGGATGTTTTCTCGTGCAAGGCGTGCGGATCAAAGGCGGACCGGGTCCGGCTCCACGTTGATCACGTCGTGCCGATTTCGAAGGGCGGCGCCACTGAGATGGCCAACCTTCAGACGCTCTGCGCCGATTGCAACCTTGGGAAAGCCGCGCGCTTGGTCGTCGTCGGCGGCCAGTCGTGAGCGCAAGGGAATTGTGCAAGTGAGCCTCCCTACGCAGCTGGCGTTCACCGTTCCGCTGCAGGCTGGCCGCGCTGACTTCCCTTGCGTTTCAGTTGGGCGGTGCCTTGGCCTCTCCGGGTTCGAGCAACCACCGAGCGACCTGTGCTCCGAATCCTGCCCAAGGGCCGCTGCCGACGGCCACCAGGTCACGGATGGCGTTGATCGTCGTCAGCGC
>JANPCV010000090.1:0-53496 GCA_031431115.1 Caulobacteraceae bacterium
ATCTTTGCCAAGGGAGTGAAACACCTTCCGGAGCAGAGCCGGTGAAGCCGGTCACGGAGACGCGAGATGAGCGTCCGGCGCTGAACCTCGTTCGGCGCTCACTGAACTACCTTAGGCGCAAGCCTCGCGTCTCCGCCCTCCACCTTCTTGGGCCACCCCTTGCTATCCTTGACAACCTTGTCTGACGCGCATACCTTTCGATAACAAGGTAGCTTTATGCCAATCGCTGATGAACAATTTGCTGGCCTACGGAAGGGCCTCCTGGAATTCGCGATCCTGACCTTCGTGTCGGGTCGCGCCAGCGCCTATGTCGGCGACATTCTGGAGGCGCTCGCGCCGACACCCTTCGCGACCCAGGAAGGAACCCTCTACCCGCTCCTCTCAAAGCTGCGGCGCGAGGAATTCGTCGACTACCAATGGGTCGAGAGCGGCCAGGGTCCGCCGCGCAAATACTACCAGCTCACCGACAAAGGCTCCGGCCGGCTCGGTGAACTCGCCGCCTATTGGCGTCACCTCACCTCCACACTCGAAAGCCTGGGGCGATAAAATCTCATGGAACGCGTCGTCACGATCAATCTGAACGGCAACTCGTATCAGCTGGAAGAACCGGCATACGATGCGTTGCGCTCCTACATGACGCGCGCTGAGGCCGCTTTAGGCGCCAACCCCGACAAAGCCGAGATCGTTCGCGATCTCGAGCAAGCGATTGCCGACAAGTGCGGCAGCTACCTCTCGCCTGGCAAGTCGGTGGTTTCAGCATCGGATATGTCGCGCATCCTTGGCGAGATGGGCCCCGTCGAAGGCGAGGCCGAAGCTGGCGCGCAGCAAGAGCAAAGCGGCGCTGCGCCAAACCACGAACCGTTTCGTCCCAACCGGCGCCTCTATCGCATCTACGACAACGGCGCCTGGACAGGCGTCAGCGCCGGCATGGCTGCATACGCAGGCATTGACGTCGCCTGGGTGCGCATTTTTTGGATCGTGAGCGGCCTCTTCACCGGCGGCTTCACCTGCTTGGTCTATCTCGTGATGATCTTCGCGGTGCCTGTTGCATCGACCAGCGAAGAACTCGCCGCCGCGCACGGCGCGCCGTTCAACGCGCAAGAAGTCATCGATCGCGCCAAACGTGAGTACGGCCGCTTCACTGAAACCAGCACTGCAAACTGGCGCAGCGAAGAACGCCGCTGGCGCCGCTCGTGGCGCCAACAACAGCGCACATGGGACGCCGGATGGGGTGCGGGCGCAGCTCAAGCCGCGGCGACGCCCGCTCAACCTGTCGGCTACGTCGAGCGCATGTTTGCGGGTCTGTTCGCCTTCGTGTTCTCGATCATTACCGCCGCCCTGCTGATCGCATTCCTGATCGCGTTCTTCTCCTTGCTGAGCAGTGGCTCAGTGATGGGCTGGACGCCGCCAGGTGACGCGCCGACTTGGCTTGTCCTCGTCGTCCTCGCCATTGCCTACGCCGCGATCTCGTCGCCGTTCAGCGCTCTGCAACGCACCTCGTATGCAACGCTGAGCGGACGGCGCACAGGCGGCGCCACTGACGGCCTCGCGACGATCGCCATCGTCATACTCGTCGGCGCCTTCGCTTGGGTCTACTCGCCGGATGCCCGCGCGTTCATGGAACAGGGCTACGTCGTCGTCCGAGACTTCGTCACCTACTGGGACCGCCAATGGTGATGTGAACTTCTACAAGCTCCATAGCCTCGGGCGCGACTTTCGGGTCGCGCCCTCTTTTTTTAGGGCTGAGGCACATAGCGCCGCGTCTCGATACGCACACCACCCCACTCGCTTCGATCAAGCGCCGGCGCGCGCGCACCAACATACTGCAGCACCAGCTTGGACTCGCCGTCCCAAAACAAATCCTCCCCCTGCTGCGCGAGCGTAAAGTCACTCGCGACAACGGTTCCAGGAGGCGTCCCATCAACGCTCTGCAACGCCAGCGCCGAGCGATCACGCAAAGTCACGATGCTTCGGTACGAGCCCATCCCGCATGTCGCGCCATAGACTTCCGCCACATAGCGCTGGCTCGGCGACACGCGCTCATGCAAGCGATCGTACTGGCAAGGACTGAACAAAAACGCAGTCGCTATCCAACCAACGCCCAGCGACGCAATGCACGTGACAATAATGGCCCCAACGAGAAACCGGCGCAGCACCGGCCTCAACCCCAAGGTCCTCGTTTGCCGGGACGAGGCGCTTGCGGGATTGGCGCCTCGGGCATAGGCACGCGTCCGCCTGCAAACTTCGAGAGCGCCTCGATCCGCTTCGCAATCGGCGGGTGTGTCGCAAATAGGCTGGCGAAGTCGGAGTGCGGGTTCTCAATAAACATTTCTCGCACTTCGGAAGGCGCGCTCTCAACGACGGAGTTGCCGGAAATCTTCTGCAATGCCGTGATCATCGCGTCAGGATTTTTGGTCAGTTCCACCGCGCCCGCATCCGCCAAATACTCGCGCCGGCGCGATAGTGCGAAGCGGATCACAATCGCTAAGGCATACGCAATGGCGATAATCGCAAGCGCCGCGACAATGGCGATAATCGCGCCGCCGCCGCTATCCCTGCTGCTAGACCGCCGCGATGACCCGCCCCCCATGGCGCCAAACCGCAAGCTGCGAAACGTCATCTCGCCCGCGAACGAAAAAATGCCCACGAAGATCACGGCGATGATTAGCAGCCGCACATCGGCGTTGCGGATGTGCGTGAGTTCGTGCGCGAGCACAGCCTCAAGCTCTTCGTCGTTCAGCGTGTTCATCAATCCGCGCGTCACGGTGATTGAGTAATTGCCCTTATGAAGCCCCGTCGCGAACGCGTTGAGCGCGTCGGTCTCCATGATCCGCAACGCCGGCATCGTAAGACCGCGCGAAATGCAAAGGTTCTCAAGCAAATTGTAGAGCTTGGGTTCAGCGATGCGCTCGACTTTATGCGCGCCGGTCGCTGCATCAATGATGTTTTGGTAGAACGCGTAGGCAATCCCGAACCACAGTATCGCGCCGGCAATTGCGTAGGGCCACGCCTTCGCCAGCGCATCGCCCGCCCACATGAAATAGCCGGTGATGGGGTCGTTGCCGTAATACGTGCCGGTCAGCCCCGCGAAGAGCAAAAACAGCCCGTACATCAGCAGCAACAACAGCACTGGAAAACCGGCCATAAGCAGCCCGGTTTTCCAGTTGTTGTTCCAGATATGTGTCTGGAGTCCGTAGGCGCCGCCCACGTGCAATGCGCCTTAGTTGAACTTAACCTGCGGAGGCGCCGCATCCATCGATGCGCGAGTGTCCTCGCCGACATCGAAGAATTCGCGCGGACCGAAGCCGAACATGCCGACGAAGATCACCGCCGGGAATTGCTCACGCGCCGTGTTGTATTCGCCAACCGCGTTGTTGAAGAAGCGGCGTGCAGCGGCGAGCTTGTTCTCAATGTCCGAGAGCTCAGCTTGCAATTGCTGGAAGTTGGCGTTGGCTTTGAGGTCTGGATAGGCCTCGCTCAACGCGATCAGGCGGCCCAACGCTTGGCCGAGAATGCCTTCGGCCGCGCCCATGGCTTTCGGATCACCCGTGCGCTCTGCGCTGACCGCCGAGTTACGCGCTTGGATCACCGCTTCGAGCGTGCCCGCTTCGTGCGCAGCGTACCCTTTCACGGTCTCGACCAGGTTCGGGATGAGGTCGTGACGCTGTTTCAGCTGCACATCGACGTCGGCGAACGCTTGGTTGCAGTTCTGACGAAGCGCGACGAGGCGGTTGTAGATGCCGATCAGCAGCACCGCCAAAACGACGATGACGATCAGGATAATGATCAAAGTCATAGAGACCCCTTCCGTGGACCAATTGCAGTGAGTCTTAGCGGAAGCTTGTGGGCAACGCTATCCAATCACGTCCGAGAAGCGGCCGGAGCGGGAGAAGCCCTTCGGCGCGACCTTGCCTGCCCCGCCGCGCTTGCCGCGGAACTCTTTCCACTCTGCCACGACGCGAATCCGGCCGGCGCTATCCTCCCAGGAAAGCCCCTCACCCTTGTCGAACACCTTCACGTCCGCCAACCCCCGATCGTGATAGCTCTGAAGCTTCACGCCCTTGCCGCGGTTCATCTCTGGCATCTCGCTGAGCGGGAAGATGAGCAGTTTCTTCCGCTCGCCGATGACCGCTACCTGATCGCCGATGACCTTCGCGGCTTGCATAGCGCGGCCGTTGAGAACCTGTTTGCCCGACCGCTTGGTCGCGACCATTTCGCTCTCTGGCACGATGAAGCCGTAGCCCTCGTGACTCGCCACGAGGCGCTTCGCGCCTTCTTCGTATTTGAACAGCGCCACAACCTCATCGATGTCGCCGAGTTCAATCGAAAGCCGGATCGGCTCGCCATGACCGCGGCCGCCAGGCAGTTTGTGCGCATCCAGCGTGAATGCGCGCCCATCAGACGCGAACGCGAGCAGCTTATCTGTCGTCTCGCAGCGCACGATGTGCTGAGCGCCATCGCCCTCTTTGAACTGGAGATTGTCCAGATCGCCGTGGCCCTTGAGCGCGCGTATCCAACCTTTTTCCGAGAGGATCACAGTCACCGGCTCACGCACGACGAACGCTTCGATGTCGACGTCCGCGGAAACAGCCGCCGCTTCTCCAAGCTCCGTGCGGCGCTTGCCGAACGATGTCGCCGGGCCAAACAGCTTGCGCGTGTCCTTCAGTTCACCGGCAATTTTGCGCCATTGCTTGCGTGTATCTTCAAGCAGACCTTGCAGATCGGCTTGCTCTTCGCGCAGCGCGACATCCTCGCGGCGAATTTCCATCTCTTCGAGTTTGCGCAACTGACGCAAACGCGTGTTGAGAATGGCTTCGGCCTGCGTCTCAATCAGCGTGAAGCGCGTGATCAGTTTTGCCTTCGGATCGTCCTCGTTGCGGATGATGCGGATGACCTCATCAAGGTTAAGAAAGACGATCAACAGGCCGGCCAACACGTCCAGGCGCGTAGCGATCTTCTCAAGCCGGTGGCCCGTGCGGCGCTGCAGCACGTCGCGGCGATGGTCGAGGAAGGAGCGAAGCACTTCTTTCAAACTCATCACGCGCGGCGCGCCGTGCGCGTCGAGCACGTTCATATTGAGCGAAATCCTGCTCTCAAGCGCCGTGAGCTTGAACAAGCTCTCCATCAGGGTTTCAGGCTCAACCGTGCGCGCTTTGGGCTCAAGCACGAGGCGGATATCCTCAGCGCTTTCATCGCGCACATCGCCAAGCAGTGGCGCCTTTTTGTTCTCAATGACGGCGGCCAACGCCTCTACGAGCTTCGACTTCTGCACGAGGTACGGAATTTCGGTGACGACGATGCGCCACATGCCGCGCCCAAGATCTTCCGTTTGCCACCGCGCACGGACGCGGAAACCGCCGCGGCCAGTCTCGTAAGCTTCGCGGATCGCTTCCGGCGGCTCGACAACGATGCCGCCAGTCGGGAAGTCAGGGCCAGGAATGACCTTCAACAGATCGTCGGTCGTCGCCTTCGGGTTCTCGATCAGCAGCAAGCAGCCATCGATCAGTTCCGCCAAATTGTGCGGCGGAATGCTCGTTGCCATACCGACGGCAATGCCCGACGAGCCGTTGGCGAGCAGATTGGGAAACGCTGCCGGCAGAACAACCGGCTCTTCTTTCGAACCGTCGTAGCTCGGACGGAAGTCGACGGAATCCTCATCGATGCCTTCAAGCAAGGCTTCAGCAGCCTTGGTCATCCGGCTTTCGGTGTAACGCATCGCGGCGGGGCTATCGCCGTCGATGTTGCCGAAATTGCCTTGACCGTCGATCAGCGGGTAGCGCGAGTTGAAGTCCTGCGCGAGGCGCACCAGCGCGTCGTAAATCGATTGGTCGCCGTGCGGGTGATAGTCGCCCATCACGTCGCCAACGACTTTCGCGCTCTTACGGAATGCCGCGTCGGCGGTGAGGTTCAACCGCTTCATCGCATAGAGCACGCGGCGGTGAACTGGCTTCAGGCCATCACGCACATCCGGCAGCGCACGCGACGTGATCGTCGAGAGCGCATAAGCGAGATAGCGCTTTGCCAGCGCTTCCCCGATTGGCTCATCTACGATGCGTCCGCCTTCTTCCGGCGAACGGGTAATGTCGTCAGCCATTCTTGGCTCTCCGAAACGATCACGCAGTTTCTTGCACGCTTAAATCAGAGTCGTCCCGCAAATCCTAAACGCTCTATCAGCCGGCGGCGGGCGTCGGGCATGCCTTCGCCTTTGTGGTCAAAAACGCGCCGATCTAGGAAATGGCCGGCCAAAGCGAACGCATCCGCGACATCGCCTGACTTTAGTTCCGCTTCCGCATCAATGAGAAACGGCGGCAATCTGAGGAGAACATCAGCATGAGGCGCGCCCGCTTCGGCTGTCGCAGCGCGGCCGGTGCGCGGGCTAACCCAAGCAAGGCCTTCGGTCTCACCCGTTACCGCACAACGCGTCAGGTCGAGTCCGTAACCCATCGCTGAGAGCAGGCCCAATTCAAAGCGCGTGTAGAGCGCCGGCCAAATCTCAGTGTGTGGCATCGCTTCGATCAACACGATCACCGCATCATAAAGCTGCGGATAGGCTTGCCGCTCTGGCGTAGCGGTGCGGATCAACGTGACGGCGGACGACAGCCCGGCGAGTGCAATCGGATCATCAAGCAAGCGCGTTGCGTGCGGCTCCACCAGTTCAAGCGGGCTGTAAAACCCAAGCTGCTCAGAGAGCCGCGCCTTCCAGCCAGCATGCACGAGATTGCCGGCCTGCAGCACCGGTTGCATTTTCCGGCCTGCGTGCACGACGCCGCCGTAGCGGCCGTGCTCACGCGAAAACACCTCTGCTACGAGTTTGCCTTCGCCGAACGGACGCGCGCCCAGCACAATGGCGTCATCGACCCATTCCATTAGGCTTCGAAGTCGAGACCGAGCCGCTTGTAGAGTGCGCGTTGCTCAGTCCAATTTTCAGCGACCTTCACGTGCAGGAAAAGGTGGATGCGCCGACCAAACGCTTCCTCCATCTCTTTGCGCGCCAGTTCACCAATGGTTTTGATCGTCGCGCCTTTGGCGCCGATGGCGATTTTGCGTTGGCTTTCGCGCGAGACGAAAATTGTCTGATCGATTTTGGCCGAGCCGTCTTTGCGCTCTTCCCAGGTCTCGGTTTCGACCATGAGTTCGTACGGCAATTCTTCGTGCAAACGCAGGAACGCTTTCTCGCGCGTGATTTCAGCTGCAAGGACACGCTCCGGCGCATCCATGGTTTGGTCTTCGGGAAAGAGCCAAGGCCCGACCGGCGCGCGCTCAGCAAGCGTGCGCGCAATATCATCAACGCCATCGCCTTTGCGCGCAGCGATCATGAAAACGTCGGTGTAGAGACCCTCTTCGACCAGCTTGGTCGTGATCTCCAACAATATCGGGCGCGGCACCGCGTCGACTTTGTTGAGCACGAGGATCGAAGGCAGCTCCATCTGCTTCAGCTTGGCGGCAATTGAAGCGGTGTCGGAAACCGCATGCGCGTCGGCGCCCCTGTCACCGGACGCATGCGCTGCAGCGTCAACGACATGAACAATAGCATCGGCGCCTTCGAGCGCGCTCCAAGCGGCAGCCACCATAGCGCGATCAAAACGACGCTTCGGCGCGAACACGCCGGGGGTATCGATGAGGATAAGTTGGACCTCATCGCGCATGGCGATGCCACGCACGAGCGCACGTGTGGTTTGCACCTTCTGCGTCACGGCTGCGACCTTGGAGCCGACAAGCGTGTTCACCAGCGTCGATTTGCCAGCGTTTGGCGCGCCAAGTACGGCCACCACGGCGCAACGTTGCTCAGTCACGGGCGCCTCGCGCTTTTAAGAAGGCTTCAGCGGCGGCGCGTTGCGCGTCTCGCTTGGATGTGCCTTCGCCCAGGACAGGTTCAAAACCCTCCACATGTGCCTCAATGCTAAAACGCGGTGCGTGCTCAGGCCCGGATTGGGCGACCTCCACATAGCGCAAATGCTTCTTCTTCGCCGCCGCCCATTCCTGCAAGGCCGTCTTGGCGTCGCGCAGGGCGCCCTTGGCGTCATCAAACGCCGTCCCCCAAAAGCGGTGAATGAAGCCGCGCGCGATTTCGAGCCCGCCATCCAGGTACAGCGCGGCGATCACGGACTCGCAGATGTCACCCAGAATGGCTTCCTTCTGCCGGCCGCCGGATGCCTCCTCGGCCGGCGAAAGCACGAGGGCTTCCCCCAAACCAGCTGCCCGCGCCGCGCGCGCGCAAGCGTGACGGTTCAC
This sequence comes from Caulobacteraceae bacterium, assembly GCA_031431115.1. Classification (GTDB taxonomy): domain Bacteria; phylum Pseudomonadota; class Alphaproteobacteria; order Caulobacterales; family Aquidulcibacteraceae; genus Vitreimonas. Next base: position 8,233 of record JANPCV010000090.1, read on the forward strand.
CAACGCGTTAAAGCGCGGCGCGAGTTCGCCTTCCTGTTCGCTTTGGTGTTCAGCCAACAAACGCTCTGCTACGCACAGACCAAGCACGCGATCACCTAGAAATTCGAGGCGATCATAGTCGGCGCTGCGCTTCTGGCCTTCGTGCACGCTGCCGTGCGTGAGTGCTTCACGCAGCATGGCGCGATTGCTGAATGTGTGACCTATCCGGTGTTCAAGCTCGGCGAGCCTGGCGTCGTGGCTTGCGGCCGGCCCTTTCATGGGCCGCGCCTCAATTGACCGACTTCAAGAAGCGATCGCCGCGGAAGCCGGTGAACAACGTCCACGGACGGAAGATCGAGGTTGAGTTGTTGAACGACACAACGATGAACTGGGCCGGGCCGACGAGATTGTCGTACGGCACAAAGCCCACCACAGACGGCACGCGGCTGTCGGCGGAGTTGTCGCGATCGTCGCCCATCATGAAGTAGTGGCCTTCCGGCACTTCAAATACGCGCGTGTTGTCGAGTTCCATCGAGCCACGATCGAACGCGATGTAGCTCACGCCGTTTGGCAGCGTCTCGCGATAGGTCTGGATGTGCTCGATGATGCCGTGTTCGTTTTCAAACGGGCGATCGCCCAGCGATTCACGCTGTATCGGCTCGCCGTTGATGGTCAGAACGCCGTTGATCATCTGAATGCGGTCGCCCGGCATGCCGATGACGCGCTTGATGAAATCGCGATCCGGTTCTGGCTGCGGACGGAACACAACGACGTCGCCGCGTTGCGGCTCGCTTCCGAACAGGCGGCCATGCGGCAACAGACCTTCGAGTGGCGCGAACGAGAAGCGTCCATAGCCGTACGACCACTTGGTCACGACAATGTAGTCGCCGACTTCGAGCGTCGGCTGCATGGAACCGGAAGGGATACGAAATGGCTGAGCAATCGTGAAACGCAGCACCATGGCAAGCGCGAGCGCGTAGAGGATCGTCTTCACGTTATCCCAGAAAACATCCATCGCGGCGGTCGAAGAACTCGTCGTCGTCATGCTCATGCGTTTCTCGCTTATGACCCTTCGGCCGCCATGCCTGTACTGACTGGGCCGCACCCGGCGCGGCCATGCTTTTCCCCACCGGAGCGGGTCATTCTCCGGCTCCGGGCTGAATCGGCGCCAACTCCGCCGAAATGATGACGAAACCGACAGCCAGCGGATAGTCGTCCGTAAGGCTTACGTGGATGTGGGCGACGTGCCCAGGCGGGGTCAATTGTTCCAAGCGTCGCGCCGCGCCACCGGTCAAAACCATGGTCGGCTGGCCGCTGGGCAGGTTGGCGACGCCCATATCGCGCCAAAACACGCCTTGTTTGATGCCCGTGCCGAGCGCCTTTGACGTGGCCTCTTTCGCGGCGAACCTTTTGGCGTAGCTGGCAGCCCGTTGCTCCGGGCGGCGCTCGGCGCGGGCGCGCTCCTTTTCAGTGTATATCCGGTTCGTGAACCGCTCGCCAAACCGGCTGAGCGTCTTCTCAACGCGGCGGATGTCGATGATGTCCGAACCGATGCCGATGATCATGCGAGGCTTTCCTCGCGAGCAGCGTCGATGAGGCGGCGCATTCCGATCACTGCCGGCCCGAGCCCGATGAAGATCGCCTCGCCAACCAGGAAGTGGCCAATGTTGAGTTCTGCGATCTCCGGGATAGCCGCGATCGGCGAGACGGTGCCGTAATCGATGCCGTGCCCGGCATGGACCTCAAGACCGAGCGAGGTGGCCTGAGTAGCGGCAGCCTTCAGCGCCGCCAATAGACGCTCAGCCTCGTCATCGTGCCCATCACGCACGGCATCACAGTACGCGCCGGTATGAAGCTCTACGACGGCGGCGCCGGTGCGGCTCGCGGCCTCTATCTGTGCGGCGTCGGCGCCGATAAACAAGGAGACGCGGCTGCCATTGGCGCTGAGCTTCTCAACGAAGGGCGTAATCCAGTTGTGGCCGCCGGCAACGTCGAGCCCACCCTCAGTTGTGCGCTCTTCGCGGCGCTCAGGCACCAAGCACACAGCATGCGGGCGATGATGCAACGCAATCGCCAACATTTCAGAGGTCACCGCCATCTCAAGATTCAGCGGGCGGCCACGCTCGCGCAGCATCGCGGCGAGATGCTCGATATCGGCATCAGAGATATGGCGGCGATCTTCGCGCAAGTGCGCGGTGATCCCGTCAGCGCCGGCCTCAAGCGCAACAACAGCCGCGCGCGCGGGATCGGGATACGAAACACCGCGGGCATTCCGGATGGTGGCGACGTGATCGATGTTCACGCCAAGCCGCACGCGATCGCTCATAGCGTCCTCTCGGACCGCGCGTCTTCAGACGCGCACAGGCGTGCCTGAAGTATCCAAGTTACCTCGCTCATGCGGCCAACCCACGCGATCCCGGTTTAATTGCAGGCAAAGCCGCCAGCTCCGGAGGCAATTGATCAGCGGGATAGGCAGGCGCGCTGACGCTGGCAAGCGAGACCAGTTTCGCGCCGATATCAGCCTTGCCGCCGGAGCGATCGATGAGGCACGCCGCGCCGACGAGTTCTCCTGCATGGCCGCGAATAGAATCGAGGCACTCGCGCGATGACAGGCCGGTCGTAACAACGTCTTCCACCATCAACACGCGTTCGCCCGCCTTGATCTCAAACCCGCGGCGCAGCTGGAACGCGCCGCCTTCGCGCTCAACAAACATCGCGCGCGCCTTCAAATGCCGCGCCGTTTCGTAACCGGGAATAATCGCGCCGACAGCGGGCGATACAACCACATCAATCTTGCCGAACGCCGCCTCCGCCTTCTCTGCAAGCGCCTTGCAAAGCCGCTCCGTCCGCTCGGGATCCATGAACACCGCGTTCTTCTGAAAGAACACGGGCGAATGGAGCCCGGAAGAAAGAATGAAGTGACCTTCCAGCAAAGCGCCGGCTGCACGGAATTCGTCGAGGACTTGGTCTTGATTCATGGCCTGTCTTTAGCCGCTTCGCCCCCGAGCGTCGATGTGGGGACACTCAAATCCCTCACCAATCCTGCGAGGAATGGAATCGGCCAGATCAGAAGCAGTGTGTTGGCGCCGATCCAGAACGGATCGTACTCCGCCAGCAAAAGCCAATAGCCGACGGCCATGCCGCCAGCGACCATGGTCAGGATCAAAGAAATTAGCGCGAGAGGCCGCCATGCGCCCGAGCCAACCCGCGCATAGCGGACAGCGGCGAGCCCGGTCAGCGAGAACGCGACATCAAGCGGAAAGAAGGACCAATTCCAAGCGACGACGCGCGGGTCGTCGGCGTTGGTGTAAAGCCACTCTTGCGGGATTTGGATCATAGCCAATGCGTGTAACGCGGCTGCGGCCCAATAAATGAGAAACGCGAAATCGGTGATCGTCAGAGCGCAGGCCAGTGTAGGCGACATGCCGCCCGCGATCCGGCCATGCAGCGCCATCAGCCCTTCACGCGCTCGGCTTCTCTCACAGATTTGCTCGCACGCATTGCGGCAAGAATGTTGACGAGGTGGCGAGCATCGGCGACTTCAATATCGAAAATCATGTCGAAGAAATCGACGGTGCGCTTGGCGAGCCGCAGATTGATAATGTCGCCCTGATTTTCTGCGATAATGCCGCAGAGTTCAGCCAGCACGCCGCGCTTGTTCTCCACAGTCGCCACGATGCGCCCGACAGCGAGGGTCTTGTGGAGCGCGGTGGGCGTCCAGGAGAGGTCGATCCATTCGCCGCCGCTGTCCTCCAGCAAGGCCAGCGTTTCACAATCGATGGTGTGAATGACGATGCCTTTGCCCGGCGTATGTACGCCGATAATCCGGTCTCCCGGGATCGGCGTGCAGCACTCAGCAAAATGTAGCGCAACGCCAGGCGTAAGATCGCCGCCCTTCACGTAGAGCTTTGCTTTTTCAAGCTCCATCGGACGGCGCGTTTCGTCTTTGCGAACCTTGTCCTTCAAGCCCGGAAATGCCGCAACCGCGACGGCGCTCGCTTTGATCGAGCCTTCGCCGACAGCGAGAAACAATTCATCTTCGTCATGCTTGCCGAGCGTTTCGGCAGCTTGTTGCAGCGCCGTTTCCGCCAACTCATGCCCATAGCGATGTAGCGCGTGTGCAATGAGATCGCGGCCAAGGCGTTCGAACTCATCGCGCTTGGCGTGTTTGTCGAGACGGCGCTGCGCGGCTTTGGCGCGGCCGGTTTTGGTCAATGCCTCGTAACCCGGCACAGGCGCGACTTTATCACCAGTGAGAATTTCGACCACGTCGCCATTGCGCAGCACGGTTCGCAACGGCTTCTCAACGCCATTGATGCGCGCGCCGGTGCAACGGTCACCCACGCCAGAGTGCACAGCGTAAGCAAAATCCAGCGGCGTCGCGCCCTGCGGCAGCGGAATCAGCGCGCCCTTCGGCGTGAACGCAAAGACGTGGTCGGAATACATTTCGAGCTTTGCGTGCTCGAGAAACTCACCGGCTTCGCCGCCGTGCTCCGCGATTTCCAACAATGAGCGCGTCGCCTCACGCGCATCAAGGCCGGCATTGGCGGCGGTTTCTTCGTCGAACCCATAGGATTCATTTTTGTAGCGCCAGTGCGCCGCGACGCCGTTCTCGGCGATCTGATCCATGTCTTCGGTACGGATCTGAATTTCCACGCGCACATTGCCCGGTCCAATCACCGTAGTGTGGATCGAGCGATAGCCATTGGGCTTCGGGTTCGAGATGAAGTCTTCGAGCTGATCGGGAACGCAGCGCCACGTTTGGTGCACGAGCCCAAGCGCGCGATAGCAATCGTCTGGATTGTTGACGAGCACGCGGAACGCATAAACGTCGGCTAGGTCCGAGAATTCGATGCTCTTGCGGCGCAACTTGCGCCAGATCGAGTAGGCTTGCTTTTCGCGGCCATAGACGCGGGCGTTGATCCCGGCGAACTCGAACACTTCCATGACAGTTTGGACGATGATCGCGACATTGGCGCCTTTCTCGACGCGCAGTTGCGCAAGGCGGGCGTTGATCGTCGCTTCCATGTCCGGAAACGCTTCGTGGAAGGCGAGCCCCTCCAACTCGCGCGCCATCTTCTCCATGCCGATACGGCGTGCGAGCGGTCCGTAAATTTCGAGCGTCTCAAGCGCGATTCGACGGCGCTTCTCTGGCTTCGGAATGTGACTGAGCGTGCGCATGTTGTGCAGCCGGTCAGCCAGCTTCACGATCAGCACCCGCACATCCTTCGACATGGCGAGGATGAATTTCTGCAGGTTTTGCGCCTGCTTATTCTCCTCGCTCATGATTTCGAGCTTGGAGAGCTTGGTTACGCCTTCGACCAGTTCGCTGATCTGCGAGCCGAAGAGCTTGGTGATCTCTTCCGGCGTCGCGTCGGTATCTTCGATCGTGTCGTGGAGCAGCCCCGCAACGATTGTCGCGGAGTCCAACTTGTATTCGGTGAGGATGCCAGCGACCTGAATGGGGTGCGCGAAGTATGGATCGCCCGAGTGGCGCTTCTGACCACCGTGCTTAGCCGTCGCGTACACATACGCGCGGTTGATCAGGTTCTCATCGACGGATGGATCGTATCCGCGCATGCGCTCCACCAGTTCGAACTGGCGGAGATAGTTTTTGCGCGGCGGTGCGCCCGCGCCCGCCATTGGTTGGCTGGCCGGGGTTGTGGCGGCGACTCCGTCACCGCCTGACATGGGCTTAGTACCGCTCGTCGCGCTGAGCCTCAGCTTCCTGCTGGAGCGCGCGCAGCACGTCGTCTTCGCTGGTCTCGACCGGCGCGGCGAGCGCCAGACGATCCTGCTCGTCCTCGGCCGCAGCAGCCGGTTGGACGTCCTGGTAGAGCATCACGTAGCTGTCGCGGAGCTCTTCCGGGGTGATCGCGCCATCGCCGATTTCACGAAGCGACACGACCGGGTCTTTATCGCGGTCGCGGTCGACCAGGGGCTCGGCGCCCGAGGAAATGTTACGCGCACGGTGGGCGGCAAGCAGGACCAGCGAGAACCGGTTTGGGATTTTTTCAACGCAATCTTCGACGGTTACGCGAGCCAAGGCGTGCTTCCTCAAGGTCAAAAAAGGTCGGGACGAACCACAACCTAGTGGGGCTCGCGGTTTTCCGCAATGCGAAGGGGCGCCGCAAGTGCGAAATCCTGCCCTTAGGAGGCCGGGATAGCACCGACCTTCCGGTATCGGTAGCCGCTCGGCAGGCTGGCGAGCAGCGCGGAGGCGGTCATCCCGCTTATTGGATGCCGCCAGTTGGGAGCGATTTCGGCGAGCGGCGCCAGGACGAACGCCCGTTCCTCCATCCTCGGATGCGGCAACTTGATACCGTCGAACTCGCCGATGAAGCCGTCCACCGACAGAATATCAAGGTCGAGTGTCCGAGGGGCCCAGCGCTCACGGCGTTCGCGGCCGAAGCGGCGCTCTATCTGGGCAAGGGCCGCGTAGATTTCTTGCGGTGTTTTCGTGCCGGCATCGATTTCGACCACGGCGTTGAAATAGTCAGGCTGGCCACTGCCGTGCGGCCAAGCTTCGGTCTGCCAGACACTTGAGACGGCGCGTGGCGTCAGACCCGCCTCACCCAATGCAGTGATTGCGGCGGCCAGCAACTCCGGGCCCTGCAAACCTTCGAACGGCACATTGGCGCCGAGCGCGATGAAGGCGGTCACATGTTGAATTTGACCGCTCAAGGGATGCCCCTGCTAAGTTGTTTCAAATCATCGCACGCGAAGGCGAAGACCATTGAGTACTACGCCGCCAGAAGCGCCGAAAGACTGCCCGCTCTGCCCCCGGCTCGTCGCTTACCGCGAAGCGAATAAGTTGGCCGAGCCGACATGGTTCAACGGCGCGGCGCCCTCTTTTGGCGACGCCAAAGCTCGCCTGCTCATCGTCGGCTTAGCGCCAGGTCGCGGAGGTGCCAATCGCACCGGGCGGCCCTTCACGGGCGATTACGCCGGCGACCTCCTCTACGGCACGCTGAAAAAACTCGGCCTCGCGGAAGGGGAGTACTGTGCTGATCCCAAAGATGGACTCACGCTGAAAGGCGCGATGATCACCAACGCCGTGCGCTGCGCGCCGCCCGAAAACAAGCCAACACCCGCCGAGATCGCTACGTGCAGGCCCTTCCTATCGGCGCGCATCGAAGCGCTGCCGAGGGCGCGGGCAATGCTGGCGCTTGGTTCGATCGCGCATGAAAGCGTGCTGCGCGCGTATGGGCTGAAGCCCACGTTTTCAAAGTTTGGCCACGGGGTGGAAACCAGGTTGCCCGGCGGCCCGATCTTGGTCTCGAGCTATCATTGCTCACGCTACAACACGCAGACCCGCAGGCTCACAACGGAAATGTTTGAAACCGTGATGGCGCGCGCAAAAGAACTGGCGTTCGCTTAGTCGGCCGCTTGCGTTTCTTGCCGCGGTTTCGGCGGCAAGATGTTGTAATCCTGATATTGCCGCGTGATGCCGGGCTCCAATTGCTCTGCACGTGCAAGATCGGCATTGCCCTCCGCATGCAGGCCGAGCGCGATACGCGCAAGCCCGCGTCCATAAAGGAAATGCCCGCGATCTGGCTCGATGGCCAACGCGGCTTCGTAATCCGCCAAAGACACCGCGTACTCGCCTCGCTTCAGATACACGAGCCCGCGACTGTCGAGCACGTTGGCGTCGTTCGGGACGGCGACCAGCGACGCATTGCAATCAGCCAACGCAAGATCGAGATCGTCATTATTGACAGTGCGCAGCCAGCAGCGTGAGTTCAAGAAGTCCGCATTTGCAGGCGATTGCTGTAGATATTCATCCAGCCGCGCGATCTCTTCGATGTAGGCCGTGGCGCGTTGCTGCACGACTTCCGCGCGGTGTTCGAGAGCCGGCTGCAGACCCGGCGCAAGCGCCAAGGCTTGATCGAAATCACGCACCGCCACGTCAAAAGCGCCGCGCGCCTGATGAATAATGCCGCGTTGGAGATAGACCTGCGCGTTGTTGGCGTCGATCCGCAACGCACGACCGAGATCAGCTAGCGCGCGGTTGTACTCGCCTTCAGTGGTTCGGATTGATCCCCGTGCAATCAACGCTGCCGTGCGGCGCTCATCAGGGGTGCCATCAAAATCTATGACCGCCGTACACTGGCTCACACGATACGCCGCCGCGCCGGCGCCGTTGCAGCGCTCCCACGCAAGCTCAACCGTGTCCGCATTCAGCGGCGGCAGGCAGCCGCTGAGACAGACCGCAAGCACAATGCCAATTGCTGCTCTCATCCCTTATCCCGCAACAACCGCCCTTGCTGACGCTTCCACTCACGATCCTTGGTGGCCTCGCGCTTGTCATGCGCCTTCTTGCCCTTGGCGAGGGCGATCTTGATCTTCGCGATACCGCGGTCGTTAAAGTAGAGTTCAAGCGGGGCGAGCGTGCGCCCCTCGCGATCGACGGCGCTGGCGAGCTTCTTTAACTCCCTGGCGCGGACCAGCAATTTACGCGGCCGGCGCGGTTCATGGTTGAACTGGCCCGCCGGCGGATACTCTGGGATCGTCGCGTTGATCAGCCAAAGCTCACCTTTTTCGGTGCTCGCGTAGCTTTCCGCGATGTTCGCGCGGCCGCCACGCAGCGACTTCACCTCGGTGCCCACAAGCTGAATGCCGGCCTCCATGGTTTCTTCGATCATGTAATCGAAACGCGCGCGGCGATTTTCCGCGATCAATTTGCGCTTGGGATCCGCTTTCTTGGCCATGACGGTTAGATAAGTCCTGCATGCGTCATTGCCGTGCGGATCTGCGCTTTGGCCGCATCGCTGCACGTAACGATCGGCAAACGCACCTCGTCGCTGCACAAACCGAGCAACGAGCAGGCGTACTTAGCCGGCGCCGGGGACGGCTCACAGAACAACGCCTTGTGCAGCGGCGACAGCTTCTCATCGATCGCGCGCGCTGTGTCGAAAGCGCCCTGCAACGTTGCCTCCTGCATCTGCGCAAACAGCTTCGGCGCGACGTTCGCCGTCACTGAAATGCAACCACGCCCGCCATGCGCATTGAAACCGAGCGCGCTGCTGTCCTCGCCGGAAAGTTGGATGAAATCGGCGCCTGCGAGCGCTTTATGCTTGGCAACGCGCGACAGATCGTTCGACGCATCTTTGATCCCAACCACATTCTTAAGTTGGGCAATCCGGCCCACCGTCTCCGGCGCCATGTCGATCACCGTCCGGCCCGGCACGTTGTAGATGTAGATCGGAATATCAACGGCGTCGTTGATCGCCTTGAAATGTGCGAAGAGCCCGTCGGGACTCGGCTTGTTGTAGTACGGTGCAACGACGAGCGCCGCGTCGGCGCCCGCCGCCTTCACTTGCTCTGCAAGTTCAATGGCGTGTGCGGTATTGTTCGAGCCTGCGCCCGCGATAACTGGCACTTTTCCAGCCGCCACTTCGACGCACAACTCCACCACACGAACATGCTCTTTCAAGCTCAAGGTGACGCTCTCGCCGGTTGTCCCGCAGGGAACCAGACCATGCGTTCCCTCCGCGATTTGCCATGCAACCAGCGCCTGAAACGCCCGTTCATCAACGATTCCGTTGCGAAATGGCGTAATGAGCGCAGGATTCGATCCGTGAACCATGATCAGCTTCCGTTTGGGGTAGAGTTGGCGCGATTCCTGCCACAGTGTCGGGCGAGGTTAAATAGCGACCCGCCGACCCTGTTTGCGGGCCGTAGGTTGTTTCGTTGCGAGGCGGGTAGATGAATCGACCCAGAATGATCCGTGTATGCGCGTTTGCGGCTGCCGCAAGCGCCGTCTTGGTGGCGTCGAGCGCCGTCGGCCAGCAGGAGGCCGCGCCGGGCCCCGCCAACGCCCAAGCCACAACCTACGCCCCGGCGGCGCCAATGCCGTCCGGCGCAGAACGCATGCGCCTGCGCGATGGCCTGGCTGCCGCCCAATCCGGCGACTGGGGCGGGCTCGCGTCGCTGCGCGATAGCTCCACCGATCCGCTGGTGCGCCGCATGCTGCAATGGCGCTGGGCGTCATCAAACGAAGCGCCACTCTATTTCGCCGACGTCAAGCAGGCGCTCGACGATCTGCAAGGCTGGCCAGGGCGCAGCATTATGCGCACCCGCGCCGAGCAGGCGATCTTCGACAGCCGCCTATCGCCCGCAGAGCGCATCGCGTTCCTGCGCCAAGATGGTGGCCCGGCAACGGGCGATGGCCGCATCGCTCTGGCGATGGCGCTGCGCGACTCTGGTCAGCGCTCGGAAGCAAACGAGATTGCGCGCGCCGCCTGGCGTGATGACGCCCTGACCACGGCCGCCGAAGATCGCGCGCTGCAGGAATTTAGCTTGGCGTTCACGCAGGAAGATCACGCAGCGCGGGTCAGCGGCCTCCTGTGGCGCAACCAGCGCACCGCCGCGCAGCGTCTGTTCTCACGGCTTTCGTCGGCCGATCGCGCCGTGGCGCAAGCGCGGATCGCCGTGCAAGCCCGCCAGCGTCGCGGGCTACAAGCTGCGATCGACGCTGTGCCGCCCTCGCGCCAGGACGATCCAGGGTTGCTTTACGATCGCGCCCAATATCGCCGCCGCACCGATCAACCGATCGACGCGATGCAAATGGCGGCGCGGATCAATGCACGCGAAGCCCCGCTCGCGGCGCGTTCAGACATCTTCCGCGAACGCCGCATCTACATTCCGCGCGCTATGCGGGCAGGCAATTACAGTCTCGCGTATCAGTTGGTTTCCAACCACGGCCTCACCAGCGGCGAATCCTTCGCCGACGCTGAATGGCTTTCTGGTTGGCTCAGCTTGCGCTATCTCAACCAGCCACAGCGCGCCGCCGAGCACTTCTCGCACCTCAGCGAAAACGTCTCGTCGCCGGTCAGCTTGTCACGCGCACTCTACTGGCGCGCCGAAGCGCAGCAAGCGCTGGGCAATCGCTCGGAAGCCGAGCGCCTGTTCAATGAAGCCGCGCGCTTCAACTTTACCTATTACGGCCAACTCGCCGCCACCCGCGGCGACCGTACGGCCATGCTCTCACTGCCGGAAACGGCGCAAGTGAGCCCAGCGGTGCGCACGCGGTTCGACAATCGCGAACTCGTCCGCGCACTGCGCCTCATGGCGGAAGTCGGCGCCCAGCGCGACTTCGAGTCGATTGCGTTCTACCTCGACGACACGCTGGACGACCCAATGGAAATGGAGCTGCTCTCGCAACTGGCGCGTGAGCAATCCTACCACCGCACAGCACTGCGCAGCGCGAAAGCGGGGCTCTTCCGCAATGTTATCGCTGTCAGCTCGGCCTATCCGTTGATCGAATTGCCGCCGACTGTGCGGACACAAGGCCGTATCGAACCCGCACTTGTGCTCGCGATTATCCGTCAGGAAAGCGAGTTCGACGTCGGCGCGATTTCCAGCGCCAACGCACGCGGGCTGATGCAGCTCATTCCAGCGACAGCACAGGCTCAGGCGCGCCGCGAAGGCATGACCTTTCAGCGCGGCGCGCTCACCAGCGATGCGCAGTACAACATGACGCTCGGCTCGGCCCACTTGGCTGATCTGGTCGACAACTTTAACGGCTCGTACGTCCTCGCCATCGCGTCATACAACGCAGGGTCGGCCCGCGCCCGCGAGTGGATTACGGATTGGGGTGACCCGCGCTCGCCATCCGTCGATGTGGTGGACTGGATCGAGCTCATCCCGTTTTCGGAGACACGCAACTACGTCCAGCGCGTCACGGAGAACCTGCAGGTCTATCGCTATCGCCTGGCGGGTGAAGCAACGCCGATCACATTGGAGCGGGACCTAAAGCGGGGCGGCTAAGCCGCCAGGGCCCGCTCGAAGGTCCCGACGTCGACGTTGCCGCCGCTGGCGATGATTGCCACCGTTTGATCGCGCACATCTGCGCCGCCCTCCAGCAGAGCCGCCAGAGATGCTGCCCCCGACGGCTCAAGCACGAGCTTGAGACGCTGAAACGCGAACTTCATCGCCCGCAGCACCGCTTCATTCGAAACCGCGAACACGCGCTCAAAGCGCTCACGCGCGATGGCGAAGGGGATCTCGCCCATTTGCTCGGTGAGCAGGCCATCGCAAATTGAGCGAATGCCCGGTTCGTTACGCTGGATCACGCCGGTCTCGAGCGTGCGCTGGATATCCGTGTGCCCCTCCGGCTCCACCGCAAAAACCCGCGTTTTCGGCAACGACAATGCCGTGCCAGTTGCGAGCCCGCCGCCACTCGCCGGAACGAAGACAATGTCTGGCGAAATCAGTTCCGCGATCTCGAGACCCGCGGTCCCCTGCCCCGCAAGCACAAACGGGTCATCGAAAGGTTTGATTAAGGAGAGACCTCCCTCCGCTGCAAGGCGGTCGCCGATCTCTTCGCGGCTTTCACCCACGCGATCATACGTCACCACGGTCGCGCCGAGACTGCGCGTCGTGTCGAGTTTGATCCTCGGTGCATCGGCCGGCATGACGATTGTCGCTCTGATCCCGAAGATTTTGGACGCCGTCGCCACAGCGATCGCATGATTGCCGGATGAGAACGCGATCACGCCTTTGGCGCGGACCTCGGGCGCGAGGGCCGCGATTGCGTTAGTGGCGCCGCGCATTTTGAAAGCGCCACCGCGCTGAAGGTTCTCGGCTTTCACCCAAACCTTCGCGCCAGTGATCTCGTCCAAAACATCATTACGGATGAGCGGGGTCTTTACCGCGATGCCTTCAATGCGTTTCGCCGCGGCCTTCACGTCTTCAATGGTCGGGATCATCACGAACCTCTTGGTTTGGCGCGGCGCGTCGGCAGCGCTGTCAACGGATCATCTGGCCAGGGATGTTTCGGATAACGGCCACGCATTTCACTACGCACAGCAGCGTACGAGCCGCGCCAGAAGCCCGGCAGGTCTTTTGTCGTTTGCACCGGCCGGTGCGCGGGCGAGAGTAATCGCAAACTCAAAGGCACACGGCCGCTGGCGATCATAGGGTGTCTGTGCTGCCCGAACATTTCCTGCAATCGGACGTCAAGAGCCGGCCCACCGTCGCTTTCGTAATCAACTGAGAGCGATGAGCCGGCGGGCGTCTCGAATTTCGTCGGCGCCTCAGCATCCAACTGGCGCCGCTGTTCATATTCAAGCGCGTTCAGCAAAGCGCGCGAGACGTTCACGGCTTTAAGTGCAGAGACGCCGTCGAGTGCGGGGCCTAGCCACGCACTTACGGAAGATTGCAGAGCTTCGTCGCTCCAATCTGGCCATGCGTCACCTTCGAGAGCCCGCATAAATTGAACGCGCGCACGCGCTTGTCTTGCACTTTCATCCCAGTCGAGCAGCTCGAGCCCCTGATCGGTAACGACATCGAGCAACGCTTGGGCAAGGTCAGCGCCAGCGAGCCGCTCCAGCGGCGCCTCCGACAACACGAGCTTGCCGAGCCGCCGCTCGCGCCGGGCACGCAGCGCGCCGGTTGCGGCGTCAATCGTGGCAGACGCACGTGTCTCGATCTGCGCGCCGAACATCGCCTCGATATCGGCGAACTCAATCGGCGCGCCCAAGATCACTTGCGAGCGGCCCGCCGCGCCAGCCATGTCCGCAATCACGGCATACGACGCCTTCAACAACGGCGATGCCTCATCAACCATCGCGGCACGGCCGTTGACGAGCGCGAAGCCGCCTTGCCGCGCTTTCCCGATACGGTCCGGATAGGCGACCGCCAACACACGACCTGCGTTATCTTCGTTGCCGTCGCCGCGCGCGCCGCCAGCCAGGCGCGCAATGCGATCCGCAAGGCCGCGCGCGCTGTCTGCGCGCTGGCCACGTTCGGCGCCGAACCGATGCAAGCGGTCGCGCAAATCGGTGCTGCGCCCACCGAGCCCTTGCTCGGTCAACACCATGGCAATGCGCGCCGCCAATAGACCTTCGCCATCACGCGCGGCTTTGATCACCATGTGCGCGAGACGTGCCGGTAGCGGCAGCTTGGCGACAGCCTGTCCGTGCGGCGTGAGGCGGCCATCCTCAGCCAGCGCTCCGATCCGCTTGAGCACCGCGATCGCTTCCTTCCACGCCGGCGCGGGCGGAGGGTCGAGCCATGCCATCGTCGTGGGATCGGTGGCGCCCCAAGCCGCAAGATCGAGCGCCAATCCACTGAGATCAGCATCCATTATCTCAGGCCGATCAAAAGCCGGCAGCGAGCGAGTTTCGCCCTCGCTCCAGAGCCGCCAAGCCACGCCCGGCTCCAATCGCCCGGCACGGCCAGCGCGTTGTGTGATCGAAGCTTGGCTCGCGCGCACAGTCTCCAACCGCGTGAGACCTAAAGCCGGCTCGAACTTGGGCCGGCGCGCAAGGCCGCTATCAATGACGACGCGCACGCCTTCAATGGTCAAACTGGTCTCGGCGATAGAGGTAGCCAACACGACTTTGCGCCGGCCAGGCGGCGGCGGCGAAATCGCTGCGTCCTGATCGCTGGGACTCATCGCGCCGTAGAGCGGGCGGATGTCCACGCTTGGATCGGTTACACTCGACCGAAGTTTTTCAGCGGTGCGCTCGATTTCGCGCACGCCTGGCAGAAACACCAAGGCCGAACCTGGCTCGGCCGCTAGCGCCGCACGTGTCGCCGCCGCGACTTCATCCTCCAAGCGCGCACGCGGGTCGCGCGGCCGATAGACATGGCGCACCAGAAACATGCGCCCCTCGCTGACAATCACAGGCGCGTCGCCAAGGAGTGACGCCACGCGTGCGGCGTCGAGCGTGGCGGACATAACGATGAGCTTCAGGTCAGGGCGCAACGCGCCTTGCGCTTCGCGCGCAAGCGCCAAGCCAAGATCACCCTCCAAACTTCGTTCATGAAATTCGTCGAACACCACGACAGCCACGCCGCGCAACTCGGGATCATCGAGGATCATGCGGGTGAACACGCCCTCGGTGACGACTTCGATGCGCGTCTCTCGGCCAATCTTGGAATCGAGCCGCACGCGATACCCAATCGTGGCGCCAACCGGTTCGCCACGCTCAGACGCCATACGCGCGGCCGCCGCACGCGCCGCAATCCGCCTTGGCGACAGAAGAATGATCTTGCGACCGGCAACCCAAGCCGCGTTCAGGAGCGCCGGCGCGACGCGCGTGGTTTTGCCTGCCCCTGGCGGCGCAACCAGAACGGCCTCGCCGCGCGTTTCCAGCGCTGTGAGCAGCTGGGGCAGAACGTCCTCAACCGGAAGCATGAGCGGGGCTTAGCCCAATCGCCTTGTCCATGTCTTGCCGCATTGGCGCGGCAGGTAGGCGGGGGTATAGGCTGGCCGCCTTGGAGCCGGGAGCTGAACGATGCGCGTGCGGACTTTTGTGAAGATCGCTGTTTTGGCAGCTGCCTGCGTGGGCGTCGTGGCGTGCTCGACCGGCCGCACCGCCGACACCCGCCGCGGCGTCACAAGCGCCGTCTCCATCCCACTGCGAGACGTCGGCCTCATGCGCCAGGAAATTCCCCTGGTGCTGCGTAACCTTCAATATCCCTACGCCACCGCATCACTGACAGATTGTAGCGCCGTAGCGCGTGAAATCAGTCAGCTCGACGGCGCGCTTGGTCCTGAGAGCTATCAGCCAGGCCCCAACCGCAACATCTGGGACATGAGTGGTGATTTCGTCGAAGACCAAGCGATCCAAGCAGCCGAGGACACCGCCCAAGACCTCATCCCGTTCCGTTCGTGGGTGCGGCGCATTAGCGGCGCCAATCGCGCCGAGCGTGACGCGCTACGCGCCGTCGCCAACGGCCAGCAACGGCGGACCTTCTTGCGCGGCTATGGCGCCTCGCTCGGCTGCCCCAGCATCATCCCGCCACCGCCGCCAGCCATACGCCAAGCGCGCTAAGCTGCTTTGCGCTTCGATTTGAAGTCAGCGACGAAGTGCGTTAGCCGCCCCTGGGCAATCGCGTCTCGCAAGCGCGCCATCAGGAACTGGTAGTACGCGACGTTGTGCCATGACAGCAGCACTTGGCCGAGCAACTCACCGGCTTTGAACAAGTGATGGAGATAGGCCTTCGAATAATCGCGGCTCGCCGGGCAATTGATGTTCGGATCAAGCGGGCTCAAATCCTCGGCGTAACGCGCATTGGTGATGTTGAGCGGGCCGTCGTCGGTCCAGGCCTGGCCGTGGCGGCCTGAGCGCGTCGGCAACACGCAATCGAACATATCAATTCCGCGCACGACGCTCTCGACGATATCGAGCGGCTTGCCGACACCCATCAAATACCGCGGACGATCCTTCGGCAGTAGCGGCGTGGTGACATCGAGCGTCGCCAACATCGCTTCTTGGCCTTCACCGACAGCAAGGCCCCCGATCGCGTAGCCATCGAAACCGTTCGCCACCAACGCTTCGGCAGATATCCGGCGCAGCTCCGGATCGACGCCGCCTTGAACGATTGCGAAGAGATTTTGCGTCTCGCGTTCGCCGAACGCCGCCTTGCAGCGTTTGGCCCAATCGAGGGAAAGCCGCATGGCCTTTTCGACATCCTCGCGCGGCGCTGGAAGCGCGGGACATTCATCGAGTTGCATCACGATATCCGCGCCGATCTGATCGGCTTGGATTTGCATCGCGATTTCAGGCGTCAGCCGATGTTGGCTGCCATCGACGTGACTGCGGAACGTGACGCCATCGGAATCAAGCTTGCGCAGCTGCGACAGCGACATGACCTGGTAGCCGCCGCTATCGGTGAGGATCGGCTTATCCCAGCGCATAAACTTGTGGAGCCCGCCAAGCCGCGTCATGCGTTCGCCGCCCGGACGCAGCATCAAATGGTAGGTGTTGCCGAGGATAATATCGGCGCCGGTCGATGCGACTTGATCGACCGTGAGCGCCTTCACCGTACCCGCCGTACCCACGGGCATGAACGCTGGCGTACGGATGTCGCCGCGCGGCGTGCGCAGCACGCCGGTGCGCGCATTGCCGTCGCGCGCTTTGATCTCGAACGGGAAACTCATTCGGCCCGCCATAACAGGCTGGCGTCGCCATAGGAATAGAAGCGATAGCCGTGCGCTACGGCGTGCGCGTAAACGGCCTTCATGCGATCCAACCCGGCAAACGCCGAAACGAGCATGAAGAGCGTGGAGCGCGGCAGGTGGAAGTTGGTCCAAAGGCCATCAACGACGCGAAAACGATAGCCCGGGGTGATGAAGATGTCGGTGCCGCCGGATTCAGCGCGGACATGGCCATCCTCGCCAACAGCGGACTCAAGCGATCGAAGCGCTGTCGTGCCAATCGCGATGACGCGGCGTCCTTCGGCCTTGGCGTGATTGATCTGGTCGGTGGTATCCTGCGCAATCTCGCGCCACTCCGAGTGCATAACGTGCGCTGAAGTATCGTCTGCCTTCACCGGCAAAAACGTGCCCGCGCCCACGTGCAGCGTTACGTGAGCGCTTTCGACGCCCATGGCCGAAAACTGCGCCAACAATTCATCGGTAAAATGCAATCCCGCCGTCGGCGCTGCGACCGCGCCGTCCTTGGCCGCGTAGATGGTCTGGTAGTCGGCGCGATCCTCATCATCAGGCGGCCGTTTGCCGGCAATGTAGGGCGGCAGAGGCGGCGCCCCGATCTTAGCGATAGCTTCATCGAGCGCCGCGCCGGCGCGATCAAAGCGAAGTGTGAGGTCGCCTTCTTCGCTTTTGCCTTCAATTGTCGCGAACAAGCCGTCATCGAAGAATAGCCCGTCACCTTGTTTCAGACGCTTACCCGGCTTGCCGAGCGCGCGCCATCGGTCCGGCCCCAACCGTTCGATCAAATTGAGCGACACACGTACCACCGGCCCCTGCGGATCGCGGCTAGGCCGGATCGCCTTCAACGCAGCGGGAATGACGCGCGTATCGTTGAATACGAGCAAGTCACCGGCGCGGAAGAGGCTCGGCGCATCGCGCACAATCATATCTTCGAAGCCGCCGCCGGTCGGCACGTGCAGCAGACGCGCACTATCGCGCGGCCGCGCGGGTCGCAGTGCGATCAATTCTTCTGGCAGTTCAAAATCGAAGAGGTCGACGCGCATTAGTGTTTAACCATGCGCCCCTTGCGCATCTCCTCGAGCTCCCAGCGCATATTCGCGCGCGCCGTCTCGCCCAGTTCATCCTCGTAGAGGTCTGTGCGGAAGGTGCGCGCGTGTTCAAGGTGCTTCGCCAAGAAAGCGCCGCGTCCGCCCGCGAACGCCGGATCGACGATGTGCGGATATTCGGCGCGAATACCCGCTGCGTAACCACAATAAATTTCCCAAGGCGCGCCGAGGATGGCGATGTCCATATCGAGGAAGAGCGCTGCATCTCCCTCTGCATCGCCGGCGGCGTGGCTCTTGGTCATCTCAATCACATGCGCAACGCGCGCCGCTAGATCGGAATCATGTGCAAGCGACGTCCGCGCCCAGTCAGCGCTTAGCGTCTCATTGTCCGGCCTACCCGGTTCGTAGATCGCGTCATGAAACCAGATCGCATAGCCGACGAATGCCGAATTGCGGATCAGCGTCGCGCGCCGGTCCGCTTCATCGAGCAACCAAATCAGATGACTTTGATCGTGATAGACACGCTGCGGCTCGGCCCAGGCGCGGATGAGCGCTTCGCCAAGAGTGTCGGTGTTTGGACCGGCGAGATCGCGCCAGCGCTGCAACAGCGCAGTCATTTATGGACCGCCGGCGTCTCGCCGGCATGTGCCGGAGCCGGCCGGCGAGGACGCCGGCGGTCCATAAAGGTCACTCCGCCTTCGCGGAGACGATCTTACCTGGATTGCGCGGCGGCTCGCCCTTCGGCAGCGCGTCGACGAAGTCCATGCCTTCCGAGACTTCACCCCAGACGGTGTATTGCTTGTCGAGGAAGCTAGCGGCGTCCAGGCAGATGAAGAATTGGCTGTTCGCGGAGTTCGGATCGTTTGTGCGCGCCATTGAGCAGACGCCGCGCGCATGCGGCTCAGCCGAAAATTCCTGCTTCAGGTTCGGCTTGGTCGAACCGCCCGTGCCGTTGCGCTTACCTCCGTCGCCGCCTTGGGCCATGAACCCATCGATGACGCGGTGGAACGGGACGTCATTGTAGAAGCCCTCGTTCGCCAACTCGCCAACGCGCTGAACATGGTTCGGCGCGAGGTCCGGACGGAACTTGATCTTCACCGTGCCGGTATCGAGTTCGAGTGTCAGGGAATGAAAGGAATTATCGACCACCAGCTTCTCTCTCTGTTCGGATTGCGCGGCACGCGCGCGGGGATTTGAACATCACAGACCGAGAAATCGGCGCGACGCTCGCGGCGAGTTTCATCGATCAGATCACGGAACTGCGGACCATCAGTACGCAGCACAAAGATAGGCGCGCGCTCGGCTTCCGGCAAATCGGCGGCGACGCGGACGGCGACCATGCGATCTGGGTTCGGCGGAGGATTGCCAACGGCGATCTGCATCACCGCCTCTTGGCCCCACACCACGCGGCCAAAAATCGTATAGCGCTTGTCGAGCGCGCTGTTCGGTTGGCGCATGATGAAGAACTGGCTGTTGCCCGAGTTCGGATTGTCGGAGCGCGCCATCGAGACGACGCCCTGGCAGTGCAACGCGTTAGCGGAAACACGGCCATCACTGGTGACGGCCATCTGAGCATCGGGTTGAGATTCGATCGGCAATGCTTTGTAGAAGCCGAGACGTGCGCGGCTTTGCTCGGCCGCCTGAATGAACGGCATCTCCGGGCCGCGGCGGAACATGAATTCCTCGCGGAGGTCCGGCAGAGATGACGCGCCTTCGCCGGTCCCGAGCGGATCGCCGGTTTGGGCCATGAAGTCATCGACGACACGGTGGAACGAAAGCCCATCGTAAAAGCCGAGGCGCGTTAGTCCCTTGATCCGCTCCACGTGTCGCGGCGCGATTTCCGGATAAAGCTCGATCACGATCCGTCCGTGAACGGTATCGATGTAAAGCGTGTTCTCCGCATCGACCTGACGCCAATTGCGTGGATCAGGCGTCTGTGCGGACGCCGCATCGAACATCCCGACGAGGCCCAGCGCGAGAACCGCCGCAGCTAAAAATTTTCCAAAGCGCAGCATTACGACACCCCGAACTTGGCCTTCAGTCGTCCTTCTACTTCTTTGGGCACGAAGTGCGCGACGCTTCCTTGCAGTCGCGCGATTTCTTTCACGAGCCGGGACGCGATCGCCTGGTGCGTCGGGTCGGCCATGAGAAAAACTGTTTCGATGGCGGGATTTAGCTTCTGGTTCATCCCTACCATGGCGAATTCGTACTCGAAGTCGGCGACCGCTCTAAGTCCCCGGACGATGATTTGCGCCCCGACGCTTTCGGCGAATGACATCAGCAATGTGTCAAAAGGTTGGATGACGATCTCGGCGCCGTCTTTGATCTTGGCGCATTGCTCCTGAACCATCTCAACCCGCTCTTCCAAGCTGAAGAGCGGAGCTTTGTCCTGATTGATGGCGACGCCAATGACGAGCTTGTCCACCAGGGTGGCGGCGCGAGTGATAATATCCACATGGCCATTTGTGGGGGGATCGAACGTCCCCGGGTAAAGACCAACGCGGATATGCTTTGTCACTTCCCGCTCCCCTCGCCCTCGGCCTCAGCGCCATCGACAGCTTCAACAGCATCGCCGCCTAGCGCTTCTAGGCGCTCTGCCGCCACAACATGCTCGTCATCGCTGACATTGATCAAGATGACACCCTGAGTCGCCCGGCCCGCAATACGAATCTGGACAATCCCAGTGCGGATGAGCTGACCCTTATCGGTGACCAGCAGCAATTCTTCCTGATCGAGAACCGGGAAGGACGCCACGATGTTCGCATCACCGGTGAGCTTGTGGGCGATGAGCCCTTTGCCGCCGCGATTGGTGACGCGGTACTCATAGGCCGAGGCGCGCTTGCCGAGGCCGTTCGAGGTGACGGTCAAGATGAACTGTTCTTGCGTCTTCAGCCAAGCCAGACGCTCGAACGGGGTCGGCGTATCGCCATCGGCTGAGGACGCCGCCTCTTCCTGTTCGAGTTCGACATCACCGCGGGATTGGGCGTCCCACTTGAAGTAATCACCGACCTCTTTCGAACTCACATCGACGTGGCGCAGAACGGCCATGCCGATGACGTTGTCACCGTCCTTGAGATCTACGCCGCGGACACCCGTGGAATCGCGGCCCTTGAACACACGCACATCCGTCGTCCGGAAGCGCACGCACATGCCGTTCGACGTTGTGAGCAGGACATCATCGTCTTCGGTGCAGATTTGCACGCCGATAATGCCATCGCCCTCATCGGGCTTCATCGCGATTTTGCCGTTGCGATTCACCTGCGTGAAGTCGCTGAGCTTGTTGCGGCGCACCCCGCCCGAGCGGGTGGCGAACATCACATCGAACTTGTCCCAATCGTGCTCGTCCTCAGGCAGCGCCATCACTGATGTGATCGTCTCGCCTTGGCTGAGCGGCAACAGGTTCACGAGCGCGCGGCCCTTGGTGCGTGGGTCACCCGCAGGAATACGCCACGCCTTCATCTTATAGGCCATGCCCGACGACGAGAAGAACAGGATCGGCGCATGCGTGGACGCCACGAAGACGCGCGTGACGAAATCTTCGTCCTTCATCGCCATCCCGGCGCGACCCTTGCCGCCCCGGCGCTGCGTCCGATAGGCCGCAAGCGGCGTGCGCTTGACGTAACCACCGTGCGTGACGGTCACGACCATCTCTTCACGCGGGATGAGCGCTTCGTCGTCGATGTCGCCCTCGGATTCCGAGAACGCTGTCCGGCGTGGAATGCCAAAGGCTTCCTTCACGTCCGTCAGTTCGCCGCGAATGATATCCAGGATGCGTTCGCGCGACGCGAGGATAGAGAGCAATTCCTTGATCTCATCGGCAATCTCGTTGGCCACTTTCGCAATGTCGTCGCGGCCAAGGCCGGTGAGACGCGAGAGCTGCAGGGCGAGAATGGCGCGAGCCTGCTCATCGGAGAGCTGCACGGCATCGCCTTCAGTGACGATCGTGCACGGATCGGCGATCAACGCGATCAACGGCATCATATCGCCGGCAGGCCAAGCACGCGCCAACATGCGCTCACGCGCCGTGCCGGGGTCCGGGCTTTCGCGGATCAGCTTGATCATTTCATCGATGTTCGCGACTGCGATCGCGAGGCCGACTGTTTCGTGACCGCGCTTACGCGCTTTCGCGAGGCGAAACTTCGTGCGCCGCGTGACCACTTGCTCGCGAAACGACAAGAAGATTTCGAGAATCTTCCGCAGGCCCATCTGCTCCGGCTTGCCTTGGTTCAGCGCCAGCATGTTCACGCCGAACGACGTCTGCAGCGAAGAGTAGCGGTAGAGCTGGTTCAGAACGACGTCCGGCACCGCATCGCGCTTCAACTCAATCACGAGCCGCACGCCGAGACGGTTAGACTCGTCGCGCACTTCGGCAATGCCCTCGATGCGCTTGTCGCGCACCTCCATGCCGATTTTCTCGACCATTTCGGACTTGTTCACCTGATACGGGATCTCGGTGAACACGAGCGCTTCACGCCCACGGATCGTCTCGTTGTGGTGCTTAGCGCGGATCATCACCGAGCCGCGGCCAGTCATCAACGCCAGACGCGGACCGGCGCGGCCAAGAATCTCACCGCCCGTCGGAAAGTCCGGGCCCGGCACGATGTCCAAGAGATCGATATCGGAAATGTTCGGGTTGTTGATCATCGCAAGCGTCGCATCGATCACTTCCGACAAATTGTGCGGCGGAATGTTCGTCGCCATGCCGACCGCGATACCACCGCCGCCGTTGACCAGCAGGTTCGGAAACCGCGCCGGCAACACTGTCGGCTCCTGCACGGTGCCGTCGTAATTGTCTTGGAAATCGACCGTGCCTTCGTCGATGTCATCGAGCAGCGCACGCGCGGGCTTGGCCAAGCGCGCCTCGGTGTAACGCATCGAGGCGGGCATATCGCCGTCGATCGAACCGAAATTGCCTTGGCCGTCGATGAGCGGAAGCCCCATCGAGAAATCCTGCGCCAAGCGCACGAGCGTCATGTAGATCGCTTGGTCGCCGTGCGGGTGATAGTTGCCCATCACATCGCCGACAGACTTGGCGCACTTACGGTGGGCCTTCTCGTGTGTGTTGCCGGCCTCATCCATTGCGTAGAGGATGCGGCGGTGAACCGGCTTCAAGCCATCGCGCGCATCTGGCAGGGCGCGCGAGACGATGACGCTCATCGCGTAATCGAGGTACGAACGCTTCAGCTCGTCTTCGACGCTGATGAGCTGAACACCTTTGGGAAGGGTTGGTCCGCCGTTCTCGGCGGGATCGGACGTGTCTGACACGGGACCCGGTCTAATTTCTAAGGGCTCGGAGCGAGCGGTTCTGGGAAACAGAAAAGGCTAGAAAAAACTGGCCTTGATTCCGTTGGAAACTAACATCGTGACGCCTCAGTCGCAAACCAAGGACAGCTCAATGCGCCCTCTCGCCGCCCTCGTTTTTGCAGCCCTGCTGACCGCATGCTCCAGCACCCCGGACAGCGTGGAACTAGCGCGCGAACTTCAACCGCGCAGCGTGTGGATTGTTGGCGCCGACGGTCAGGCGGCCGGCCAGGCCACGTTCACCGAAGCGCCAACCGGCGTGTTGATTCACTTGGAATTTTTGGATCGCCGCTTGCCGCCGGGCTGGCATGGCCTGCATTTGCACGATCGCGGCGATTGCAGCGACTTCTCCAGCGGCTTCCAGGCTTCAGGCGCCCATGTCACACTCAACCACCGGGTGCAACACGGCCTCCTGAACCGCCGCGGACCCGAAGCCGGCGATCTCCCCAACATCTTTGCAGCGCCCGCGGGCATCTACGGGGCAGAGCTTTTCTCACCGCACGTCACGTTGCACAGCGCCCGTATCGGCAATCGCCTACCGCTTTTGGATGAGAACGGCGCCGCTCTCCTGATCCACGCCAACCCAGACGACCAAAGCGCTCAACCCATCGGTAATGCTGGCGCACGGATCGCGTGCGCTGCGCTTACGCCACTGCCTTGAATCGGCGCTCCGCAATCGCGACCAGAAGCACGCCGCCAATCGTGAGCGCCGCGCCAAACAAGATCTGCGGCGTGATTTGGTTGTGCAGCACGACAGCTGCGAGCGTGAACGAGATCACCGGCGTCATCAGCAGGTAAGGCGTGGTGCGCGACACTTCGTATTTTTGCACCAGCTGAAACAGAAATGCGTTTGCGACGATCGACGAAACAAGTCCGCCAAAGATCAACGCGGCCCACACGATCCAGTGTGCATTGAGCGCAGCGTCCACCTGCCCAGTTTCAAACAGCAAAGACGCGCTTGCCATGCTCGGCACGATCGCTAGTGCGATCCACGCCTGCGTGGACCACACATCCATACCGCCCAAGCGCCGCACCAAAACAGTGCCAAATCCATAGCAAATCGAAGCGAGCGACACCAACGCCAAGGCACCGCCCTGCGCGAAGACGTCCGGATCAAAATTCATCGACGCTGCGCCCAGAAACGCGACCGCGACGCCCGCCCATCGCAATGGCGACACACGCTCCTTCAACAGCAACGCCGCAAACACCACCGAAGCCGGCGCCCAAAGCTGCTTCGCCACCACCATCGGCGCGATATCCGTGGCGAGCTTCAGGCCGGTGTATTGAATACCGAAGTGCACCGGCCCGATGAAGGCCAACATCAGTAGGAACACCGGCAGGCGCCCCTCAGGGGGACGCCGGATGAACCAGATCAGCACCACCAGGACGAACAGGAAGCGAAGCGCCACCGTCATCATTGCTGGCAAGGCGTCGACAGCGATCTTCGCGAGGATGTTGTTGACGCCCCAAATCACCGCGATCGAGAGCAGCTGGATCAGATCCAGTGGAGCAAAGGCGCGCGATGGGGTGGTCACCGCGCGCTCTTAGGCGGATTCCGCGCCCCGCGCCTGCCTACCTCTGGGGACGCCCTGCAAGCCTCACGGCGAAGTGACCGGCACACCCAAACATTGCGATGAATTGGCGGTCAAAAGCGACCACTGTAACTTGCGTTACAGCCCCCTCCGAGGCAGGACCTATGTCGAAAGTTATAGGCAGGAGCGGATGCAGGCGTTGGCATCAAAGGACGTGGGGGCGGAATATGTTCGGGACGCCGCATGGCTTCCCCACTTCTACGATCCGCGCCGCGACAGCCTGACCTTCGCCTACCTGCCTCGCGACGCCCAACGCGCCATCACCTTCCTCGACCCGCGCTTCATTGAGCGCAGCGCAGAATCCGGCAGCGTTCAGATCGCGCAACTGCCCGCAAGCGCCATCCGCGACAACGCCGGCCCGCTTCAGTTCATTTTTCACACCGGCTTTTGTTGCTCAACGCTGCTGACGCGGGCACTCGATATTCCCGGCGTCTCGATGGGCCTGAAGGAACCTGCCGTGCTGGCGAGTTTCGCGGACTATTGGTCCAACAGCCGCCGAAATGTCGGCGCCTTCGAAGCGCTTTCGGCGACGCTCGACCTTCTGTCGCGTCCGCTTACTCCGGGCGAGACGCAAATCGTCAAACCGAGCACGATCGTCAACCACATCATGCCGCAACTTTTGCACGCGCGGCAGGATGCAAAGGCGATCCTTCTCTATTCGAGCCTCGATTCATTTCTGCGCGCCATCGCGCGCCGCGGCGTCGAAGGACGCATTTTCGCGCGTCAGATGTTCCGCCAGTTCGCGCCGGTGAATCCGCTCGATTCCGGTTACGGCGATGACGACGCCATCTTGTTCTCCGACCTTCAGGTCGCGGCACAAGCTTGGCTCATGCAGATCTCGTTTATGGAGCAGATCACCAAACGCTTCGGCGTCGATCGTATCCGTGTCCTTGATGCCGGGACGCTGCTCGCGGATCCCGCCAGCACGCTGAAGCAGGTTGGCGCCTTCTTCGACATGGACCTCACGCTTGAGCGCGCTGAGCAGGTCGCGGCCAGCGGCATCTTCCGCGAGCACGCAAAAGAACTCGGCCGCCCCTTCGACGCGGCCGCTCAAAAGGCGCAATACGATGAAGCCGGCGCCGCGCACCGCGAAGAACTCATGATGGCAAAAGATTGGGCCCGCGCGCTGGCGATCCGCTGTGATGCGCCATTAGCACTGCCAGAGACAATCTTCAGCTAAGCGCCATTGCCTCGGCGGCGATCTCGTAAGCGCGCACGCGCGCCGCATGGTCATAAATGTGCGACGCAAGAATGAGCTCGTCTGCGCCAGTACGCGCAACGAACGCATCAATGCCGGCCTTTACGGACTGCGACGAACCAATCGCTGAGCACTGCAGCACTTGTTCAAGCTGCGCCCGTTCCATGTCGTTGAGGCTTTGCTCGAACGCCGCATCAGGCGGCTGCAGCCGGCGCGGTTCGCCGCGGCGCAAGCTGGCAAAGGCTTGCATCAGCGAGGTGGCTAAGAGCCTGCCTTCTTCATCTGTAGGCGCTGCAAAGATGTTGAACCCGAGCATCACGTACGGCTCTTGCAATTGCTCCGAGGGCCGAAACGTCGAGCGATAGATTTCAATCGCACTCATCATCTGAGCGGGCGCAAAATGCGAGGCAAACGCAAAAGGCAAACCAAGCGCCGCCGCCAATTGCGCGCCAAATGTCGATGAGCCCAATATCCAAAGCGGCGTGTTCGCATCTTCGCCCGGCACCGAACGCAACCGCTGTCCAGGCTCACTCGGCCCCAACAGCGCTTGGAGTTCGAGGACGTCCTGCGGGAAACGATCCTCACCGCCGATGAGCGTCCGCCGCAATGCGCGCGCTGTCAGGCCATCGCCGCCAGGCGCGCGGCCAAGGCCCAGATCGATGCGACCGGGAAATAGCGCCTCCAACGTTCCAAATTGTTCGGCGATGATGATCGGCGCGTGGTTGGGCAACATGATCCCACCGGCGCCGACGCGGATCGTTATCGTCGCCGCCGCAGCGTTCATGATCGTGAGCGAGGTGGCGGCGCTGGCGACACCCGGCATGGCGTGATGCTCAGCGAGCCAGAAGCGATTGTAGCCAAGCCGTTCTGCGTGCTGGGCCAAATCGCGGCTGTTCGCCAAAGCCTGCGCGACAGTTCCGCCCTCAACGATGGGCGCAAGATCGAGAACGGAAAGCGGGATCATCAAAATGATATGGGCGCCCCTCGCGGAGCGCCCAACCCTTCATATTCAACGACCAAGCCTAGAACGGAATCTCGTCGTCGAGATCCTGATTGAAAGCTTCGCGTGGGCCGTCGCTGACGCGCTTCTTGCCGCTGCTGGCGCCAAAGCTTTCGCCGCCGCCGCCGGCATCATCGTAGGAACGGCCGCCGCCATCGCCCTTGCCGCCGAGCATGGTCAGCTCACCGCGGAATTTTTGCAGCACGACTTCGGTCGAATACTTCTCGACGCCGGCCTGATCGGTCCACTTCCGCGTTTGCAGCTGACCTTCGATGTAAACCGTCGAGCCCTTCTTCAAATATTGCTCGGCGACCTTCGCGATGTTCTCGTTGAAGATCACCACGCGGTGCCACTCGGTCTTTTCCTTGCGCTCACCGCTCTGCTTGTCGCGCCAATTCTCAGACGTCGCGATCGAGAGGTTCACGACCGGATCGCCGTTGTTCAGCTTTCGGATTTCCGGGTCCTTGCCCAGATTGCCGATCAAAATCACTTTGTTGACGCTGCCAGCCATCGCCGACCTCCTGTTTCCTGCGCTTTAACTCGATGGACGAGACATCCGCCGGACAACTCCGGGTAAATGTTCTCTCTATGTTCTATAAGCCGACTCGCCCAATTGGTAAAGGGTCATTAACTGATCGAACCGGTGAGGCGAGCCGCACGGAGCCGAAACAAACCCGCAGGACTGGGTCTCAGCCGACTGCACGTAAAAATTTGTTCGCTAATTGTTCTTGATGTGCCCGCGACTCCAGCTACTAAATATGGTGTCCGCTGGCGGCCCTGGCGGTCCCCGAAGAGAGAGTGATGACCACCAGAGCGCCCGCCCTGTTCGTCGGCCATGGTTCGCCGATGAACGCCATTGAAGACACGCCCGCCGCCCGGGGCTGGACGGAGATCGCGCGGCGCTTTCCCAAACCGCGCGCCATTGTCTGCGTCTCGGCGCATTGGGTCACTGAGGGCGTGAAGGTCACCTCGAATGCGCAGCCGCGCACGATCCACGATTTCGGCCGCGGGTTTCCGCAGGCCTTGTTCGACGTTCAGTACCCCGCGCCAGGCGATCCCGATCTCGCACGCGCGATTGTCAAAAAGCTGACCGGCTTTGACGCTGAACTCGATGATAGTTGGGGGTTGGATCATGGGACGTGGAGCGTCGTGAGACACATGTACCCCGACGCTGACGTGCCGATCGTGCAAGTCAGCCTCAATGCACGACGCGGCTCGCAAGAGCATTACGAGATCGGACGCTCCCTTGCAGCTTTGCGTGACGACAACGTCGCGATCTTCGGCTCAGGTGACATCGTCCACAACCTAGCGAGCTTCTTCCGCAACCAGGGCCAGCCAACGCCGTGGGACCAGGAGTTCGACGATTACATCATCGATGCGGTCGCACGTCGCGATACCAGCGCGGTGCTGAACTACGCGAAGCATCCGGCAATCCCAGCCGCGAATGCCGATTGGGAGCACTTCTTCCCAATCTTCTACGCTCTCGCCGCCCAGCGCGATGACGAGCAACCATACGTCTTCAACCGCCACTTCTTCCCAGGCATCTCCATGACTTCGATCGCGTTCGGACTGCCGCAATGAGAGACGCGCTGACCCACATCCGCGTCCGCGGCGCGCGCGAACACAATCTCAAGAGCGTGAACGTAGATATTCCGCGCAACGAGCTGGTGGTGATCACCGGTCTCAGCGGCAGCGGCAAATCCTCGCTCGCGTTCGACACGATCTACGCCGAAGGCCAGCGCCGATACGTTGAATCGCTCTCAGCCTACGCGCGTCAGTTCCTTGAGCTGATGCAAAAGCCGGATGTGGATTCCATCGAAGGCCTTTCGCCCGCGATCTCGATCGAACAGAAAACCACGTCGCGCAATCCGCGCTCCACCGTCGGCACCGTCACCGAAATCTATGACTACATGCGCCTCCTGTGGGCGCGCGTCGGCATTCCATATTCGCCCGCGACCGGCCAGCCGATCGCAGCGATGCAAGTCAGCGAAATGGTCGATCGGATCATGGCGCTGAAGGAAGGCACACGCCTCTATTTGCTCGCGCCGGTCGTTCGCGATCGCAAGGGCGAATACAAAAAGGAAATGGCTGAGTACCTGCGGAAGGGCTACCAGCGCGCCAAGATCGATGGCGAATTCTATGAACTCAGCGAGCCGCCAACGCTCGACAAAAAGTTCAAGCACGACATCGACATTGTCGTTGATCGTATCGCCGTCAAAGCTGGCATTGAAACGCGCTTGGCGGATTCGCTAGAGCAAGCGTTGAAGCTCGCCGAAGGCATCGCCTTCGCGGAGATTGCAACGAGCGCATCCGAAGACGCCACTGGCAAGGCCACGCTGAAGAACAAAGCAGCGAAACCAGAGCGTCTTATCTTCAGCCAGAAGTTCGCCTGCCCGGTTTCCGGTTTCACCATTCCCGAAATCGAGCCGCGCCTTTTCTCGTTCAACAATCCGGCTGGCGCCTGCCCGGCGTGCGACGGCTTGGGTGTTCAACTGAAGTTCGACGCGGACATGGTCGTGCCTGATCACGACAAGACGCTGAAGGAAGGCGCCGTTGCGCCCTGGGCCAAGGGGCCGTCGCCGCTTTACGCGCAAACACTCGAAGCATTGGCGAAGCATTACAAAGCGAAGATCACGGCGCGCTGGAAGGATCTGCCGAAGGAACTGCGCAACGCCATCCTTCACGGCACCAAGGACCCGATCAAGTTCGTCTACGACGACGGCGTCCGCCGTTACGAGACGACGAAGAATTTCGAAGGCGTGCTGCCGAACCTGGAGCGCCGCTGGAAGGAAACCGACAGCACTTGGGTGCGCGAAGACCTGGAGAAGTATCAGAGCGAGGCGCCTTGCCCAGTCTGCGAAGGCAAACGCTTGAAGCCGGAAGCTCTCGCGGTGAAAGTCGCGATGACGGACATCGCCGTCGCTTCGACCATGTCGATCCGCCACGCGCGCGATTGGTTCGCCGCGCTCAACGATCAGCTCACGCCAAAGCAAAAGGAAATCGCGGTCCGCATTCTAAAAGAGATCAACGACCGGCTTCGCTTCCTTGTCGATGTCGGCCTCGATTATCTCTCACTAGGCCGCGGCTCCGGCACGCTCAGCGGCGGCGAGAGCCAGCGCATCCGGCTCGCATCGCAAATCGGCTCCGGTCTCACCGGCGTGCTCTATGTGCTCGACGAGCCGAGCATCGGCCTGCACCAGCGCGACAACACACGCCTGCTTGAAACGCTGCGCCGCCTGCGCGATCTCGGCAATTCCGTGCTCGTCGTCGAGCACGATGAAGAGGCAATCCTCACCGCCGACCACGTCATCGACATGGGGCCAGCCGCCGGCATTCATGGCGGTCAGATTATCGCCGAAGGCACGCCCGATCAGATCCAGAAGAACAAGAACTCCATCACCGGCGACTACCTCACCGGTCGCCGCGAGATCGCAATTCCGGATAAGCGGCGCTGGGTAAACAAAAAGCGGGTCATTGGCGTGCGCGGAGCACGCGGCAACAATCTGCAAAATGTCGACGCCGACATTCCGCTCGGAACATTCACGTGCGTGACCGGCGTCAGCGGCGGCGGCAAGTCCACGCTCGTGATCGAGACGCTCTACAAGGCCGTCGCGCGCAACTGGCATGGCGCCGGCGACGTGCCGGCCGAGCACGACAAAATCGAAGGCCTCGAGCACATCGATAAGATCATCGACATTGATCAATCGCCGATCGGCCGCACGCCGCGCTCCAATCCCGCCACCTACACCGGCGCCTTCACGCCAATCCGCGATTGGTATGCTGGCCTTCCGGAATCGAAAGCGCGCGGCTACGGCCCCGGCCGCTTTTCGTTCAACGTCAAAGGCGGACGCTGCGAAGCCTGCCAAGGCGATGGCGTCATCAAGATCGAGATGCACTTCCTGCCCGACGTCTACGTCACCTGCGATACCTGCAAAGGCAAACGCTACAATCGCGAGACGCTTGAAATCCTCTACAAGGGCAAGTCGATCTCCGACGTGCTCGACATGACGGTTGAAGAAGGCGCGAACCTCTTCAACGCCGTGCCGTCAATTCGCGATAAGCTCGAAACGCTGAAGCGCGTCGGCCTAGGCTACGTCCACATTGGCCAGCAAGCGACGACGCTCTCCGGCGGTGAAGCCCAGCGCGTGAAGCTCTCGAAAGAGCTCTCGAAGCGCGCGACCGGCCGCACGCTCTACATTCTCGATGAGCCAACAACGGGTCTGCACTTTCAGGACACCAAGAAGCTCTTGGAAGTGCTTCACGAACTGGTCGACAACGGCAACACCGTCCTCGTGATCGAGCACAATCTCGATGTCATCAAAACCGCGGATTGGGTTCTGGACCTCGGCCCCGAAGGCGGTGATGGCGGCGGCAAGATGATCGCGGTCGGAACGCCGGAAGACGTCGCCAAGGTGAAGGGCAGCCACACCGGCCGCTATCTCGCTACAGCGCTGAAGCGTCACGGCGAGCGCAACGCCGCTCAGAAGCCGAAGCAAAAAGCTGCCGCTGCCGATGCTCCGGCCCAGAGAACGGCAAAGCGCAACAGCAAGAAAAGCGCGGCGGGCTAACCGCGCTCGACGTCGCCTGCCTCCGCCGCAGCTTCAAACGCACGCGCGTTCACGCCGAACGTGGCGATATAGTAGACGGTCGCGAGCACGAAGCTGACCAACATGTTGGCGGCAAGAATGGCGAGCATCGTTGGCGTGAAGAACGCCTCTTGCACAAGCGCCATGAGGTGCGGTCCATCGTTGCCGCTCATCATTGCCGCCATCACCGGCGCCATCGCGTTGTTGATCGGGATCTGAAAAATCGCGGATATGATGCTCGCCACGATGACGTAGCCGACGATCACCAATAAGAATGCGGTGAGCAGCGGCCAATAACGGGGCTTCGACACCTTCCGCGCCGAGATGAACGTGAATTTCCTGCGACCAATAGAAGTCGCTGCCGCAGGGGCGAACGAGACAGCGCCCCAAATCAACAGCGCCAAGAATCCGATTGGCGCGAGCGCCCCGCACAACATCGCGACAACTCGCGCCGCACCGCCGAGGCTGCTAAACGCCATCAGCGCGCCGTAAAACACCGTCAACGAAAGAATGAGCAGAACAAAACAAACGATCCAGAGGCCGTAGACGCCAAGGACACGCCACGTGTCCGCGTCCAGCTTCATGCCGAAAAAGCCGCCGCCGGCTTCGCCACGCAACAGCCAACGCAAACACGCTGCCTCAAACGCCGCGAAGAGCAGAAGACTGATCGGAACGAACGCGAGCGAGTACGGCGCGAGCGCGAGCACGATCTCCTGATCAGGCGGGCTCGGCGCAACGCCTGAGGAAAGCACCCCTAAGACACCCAGATACCACGAGATGAGCCCGTTCCAGGCGTTCCAACTCAGCGCGACCAGGACAACCCCAATCAGTAACAACAGCAAGTAGTAGGCTATCGCCACCGACGTCAGAACGAAGCGGCGCTCACGTCTCTTGAATGCGAAAAATGTAGCGTCAAGCGGCGGTTGCTCGCTCATGCCGGCCCCGCCGTTATCTTACCTTCCTCAAGCGCCGCCTGCGCCGCCCGCGCGTTGATCCCGAAGAGCGCGATGTAGAACACGAAACCGCCGACGATCATAAGTACGTAAAGAACCGCTATCGGGGCCCAAACGCTCGGCGACGAAAACATCGCCAGAGCTTCTTGCTCAGTCGCAGGGCCTGCGCCGCTCGCCATTTGCGTCCACATGTTCGCGCCCAATGCGAACACAACAACGCCGTAGAAGATGCAAATTCCGACGAAATACATAAGCCACAAGAGCAGGAAGGCGCCCAGCAGCGCCCAAAAGCGCCCTTTCGTTACTGTCCAGGCATCAAAGAATGCAAAGCGACGTTTGGCGATTGAGGTCGCCGCAGCCGGCGCGAAACGCACGGCGAAAAAGGTCAGCAGCAGCAACGCAGCAAACACCGCAACAATAACGCCAATTCCCAATGACGCCATTGCGCTGGGATCGTTGGCGGTCGCCTGCCCACCTGCGGCTGTGCCCGCGATCACCCCAAAGACCCCGATCGCCAAGATGAAGTACGCGGCAATCAGCAGGAAAAACCAAACCCAGTAGGTGAAATAGACGCGCAGTGTATCGCCATCGAGTGCGAGGCCAAAGAAGCCCTTTGTCTCGCCGCGTATCATCCACCTCAAGCAGGCAGCCTCGTACGACGCAAGCAGCAGATAAAAGACAATCATGAAGAGCGAATACGAGCCCATCAGCGACATGACGCTCGACGGCGGCATGACTCCGCCGAGCGGATTGTTCGGATCGGCAGCGCCGGCGGCCTGCTGACTTATGGTCATGGTCCAAGCCGCGTAGTCAGCGAAGGCCTGCCAATTCAGCCACCCGAACACGCCAAAGCCGACGAGCATCAGCACCGCGTAAACGATCGAGGCGCCCCAAAGGACGCCGCCGCGTTCGCGTTTCTTGAATGCGAAGAAGGTCGCATTGAGCGCTTGTCTCTCAGACATGTCGTTTCCCCCGGCTCCGATCGGCGGAGAATGACTTGCAGCCCAGGTAAGATCAATCCGCCGAAGGTGACACCCGTCGTAGTTTGTCTATTATTTCAGGCGCTCTGGAGAGCCGGTGGAACGCTTGATCCAACTTCTTCGCGACGTGCGGTTTCAGATAAGCGCGCGCGGCATCGGCGTTTTCCTTGCGTAAAGACAAGAAGATGGCCAGCGCGAAGGCCCACCCATCCTCACTGAAATAGCCGGAGGAGCCGCCGCGCCATCCGATCATGCCGGCGTCTTGAAACTGATAGAACTCAAACGCCGCATTCGCCGCGATGATGCCAAAACCAAAAAAGGCAACCGCCATCTCCGTCGCGAGTTCTTCAGCCATCGGTTCGACGTCGGCGCCGGGTGGAAGATCGTCAACCGCGTGCAACAAATAATGCGCGAGTTCATGTGCAAACGTGGTGATGAGGTTTAGCGGCCGGGCGACAAGGTCGGGATCATACGAAATCAGCACCTCAGCGCCGTCGCTCTCAAATGTGCCGCCAATCATCTTGCCTTCGGGCTGCAGCACAACCGTTCCGCCAAGGGGTACATTTACACGATAGCGCTGCACCAGCGTGCACGGCCACTCGTTCATGCCGAGCAAATCTTTGACGCGAAGAAACACTGCGGTCGCGCGCTCGTGCTCGTCACCCTCGACTTTCGGAAAGAACTTTCCTGTTGGCAGCACCAACGGCGCCGCTCGAACGGCATCGATGCCGCCGAAATTCTGCAGCAACCATTGCCAACACGCGACATGCCACTCCTCGAGGTCAGGATCGAGAAAGTGCTTCCTTTTCCACATCAGTCAAACATGCGCGAAGGCGGCGCCGCGATCAATCGCGCTTTAGGCTGGGCTCAATCATAAGCGTTGGAACGCCGCAGGTTTGGTCGCGCACGGTGAAGACGCGGGTGCCCGGCTTCATACCTACGCGCACGCCGGAGACTTTGAAGCCAGCCTTGGCCAACCGCTCGCGCTCCACTTCAGCGTTGGCGACGCGCCAAGAGAGACCCCAGAGCTTGTCACGGCGGTCAGCCAGCGTGTCATCTTGAATAATCTCAACAACGCCATCGCCGCATCGAAAGAACATGAGACGCCGACCCATGACATGGCGATCCAGCCGCATGTCCAAGCCAAGCCGCGCGCCATAAAGCGCCGCGGCACGCTCGGCATCCGGCGTGCGAATGACAATATGATCGAGGCCGCGATGCTCTGACGCCGCGCGCGGCTCGTCACGCTGCAAGAAAAAGAGACGCACACCATGCGTGCGCTCCGTGCTGGCGCGAAAGCTCCGATAGCCAGCACCGGACACAATTGCTTCGGGCGCCAATCCAACACGCTCGCAGCGCACGCGCGCGCTCTCAAGATCGCCCACCGCAAAGACCAGGCTCTTCAGCCCTTCGCCGCCATCATCGAGCGCCGCTTGCAACCGCGCCGCGCCTGGCCCGGCAGGGGCCATGAGTTCAACGGCGATATTGCCTGTCGTGATGATCGCCGTCGCGACATCGGCCGCGATCAAAACCGGCGCCGCCTTTTCGCCGAGCAACGTCTCATAAGCCGAAACGCCGCCCTCGATATCACGTACGGCGACGACGACATGATCGAAGCCCGTGATCAATCGCAGCCATCCCGGCGTCCCTGGAAGATCACGCGCTCCGGCCCGTCACCAACGACAGCAATGCGCAGGCCCTCGCCGTGCGAATCAATGAACGCGCGTCCACCCTCAAGCGAGCCACCTTCACCGCGCGCGACGCGCCAACACTTGGTGGCAGCGCCCGACGCATCCAGCTCACACAACGAATGACCATTCTCGGACGGCTCAAGCGTATAACGCGTCGAAACAGGCGCGCCCACTTGCCTGTAAACCAGCCGTGACCCAGCGAGCACATCTGGCCGCGTACGGTCGGGCAGCCAGCGCATCGTCGTCGCCCCGACATCACGATTGATCCAACACCCGCGCACCTGCTGATCCGGCGGCACATTTGACGGCGTACTCGCGCACGCCGCTGCGAAAAGAAGGCAGGCGACAGCTCTTTTCATGTGGCCGGCAACTCCCCTGTAGCTTCCAGCTCAATCGGTCCCGTCATCAGGACACGGTCATCGCCCGCGCGCCACTCAATCTCAAGTGAACCGCCGTCCGCGATAACCTCCACCTTCCGTCCCGTCCGGCCCTGCCGGTGAGCCGCCACCACGGAGGCGCAAGCGCCGGTGCCGCACGCTTTCGTAAGGCCTGTCCCGCGCTCCCAGGTCCGCAACCGGATTTGCTCGGGCGAGCGCACCTCGGCGAAGCCGACATTCACACGTTGCGGAAACAATGGATCGTGCTCCACGGCCGGCCCAAGACTCTCAATCGGTACAGCCCGCACATCATTGACGAAGAATATGACGTGCGGATTGCCCATGCTCAACGCACCGGGCCCGGCATGACCGCCCGCTTCAAAATCGAGCTGCGCCGTATCCATCGCGCGCGCGAGCGGCACTTCTTCCCAGCGCAAAAGCGGCGAGCCCATATCGACTGTGATCAATTTATCGCCGCGACGTTCGGCGTAGAGAATGCCGGCCGGCGTTTCGATCCGCCGCGACGAGGCGCCGCCTTCTTCCATCAACAGCCAAGCCACGCACCGCGTCGCGTTCCCGCACGCATCGACTTCGCCGCCATTTGAGTTCCAGATGCGCATATAAGCGTCGCCGCGAATGGAGCGCTCGACAGCGATCACCTGATCGCAGCCAAGCCCCGTATCCCGATCCGCGATGGCCTGCGCTTGCGCCTGTGACAGCGGCAACGAGCCACGCGACCGCGCGTCGATAATGACAAAGTCGTTGCCACAGCCGTTCATCTTGAAATAGCGCATTGGCTCGAATGTAAGATGTTTCGCGGGCCTGCGCCATGCGCGCCCTGCCGCAAGCCCGCTAAACGTCGAGTTGCCCTTTTCCTGGCCGTCTCAATCTGCTTGGCTGGCCGCCAATTGGGGATTGAGGGATTTTCATGCGCATCGCCGCTTTCGCTGCGACAGCCGTCGCGGCTCTCGTCCTTGTCGCGTGCAGCAGCACGTCAACCACGTCAGCCACAGCGAGTTCGCCAACTATGACCGGTGAAGACCCTTATCTTTGGCTGGAAGAGGTCGAAGGCGATCGCGCGCTGACATGGGTCCGCGAACAAAACGCCCGCTCACTGCCGCAGCTCGAGAACGACCCGCGCTTTGCCGCATTGCTGACCGACGCGACAGCCCTCGCCAACAGCCGCGATCGCCTGCCAACCGGCGGCATCTTCGAAGGCTATTATTACAATTTTTGGCAGGACGAAGCGCACGTCCGCGGCATCTACCGCCGCGCTCGCCTAGATGCGTTTGCGCGCGATGGTGCCCCGCAATGGGAAACGGTTCTCGACATCGACGCCATCGCGGCGGCCGAGAGCGCCAATTGGGTGTTCAAAGGCATCGACTGCCTCGAAGGCACGACGCTTTGCCTCGTCTCACTTTCCGACGGCGGCAAGGACGCCACCACCTATCGCGAGTACGATCTCGCAACGCGTAGCTTTGTGCGCAACGGCTTTACGCTCCCTGAAGCGAAGTCAGGCGTAACTTGGCTCGATCGCAACACGCTCATCGTCGCCACCGATTGGGGACCAGAAAACGGGGCCTCCACGATGACGGAAAGCGGTTATCCGTTCGTGGTGAAGCGGTGGGCGCGCGGCACGCCGCTTTCCTCCGCGACCGAAATCATGCGCGGCGCCGCCACCGACGTCGGCGTGTTCGGCGGCGTGTTGCAAGATACGGATGGCCGCCGCGTGCCAATCGCCGTGCAAGCCACGACCTTCTTCGAATCGACTAACTTCCGTCTCGACGGCGCAACGCCGCAACGCATCAACTTGCCGGCCAAATCTTCGATTCAAGGCGTCTATCAAGGCTTCCTGATCGCGACTTTGCAGGAAGCATGGCGCGGCCATCCGCAGGGCGCGCTGATCGCTTATCCGCTCAACGAAACCGGCAGCGAAAGCCCGCACGTCACCGTTCTGTTCGCACCGAACGCGCGTCAATCAATCGAAGGCGTCTCGATCACGCACGATGCCATTATCGTTGCTGGTTATGAGAACGTACGCGGCCGTCTGCCCCGCATCGCGCGGAACGGAAACAACTGGGCCACAACCACAATCGCGCTGCCGGAAAACGGCTCCGTCACCATGGCCGGCTCTTCACCAACAGAGAGCCAAGCCTTCGCCGTGTTCGAAGATTTCCTGACACCAGACACACTCTACGCGCTTGACCAAAACGCTACGAGCGCACGCGCTTTGCGCTCGCTGCCGGCGCAATTCGATTCTTCACCCTACGTGTCCGAACAGTACGAAACGGCCAGCGCCGATGGCACGCGTGTGCCGTACTTTGTGCTGCGCCGGCGTGACATGCCGTTCAACGGCGAGAACCCGACCTTGCTTTACGCTTACGGCGGCTTTCAGGTGTCCTACACACCGAGCTACAGCCCAAACGTCGGCAAGCTCTGGCTTGATCGCGGCGGCGTCTATGTTCTCGCCAACATCCGCGGCGGCGGTGAGTTCGGGCCTGCTTGGCACCAAGCGGGCCTCCGCACACATCGCCAAGTGATTTACGACGATTTCTACGCCGTGGAGCGCGATCTCGTTGAACGCCGCATCACGACTCCGCGCCGTCTCGGCATCATGGGCGGCTCGAACGGCGGCCTGCTAATGGGCGTGATGCTCAATCAACATCCGGAGATGATCAACGCAGCCGTCGTGCAAGTGCCGCTGCTGGACATGCTCCGCTACGACCAACTCCTCGCCGGCGCTTCGTGGGTCGACGAATACGGCTCACCCTCAAACCCGGAAGAACGCGCGTTCCTCGAAACCATCACGCCGTACCAAAACTTGCGCCGCCGCGATGATTTCCCGTTGCCGCTCGTCGTCACATCAACCAAGGACGACCGCGTCCATCCTGGCCACGCACGCAAATACGTCGCGCGCATGTTGGAGCTCGGCATGCCCGTTCTCTACTACGAGAACATCGACGGCGGCCACGCCGCCGCCGCCAACCTCAACGAAGCCGCGCGGAGACGTTCGCTTGAATACACATATCTGATGCAGCGTTTGATGGACTGAGGGAGCACCCATTCTCCGCATTGAACGAGCTACGATCGTCATTCCGGGGCAATGCGGAAGCATTGAACCCGGAACCCAGGGGCAAACGACGCACTCGCGGCCCCTGGGTTCCGGATCGCGCTGCGCGCGTCCGGAATGACGAAGCGTGCGATCTATCCTCCGCAAACGCGCTGGCCGTCGCAGGTTGGAGCGCGGGGCTCCGCCCCGCATTTTTCCCGCCTTCAACAAGCTCGGGCCTCGTATCCATGAAGCACTTCCAACCTTCGTGGATACCCGCACGGCGGCGCCTTGATTTTGCTTGGGCGGGCGGAGACAAGCGCGGGAGAGGTAGCTTCATGAACGTTCTGCGTGCTGTGATCGGAATTCTGGGCCTGGCCCTACTTGGCCTGGTCATCTGGGCCGGGTTCTCCATGCAGGATCTGCATGGCGGCTTCCTCGATCAGTTCGGCGTCATCGTCACCTTGCCGTGGGGCATCGCCAGCCTCGCCGATCTTTATATCGGCTTTGTCTTCTTCAGCGTGATCGTCTTTCTGACCGAGCGATCCTGGGTGGTCGCGGCGCTGTGGGCTGTGCCGATTTTCATCCTCGGCAACATTTGGTCCGCGGTCTGGCTGGTCATTCGCTTGCCGCACCTGGCCAAGCAATTGTCGAAGCCCGACTGGCCGACCTCCTAAAACAATTCGCGCAGTACGCCCGCGAGCGTCCGCGCCTCGTCTTCGCGCTGACCGCCCTCGCGCCACGCAACGCCAAGCGAACGCCCCACCATCGGCGTTGCAAACTGACGCACCGCAACATGCGCGCCCGCGGTCGCGCCCGCCTCGGCCGCAATCTTCGGCAAAAGCGTCACGCCCATGCCACCGCTGACCATCTGCACCAGGGTATGCAAACTCGTCGCGCCAACATCGGTCGAGCGCTTACTGCTCGGCAAACGGCACGCAGCCAGCGCGTGATCGCGCAAACAATGGCCGTCCTCCAAAAGCAGCAGTTCCTCGCTTCGCAAATGCTCGGGCGCCAGATCATTGCGCTTCGCCAGCGGATGATCTTCGGGGCACAGAAAGAGGAATTCGTCCTCGGCAATCGGAACGCTGGTGATCCCTTGCGCCTGGTACGGCAACGCGATGAGAGCTGCGTCAATCGTCCGCGCGCGCAACGCCTCGACCAACCGGCCGGTCAGATCCTCGCGCAGATGCAGGCGCATCTTTGGAAACTTGCGCTTCAGCAGTGGCAATGCGCGCGGAAGCAAGAAGGGCGCAATCGTTGGAATGGCGCCAAGGCGAAACACGCCCGAGAAGGGCTCGCCCGCGGCCTGCACCGCCCGCACCAATTCCTCGACCTCACTGAGCGCGATCGCCGCCCGCTCCGCCGCCTCTTCACCCGCCGGCGTCAGCACCGCGCCCAGCCGCCCGCGCTCTACCAACGTCACACCCAAAGACGTCTCAAGATCCTTGATCCCCGCCGAGAGTGTGGGCTGCGTTACCCCAACGACCTCCGCCGCCGCCACAAAGCTTCGCTCCGCCCGGAGCGCAGTCAAAAACTGCAACTGCCGCAACGTAGGCATCGAAGACGCAGGCAAGCGGTCGTCCATAGACAAACTCTATTCCAACTCCATCTCATATTGGGTGTGCGCGTATGGTCGCAACCCGGAACGGGCGGCGGGGCAGCACGTTGTTCTGCCAAGCCCCGCTGCGCCGAGACCCTCCCCCCGCATCGGCGCACTTCCTCTATCCCTCCTCGAGAGGGGAGAGGGCGGGGCGACTTCCTGGACTTTAAGCCGCTGCGCGCACTGCAGGCGCCACGAGCGCTTTAAGCGGCATGCGGACGACAAACGTCGAGCCGACGCCGCGTTCACTGGTGACCGTGACCGAACCGCCGACCGCATGCGCCATACGCTGCGCAATCGAAAGTCCGAGCCCCATGCCGCCCTTTTCGCGCGTGGCGGTGCCATCAATTTGAGTGAACGCTTTGAACAATTTCGGCATGTCATCCGCCGCGATACCCACGCCGGTGTCGGACACGGAAATGACCAGCATCTCGCGCTCGAAATTTTCACAATCGGCCGTCACAGCAATCAGTCCGTTCGACGTAAACTTCACAGCATTCGACAGCAGCGCTGCAAGGCAGACGGCGAGTTTGCTGCCATCTGTGTAGGCCCGCTCTGCCTCGTTCGCGACGCGCAGCGAAATACGGTTGCCCGCACTGCGCGCTTCATTTTGCACTGCGTTGATGGCTTCTTCGATCAGCTTACGAACATCGACGTCGCGCGCCTGCATGCTGTCGACGCCAGCGTCCAAGCTCGAAAAATTCAGGATCTGATCAATAAGCCCGAGCAGGTGACGCGCCGAATTGCTGATCCGGCTAGCATCATCCGAAAGCTCCCGGCGGCCCTCCGCCGCCAGATCTTCCTGAATGATCTCCGCATAACCGATCACGGCATTGAGCGGCGTGCGCAATTCGTGGGTCATTACAGCCAGAAACTCGGATTTAGCGCGGTTCGCCTCTTCCGCTTCGGCGCGCTTTACCTCGGCTTCAAGCTGTCGCTCTTTCGCGGCCTTATGCGCCGCCGTCCAGCCAGCGACCATCTTGCCGTTGTTAAGCGCCGAGCGCGTAACGTAAGCCAGAAAGCCAACCACGCCGCAACCGACACCAAGCGCGCCTTGCGCCGCATTCAAAGCTGCCGGATCGAACGGGATCAACGGCATCGCCATCAACGCGATCGTCGGCGGAATAGCGGCGAGGTACATGAAGCGGGGCGCTTGGAACGTGAACATCATCACGCTCACCAGCGAACCTGCCGCAATCAAAACGCCGAGCACCCGGCCCGGCCCGCCGCCAAGCGCGGCTAGCGCGACCGGCATCGCGGCGTAAATGGCGATGCTAAAAAGCGTGCCCCAGATGAACAACACGCCGGCGGTCTTGCGATCTTCCTGGCCGCGTTGTTCGAGGTAGGAATTGCCGAGCATGAAGTCGAAACACATCGACAGGCCGAGGACGAGGTACCAGCCGAAGCCGGCCGAGGCGTTCTCAAGCACCAAGGCCGCGCCAATCGCGTAGATCGCGCCGATCGCTAAGCGCCAGCGCAGGCTTTTCACCTGTCCTCTGGCCGCGGCCAGCATTGACGGATCTTGCAAATTGATCACGGGCGCTCCGCATGAGCGAGACTCACTCGCATGCGAAAAATGCAGGGAATACGATTAACCGAAGGTTTGCACGCCCTACCGCACGCGTTATTTGGCCTTAAGAATTTTTCGCTATGGAGCGCTCATGAGCGACTTTGATGCGGTTGTGGTCGGCGCAGGCGCCGTGGGCCTGGCTTGCGGCTATCAATTGGCCAAAGCCGGAAACAGCGTTCTGGTGCTGGAAAGCGCCAATCGTATCGGCTCCGGCGTTTCGTCCCGAAATTCTGAAGTCGTGCACGCGGGCTTTTATTATCCGAGCGGCTCGCTCAAGGCCAAGTTCTGCGTCGAAGGCCGGCGCGCCATGTATCAATTCTTGGCCGACCACAACGTCGCGTTTCAAAAGTGCGGCAAGCTCTTCGTCGCCACCGAAGAGAACGAAATTCCGCCGATCGAGAAGTATTTCAAACAAGGCCAGACCAACGGCGTCGAGAATGCGCGCTGGATCAGCGGCGCAGAGGCGAGATTGCTTGAGCCGCAATTACGCTGCGTGCGAGCCGTCGAATATCTCGAAAGCGGCGTCATGGATGCGCACGGCTACATGGACGCGCTCGAAGGGGAGATCGAGGCGCTTCACGGCGCAGTGGTGCTGAACTCGCCGTTCCTCGGCGCCACGCCGACCTCAGAAGGCTACGACGTTCGTGTTGGCGGCGAGAGCCCGACGACTATCGGCACGCGCAAGCTCGTCATCTCTTCAGGCCTAAGCGCGCAAAAGTGTGCGGACGCCATCGAAGGCTTCCCGAAAGAGCGCATCCCAAGGCAATATTTGGCGAAGGGCAATTACTTCACCATCAGCATGAAGGCGCCCTTCGCGCGCCTCATCTATCCGCCGCCAGTGCCCGGCGCGCTCGGCACCCATTATCGGCGCGACCTTGGCGGCGCGGCCCGCTTTGGTCCTGACATCGAATGGATCACCGAAGAGAATTACGTCGTCGATCCCAAGCGCGCCGACGATTTCTACGACGCGATCCGCAAGTTCTGGCCGGGCCTACCCAACGACGTGCTCACCGCCGACTACGCCGGCATCCGCCCGAAGATCCACGCGCAGAACGAACCGCAGCCGGACTTCGTGCTCGACAGCCCGAACGATCACGGCATGGAGGGGCTGATGTGCCTCTTCGGCATCGAAAGTCCGGGCCTGACCTCATCGCTCGCAATTGGCGCTGAAGTGACGCGCCGCCTGGCGGTTTGACGCTTACCGCCTCAGCGTCTAAACACCCGCCCATGCGCCAGCTTTAAGCTGCGCTTTGACCGGCACAGGTCCCATATTTGGGTCCGGAGGCTGGCGAGGCACCCCGCCCGACGTGATCGTCCGGCGGGGTAAAACTGCTTTTGGCGCACGGAGTTTGAATGTTTGAAGCCCTAACAGACCGCCTATCAGGCGTCTTCGACAAGCTCACCGGGCGCGGCGCGCTCAGTGAAGCTGATGTCGAGGCTGCCCTGCGCGAAGTGCGCGTGGCGCTGTTGGAAGCCGATGTCGCGCTGCCGGTGGTCAAGGACTTCATCGCCAAGGTGAAGATCGAGGCGGTCGGCGAAAGCGTCGTCAAGGCCGTGAAGCCGGGCCAGCAGGTCATCAAGATCGTTCACGACCAATTGGTCGCGATGCTTGGCGGCGATGGCCCGCCTGAGGGTCTGCGCGTCAATGGCGAGCCGCCGAACGTCATCATGATGGCCGGCCTTCAAGGCTCGGGCAAAACCACCACCACTGCAAAGCTGGCGTTGCGTCTGACGAAGACCGATAAGAAGCGCGTGCTGATGGCCTCGCTCGACACGCGCCGCCCGGCAGCGATGGAGCAATTGGCCTCGCTCGGAAAGAGCATCGGCGTCGACGTGCTGCCGATCGTTGCCGGTCAGAGCCCTCAGGACATTGCCAAGCGGGCGCTGAGCCAAGCCCGCCTCACTGGCCACGACGTTCTCATTCTCGATACTGCCGGCCGCACCACTCTCGATGACGAGATGATGGATGAAGCCGCGTCGATCGCGCAGATCGCCAAGCCTGGCGAAGTTCTGCTCGTCGCCGACAGCTTGACCGGCCAGGACGCCGTCGAGACCGCCAGGCGCTTCCATGAGCGGCTGCCGCTCACTGGCCTTGTGCTCACCCGCGCTGACGGCGATGGCCGCGGCGGCGCCGCGCTTTCGATGCGCGCGGTCACCGGCCTGCCGATCAAGTTCCTCGGCGCCGGCGAGCGTCCGGATGCGCTTGAGGTATTCGACGCCCGCCGGATCGCGGGCCGCATCCTCGGCCAAGGCGATATCGTCGGCCTTGTCGAAAAAGCGGTCGAAAACGTCGATCGCACCGAAGCCGAGAAAATGGCGGCCAAGCTCGCCAAAGGCCGCTTCGATTTCGACGACCTCGAAAAGCAACTCGGCCAGGTTCTCCAGATCGGCGGCCTGAAGGGCGTCATGGGCATGCTGCCCGGCGTCCAGAAGATGAAGAGCCAGATCAGCGAGTCACAGCTCGATGACCGCCAGATCCACCGCCAGATCGGCATCATCAGGTCGATGACCAAGTCCGAACGCGCCAAGCCGGACCTGATCAACGGCCGCCGTCGCGCCCGGATCGCGAAGGGCTCGGGGGTCCAAGTCGTGGAGGTCAACCGCCTCCTGAAGATGCATCGGAACATGGCCGACATGGCGAAAGCCATGGGCAAGGGCAAAATGCCCTTCGGCATGCCGGGGATGGGCGGACCCAACCCCGAAGCGCTGAAACAACTAGGGTCCGGTAAGGCGTTGCCGGGTCTTAACCCTCAATCTGGGCTTCCAGGGCTTCCTGGCGGCCTGCCGGGCCTTCCCGGAAGCAACAAAAAAAGCTAAGAGTTCAAAGGAGAAGCGTAGAAATGTCCCTGAAAATCCGTCTGGCCCGTGGTGGCGCGAAGAAGCGCCCATACTACTCAATCGTGGTGGCCGA
This sequence comes from Caulobacteraceae bacterium, assembly GCA_031431115.1. Lineage (GTDB taxonomy): Bacteria > Pseudomonadota > Alphaproteobacteria > Caulobacterales > Aquidulcibacteraceae > Vitreimonas. The sequence continues at coordinate 52,978 of JANPCV010000090.1, forward strand.
CAGCCGTAGCCCTCGTGATGGGCGTTTCATCGAGAAAGTTGGAACATACAACCCTATCCTGAAGGCCGACGATCCGAACCGGGTCAACCTGAAGCTCGAGCGGATTCAGGACTGGATGAGCAAGGGCGCCCTGCCGACGGATCGCGTTGCGCGTTTCCTCGACAAAGCGGGCGTTTTCAAGCGCGAAAGCAAGAACAACCCAAACAAAGCTAAGCCCGGCAAGAAGATGACCGAGCGCGCCGAAGCTGAGGCCGCTGCGTCAGCTGCCCCTGCCGAGACCGCAACGGAGGCATAAGGAACACCTGTGGCCGAGAAGAAGTCCGCCCTGACTAAACCGAAGGCTGCCGCCAAGGCCGCACCGGCTGCTGCCAAGAAGGCAGCGCCGGCCGCTCCGCGCCGTGGCGAGCCCGCACCGAAGAAGGCCGCTGCGCCGACCCCGCTGCCCGCCAAGGCGGCGGTGAAGGCCGCAAAGCCCGATCCGAAGGCCAAGACCGCGCCGCCGCCGCCGAAAGCTGCGGC
>JANPCV010000091.1:0-9234 GCA_031431115.1 Caulobacteraceae bacterium
GTGCGGTCGCTAAGGCTGGAGCCGCTCCCGCTGAGATCGCGTTCTAACCTCTCTCGCTTCCAGAGGACAGGGCCTAGTCATCTGGCACGACAGGGCCAGCGATGCCCCGGTCGCCATTTTCTTACGAAGGGCTAAGTCGATACAATCGTGTCGCCGGCAATGCTGCGGACGCTTCGGCTCGATCTCGCCGATTGCAGACTTTAGCGCGGGCGCTAGGCTGAATCACGTGCCTTTAGTCGCGCCTAGACCGCAAATCTTACAGGTTGAGCGAGTTTCGTCGGCTGGCGGGCGGCCTAGGGGGCACTGTCGTCAAGTGAGATCGATTGCTCGGCTAAGTGCTCGCGCAACTGTTCACGCAGCATCAGAACGGGATTAGCCCCACCGCGCGGCTGGTTGGGGGCGGTCAACCGAATGGTCGGCGCATCCGCGCTGTCTCCCGGTTGCGCGACAATCAAGAATGCCGATAGCGCGCTTTGCTCGGCTGAACAGCGCTTGTCGCCGCCTTCACGCGCGCCAGCTTCCAGCGCGTTGAGCAGGGCTACCGCCATGCCGTCAGATCTCGGCGTGTTCACGAAATGCTCTAGCGTCTGGTCTAATACGCTCTCACTTGCGAGGATGTTGCCCTGCACCGAAACACCCGCGGCTTCACGGCTCCCGCGTACGCGGCTTGTGAAGATGCCGGTTGAACTGGCTACGGAGGCTTCTCCTCCATGCAGCGATGCGACGCCGTATTGCCTCAGCTGCCGGGTCAGGAAGAAACTCCTGTCGACTCTGCCAGACCTAATCATGTCCACCACCACGTTCGCTGAGTTGCCCTCTTGCAGCATCCTGGCTGCATGGTCGCGCCCCTCGTCACTCGTCAGCCCTTGCGCAACGACGACGCCTTGGCCGGGCACGATGCGCACAATCGTGTCCACGCCTGGGTAACAACTGGCGCCCGCAGCGCCGACTTGCCCCGTGCTCGGATCGACCGCCACCACGCTCCAGGTTGCGTGCGCGACAGAAGGCATTGCGACAATGGCACACAGACTCACTGCCAAAAGACGAGGAAGCAGCCTGAGTTGTTTCAGGTAGTATTTGGCCTGCATTGGTATCTCCATACAAACAAGGTTTGCTCGCAGCTCTAGTCGCTGCTTGCATCAGCGCGCTAGCCGATCGAAAGACCCATGAGCGGCGGGATGACTTCATAAAGAAACCCAGCCGCTTGATCGGCGTTTGTGAACAGGGCAAAGCCCCAGCCTGCGTCGAAGCGAGCGCCGGCCAGGCACGTGAAGCCCTGATTGTTGCCGCCATGCATATGCAACCGGCCGAAGGGCAGTTGGTAAACTTGGAACCCGAGCGACCAGTCCGAAAGACCGAGCGCGCGTTCGGGGTGATTTGCCGGGATCGGCACATTCTGCGGAGCGAGCCATTGATCGCGCGTGTCCGCTCTCAGCGGGCCCCTGGCGCGCATCGTGGAGATGAGCCATTTTGCATAGTCTTCCGCGCTCGTATGAAGCGCATATGCCGCGCCGAATTGTCCGGCTGGGTTGGACTCGAAAGCAATCCTCACGCCTTGTGCATGCGGTTGCGCCCGCAAAGCGGCAAGCGCCGGCGTGAGGACAAATTGCGACCGGTTCAAGCCAAGCGGTCGTGCGATTCTTCGCTGAAAGATGCGTTCCAGTCCGCGCTCATCCACGCTGTCAAGCCGCTGCAAAACGCGCGCTAGGTATTCGTAGCCTTCGCCGGAATAACGGAATCCGGCGCCGGGATCGAAAACAAGATCGAGCGCGCCGTTTCTGTTCTCGCGGCGCCAATTTGGCAGACCGGTCGTGTGGGTAAGGACCATACGCGCCGTGATGTTCGCCGCCCGCGGATCATTCAGTCCTTCAAGCGGCAGGATCTCCGCCAAAGGCCTATCGAGTGACAATCGCCCGTTCTGCACGTGCGTCATCACCAATTGAGAGAAGACTGGTTTGGACAAAGAGGCGGCCTCGAAAACAGTCCCACCGTTCACTTCGGCGCCTGTGTCCGCGTCCGCTACGCCGAAGTGGCGCAGGTGGGCGATCCGATTGTTGACGATCAACGCCAGACTTGCCCCCGGAACCGCATGCCTAGTCATTGCGGCGCGCACCTGATCATCCAAGGCCGCTGCCGATATCGACCCGCCGGCCGCGTCCATGAGAGCTGGAGCGGCGTGCGCGAGAGCTGGCGAAAGAGCCGCCCCGGAAATGAGGCAGACAGCGGCGCGGCGAGACATATCCATCGGGAGCCTTCCAAGAGCGGGTCGTGGTGATGCGCCCCGTCAGGCCCCGGCGTCCTCTCAGAGTTGAAAAGTGTCTCTCGTTTTAGGAATCGCGCGGCGTTTTTTGGTATTGAGCGGCTTCGCTAAGGCGTTTTTCGCGAAAGCCAGTCGGCGTGTCGTCTTCCGCCTCCTTGAAAACACGGTTGAAGGTCTGCAGTGACGCAAAGCCGGATTCGTAGGCGATGGCCAAAACCGTCTCGCGACCGCGGACGGGATCGGTCAGCGCGGCCTTGGCGTAGGCCAATCGATACCCGTTCACGAACGACGCAAAATTGCGGTGGCCGAGACCCTGATTGATGACGGCCCTCAGGCGGTGCGTTGGCGTCTTGAGCACCTCCGCTGCCCGCTCAATTGTAAGGCCCGACTCGCGATAGAGGCCTGCATCCATTGCACTCACCAACGCCGCCAGCAGCGTTTGATCACGCGGATCGACGCCGGGCGGGATCGGCGCGACCTCAGCTATGGCCGGCGCTTCAAAGCGCAATCTTCCCGGCTCGATTGCTACCAGCCAAACTCCCAAGACGGCCACGCCGGGCAAGCTGGCAAACGTCAGCCGCAACAATGCCGCGGCCTCGCGATCGGCAAGGCTTTCAGATGCCACTGAAGCAAAAGCGGCGGCCGACAGAACGACCACCACCCAAATGCGCGCTGTTTGGCGCCCTGCCACAAGGTCGCCGCCGCGCTCAGACACGGCCACCCAAATGACATGGCCAATCGCTAGGAATGGCGCGACCCCAATCAGCGTCGCCAGGACGCCAAGGCCCGGGATGGAGTCCAACTCAAACATTGTGGCCAGAGGGCCGACACTGAAGAGTACGAAACAAACCTGCTCAAGCTGGCGAATTCGGAAGCCATCCCGCAGCACCGCCAAAAGGGACAGCCAAAGCAACGCGACGTTAAAGCCGCCAATCAGGCGTAGTGGCGTCCAGATCAATTCCGGCAAGGCGCTGCCCATGGGGCCTGTTGTCAACTCTAAGGCCGCCAACGAAAGGCCCAGCCCCGCCATCAAGCGTCCCGCCAGCTCCTTGCGCGCGTCGCGCCAAGCTAGCAGGCCAAGCAGCACGGCAAGCGCGATGAAGCCGCCTGAAAGCCCTGCGGCCAGGGTTGATGTCATGCCTTCGCCTCCCATGCGTCGTGTAGCGGGCGACGCTGGCCTTTGCCCATCGCGGGGCGTCGCAAGTACACAGCACAAAGGTGCTGAAGAGCTGCGTCCGCTGCCGGCTGCGTTTCTGACATTTCGTCGCCGGTCTTCGCCGACCGCACTGGGCCATCGATGCCGACAGCGCCATTTTCTTACGAAGGGCTAAGTCGATACAATCCCGTCGCCGGTAATGCTGCAAGCGTTTCGGCGCGCGATCGCCGGTTGAGGTCACACGATTGGCGCGTAGTCGCGGTAAACTAGTCTCTCGCGGCCAGTTCGCGAAGGTTCCGTTCGTGGTCCTTGCGTCCCAACTCGTACGTCGAAATCACTGCGATCATTGCCATCCACAAGACAAGGATCGTGGGCACGTAATATGCGCCGAGCCGCCAGACGGCGTCATCACTCACATTGTCCGCTGTCGCGCCCGATGGAAATCCCGCCAGCGACAGCACGAAACCGGCCGCCAGCACGCCGATGCCCTGCACCATCTTGCGAATGAAGGTCGCGGCCGCGAAGAAGAGCCCCTCGGCGCGTCTACCGGTCTTGATCTCGGATTGCTCGACTAGGTCGGCGATCATTGATGAGAACAGGATCGAAAAGCAGATGATGAGACCGACATCCAGCACGCCTGTGACAAACACGAACCAGAATACAAAATCCGGATTGTCCGGAAGCGCTCCAAACAGGCGAAGCACGATCGGCAGTGGTGAACCAATGAAGGCCACTAGCCCAATGACAATGGCGCCACGCTTTTTGCCGATCGTGCGCGTCGCTAGCGGCGCCAATAGACTGCCAAGTATAGCCGAGGCGAACACACCGATAACGATCAAGCCGATCTGTTGCTCGGAGAAACCCCAAAAATATGTGAGCAGGTAGAATGTCAGCGCCGAAGCAAGACCGGCGGCGACCGCGCCGAACATCGCTGCGACGAACAAGCCGATGAAAGACCGGTTGGCGAGGGTTTCCGCGATTTCTCTAAATACAGCGGCCAATGTCAGGTGCCGCTTCGGCGGCGCCGACCGCAAGAAAGCAATGCGTGAGTGAGTACCGAGCGCCGAGATGACGATCGCCGTGAAGATCAACCCGGCCGCAACTAGACCGTAGAGCTCATAGGCGTCGCGATTGAACTGACCGCTGGGAGTCGCCGCGGTCGAAAACGCCGGGAACAGTGCAACGAACATCAACACAGACATGGCGTTGCCGCCGGTCCAGCCGAAAAAATACCGATAGGAAATCAGCGAACTTCGTTGATCGTAGTCGCTGCTGAGTTCGGCTGCGAGGGCTGAGCTCGGCGTCTCGTAGAGTGTTATAAAGGTGCGGATTAGTATCGAGAGCAGCAGCAGATACCAAAAGAGCGCCGTGTCGCTCCATCCCTCGGGCGGCGCCCATAACAGGAAATAACTCGCGGCGACGGGAATGGCCGAAGCGTACATGAATGGATGACGTCTCCCCCACTTTGAGTGCAGATTGTCGGACCAGTACCCGACGATCGGATCGATCAACCCGTCGAAGAGAAGGGCGATGGTGATGGCGGTCCCGACGAGGCGCGCATCTAGGCCGATGACCTGGCTGTAGAAAAGGAGCAGGAAAAAGCTGAAGCCATTGTCTTTCACGCCGTACGCTACCGCGCCGAAACCATAAGCCAGTTTCGTCCACAGGGACGGCGCGGTTTTCGCTATCATGCTCGCATCAACCTCGGGGGAAGGGTTTCACCCACCAGAGCACTTGCATGGTTGATGAACAAGACCACGGCCACGTCCCTATTTACGGGACTTAAGCGGCCGAGTTGCTCAAGTCACGCCACTCACGCCGTACACGGAACAACGGCGCGATGTCGCCGATTCCGGTCGTTGCGCATCGCTGATCGGGCGGCAGCGGACTCACGAAATCTTCGCGCTTTCGGCCTCGATCTCACGAAGCAGTGTCTCAGTCTCAGCCTTCAACCGCGACAGCAAGTTCGCGTGGAGAATAGCCCATTCATTCCCACCCTCGTAGCCGCCTAGTGAGGCGCCATGCCACAAACCGACATTCTGCCACGTCGTGTTGTGCGCCATTGCCCGGTCCACCGCGCCTGTAAGGCAGCCGCGACGATCTCGCACTTTTCTTCGGCGTCGGCTTCATCCCGGATTGGACCGGCCTCAATGTCAGCCGGCGCTGCTAGCGGACCGGGACGACGCGCGCCGACAACGCGACACATGGTTCGCCCCCGCTCAACATCGTTGTCCCATTGGCCATTCCAGCGGCCACGAACGGCATAAGCGACCACTGGGCATCTCGCATCCGCGAGCCCCTGATCCAGAAAGTCCTGTCCGCCCTCGCTAAACTCGCGCCACAGGCGCGGAACAGAATTGACGGGAAGCGTTCTTGCGAGGCGGAAGCCAAGGTTGTTGGACGCGCCGAACCCTGGGCCGCCCTCGAAGTGAAACGTCAGGCTTGCTGGGTCACTCTCCCAGCTGCCGCCGCGAGCCCACCGCCCCCATGTGCAGTGTGTACCGTCTCGGGCGGAACCGTCGCTTGCCAACGAAAGGTAAAAGTCGCCGCCGGCGCACTCCTGCGTCCACTCCCATACGTTTCCAATCATGTCGCTCAGCCCGAAGGCGTTGGCGCCAAATGATCCGACCGGCGCGGTGTGCACCCACTGATCACGACCGCTCGCAAGCCCACTGCAGCATTCGTCAGCGCCATAGTTTGCGTGTTCATGGCTGGCCGTATCACCCCATGGGTACTGGCTGACTGTTCCCGCGCGCGCCGCATACTCCCATTCCGTGAGGCTCAAGAGCCGATAGCCGCCTGGAGTGTGCGAGTTGAGCCATTGCACATAGGCCTGGGCATCTTCCCAAGACACGCACACAACTGGATGATCTCCGCTTTGCTCGAATTGCCAAGGGAGGTTCGAGTCAAGCGCGTGCTGGCAATATCCATGTTCACTTGCGGGCCGCTCGGTGGCGCGTATGAAGGCCTCGTATTGCTCGACCGTCACTTCAAATCGACCAACGGCGAAGTCGTCGGCAAAGTCGATGCGCCGCCGCGCATATGACGCGAGGCCTTCGAAGTTAGCACCAACGACAAGGGTGCCTGCGGGGACGACCACCATCTCCGGACACGCGGCGCAGTCGCGGAACATGACACCCGGACCTGGACGGTGGGCGCATGCGGCAAGCCCGACCAGGCCGACCAGGCCGAGCATAACCACAAAAGATCTCACCAACACGCTCATGCCGCTCCCCGCACTGCCGCGACTCGTATGCTAGCAAACTAGGTTTGTGGGCGCACGGAAGGAGTCATGAGTGTAATCGGGCCGACACGCGATCACACGCAGCGGTGCACCGCCCGCGCCAGGACCATAATCCACGACCGGCACACTCGCTCAATCCCAGCCCTTGGTCACGATCCCGTTGAGAATGCCGGCTTACGCGGCGGCCGCGAGCTTTCACGCGCGGGTGCACGGGATTTGCCGATGGGGCTCGATGCGTTGACCGGCTACACCGTCGTGAATGCAGAAAGCCTCGAAGACGCCGAGCGGTTGGCACAGGGCAATCCGTATATCTCCAGTATTCGCATGTACGAGATCGCCTCGTACTGACGCTGTCGAGCGGATGGACTGACCTACTCTCCCAATTCCGGTCAGTAATCCAACACACGCCGCAATCACGCGATGTCGCCGAAGACAGCCATTCTGACCCTCGCCGCGCTGCATTACCGTGCGGCCAAAGCAGCTCCAACCTCGAACACCACGGAAACCTCTGCGGTGTAGAGTAAGGGTTCAGGCGCAATTGACGGAGGCACAACCGCTTGATCAAGTGACGGCGCGTTGCGTGCCGCGAACACTGCGCGGTTGCCGCTCTGAGCGATCATGTTGTTTGCGCCTTCTTCCACCAACAACAGCCGCCCAAGGCGATGTCCTGCGCCCTCTGAATAAACGCGCGCTTTGTCGACCGCATCAGTGATGGCTGCTTCGCGTGCGGTCCGCCGCGCGCGAGCGGTATCGCGAAGAGAAAACACAACGTCGTTGAACGCATCCGGTTGAGAGTTGACTGCGACTTCTACTGCGCGCGCCAAGAGCGCCAGATCGCGCACCAGTATCGTCACGCCGGCGCTCGCTTCGTACCCATTGATGCGATCCGGCCGGCGGTCGCCTCCTTCGCGCATCACAGGCGTCACCGAAACATCCGTGCGCTCGATCGCTATGTTCTGTGGATCGATGGCGCGGACCGCAGCGTCGAGAGCCCGCGTGCGCGCGGAGATCTCGTTGGTCGCCTCAGCAGCCGTCCGCCCAGGTGCATAGTACGATAGAAGAATTCGCGCTTCATCCGGAGGCAAGTAGACTTCCGCGCGACCAGCGACCCGAACTACGGCTGGATCGTAAGGCCGCAAGGGCTCCATAACTTGAGCCGACGCCGGCGTGGCGATCAAAGTGATCAAAATGCCCAGGCTGGCGATCCAGGATCTCATCAATTCCCCCTATGCAATGGTCCGCACATAGTCAGCGGGCTTGCGGCGAAATCGTGATCAGCCGCCCAACAGGTGAGGCCATGGCACGCCTAGGGCTGGGTCGATCCAATCCAGCCGCTAGCGATGCTCCGGGGGCTCCGACGTGATCTCGCCGGAGAATGACACTCGCACGCGCGACGCGCTGCGGATCGTTGGCGAAGTGGCGGAGTGGACAGGCCACTCGCCTGGGAGCTTAAGCACATGCGAGATCGATTGGCGGAGCTTGACCGGCTTGGGATTGAGCCGATTGAGGATTGAGCCGCGTCGCGGAACATGGAAAATCTGCCCTGGCATTTTGTAGGATGAAACGAAAACCATGCCGAGCGCGCAACTGGTGCATGTGTTCAATTTGCCGGTGGATGAGCTGTGGGCGCTGATTGGCGACTTCGGCGATACGGGCAAATGGTCAGGGCGCCCCGGGAGCGCTTGCGTTCAAGACGGCGAAGGCATTGGCGCGCTGCGCACGCTCACCTTGGAGGACGGACGCCAGATCGTTGATCGGCTGGAGGCACAAGGCCCGTACTTCTATTCCTACTCGATCGTGAGCTCTCCGCTGCCTGTCAGCGCTTACAAAGCAACGATGGCGGCAACGCCGATCGACGCTACATCTTCGCAGCTCACATGGTCAGGCGAGTTCGCGCCCATCGGCATGAGCGAGCGCGAAGCGATCCGGTTTTGGGAAAGCATCTATCGCATGGGCGTCGGCCTGATGGAGAACACCATCGCGCAGCGCGTGATTGATGGGTGTATCGCCGTGCGTTAGGTTGACGCTATGAGCACGATCATTATTCGAGTCCTTGTCGTCGTTTGGGCCATCATCTCAGTTGGGATGGGCGTGTTTGCATTCTCTGTCGTGCACAACATCTCCGATGGTCACGTCGGCATTGCCGCTCAAGAAGCGTTCGAGACAATCCCGGAAGCCATCATGAGCATGATGGGCTTCAATGGCTCGCCATGGATTGTTGATGTGGCCTACTGGCTCGCACTGGCGGCGGCGCTCATCTTCGCCTTTCGGCGCAGATGAGCGCTTACAAAATCAGCGCCCGCAGCGCGTAAGGGCCATCAATGCCGAGGCCGCCACATTGTGACGGACGGCGGGGTCGATCAACAACTGCCCTTCCCGCCTGCCCTGTCCATCAGGCGCGCAATCGCCGATTGCGGTCACATGTAGGTGCCCAATCAATACCATATCAATGCGGCGGACAAAGCCTTGCCGCGTCCGACTTCCACACTGGGCCAGCGTACATGAAGAAGCGCGCGCTGTTCTGGCAGCCGCGTTTCGCCGCAGGGTTTCTGCGACCGTAAGACGTGTTTATCC
>JANPCV010000092.1:0-17625 GCA_031431115.1 Caulobacteraceae bacterium
GGGATAGTCGAGCTTCTCAATTGCCGCCACGAGATCGGCGACAACATTGGCTTCGTGATAGAGCGGGCACAAAATTGTATAGGTCGGGAAAGTCTTGGGGTCTGCGAGCCGCCAGAGAATTCGCTCAAGTGAGGAGGCGGCGATGAGGCGCACCAAGATTGCGCCGCCAAAGGTGATGAGCGCTGCGACGTGGAGCACGCCGAACGTAAGGCCGGGCTCGGTTCTGATGGCCCAAACGAAACCGGCGATCACGGCGGCGATCGCCAAGATTTGCGTGATGTAAAAAACGCGGTGGGCTGATCGATGTGGCTGGGCGCGCTCGAAGCCGAAGCGCGCATTGTCCAAAGCTGCCGCGTCCACAGTCGCGGCGGCGTCTTTCAGACCATCATGCCTGACAGCCCCGTCCATCCCCATCACGCACACTCAGCGGGCGCGGGAAGTTACTCACAACCGCCCAGCGGTCGTGTAGGCGATCTCTGAAACCAAGGCGTGTGTGAAAATTCGCACTTACGTTAAGGCAGGTTGGGTGGCGATTTCACCGTGCTCGCGCGCACGGGAATCGATAAGACGCGCGCGGGAGACCAGAGATGAAATCGGAAGAACTGCGCGCGGTCCTGCATGAAGTCGCGGAACGCGCGGTTGCGTTTCGCGAGAGCCGGGCTGAGGCGCCGCATCGCCCGGAAAAATCTTACGCGGAACTACAGGCCGCGTTCGCGGCGCCGACGCCGGAACGCGGCGCGCCGCTTGGTGAGTTGATTTCCGAATTGGCCACACTGACTGAGCCCGGTCTCGCGAACATGGTGGGGCCACGCTTTTTCGGCTGGGTCATTGGCGCCACTGAACCTGCCGGCATGGCCGCCGATTGGCTGACGAGCGCGTGGGCGCAGAATGTCGGCAACGCACACGCGACGCCAGCGGCCTCGGCTTGTGAAGAGCGGACGGGGCAGTGGTTGCTGGATCTGCTCGATCTGCCGCGCGAGTGCTCTGTCGGCTTCGTGACGGGCGCGACGATCGCGAACTTCACCTGCTTGGCGGCGGCCCGCGGTGAAGTGCTGCGGCGCGTGGGCTGGGATGCGGAGGCGGACGGTTTGTTCGGCGCGCCGCCTATTCATGTCGTTCTGGGAGAAGAGGCGCACTCCACTGTGTTCTCCGGGCTCCGCTATTTGGGATTGGGCGCCAAACGCGTTGTGAGCGTGCCGGCCGATGAGCAAGGGCTGATGAAGCCGGGCGCGTTTGCGAAGGCCGTTGAGAAGCTGGACGGTCCGATCATCGCAATTGCGCAGGCGGGGCACATCAATTCTGGCGGCTTCGACCCGTTCGAGGAGATCGCGGCGGCGGCCCACGCGAAGGGCGCGTGGTTACACGTGGACGGCGCGTTTGGACTTTGGGCGCGCGCCTGTCGCGATCGTGCACATCTGGGGCGCGGATTGGACTCGGCGGACTCGTGGGGCGTCGATGGTCACAAATGGCTGCAGACGCCGCATGACAGCGCTTACGCGATCGTGCGGGACGCAGAGGCGCACCGGCGCGCAATGCTGATCGCCGCGTCGTACTTGCCGGCGGGCGCCGAGCGGCATCCGGCAGATTTCGCGCCGGAGCTTTCGCGGCGCGGCCGCGCCTTTGCAACGTGGGCGATGATCAAATCTCTGGGGCGAGAGGGTATTGCGGCGATGGTGAGCCGTCACTGCACGCAAGCGCGCCGTATGGCGGGGCGTCTTGGCGCTGAGCCGGGTGTGGAGATTGTGAACGATGTGGTGTTGAACCAAGTCGCTGTGCGGCTCGGCGCTGATCTCGACGTCGCGCGGGCTGATGCACTCACGGATCGCACGATCGCGCGGATTCAGAACGATGGTGTTTGCTTCGTTGGTGGGGCTAACTGGCGTGGGCGGCAGATCGTTCGCGTGTCTGTTATCAGCGCGAACACGACTGACGAGGACATCGATCGCAGCGCCGACGCGATATTGAGCGCGTGGCGCGCGGAGCTACACGCAAACGCGCAATAGGCGCTTCGTCGGCGTTGGTGACACAATTGAACGAAGCGCTGTGGGAGCGAGAGCTTATCGCGTCTCGCGCTCGCAAGCGCCGTAGCGAACGGAGAGATTGGTGTCTTCTCCGCCGGGATACTCAAATCCCGCATGATAGAACCAGAGCTGCCGTGGCCCAGAGGTCGCGAACCGAAGCAGCCCTTCGGCGGAGTGCGCGCTGACATATCCGTCCTCGTCCGGCCCGGACAGATAGTCTTCGTGCAATAACGAGTTCCGCGTGTGCCACTCGCTCTGATCCCGATCTGCGCCCGTGTAGGGAAGCTCGCGAATTAGATAGCCAGAACCGTGCGCCAGGATTTCGATGCGGAGACGATTGCCAGCCTCTCCCACAAACGCGGCCGGTGGCGCTGAACCTTCCAAGTGGGTTCGCCCGATGCCTGCTTTAGCTGTGACTTGGCAGAGATACGTACCGAGCATCGGTGCAGGCGTCGCGTGGGCCGTGCCTGCGGTTAGGGCTAAGGCAAGGCTTGCGATTGCACATCTCATCACATCAGGCCGCTTTCAGCAGATCGCCGGCCAAGCCCTTGCGGAGCAGCGCGCTTGTCTCGCGCACGCCGAAGATCGCAGCGAACTGGCCGAAGCGCGGGCCGCTTTCGACGCCGAACAGGACTTCGTAGAGCGCCTTGAACCAATCGCGTAGTGGTTCGAAAGCGTGATCTTTGCCGACGGCGTAGACTTCGTTCTGGATCGTTTCTCCGTCTGTCGTGTCCGCCGGCAGCGCGTCGAGGCGCTTGATCAGATCTTCGAAGGCCGCGCGCTCTTTGTCAGTTGCGGCGCGGAACTTCTTCGTCGGCTTCACGAAGTCGTTGAAGTAGGCGATCGCGTAGTCGGTGAGCTTATCCAGGAACGGATGCGTTTGCGGCGTCGTGCCCGGCGCGTACTTGCCGACAAACGCCCACAGCAAATCCTTCGTTTCAGCATTGGACGCAGAAACGAGATTGGTGAGCAGCGCGAACGAAATCGGCGTGAGATCGCGCGGCGGATTGCCGGCGTGAATGTGCCAAGCGGGGTTCTCCAGCTGCTCCGCCGTGTTTTGTCCGTGGTAGCTCTCGACGTAGGTCAGGTATTCGTCGACCGCCTTCGGGATCACATCGAAATAGAGCTTCTTGGCCGTGCGTGGCTTTTGAAAATTGTAGAGCGAAAGCGATTCAGGCGCGGCGTAAGCAAGCCATTGTTCGACGCTGATGCCGTTGCCCTTAGTCTTTGAAATTTTCTCGCCATTTTGGTCGAGAAAGAGTTCGTAGACGTAGTTCACTGGCGGCTCGGCGCCGAGCGCTTTGCAAATGCGCGCATAGACGGGCTGGTTCGGCTGGTGGTCCTTGCCGAACATTTCGAAGTCGACGCCAAGCGCGGCCCAACGCATGCCGAAGTCTGGCTTCCATTGCATCTTGGCGCGTCCGCCGGTGACGGATTGCGTGATCTCTTCGCCGTCCTCGTCGTTGAAGGTGATCGTGCCGGCTGCGGCGTCGATCTTCTTCATCGGCACGTAGAGCACGCGGCCGGACTTGGGCGAGATCGGCAGGAAGGGGCTGTAGGTCTTGCGGCGCTCTTCGCCGAGCGTCGGCAGCATGATGGCCATGATCTCGTCATAGGCCTTCAGCGCATTGAGCAACGCCGCATCGAAAGCGCCGGACTTGTAGAGATCGGTGGCCGACTTGAATTCGTACTCGAAGCCGAAGCCATCCAAGAAGGCGCGCAGACGGGCGTTGTTATGATGGGCGAAGCTCTCGTGCGCGCCGAACGGATCCGGCACGTCGGTGAGCGGTCGCTGCATGTAAGGGATCAGCGCTTCGGAATTTGGAATGTTGTCCGGGATCTTGCGCATCCCGTCCATGTCGTCCGAAACGCAAATGATCTTGGTCTTGATCTTATCGTTCGTCTTGGCCCGGTATGGGTTGCTCACCATGGTGGTGCGCACGACTTCGCCGATCGTGCCGATGTGCGGCAGGCCCGAGGGGCCGTAGCCGGTTTCGAAGACCACCACATCCTTTGGTTTCTTCTGATGCCGTTCGAGCACCAGACGTGCTTGTTCGAAGGGCCAAGCCTTGGCGGCGGCAGCGAGGGTGGTGAGATCAGACATCGGCGAATCCAGTTGGAAAGCCGATGTAACCGTCGCGGCGCCGCAAGCAAAGCGCGGCGATGTTAGTCCGTGATCTGATCGCGTTTGCCGAACAGGCGATCGCGGAAGCGGCCGAGTGCGGCGCGGCGCTTGGCCAAGAACCCCCAGCCGAACACGCCCGCGGCGACCCAGAGGAACCCTTCGGTGGCGAAGGCCGCGACGGTGACGACCGCAACCCAAATTGCTGTGCTTGGGCGGTTGAAATAGGCGATTCCGACCGCGGTCCAGGCGGCGATGAGGATGGCGCCGGACACAGCCAGGATAATCCAACGCAGCTTCATGTTTCTCTCCTTTAGCCGGTAGCAGCCGCCGGTCGCGCCAACGGATGCGGACCGTTGCGCTTTTTCCGCAGCAGGGCAGACTCCGCCGAGTCATGCGCACTCTGATCCTCTTGCGGCACGCCAAGGCTGTCCGCGCTCACGAAGCCGATAGCGACGAGGCGCGGGGGCTAACCGGCCGCGGCCGTCGCGATGCTGCCGCTGCCGGCGCCGCGATGGCGGAGGCGGGGCTGAAACCGGCGCTCGCTTTGGTCTCGACCGCCGAACGCACGCGTGAGACGGCTGAACACGGCTTAGCGGCGTTCGCGCCGGAGACGCGTTTCGAAGACGCGCTCTATCACGCTGCGCCGGAGAGCCTCTGGGACGCATTCACCGCGAGCGATGCCGAAAGCGTCGTCATCGTGGGGCACAATCCAGGCGTTGGCGATCTTGTGTCGATGCTGGTGCATCAAGCGCACGATGGCTCGAAACTCGCGCGCGATTTGAGCGGACACTTTCCGACGTGCGCGTTCGCCGCGTTCGAGATCAAAGGCGAGATCATGCGCGCAGCAGGCCCTCGCCTGATCGCAGCGTGGAAACCCGATCGCAAGGGCGAAGACTAGTTCGGAATGAAGCGCGCGTCGCCGAGTGCGGAATCGGCGACGGTGCGGCCTGCGCTCTCGTAGGTCGTGCCGTTCCATTGCGAGACTGGGAACGAGAAGCCCGGGCCGCCGCTGGCGATGTCGTTTCCGTTGCTGTGCTGTGTCGAGAGAATGATCGCGCCGCCGGGGCGGTTTTGCCAGATCTCGCTCCAGGCGCCGCTGTTATGGCGCATGAAGATAACGAGCCCGCCATCGCCGTAGCAGCTCGCCATGTTCGGGCCGCCGCCGATTGCGAAGGCGATTACGCGTCCCGGACCCGCGCCAATGTCGGCGACGAGAAATTGCGGCGTCACCAATTCTCCGCATTCGTTCTCGACTTGGCCTTGTCCGTTTGCACGTAAGCTCAAGGCTGCGAGGATTGCGGAGCGCTCAGTGGCGGTGACGTCAGTGCGTTGCGCGGGCGCTGTTTGAGCGTCGGCCTCGGTCGGTGCGGCGGCTTGGCCGCAGGCGGCGAGCGCGAAGAACAATGACGCGGAAATAGCCTTCAGGATGCGCATTTTGAGATCTCCCGCCGGGAGCTTTGCATAGAGGTGCACGAACGTCACTAAGCGCCGTTACTGGCTCGCCCAGAGAATGCGCGCGATCCATTCGATGTCGGCGGCGGCGAGTTCGCGTGGCTTGTGTGCAGGGTTGAGCGATGTGAGTTCGACCGTCTGATCGTTCTTGCGGCCAAGCACCTTTGCCATGACTTCGCCGGAGCGGGTGCGCACGACGACGCGATCGCCGCGCCGCACTGCAGCGCCGGGTTGTACGATCACAACGTCACCGCCGCGGTAGGTCGGCTCCATGGAATCGCCTGCGATTTCGAGCGCGTACACGCGGTCCTCGCCCAGATCAGGGAAGCGCACGGTTTCATCGGCGCCGACCGGAAAACCGCTCTCGTCAAAAAATCCGTCCGCGCCCGCGCGCGCCATACCGACGATGGGAATTGCGCGGCCTGCGCCGTCGCGGCCTGCGAGCAGGGCGGCAAACTCATCCCAACTGGCTTCCGCCGCCGCGAGTGCGCGCGAGATGCTCTCGGTGGACGGCCAGCGTGGCTTCCCATCCGGCGCTTGTCGCTTGGACTTGTTGAAGGTTGTGGGGTCGAGCCCGGCGGCGCGCGCGAGGCCCGAGGCGGTCATGCCTTTGCGGGCGGCCAGGGCGTCTATCGCGCGCCAGATGTGGGTGTGGTTCATGGGCGCCGGTTATAGCGGCTCCCGGAGGACTTTCAACCCACATATAGGACCAAAGTCCGCAATTGGTGCGCTAACTCTGGCGGGAGCGAGGTAGCAGGCGACAGGTGCGCTAGAATCTGTGAAGCGCAACGACCGTGACCTCTCCGCACGATCTCGTGACGCGCGGCCTGCGCGTGATTGACCCCGAGACGGCCCACCACGCCGCGCTCCTGGGATTGCGTGCGCAATTGGGCCCACGCGCACGCGCCGATCGTTGGCCGCGGCTGAAGACAACACTCGCAGGGCTAGAGCTTTCAAATCCGATCGGCATGGCGGCCGGTTTCGACAAAAACTGCGAAGCGCCGGATGCGCTGCTACGCTCGGGGTTCGGCTTCGTTGAATGCGGCACCGTCACGCCGCTGGCGCAAGAGGGCAATCCGCGCCCACGTATCTTCCGGCTGAGCGAAGATCGCGCCGTGATCAATCGGCTCGGCTTCAACAATAAGGGCCTCGACGCTTTCGCTGATCGTCTCGCTGCACGCACCGGCAAGCCAGGCATTGTCGGCGCCAATGTTGGCGCCAACAAAGACAGCCAGGATCGCACCGCCGATTACGTGCTCGGCATGGGACGGGCGTGGAAGCATTCTTCGTATGTGACGGCGAACATCTCTTCACCGAACACGCCGGGCCTACGCGGCCTGCAAGAGCGAGGCGCGCTTGAAGAATTGTTGGGCCGGTTGCGCGAAGCACGCGCGCCGCTCACTGCCGCGCATGGCCCGCGGCCGTTATTCTTGAAAGTCGCGCCTGACCTCGATGAAGCGGCGGTGACGGATATTGCGGAGATCGCGATCGCCTACGAACTCGATGCGCTGATTGTATCGAACACAACGCTGCAACGTCCGCCGCATCTCACGTCCGATAATCGCGAGGAGCAGGGCGGGCTTTCGGGGCAGCCGCTGTTTCAAATTTCAACGCAGACGCTTCGGCTTTTCGCGCAGGTGCTGAATGGCCGCTTGCCGCTGATCGGCGTTGGCGGCGTCGAGAACGGAATGACGGCGCTGGCAAAAATCAAGGCCGGCGCGAGCGCGGTGCAGCTTTATTCAGCGATGGTGTTTCATGGACCAGGGCTCGTCGCGCGCATACTCGATGAGCTCGATGGCCTGCTCATGGCCGAAGGCTATGATCATGTCTCAGAAGCGGTGGGCGTCGAGCGCGCTTAGGAGCGCGCCATGATGCGCTGTCGCATCGTTGTGGTGCGGCCGCGCAGATCCGTCATCAGCGCGCGGATGTCGCCGCGGTTCGAGTCGAGCTGAGCCAAAAACTGACGCTGCTGGATTTGCCCCAACCACACGCCGTCACGGCCGACGGCGATGTCGGTGACCTTCCATCCGTTGTCAGAACGCAGCACGCGCCATTGCACGCGCATCGGTTCGCCGCGCGGCGGACGCACTTGGCTGTCGACAACCACATCGCGGCCGGCGGTGCGTTCTTCCGAGCCGACGACGCGGACGGCGGCGCCGCTCATGTTTTCGAATTGATCTTCGTAGGTCGCGATCGCGAACGCCTGGAACGTCTCCTGCCACTCGCGGCGGAGGGCGGCGTCTTCCACGAGCGAACCGCGATAGCGGCCGACGACGTAGATCGCGATGCGCTGCATGTCCGCAAACTGCGTCATCAGGCGCTGGAATTGTTGTTGGCGCTGCGTTGAAGAGGCATTCGGATTTCCGAGCGCGGCAAGCGCGGCGGTTGCGTTCGTTTGCACGTACGTTTCCGCGTCTGAGTTACGCGCCGCATGCGCATCCGGCGCGGTTGCGAGCGCGCCCAGGCCAATCAAGCCTGACAGAAACGTGGCGCGGGTAACGGGACGGGTCACGACAAACTTCTCCTTCAGTCCTGCGTCGACTTGGGAAGCGCGATCGCTTCCTTTAAGGTCACGGAATTCCCAGCCTCTTGGATTTGATCCGCCTGTTGCTGAATTGCTTCAGCGCTAGCGCCTCCATTTGGCGTGTTTGTTACTGGCTCTCCATCAATGTCATCGAAGTCCGGCAAATCTTGGACATCGACGCGGCCGTTTTGGATCGCCGCTTCGCGCGAGACTTCGTACGCGCTGCGATAGGTCACGTAGAGATCGCCGCCTTGCGCTTCGAACGAGTCGATTTGATCGATGAGCGCTTCGCGTTGTGCGATGCCGGAGATAATTCCGCGCGCCGCGCGTACGGTGTCGGCGTCGTCAAAGTCGGCGTACGTCAGCGGATCGAGCGCGACGTCCACGATTTGTCCTGCGCCATCGCGCAGAGTTGTCGGTCCGAACAGCGGTACGAAAATGTATGGGCCTGACGGTACGCCCCAAACGGCGAGCGTTTGGCCGAAATCTTCGTCGTGGCGCTCAAGACCCATGCTCGTCGCAGGATCGAAAATGCCTGCAACGCCAAGCGTTGTGTTGATGGCGAAGCGGCCAACGGTGGCGCCGGCGCGATTGACTTCGCCTTGCAGTACGTCGTTCGCGAAAATCACCGGGCTTTTGAGATTGCGAAGAAAGTTCGAGACACCTGCGCGAAACAAGCGCGGGGTCGCGACGCGATAGCCGCGCGCGACAGGCTCAAGCACTGCGCCGTCGACGGCCTGGTGCACGCTGAACAAGCCACGGTTGAAGCCTTCCCACGGATCGCTGCTCGCGGCAGCGCTCACGTCGCCCGGCGCTTCCTGCGCGGACGCGATCGTTGGGGCAGCCAAACAGGCCGCCAAAACCATGATCGAAACTAGTCCCCGCATCGTACGGACGCCCTCTAAAGTCCCCAGCGCAAATAATGACGGGGTAGGGTTAATCAACTTTCCTGTTCCGCATCTGAACCGGTCATTTAACTCACAGTGTCCGCGAAACGCTTTAAATTGCTGATTTTATAACGAAATCTGGATAAGAGGCCGGTTGGCCACACTCGGCCGGAAACTTTTTGACCGGCGGACGGTCGCCGCTTGACGCGCGAGGCTAGGCAATCGCGCCCCGATCGTGTCATATAAAGATATGTTTATATCTCCAACTCAGCCGGTCCCGGAGCTGCGCGACGCGGATCGCGTCGTCGCCGCGCTCAGGGCGGCGGGTGAGCAGACCAGGCTCCGGGCGTTGGCGCTGCTGACTGAGGGCGAGTTGGCGGTCGGCGAACTCGCGCAAGCGCTTGGCCAAAGCCAGCCACGCGTCAGCCGGCATCTGAAGTTGCTGACCGAAGCTGGCCTCGTGGAGCGGGCGCCGGAAGGGGCGTGGGTGTTCTATCGCTTGCCGCGCGCGCACACGACAGAGCGTCAGTTTGCTGAAGCAGCGCTAGCCATGCTTGATCCAACCGATCCGGTGTTGGCGCGCGACACAGATCGTCTGCACGAAATTCGCGCCGCGCGTGATGACGCCGCCGCCTCTTATTTCGAACGCAACGCCGCCGATTGGGAGCGCGTGCGGGCGCTGCATTTGCCCGAAGCGGATATCGATAGTGCGATCCTCGATGCGGCAGGCGCCGGACCGTTCGAGCTGATGGTCGATGTCGGCGTCGGCCAGGGCCGCATGATCCAACTTTTCGCAGATCGCGTGCGCCGCGCTGAGGGCTTCGATACGTCGCGGCAAATGCTGGCGATCGCGCGCGCATCGCTCGATGGATTGAAAGCGAAGGCCGCGGTGCAGTTTGGCGATGCGTACGCGCCGCCGATTGAAGCGGGCGCGGCGGGCTTGGTGACGATCCACCAAGTGCTGCACTTTCTCTCTGATCCGAGGCGCGCCATCGCCGAGGCCGCGCGGTTGCTAAAGGGTGGTGGCCGGCTTGTCATCGTCGATTTTGCGCCGCACACCCTGGAATTCCTGCGCGAAGAGCACGCGCACCGGCGCCTTGGGTTCAGCGATGCTGAGATCGCGGAATGGTGCGAAGCCGCGGGCTTGTCGCGGCCAAAAACGACCACACTCGCGCCGAACAAGCGCGAGGCGCTAACGGTGAAAATCTGGACCGGGGCAAAGGCATGAGCGTCGAGCGCCTTCAGGATCTGATCGTCGAAACCTCGTCGCGCAAGCGCGAGACGCGGGTGTCGTTCGAGTTCTTCCCGCCGAAGAGCGAAAAGCTCGAAGGCGACCTGTGGACCTCGATCCGCAAGCTTGAGCCGCTGGCGCCGAGCTTTGTGACGGTGACCTATGGCGCCGGCGGCTCAACGCGCGATCGCACGCACAAAACGGTCGCGCGTATGGTCAGCGAAACGACGCTGAAGCCCGCGGCGCACCTCACGACCGTCGCCGCGAGCCGTGTCGAGATTGATGGCGTGCTGCGTGATTACTGGCGCGCCGGCGTCCGCCGCATCGTTGCGCTGCGCGGCGATCCGCCCGGCGGCGTCGGTATGCCGTATCTGCAGCACCCCAATGGCTACGCAAGCGCGATCGAATTGGTGGAGGCCGCGTCGCGCATCGGCGCATTCGATATTTCTGTCGCCGTGCATCCCGAGAAACATCCGGCGAGCGCGAACTTCGAGCACGACATCGACAATTTCAAACGCAAGCTCGGTGCAGGCGCCTCGCGCGGCATTTCGCAATTCTTCTTCGAAGCTGATATATTTCTGCGCTTCCGTGACCGGCTGGCGCGCGCTGGTGTCTATGCACCGATTTTGCCAGGCATCATGCCTGTCACCAACGTGACCAGCCTGCGCAAGATGGTCGAGGCGTGCGGCGCGACTTTGCCGCGCTGGATGGTGCGCCTCTTCGAAGGGCTGGACGATGATCCCGAAACGCGCCGCCTCGTCACCGCAGTGACGACAGCTCAGCTTTGTGCGCGGCTGGCGGCAGAAGGGATCGAGGATTTCCACTTCTACACGCTGAACCGCGCTGACCTTGCATACTCGATCTGCCGCATTTTGGGCGTGCGCGCGAAGGAGCAAGCGGCATGAAACGCGAAGAACGATTAGCGGCCCTGAACGCCGAAATGGCGAAACGCTTGCTGATCCTTGATGGATCGATGGGCGCCTATCTGCAGGGCTTTGGCCTGAAGTCCGAGGATTTTCACGGCGCGCGCTTTGCCGATCATGCAAGTCCGCTGAAGGGCAACAACGATCTGTTGTCGCTGACGCGTCCGGAAGTGATCACGCAGGTGCATGATGCTTATCTCGCAGCGGGCGTTGATATCATCGAGACGAATACGTTTAGCGCCACGCGCATCAGCCAGGCCGAATATGCGCTTGAAGCAATCAGCTATGAGCTGAACGTCGAAGGCGCGCGCTTGGCGCGTGAGGCGTGCGATAAATTTGAGAAGGCCGATGGCAAGCCGCGCGCTGTGGCGGGCGCTCTGGGGCCGACAACCAAATTGCTCTCGATGTCGCCGGAAGTTGGCGATCCTGGCCGTCGCGACAGCGATTTCGACACGATGGCGGCGAACTACGAAGAGCAAACGCTTGGCTTGATCGAAGGCGGTTCGGATCTCTTGCTGATTGAAACCATTACCGACACGCTCAACTGCAAGAGCGCTCTGTGGGGCGCGTGGGAAGCGTTCGACAAGACTGGTATCGAGCTGCCGATCTGGATCAGCGGCACGATTACGGACCGCTCTGGCCGCACGCTTTCGGGGCAGACGGTTGAGGCGTTTTACAATTCGCTGCGTCATGCCAATCCGTGGGCGATCGGTTTGAATTGCGCGCTTGGTCCGGCTGACATGCGCGCGTTTTTGGCTGATTTGGCGCGGGTCGCAGAATGCGCCGTGAGCGCCTATCCCAACGCTGGTCTGCCGAATGCGATGGGCGGCTATGATGAGACGCCGCATTCGATGGAGGCGCACTACGCGGAGTGGGCGAAGTCTGGCTTGCTCAACATCGCCGGCGGATGCTGCGGCACGACGCCGGATCACATCGCGCATTTGAAGCATGCCGTCGAAGGCGTGAGACCGCGCGCCGCGCCGACGCACGACGCGCGCATGAAGCTTGCGGGTCTAGAACCGTTTACGGCAGCGGCATGACTGAAACTTCGGATGTTATCGCAACCGGTGCCGCAGCTATTGCGCTGCTTGCTCTTGGAGTGTCGATCTACGAGGCAGTTTCAAACCGCCCTAGGTTGCGCGTCACACACTACGTTGGTTTCGGTGTTGGGGGTCTAGATGGCGATTGGCTCGGGATTAGCGTGATCAATTGGGGGCGCCAACCAACAACGATTGCCAGCGTTGGGATCGAATTTCCCGGTTTCGTCGGTAACGATGGCCAACTCCGTCATGCGGTACACATGCCAAGTGAGTTCGGTGATGCAGCGCCGAAACTTCTGGAGGTTGGCCGAGAGGCGAAATTCCTGTTTCGGTTGGATATTGAGGTTGCGAACATAACGACACAATCGGGAAGTCTCGGGTCAATGAGAGACCTCATTGGACGATACGGTGCAATCGCGAGGGTGTCGTCAACATGGCACTCCAAGCCGATCAGAAAACGCCTGAAAATCAATATATCATGAGCAGCGTCAATCCATTCGCGAATTTCGTCGTTATCGGCGAACGCACCAACGTCACCGGCTCAGCGAAGTTTCGCAAGCTGATCGAGGCCGATGACTATGCGGGCGCGCTTGTGGTGGCGCGTCAGCAGGTTGAGAGCGGCGCCAACGTGCTCGACGTCAATGTCGATGCAGCCATGATTGACGGCCCGGCGGCGATGAAGCGCTTTCTCAATCTCATCGCGTCCGAACCTGACATCGCGCGTATTCCACTGATGATTGATTCCTCGAAATGGGAAGTGATCGAAGCGGGCCTGAAGTGCGCGCAGGGCAAATCGGTCGTGAACTCGATTTCGATGAAGGAGGGCGAAGAAGCGTTCCTCCAGCACGCCCGCAAAGTGCGCCGCTACGGCGCTGCGTCTGTCGTCATGGCGTTCGACGAGCAAGGCCAGGCCGATACCGCCAAGCGCAAGATCGAAATTTGCACGCGGGCGTACCGGCTTCTCGTCGACAGCGGCTTTCCGCCGGAAGACATCATTTTTGATCCGAACATTTTCGCGGTCGCGACCGGCATTGAAGAACACGCTGACTACGCCAAGGCGTTCTTCGAAGCGACGGCTTACATCCGCTCAGAACTGCCGCACGCACACGTCTCGGGCGGCGTCTCGAACGTGTCGTTCTCGTTCCGCGGCAATGAGCCGGTGCGCGAGGCGATGCACGCGGTGTTTCTCTATCACGCCATTCGCGCTGGCATGGACATGGGCATCGTCAACGCCGGTTCGCTGACGCTCTATGATGATGTCGAGCCCGAATTGCGCGAGCGTGTCGAGGACGTGTTGCTCAATCGCCGCGATGACGCGACTGAGCGGCTGCTCGAGATTGCCGAGCGCGCGAAGGCGGGCGGCAAGAAGAGAGGCGATGAGCGCGATCTCTCCTGGCGCCTGCAGCCAGTGAAGGAGCGCCTGACGCACGCGCTTGTGCACGGAATCAACGAATTCATCGTTGAGGACACCGAAGAAGCGCGCTTGCAGGCCGAGCGGCCGCTGCATGTGATCGAAGGGCCGCTGATGGACGGCATGGGCGTCGTCGGTGATCTCTTCGGCGCGGGGAAAATGTTCCTGCCGCAAGTGGTGAAGTCTGCGCGGGTGATGAAGCAGGCCGTCGCGCACCTCATTCCATACATGGATGAGGAGAAGGAACGTCTGGGGTTGGTTGGAAGATCCAACGGCAAGATCGTGATGGCGACCGTGAAGGGCGACGTGCACGATATCGGCAAGAATATCGTCGGCGTTGTGTTGCAATGTAACGGCTACGAGATCGAAGACATGGGCGTGATGGTGCCCTGCGATCGCATTTTGGAGCGCGCCAAAGAGATTGGCGCCGATGCGATTGGCTTGTCGGGGCTGATCACGCCGTCGCTCGATGAGATGGTGTTTGTCGCCAGCGAAATGGAGCGCTTGGGGCTCAATCTGCCGCTGCTGATCGGCGGCGCGACGACGTCGCGTACGCACACTGCCGTGAAAATCGCGCCAGTGTATTCAGGGCCGATCCTTTATGTGCCGGATGCCTCGAAAGCGGTGCCGGTGGTGCAAAAGCTGCTCGGCGCCGATCGTGACAAGTTGGTTGCGGACACGCGCGCTGAATATGATTCCGCGCGTGAAGCGTATTTCGCCAGCCAGGATAAACGGCCGCGGTTGCCGTTGGCGAAAGCGCGTGACCGGGCGCCGAAGCTTGCGTTCGCGCCGGTGAAGCCAAGCTTCTTGGGCGTGCGCTCATTCGCGGACTATCCGCTCGAAGAGCTTGTGCCGTTTATCGACTGGACGCCGTTCTTTGCCTCTTGGGATTTGATCGGGCGTTATCCTGCGATCCTGGAGGACGACATTGTCGGCGAAGCCGCGCGCACGCTTTATCGTGATGCGCGGGCGATGCTTGAGCAATTGGTTGCCGAGAAGTGGGTGAAGGCTTCCGGCGTTGTCGGCTTCTGGGCGGCCAATCGCGACGGCGATGACGTTGTGCTCTGGAAGGACGAAAGCCGGGCCGAGGAGATCGCGCGGCTCCACACGTTGCGGCAGCAGATCGACAAGGGCGAAGGCAAAACGAACTTCGCGCTTGCCGACTATATCGCGCCCAGCGGTGTGAAAGATTATGCCGGCGCGTTCGCGGTGACGGCGGGCTTGGGCGAAGAAGATGTCGCCATCCGCTTCAAGCGCGCCAATGACGATTACTCCGCCATCCTGGCGCAATCGTTGTGCGATCGTCTGGCCGAGGCGTTCGCGGAAGCCCTGCACGCAAAGGTGCGCCGTGAGCTGTGGGGCTACGCTAAAGATGAAGCGCTCAGCGAAGACGATATGATCGCGGAGAAATATCGCGGCATTCGTCCGGCGCCTGGCTATCCAGCGCAGCCCGATCACACCGAGAAGCGCACGATCTTTGATTTGCTCGAAGCGCGTGAGCGCACCGGCATCGACCTCACCGAGAGCATGGCGATGACCCCGCCGTCTTCCGTATCCGGGCTCTACTTTGCGCATCCGCAGGCGGAGTATTTCGGCGCCGGCAAAATCGATCGCGATCAGGTTGCGGATTATGCGCGCCGCAAGGGTTGGGATTTGGCGACCGCCGAGCGCTGGCTCTCGCCGATCTTGGCGTACGATCCGCTGCGCGCGAAGGCGGTTTGAGTGACGTGCGAGTGACGCACACTCACGGCGATGTGCGCGCGATTGTTTGGCTGCGGCGCGTGAGTGTGTGTCACCCTTTCCGTAAGCACGCGCTTTGTAGTGATAGAGCCGCAACTCGGGCAGCACGATCTGCCCCGGTGTAACGGAAGCGCGATCCAGTCCGCTTCATCCATCGACAATTGTTAGACGCCGCGCAATTCCTTCGTGTTCGCGACAGACTTCTGACCATTCCGCTCCAAACTCAATTCTGCCATCGCCGCATTGCGCCACGCGTCTAGCCGCACTGCACTCACGTATGAAATCGCCTTCAGTGGTCTCCCGTGATTGCGCGGGCGGCATATCAGCCCATGCCAATCGACAAACCTCTGGAGGATCAGAGCCTCCCACCACCAGCGGGGACTGCTCAGTGTCGGGCCTACCGCAGGCAGTCAAAAATAGCAGGCAGGCCGCAAATATCCCTGCGGGCTTCATTGGCATGACCTTCGAGTTCCGGTCGGGTGACACACACGCACGTGACGCGCGGTGTCACGCTTGGTTCAGGGGGGTGGGTGCGTGTGTGTCACCCCAGGCGTGTGTGTCACCCAGGCGCGGTGCAGTGAGTGTGTCACCGGCAGGACTATTGTTGCGCGCCCGTCGCAATTTCCTGGTCCGCCGTCGTGCGGCGCTGCTAGAACGCCCTGAATCTTTCGGGGACCATCCATGAAACGTCTGATCACGTTCGTTGCCGCGGCGCTGGCGCTTGTCGCGTGCGCTTCGTCGTCCACGCCGCAATCCGGCACGCTGGACGTTGCGCCGCTCGCCTACACCACGCGCACGCTGCCGAACGGCTTGCGTGTGTTCGCGATGCCGGATCGCAACACGGCGAACGTCTCGATTCAGGTTTGGTACGACGTGGGCTCGGTCGATGATCCGGCTGGCCGTTCGGGCTTCGCGCACCTCTTCGAACACATCATGTTCAAGTCGACGCGCAATATGCCGGAGCAATTTTTTGACCGGCTGACAGAGGACGTCGGCGGTTACAACAACGCGTCCACGTACGATGACTTCACCAACTATTACGAAGTCGTACCCGCCAACCACCTGCAGCGTGTGCTGTGGGCGGAAGCTGATCGCATGGGCTCGCTCGTCGTCAACGAAGAGAGCTTCGATTCCGAACGCGATGTAGTGAAGGAAGAGCTGCGTCAGCGCGTGCTCGCTTCGCCCTATGGGCGCCTGTTCTATTTGTTCTTGCCGCAAGTGAACTATGACGTTCACCCGTACGGCCGCCCCGGCATTGGATCGATCGAAGATCTCGACGCCGCGACGGTTGAGGATGTCCGCGCCTTCCACGCGCAATACTATCGCCCGGATAACGCGATCCTTGTCGTCTCGGGCAATTTCGATCAAGCGCAACTCGATGCCTGGATCGATCAGTATTTTGGCGACATCGCGCGCCCTAGCCGCGCCATCCCGCGCGACTACCCGACTGAACCGGTGCGCACGCAGCCGCGTGAATACACGGTCCATGCGCCTAACGTGCCGTTGCCGGCCGTGATGATTTCGTATCCGCAGCCGGCCTCAACCGATCCAGACATTCCGGTGTTGATGGTGATCGACGGCATCATGTCGACCGGTGAAAATTCGCGGCTCTACAAATCACTGGTCTACGACCAGCAGATCGCCGCGGAGGTTTTCACTAATTTGGAAGCGACGCAGGATCCGGGCGCCTACGGCGTGTTCGCGATCCTGTCCGATGGCCAAACCGCTGAAGCAGGTCAAACTGCGCTGGCGGCGCAGATCGCCCGCTTCCGCGATACGCTTGTGACGCAAGCCGAGCTTGACGAAGCCAAGAACGAGATCGTGACAGCGACGCTGCAAGGCCGTGAAACCGCCGAAGGTCGCGCAGACGAGCTTGCTGACTCTGTCATCCGCTACGGCGATGCCGGGTACGCCGATCGTCTGCTGGCGGCGATCCAGGCAACGACTGCCGCTGACGTTCAGCGCGTCGCGCGCCGCATCTTCGATGAGAACCGCCGCGCCGTTGTGCGTTATCTGCCGGAAGAGCAGGGCCGCACAGGCGATACGATCCAAACCTCGTCGCGCATCCAAGCGCGTACGCTGAATATTCCGGCTTCGGAAATCACGACCTACACGCTTGCGCCTGAAGCGCAGCGCGAACAGCCGCCGGCTGCTTTGACGCCGATTGACGCGCGCATCCCCGCTGCGTCGCAACGCACGCTTGCCAACGGTGTCCGTGTCATCGTTGCGCCGAACCGTGCGATTCCGCTGATCAGCGCCGATTTCCGCGTC
>JANPCV010000093.1:0-10523 GCA_031431115.1 Caulobacteraceae bacterium
GCGCTGCGAAATACGCTTCGACCGCTTGCCCGCCGCGCCCGCCGCGCGTATGTGACCGCCCTTCGGTGGCGTAGCTCATCTGGTTAGAGCGTGGGATTCATAACCCCAAGGTAGGTGGTTCAAGTCCACCCGCCACCACCACCCAGTCCGTGCTCTGGCCTGGCTACGTGTGTGACCGAGAAAAAAGCCCGCAAGTTCCGGTCCTTTGCCGAGCGACTCCAAGGCAGAGAGACGCGCTCAAGGCGCTCGCCGGAGCCGATTTTCGGGTTTCTCTCTCGGGGCCATTTTTGAACCTTGGACTTTTTCGCCAGAGTCCCGGTTCGCACGCGGCATGCCCAGCAAGATTGTCAGGCGAACCGAGAGAAGAGGGCGCGTTGGTCGCGCCACCGCAAAGGGAGCGCGGCGTCTATCAGCCCATTCAGCGATAGTCGCGGCGGCTGGCGCCCGTCGATAATGGCCTCAACAAGATCCGGAGCAAGAAACGCCAACGGCAAGAGTTGGCCGGTGTAGATTGGGCAGGTCGCTTCGCGCACGGCCAAGTCCTGGATTGACGCCGGTTCGCCAGAGGCGAGCATCTCTTGCCAGCGGCGCGCTTGCACGATTGCGCGCACCAGCGCGCGATCGACGCGCGGCGCTGTGTTTCCGCCTGACGCTATCACGGCACGTCCTGGCCGTCGCTGCGCAAGATCGTGCACTGATTCAAATCGAACGCCTTCGCCAACCGCGGTCAGATCCTGTCGCAGCGATTGCGTTATCGCGTCGCGCGCTAGGTCAAAGGTGATCTTGTCCGCGCTAAGTTCGATGCGGAGCATCGCTTGTGTAACGCGCGCGGAGAGCGCGGCGTCGGGTAGCCAGCCTGGATCCAGCAACGGCGCGATGCGATCGATTGCGAAATGCTCCAGCTTTAGTGCGCTGACGCGTGCGAGGCCGCCGACGGGTTTGCGAGCGTGGACGGCCGTCGACACGTAGTAGAAATACCGGCGTCCTCGCTTGTTTGCGTGAGCGCTGGTCATGGCGTTGCCCCTGTCATCGAATAGCTTGCCGAGGAAGGGGGATGTGCGCCCTTTAGTTTGGATCTGCGGCAGAGCGGGAGCGCCTGCTTTCAGCTTGAGCTGCACCGCGTCGAAGAGATCGCGCGCAACGATCGGCTCGTGTTGGCCGACGTGCACGCGACCACGATGCTCAATCTCGCCGACATAGATCCGATTAGCGAGGATGTGATAGAGCGCCCCGTGCGTGAACGCCGTCCCACCGATGGCGCGTCCCGCCCGCGAGACCCAAGCCTTTGAGCGGACGCCGTCGCCGCTAAGCTCGTCGCGAACGTCCACGACGCTGCGAACCTCAAGATAGCGGGCAAAGATGTCTCGCACGGTTTCGGCTTCGGATGGATTGGCGTGCAGGGCGCGGTCACGCACGTCGTAGCCAAGCGGCGGATTGCCGCCCATCCACATGCCTTTGGCTTTGGAAGCGGCGATCTTGTCGCGAATGCGCTCGCCCGTGACTTCGCGCTCGAACTGCGCAAATGACAACAGCACATTGAGCGTGAGACGTCCCATCGATGTCGTGGTGTTGAAGGCCTGTGTGATCGAGACAAACGACGCGCCCGTTCGATCGAGAATTTCGACGATGCGGGCAAAGTCAGCAAGCGACCGGGTCAGTCGGTCAACTTTATAGACCACGATCACGTCGATGCGACCCGCTTCAATTTCCGCCATCAGACGCTTCAGAGCCGGGCGCTCCATGCTGCCGCCGGAATAGCCGCCATCGTCATAAATCTCTCTCAACGGCGCCCAGCCTTCACCTGCTTGCGAAAGAATGTAAGCCGCGCAGGCTTCACGTTGGGCGTCGAGCGAGTTGAAGGTCTGGTCCAAACCTTCGTCGGTGGATTTGCGCGTGTAGATAGCGCAGCGCAGCTTTTTCATCGATCGGCTGGCTGTGTGTTAGGTCCCACCAAACCAAAGAAGCGCGGCCCACTAACGTGCTTACCGGAGATCGCCTTCGCCGTCAGGGTGAGTGATGGATAGGTTTTGTCGAGATATTGAAAGCCATCGCCGGTCACAAGGACGACGTGGCGGACGCCGTTCCAGTCTCGCACCAGGGCGCTGCCAATTGCCGGTGCGACGCGCGGCGCTGGATCAAATTCAGGATCGGCGGCGAACTGACGGGCCAATTCGGTCAGGCGCCTCTTTAGGGGTGACTTCAGATCACCAAAGGTTGCGATCTCAAGCCGATGTACAAAAGCGCGCAACAAAAGATCTCGCGAGCGGAAGGCCGGCGGCTCGGCGGAAAAGCGGCTGCGCCACGCTTGCCGTAACGCAACCAGTTTCAGCGCCTCCAGCGCGGCGATATCGTCTGTGGCCCTCATCAGCGTGCGCCTTTTGCGTTCGCCGCAAACAATGCGGCGACATGGGCAAGCGCTGATAGTTCTGAGGCGAGCGTCCTAATCTTATGCACGGCGCGCTGGGGCCTGCGTGCTTGGCTCAACACGACGCAGTCGTGCAGCGCCTCGGCGCGCACCACCATGGCCTCCCAGATTAATTCGCGTGCGATCATCCCCTGCGGCCGCGTCATTTGCCGCCGCCGATGCGATAGACGCGCTCGCCGTCGGTTTTGCAGGAATCGACCGCAAGTCCGCGCTGCTTTTTCAACGCTCCTGACAGTGCGCCGCGAACGGAGTGCGCCTGCCAACCCGTTAACGCCATCAGTTGCGCCAACGTGGCGCCCTTGGGCGCGCTGAGCGCTGCGATGACGAGGGCTAGTTTGGTTTTTGGCGCGCTGGACGCGCTCGGCGACTTGGCTGAACGAGCGCGCGCGGATTGGCGCGTCTTGTTGCTAGGTTTCGCCGCTGGGCGCACCGCGCGCCGCTTAGGGGGATTCTTCGACGCCATCTCATTTCTCCGTCTCGGCCGGCGGAAGCGCCGGCACGACCACGAGCCCCGCAAATCACGGGGCGAGAGCGGCGGAAGGGGCGGCGTCAGGCGGGTGTCGTGTCATTCACCTTGCGTTGCGCGCCAATCGGCGCTGGCACGCCAAGCATGCTCGACACGCAACGGAAGTCCATTCGAAATTCGAGCAAACCGAGATCTTCTGCCGGTGTCCGTTCCGGGGCATGGCACTAACCCGCTCTCGCGGGACGCTGTGCGTGTAAGACTTGCGCTGCCCCTGGATCCTCCTGTTTGAGGGCTGCGCCTAGATTGCCTGGGTCGAGCCCGAGACGGGAGACCCCTCATGTCCGAGCCGACACCGATCCATCCGATCCGCCAGCGCATGATCGACGACATGACGCTGCGCGGCTTCTCCGCACTGACGCAGAAGAGCTACATGCGCATCGTGCGCAATTGTTTGGCGCATGTCGGCAAGCCGCCGAAGGACCTGAGCGTCGACGACGCACGCGGATTTTTGCTTCATCTGCAGCAGAGCGGGACCAGCGTGTCGACCATCAACAGCGCGTCGGTGGCGTTGCGGTTCTTCTTGCGCGTGACGCTCGGGCGCACCGAGCACATCGAGCGCATTCCGATCCTGCGTGAGCCCAAGCGGCTTCCGTCGGTGCTGACTCCCGATGACGTTGCGCGGATTTTGCTCAGCGCCCCGAGCTTGAAGTGGCGCGCCGCCCTGGGCGTCGCCTACGGCGCCGGACTCAGGGCGGCGGAGGTCTGCAACCTGAAGGTTGCCGACGTCGACGCCGGCGAGATGCGCATCCGTGTCGAGCAGGGCAAGCGCCGCAAAGACCGCTACGCCAAGCTGTCGCCCAATCTGCTTGAGTTGTTGCGAGAGTGGTGGATGGAGGGGCGGCCGTGTGTCTGGTTGTTTCCAAGCCCATGGGATGCGCACGCACCGGTGACGCCACGCTCGCTCAATCGCGCCTTCCATAGAGCCAAGCAGGCGGCGGGCGTCGCCAAGCCCGCATCGTTGCATACGCTGCGTCATTCGTTTGCGACGCATTTGTTCGACGAAGACGTCGACATTCGCGTGATCCAGGTGCTTCTCGGTCATGCCAAGCTGGAGACGACGGCGATCTATACGCAGGTGTCGTCGAAGATGCTCAATAGCGTGACTGGACCATTTGAGCGGTTGCCGCAGGTGCGCGAGTCATCCGACTGAGCACCGCCCGTGTCGCGTCCAGTGCTGGAGGTGGCGGATATCTTTCGCGCTTCCGGGGCGGCGTATCGCGCCCAGCAAGCAGGCCATCTCAGCCTCGGCCAATTGCGCGTGATGTCGGCGATTGAAGCGTGTCGCACCTCAAGCCTCGGTGGTCATGTCCGCCGGTGCGAAGACTGCGCGCATGTCGAGATCGCCTATAATTCCTGCCGCAACCGCCATTGTCCCAAGTGCCAAGCCAGCGCCGCTTACGCCTGGCTCGACGCGCGCCGCGCCGAGTTGCTGCCCGTGCCCTATTATCACGTGGTCTTTACGCTGCCGGCGCCGATTGCCGACATCGCCTATTTCAACAAGGCGATTGTCTACGACGCGTTGTTCAAAGCCGCGTCCGAGACGCTGTTGCGGATCGCCGCCGATCCCAAACATCTCGGCGCCAAGATTGGCGTCACCATGGTGCTGCACACCTGGGGCTCGGCGCTGACGCATCACCCGCATGTTCATTGCATCGTGCCTGGCGGCGGTGTGTCCAAGGATGGAGCGACGTGGGTTGCGTGCCGGCCCGGCTTCTTCTTGCCCGTGCGCGTGCTGTCGCGCCTGTTTCGCCGGCTGATGTTAGAACGTCTGGCCGCCGCGCATGACGCAGGTACGCTGCGTTTCTTCGGGGATCATCTCGCGCTCAAACAGCGCGACGCCTTTCGCGCCTTCTTGAGGCCACTGCATCGGTGCGATTGGGTGGTCTACGCCAAGCAGCCGTTCGCCGGGCCGGAGCAGGTGCTCTCATATCTGGCGCGCTATACCCATCGCGTCGCCATCGCCAATTCACGCGTGCTCGCTTTCGATGGCGCTGAGGTGCGATTCAAGTGGAAGGATTATCGCAGCGACGGCGTGGCGCGGCGCAAGGTAATGACGCTTGCGGCCAGCGAGTTCATGCGCCGCTTCCTGCTCCACGTATTGCCGGACGGATTTCACCGCATTCGCCATTACGGCCTGTTCGGCAATAGTGCGCGTAAAGCCAACGTGGCGCGGGCCAAGCAATTACTCGCCGCGCCCGTGGCGCCGACGCCGAGCGATGCAGCACCCGCCAAAGAACGTGCTTGTCCGTGCTGCGGCGGCCGCATGTCGCTGATTGAACAGTTTGAGCGCTGGCGCGCGCCATCGACCTGGTCGGCGCTGGATTTGGATAGTTCGTGATGGCGCCAAGCTCTGCACCGCATCTTTGGCCTGCGCGCGCCGTTCGGAAAGACACGGCTTGTGTCTTCACGCGCTTGGCGCTCCCATCGTCGGCTTTGTGGCGCGCGTTGATCTCATGCGCGACGCGCTTTCCCGTCTCTTCGGGCGCACTGGAGCTTGGCGCAGCTTCACGAGGTCGCCGGCAAGCGTCCGCGTACGGGTGCGCCGGGGCCGTCACGCCGCTCAAATCCCCATAGCCCCGTCAACCCTTCGCGGGTCAGGCATTGAGCTTTCTAAGACGCCCGCCTCTGAGTGGTCGCGTCGGGTCGAGCTTGGCGGACGTCTCAGAAACCTAAACATTTTCAGACTTCAGGGCGTGGGGCCATCGACGCAGTAGCGGACGTTAGCCGAGTAAGGTCGAACGCGATCCTCGCCGCGGTCTAAATTCGATGTCGAACTGAAAATTCTTCGTCGCGGTTGTCCGAATCCTGGCGCTGGGAGAGCATATCTAGGCAGAACAAGGTTCGTCATCGGATGATCGGGACGCCCAAACCCATACGACAATATGCAGACCGCGCCGAGGCCGTGGCCGTGCTGAACGGCCTTTCGCGCCTGGACTGGCTGCGGATTGATCGGATCGCGGACCTGCTGGCGCTGAAGTTGGCGGGATGGGAAGGCGGCGATCTGCGCAACGTCGCCATCGTCAAGATGCTCAGCGGCGAGCGGCCGTGGCCGCGCGACGCGGCCGTGACGCCGTTCCTGGTCATGGTCATGAAGGGCGTGATTTCGAACGAACGCAAAAAGGCGCGCGACTGGTCGCCGCTCGATGACAATCTGGCCGACGAAGAGGCGTTATCGCCAGCCCAGGTGCTGGAGCAGGAAGAGGCTGAGCGCGTCCTGCGCGCCAATGTCCGCGAGGCGCTGGCGCGCCATCCGAATGCGCAGGCCGTTGCGATCGGCATGCTCGATGGCCTGCGCGGCGAGCCGCTCCGCTCGTACGTTGGCCTCGACGCGGTTTCCTTCGCCAGCGCCCGCAGGACGGTGAAGCGCGACCTGTTCCGGCGGCGGCGCCGCCCGTGAGCGACGATCCCAAAAAGACCGTCGATGACTTGATCGATCGTCTGGTCGAGGAGGAGTTGGCGCTAACCGACGAAGAGCTGGAAGCTGAACTCCAGGAAGAGGCGGCCGCCGACGAGGCCGCCGCCAAGGAGGAGGGCAGCGTGGCCGATGGTGAGCCGGAAGATGGCGCAAGTGCCACGGCTCCAAATCGCAAAGGGCGCGCCAAGGCTGCCGCGACCACGCGCTCGACGTCTGGCGTCGCTTACGAGTTCGAGGACCACGTCGCGGCGTCGTTCATGGTGCGGGCGATGGCGGGATTGCCGATGCCTGCTTCGGAGACGGCTGCCGTGCGGCTGCAGTTCCAGACGCACGCATTGGAATGGTCGGTCGACGATCTGCTGATGCTCGGCGAGGGCGCGGATAAGCCGGCGCAGCTCGCAATCTCATGCAAAAGCAGCCTCCAGGTCGGGCCGGGCGGATTTCCTGCGGAATTCGCACGCGCGGTTTGGGCCGACTGGGACCGGCTCGATGGCGCTCATCGCCAGTCCGTTCTGTTTGCGCTGGCGACGCGCGGTAAGCACGACGGCTTCGAAAAAACCTGGGCGGATATTAAAGATTGGCTTGGCAAGGGCGTCACGCCGCTGGCGATGGCACGCATCCATCAATCTGCTCAGCACAAGCGGGTCTTCGACAGCGTCAGGCCAGACGACACGCGGACAGATGCCGAAACCGGCGAGCTGGTTCGTCGCCTTTTCCTGATTTCGACCGATTTCCAGTTGGACAGTTCGCAGGACGAAGAGAGCGCCATCGAGAGGTGTCGAGGCCTGCTGGTGTCCGGAGAATGGCAACAAGCGCGCGCGCTCTGGGATTCGTTGCTGGATGCCGCGCGGAACGCCCGCACGACCAATGGCGAGATAGAGGTGGCGCGGCTCTGGGCGGATTTGCGTGTTCAATTCGAACTCCGCGATCACCCCGATCTAGCCGCATCCTGGGAAACGCTGCGCCAGATCACCGAGGACAGCCGAGATCGCGTCGTCATCGCTCTGCCGAATGGCCACATGATTACGCGCGCCGTGGAGCGACAGGAACTTCGGGCGTTGCTTCAGCGAGAAGTATTCAGCGGCGTGCATGGCGAGTCTGGCGTCGGAAAATCCGCACTGGTCTCAGTCACGCTGGATGAAGCTTTTCCTGATTGGTCGCAGATTTGGCTGCGCGCCGAAGATCTTGAGGTCACCCTAAGCCCGACGCGTCGTCAGACGACCGGCATGCGGCACGAATTGCAGCGTACATTGCTCGGTTCTTCCAAGCCGCGAAATGTGCTCGTAGTGGACGCGGGCGAGCGGCTGTCTGAAGAAATTCTGCCGCGCGCGCGCCGGCTCATCGAGGTACTGCTCGCCGGCAATCTCGACGAAACGCCGGCATGGCGGGTGGTGATTGTCAGTCAGAGTGAAGCCGGGGCAGGCGTTCGATCTGGCCTTGGGCTGAAGCCAGAGGCTCAGCTCGCTGTGACCGAACCCACTGTGCAGCAGGTCAAGCAGGCATTGATGTCCTCGGAGCGCCTGCGCTGGCTGGCCTCGCACGACGATGCTGTCTCCGTGCTGCGCAATCTGAAGACCCTGGCCTTTGTCATGCAGGCCGAGTCAGCGTTTCCCGCGCAAGGATCACAGGCCTCCTTTTCGCGCTCGGCGATCGCAGACGTGCTTTGGTCGTGGTGGACCAGCGACAGCGCATCGATGGCGGGGTTGCTTATTCGACTGTCTGAACGTGACGCCAGTTTTCAAAGAAGCGTCGGCATCAGTGAGCTTGAGCCGGCTCATGCGGATGCGTTTGACAAACGCACTTTGCGTACCCCGCTGCGGATCAACCGGCTCAAGCGGATCGAGTTTTCCCACGATCTCGCTGCAGACTGGTCGCGCTACCAAAAGCTGAGAGAGATCGCCTTCGAGACCGAGAAGTGGGCGCCGCTCGCCGAAAATCCGATCTGGCTACCTGCGCTTAGGATGCTGGGGGAATTCCTGCTCCGCGAGAGTTTAGGCGACGAAGTGGCCTGGGACGTGGCGTTCCGCACACTGGAGGGCAGAGCTGATTTTCAGGCGGCGAGAGATGTCTTGCTCGACGCCCTTTGTCTTGATCCCTTGGCAGGTCGGTTTCTAACCGCGCGCGCCGATGCGTTGTTCGCAGACCAGGGCGCGCTCCTCTTGCGCGTCTTGCAGCGCTTTCTGCACGTGGCGACGGTCGCGGCGGTCCCGCCTCATATTCTGGCGCTTGACCCGACCCTGCTTCTGCTTTGGGAGGCGCAGCACCGCGCCCCGATCATCGGTCGCTGGTTTGCAATGGTGCAATTCTTGGACCGCCGACGCGAAGACGTGGCGCGCCTGATGTCAACAAGCGTGGCGCGTCTATGCGAGATTTGGCTCACGAGCGTGCCCTCAAGCTTTGAGGGTATGGACGCCGTACCGCTGCGCCAGGAATTATCGGCGCTTGCCTTGGCCACGGCGCGCGCGTTGCAAGTCGCGCAAGGAACGCATCGATACATTCTGCAAAGCGAAGTGGAGCAGCCGATCTATAAGGCCGCGTTCGCCGGCAGCGTGGATCGTCCGGACGAAGTCGCCGGTTGGGCGCTTGAGATGTGTGGTCGGCGAAAGCCGAGCGCGGCGGTGCAGGAGGCCATCGCCGAGTTTCACCGAAAGGACGCACAAGCGAGAGCGGAGCGCCTGCGTACCGATCCAGCATATCGCCTCCAGCAAGAGCGTAAGCGCGCAATGCGAGAAATGCCGCATTTCTTCGATTCCCCGCTGCCGCCGTGGCCGCTTGGTCCCCAGGACCAACTAGAGCACGACTTTCGCAATGCGTGTCTGCACAAGAACGGCCTCAACGAACTGATGAAGGTTCGGCCTGTCGAGGCAGGTGAGATTTTGCTGGCATGCATCATTGATGACGCGCCCAAGGACCGCAGCCAGGAGCGCTATGAGCCCTATTTGGGCCTCGCCTACGACAATGAGGCCTATCCGACCATCTATTGGTCGAGTCCCTTTCTGATATTCCTATGGTCGAATGCCGACCAAGCCCTGACGGAGCTGCTGAAGCTCTTGGCGTTTTGCACGGAGCGGTGGGCAGAACCTGCCGACGGCAAAGTCTACCACGTCGAACTCGAACTCGCTGCGGGCGAGGTGGCGCGCTTCACAGGCAATCACCGCGTCTTCGAATGGGTCGAAACGGAATCGTCTGGCTCGGGACAATTATTTTGCGCACTCGCGGGCTTGGAATTCTGGCTCTGCGCGCAGCTCGACGCTGGTCAGGAGATGGATGCGGTTTTGCGGCGGCTGCTCAGCCAGTCTCGATCCGCAGCCATCCTCGGCGTGCTGGTGAATGTCGGCAAACACAAGCCGGACTTGTTCAAAGGCCCCCTGCGTTCGCTCTTGTCTGCGCGCGAACTCTATCGATGGGATGACTATCGCGTCCGGGACAAGAAGGGCTATCGGTTCAACGTCATGCATTGGGCGCGATCGGGCGACCGCGTGTTCGAGATGGCGAAGGCTTGGGCGTTTGCACCACGCCATGAGATCTCGCTGTCGCAAGTGGCCCATCAATTGATGCTCTCAGATGAGGACGTGGCCGAACATCTCAAACACGCTGTACGCCAATGGCCGGCACCTGCCGACGAGAAGGATCGTCTGGAGCTGGCGATGTTGGCGGCCCAATTGGACCGCGACAATTACGTCGAAGGGGACGATGGCGCGCTTAGCCTCATCATTCCTGAAGCGCTGGAGCGGGACATTGATGCGTTCAACGTCGCGCACGCGCCGAAGCTGCAGGCGATCACGCTCCCGCTTCAGTGTCTGAACTTCCTCGGCACGGGCAACACGCTACCGGACGCCGATTGCGGCCGCCTCGCTCAGGTTCTTCTGGCCAATGTCGAAGGAGGCGAGATTGAAGATGGCGACGAAGCTAGGAATTCCGCGCGTTCGGCCCTGATTGCAGCGGCAGGCACCCTTCTGGCGCGAGGGCGGGATTTTCTTCGGGTCAATCCCGACGCGATGCAACGCGCACAAGACGTTATTCGGGACGTGGTGGCGCAGATCGGTGAAGACGTTGAGAGCTTGCGCAATGCACGCCATGCCTTCGGCAGCTACGACTTTCTCTTTGTCGCCTATGCGGCTGCCGAATGCTGGCGAGAAGAGCCACGCGGTGAGTGG
>JANPCV010000094.1:0-12489 GCA_031431115.1 Caulobacteraceae bacterium
TGGGCGCGCGAGTACACGAACGATCTGAACGAGGCGCACTTCCTCGTTCATCAAGTTGTCTCACGGCTTGCAGGGCGTACCGGCATTGATCACGGACCGGTCGCTGTCGGCGACGCTCGCGCCCTTATGTCGGCAGTCGCACGCCAAAATGGCCTCGCGGGACAGGTCACTATTTAGGTCGGAGAGAAAATCCATCGCGACGCAATGGGGTCAATCGGTTCTTCACCGTAGACGAATTGGATGCCGTCATGTGTGCGCATTGGATTGAATGCGCGAATGACGGTGCGCCAGGGGCGAACCGGGTCATGCACGCGCAGTGATCGACTTGATCTACACGCTCGCGGAACGCTTCACATCTATCGGCGTTGATGGGGGCGCGCCCCGCCAAAGCGCGCACTGCTAGGTGAAAGCGGCCTCTCCACCGGAGGCCGCTTTCACTGTCGCAGCTCTTAAATCGGGCCGCGCGGCTCGGGCGCGTAAAATGTACCGATTTTAGGAGAAGCGTCGATGGACCGTGTCAAAGGCAAGGTCGCTATGGTCACCGGCGGGGGGCTGGGCCTCGGGCGCGCTGCCGCGCTCTTGCTTGCGCGCGAAGGCGCGCTTGTGATTGTGACCGATGTCAACGAAGCTGAAGGCGCAAAAGTCGCCGACGAAATCGTCGGCGCGGGCGGCGAGAGCATGTTTCTAGCCCACGACGTCGCCAGCGCCAGCGAGTGGCGGGGCGTCATCGCAGCGGCCGTGAGCCGGTTCGGCGGCCTGGATATTCTGGTCAACAATGCAGGCGTGGCTTTGGCGGCGAGTGTCGAAAACACCTCCGAAGAACAATGGCGTTGGCTGATGTCGATCAATCTCGATGGCGTCTTCCTTGGCACTCAGCAAGCGATCGCCGTCATGAAGGGGCGCGGCGGCTCAATTATCAATCTCTCCTCAATCGAAGGCCTCATCGGCGATCCCAACCTCGCGGCCTACAATGCGAGCAAAGGTGGGGTGCGCCTATTTACCAAATCCGCGGCGTTGCACTGCGCGAAAGCAGGCCACAAGATCCGCATCAATTCAGTGCATCCGGGCTATATCTGGACGCCGATGGTCGAGAACTATTTGAAGGCTCAAGCCGACCCCGAAGGAGCGCGGACCGCGCTCGCGAGTTTGCACCCGCTTGGACACCTGGGTGAACCAGACGACATTGCATACGGGGTCCTTTACCTCGCTTCCGATGAAAGCAAATTCGTCACCGGCGCGGAATTGGTGATCGACGGCGGCTACACCGCCCAATGAAGCTTCAAGCGCTCGCTGGGCTGCGCCCAAGTGAGGCGGCGGCGCTTCTGAGGGTCCATGGCCCGAATGTTTTGCGGGAGACCAAGTCACGCGGCTTGGCCGACGTCGCGTTTGGCACGCTGCGCGAGCCGATGTTCATCTTTCTTCTCGCGGCCGCCGGACTCTATCTTGTGGTCGGGGATCTCGGCGAGGGGCTGTTCCTTTTGGGCGGAGCTGCGGTCTCGGTTGGACTTGTCGTGTTCCAGGATGCGCGCAGCGAACGGGCGCTTGCGGCCCTTCGCCAATTGGCCGAGCCCTTTGCGAACGTCATGCGGGCAGGGATGCAGCAGCGCATTCCCGCGCGCGATCTCGTTCCTGGCGACATTGTGCTCCTGACCGAGGGCGAACGCATTCCGGCCGATGGCGTGCTGCGGGCCGGCGATGTTCTGACCATCGACGAGTCAGCGCTAACGGGTGAATCCGTTCCCGTCGCGAGGATGGCGCACCAGCAGGGCACAGCGCATAACATCGGCGCATCACGCGGAAAGCTCCGGAATAGCGCGCCGTCTCGCTTTCAAGCGCCGGCAGCGCCAGCATTCGCCCCATGTCCGATCTCTATCCAGACGAAGCCGTCGGCTACCCCGTCATGAGCATCGCCCACATCATCCGTCATGACCTCGACGAGACGCTTCTCACCAATGATGCAAGTGAGACCCATGGCCTCTACGCCCTGGCTCTGGCTCTTGCCTGGCGTCTGCAAACGTATCCAATGGCCGAAAGGACCTTTCTCCACGCCGGCCTTGCCGACCTCATTCGCGTCAATGCGCTGGAGCTTGGCGAAGGTGAGTGAAGTCAACTTGCTTGGGGAAGGCCCTCGCGAGTTTCATCGTCATTCTTCGCGCAACAGGCTCTCGTAATCTTGCCCGCCATAGAAGATGGCAAGCACGGTCACCGCTTTCGCCCCGACCGAATAGGCGATGACGACGCGCTTGCGAAAGAACGTGGTTCTCAATCCCCGGCGAATGTCGTCTCGCGCGACGCCGACAAGCGGCGTCTCGCCAAGCCCTTCGCAACGCTCGACGATTGCGCCCGTATAGGATTCGGCGATTGCCGGCGACGCGTTGGCCGCGATGTAGTCGTAGAGCTGAACGAGCTGGGTCTCCGCCTCCGGCGAAAAGACCACATCTCTTGAGCGCGTCATGCGCGCTTTGAGGCGCGCTTATGGGCGCGCGCCAAAGATGCTTTCACATCAGCGGCTGAACGCGCGCGCGCCGGCTCGGCCTTCATTGAATCGTAGATGTCGCCGACTTCGCCGCCGAGCCATTGCTCGATCGCCTTGTCGCGAGCTTGCAGCGCGCGCAGTCCGTCGCGGATGACCTCGCTCTCGCTGGCATACTCGCCCGACGCCACCTTGGCGGCGACTTCTTTCGCCATCGCGTTCGGGAGCGTCACGCTCAATTGTTTCGTCGATCGCATCGGTGCTTGCCTCGTCGATAGGATTTAATCCTACTGACGGAATTGTCAATTCGGAAATGGGGCAATGGCCTCGTGCTGGATGGGATCACCCAGCCCAAAGTCTCGATGAATAGCGCCTCGTGGCCGGCGCCTTGAGCACGGTCACGTGCCGGTCATCCCCATAGATGTCAGCTCTTAGCCAATCGAGTTCGGTTTGGGGATCGTTGGTCATGAGCCACCACGCCTTGAGGCGTTTTCCCTCGCCATCATCCCAGCGATAGCCGCGCGCCTTAAGCGATGCACGCTGCTCGAACGCGGTGTCCTCGGCGCGAACCACCCAGAGCTGCCGGCGGGCGCATTCGAGCAGCGCGTGGAGACCCAGTCTGCCGGAAGCGGGCAGAGGCAATGTCAGCAGAAAGAGCGCAGCCTCAGCATCTGATAGGGCGCGGTGGCCATCATGAAACCAGCCGCGGGACCAAAGGAGATAATCGAGCTTGGCCGATCCTATTCCCTCGCTTTTCCAATCGATCTCGGCAAGCGAGCAGGCCCAGTGCTTTTCTTCGAAGATAGGCCAGTGCTTTTCGACCATCGGCCGATCGAAAGCTGCGTTATGCGCAAGGACGAGGTGCGCGGGCTCGATCAAGCTACGAACGCGTTCTGGATCGATCAGTTGCCCCGCCACCATCTCATCGGTGATGCCGTGGATCTTGGCGCTCTCCGGTGGGATGGGGAAGGAAGGTTGTCGGAACGCATTAAGCGCGGCGTCTTGGTCAACGCTGACGATCGCGCCGGTGTCGCGCTCGTACTCGAACGGCAGCAGGGCCAGTTCGATGACTTCGTCAGTTTCTGGGTCGAGGCCCGTGGTCTCGGTGTCGACGAAAACGCCGCGCCGGGTTTCACCGCTCGCGCTTTGTAGGGTCCAGGCGACGGGCGCAGGCACGCGCCGCAATAGGCGGAAGTCCAGGCTCGCCTCGATCAGGCGCGTGGCGTCGGTCAGATCCATGGCTACACCTAACGATACGCTTGGACCAACGCGATGCCACCCGCAACGAGTGCGCCCAACAGCACGATCAGCGCAATGCGCGTCATAAGCGAGGAAGCGCCGCGGTCTCGCGACTTGTCGATGTCGCGTCGCGTCCTCATCGGGCTGTGCGAGGCGTGTTGCGTTCGCTCGCCCCAGATCAGGGCCGCCATCTCGCGAGCAAGACGGCGGTGACGCCGCCACGCATCGATGAGATCACGGAGCGGGTTGTCGCCACCGACCCATCTGGACGCGATATCGCGATCGACATCGCCAAGCACCGGACGTAGGAGGGCGAGCTCCTCGTCACTCAAAGAGGCCATGCCATTCAGGCGCTCGTTTGCCGCCGCTTGAACAAGTGAGGCCCCAGTCAAACCAGTCAGCCAGGTTGCGTCCCAGAATCTGATCAATCCGTCGTCGGATGTCGTCACCATCAACGTGCCGTCTGGACTCTGAATTACATCAGACATCGGCGCCTGGTAGCGCTCATGGCGGGCGATCGCAATTTCGCTGGCGACATCCCAGACCCGCATGGCCCCGCCGGCGAGGGTCGCCATGATCCGCTCGCCATTGCGTGAGAAACTCGCACTGGTGAACGGTGAGGCGTCAGTGAAGCGCGCGAGCTCACCGCCGGTGTGGGCGTCCCAGACACGAACTGTCAGGTCATTGGACGCGGTGACAACGCGGTCGCCAGCGGGGTTGAAGGCAGCCGTCGACACCCAATCGTCGT
Organism: Caulobacteraceae bacterium; assembly: GCA_031431115.1. Taxonomy (GTDB): domain Bacteria; phylum Pseudomonadota; class Alphaproteobacteria; order Caulobacterales; family Aquidulcibacteraceae; genus Vitreimonas. The sequence goes on from JANPCV010000094.1 coordinate 4,461, forward strand.
GTCCTTTGAAGTGGAGAAGTTGCGCGCCGCTTGCTGCGTCCCAAATCCGCGCGCTGCCATCGCCCGACGACGTGAGGAGGTGAGCGCCGTCGGCGCTGAAGCTTGCCCGCGAAACGGCAGCTTCGTGGCCTTCGATGCGCGTGAGGCAGCGGCCGCTTGCGACGTCCCAAATGAAGGCGCGCTTATCAGCGGATGCTGAGACCAAACGGGCGCCATCCGGGCTAAATGCCGTTGCATAGACCGCGCCTTCATGACCGGTGAAGCGACGAACCTCCTTGCCGGACTTGGTTTCCCAGATCCGCACCAGGCCGTCGGCAGATGCGGTGACGAGATGGTCGCCCGCGGAATCGTCGCGTGTGTTGCGTCGCGCTATGCCAACCGCCGCGAAGCGGAGGGGCACGAGGAAATGTTCACCCGAACCCCGCCTGGCCCTATCCTTGTAGAGCAAGCGCCACGTCTATTCATGTTTGGTTCGTTTTGCGGAAACACGCCCGCATTTGGCCCACCCGCCCGCCCAAAGGCGTGCGCGGTGTTTTTGCCGCAAGACGGCGCATTTTCGTTTTTCGATTGTAAGGGCGATCCCGTCGGCTTCGCCGACGGGCCAGGCTGTCGTGCTTTGCACCTAGCCCCCGAGGGTCTTTAGCCTTCGGGCTTTCATCCCTGTCGCAAGACCCGCCCGCCCAAAAGAAGGGCGTGGTCCGCAGCGGCTCGGTACTATTCTTCAGTGTGTCGCACGACGTATGATGGCAGACGGTCACCGTCAGGAGGTTGGGCGCCGTCCTGGGCGCCATCGCCAGACATGAGGTGATCGAGTGCAACGGCTGCAGGCGTTGGCTCGGCCTGCTTCAAAGCGCGCAGCAATTCCAACGCTTCTTCTGGCAGTATCTCTTCGAGCGCGATTGGACGGCGGCTCGCGGCGATCCCGGTCTTGACCTTCATACTGCGTTCTGCCGCAACGGGCGCGTATCAGCAACGTAGCGCGCGCGTAGAACGCGTCAGTCCGCAACGTCAGCGTCACCATCTTGTTCTTTGGGCGCCTGCGCGCGCGCGACTGCGGCTTGCATCGCCGCGATCTCCGCATCAGTGATTTCGGCGAAATGCTTGCGGCGCGACTTTGGCAACCGGCCTCCGTTCTGCAGCGCCAGCCTCACGAACAGCGACACCTTCTTGTTGGGCATATCGACGACGGCGCGGACACCGCGATAGGCGCGGTCGAAACAGCCGAGGAAGTCGAGTTCTTCGGCCAAGTCTTTCCTGATGGTCTCGGCGACACGGTCGTAAAGATATTCCGCCAGCCGCGTCGCATCGAAATAGCGGTAGTGATCCGCAGTCTCGCCGGTAACGACGACGCGGTGCTCGTCTTCGAAAAATTCCCAGTCGAGCAACGACAGGAGGGGTTTTGAAAACCCCTCAAGAGCTGCGTCGTAGGCCGGCATGTCGCGCACGATTGAGACCGACACCGGGAAGATAACGCCGGGGGGGCTGAAGCCCGTCTTGGCCAGAACATTGTGCACCAGAAAGCGGTGAATGCGGCCATTGCCGTCTTCGAACGGGTGAATAAACACAAACCCGAAGGCGGCCAGCGCCGCAGCGACTACGGGGTCGACCTTATCTGCGAGCGACCGCTCGCTCATGGCGCCCCAGGCGGCCATGAGATTCGCGACATCATCGGGCTTCGGGCAGACGAAGTGCACGCGCTCCCGATAGCCGCTAACGGTCTCGCCAACATAGTTCTGCATGTCGCGCCAGTCCCCAGCGCGATAACGCGGATCGACGATCGCGTTTTGCAGTTCGATCAACGCGGCTTTGTCCGCCGTGTTGAATTGCACTGCGCGGGTGAGGGCGGCGACAAATTTTTCCTCGCGGCCGCCGGAGACTTCCTCGCCTTCAATCGCCCATGTCGACTTCGTTTCCTTGGTATATAAAAAACTGATAGCGCGCCGGAGGAGTTCTGGATCGGCACTGCGCGTAAGCGCCGCCGCCTCCTGATCGAGCGCGGCTTCCATGTGACGCGTCAGCTTCTGTGTCCGGCGCACGGTCGGCGAGAAACCAGGGGCGCCCAATAGATTGTCGCGGACCCGATGACGCCGCGACGCGCGGGAGACGCCGACGAGGTGGCGTTTCGGGTTAAGGACATCGACGTAATTGCCGGACTTGCGGTCGGGCAGATCTATGGGCTCGCGCGTGAGATACTCATACAGGAACCAGGCGCGCCGCGCGTAGGCGCCCGTCGGCTCTTCAAGCATCCAGTTCTTTATCTCGTCCGCGTCCACCTTCCTGAAGGCGGCGCAGAGCACGCCCAAGTCTAGCGGCTCGTGGCGCAGCGCAAACAGCAGGTGATTTCGAAAACCACCGGCATGGGCGTACTCCTTGGGATAGGTCTCGATTGCGCCGGTTTCCGATGTCTCGGTGCGTCGGCGCGCGCCAAGGATCCGGCTCTCGGTATGCGGGGGGCGAACCTTGAGCTTAAGCTCGGCGACAAGGGCGGCTTGGCCGGTCAGCATTGGCCTTTTCTCCCGACGCCCGTCCAAAACCGCTTATGGGCGTCCAATTTGGATTACGATTCGCCAATCTCGTCCAAAACCGATTACAGAGGGCTGGAAGCACGCTTTGGAGCACTCCGGCGTCCAAAACCGATTACAGCGGTACAATTCCGCATACAATGGGAGCTTCTCGTCCAATAGCGATTACATTCGGGGTGCCCGACCGACCTAACCTCTTAACCCGGGGGGATTGCCGGAAGACCCCACCCCACAAGCCCACCTCGGGCCCAAAACCTGCTTGACGCCATCCCATGTCCTGGCGAGCCCGACCCGTCCTATTGACCTTGGCTGTTTTCGCAGCCGCGGCGCTGCTGGCGGCCGCGCTCGCGGCGCCGCGCGACCTCATGCTTTACAATCACAGCCCGTCCGTGCCGGAGGGTCTCTACGTGCGCACCAGCGCGCCCGTCACCGTGGGCGCCTTCGTCACCGTCCGGGCGCGCGACGTGGCGCCGGAGGAGGCTCATCAGCGCCGGTTCGAGGACGCCTCCGATCGCTTCATCAAGCGTGTTGCGGCCGCTGCCGGCGCCCGTGTCTGTGGCGATGGTCGGCGCCTTGTCGTCAGTGGCGAAGACATCGTTGTCGTCGGCGCCGACGATCAGCAGGGGCAGCAGCACGACGCAACCGAGAGTGGCGACGATGTTGTCAGTGATGATGATGGCGGTCGTCGTCGTGTCGCTGCCCTTCGTGTTCTTTGGCCCGATCATGGTGGTGACGGTGGTCGCCGCTTGGTCGGTTGGCGCGGCTGCCGCGTTTTGGCTCGCGGCGAAGTTCTCCTCTTAGGCGATACCGCCGATAGCTTCGACGGACGCTATTGGGGTCCTGTAAGCGTCGATCTGATCGAAGGCGTGTGGCGCAAACTCTGATCGTGGCGCCAACGTGAGATAGCGGCGTGCAACACGGCGCAACACCAGACGACAACGCGTTTGCGCAGAGAAATGACGGTGGAAGTACCGCCGGGCTCTGGCGCTTCGCACCGAGCCGCGTGGGCCGAAGAAAAGCGCGTCTCGGCGCTTCGGGCTTCTATCCCTTCTGTAATCCGTCAACACCATTCTTCGCGCGTCGATGCGACAGCCGAGGCTGAGCCAGGCTGCGCCTATCATCTGATCTCCACGCTGCAGCCGGGCCCATGCTTCTGTCCGGAGTCGACCTTCAAGCATGCCGCTCCATTATTGGGTCCGGTGAGATCGGTCGTCCAAGCTGAACGCGCGAGCTAGGCTAGACGCACTTACGCCGAGCCGCCCAGGGATCGAAACGGACGCAATGAAAGTAGGGTCAAGAGTCCTCCAGTGGGATCATCCCGACCTGGCCTGCTGAACGCGATGCTAAGTTGTTTCCGTAGGCGACAACGACTGAGGTCTCGACCTTGGCGGCTAGCCGAACGCATGCCACATCCCAGCATGACCAACACGTACACTGATCGACCGAGTTACGGCACGGAGCATGTGGCGAGCGTAAGCATCGCCGCAGAAAAACGCGAGCGCGCCCGCGACATCCGGCCCTTGCAGCGCCTGGCGCCCTATCTCTGGCGCCATCGCCTTGATCTCCTCGGCGCAGGCGTCTTTTTGCTTCTTGCCGCGGCCGCGAGCCTCGCCGTGCCACTGGCGTTTCGCGGCGTCATCGATCATGGCTTCGTCGCCGGTGACCAGGCTGCAGTAGATCGCGCGTTCCTCGGCCTTGGCATCGTGGCGGTGCTGATGGCCGTGTTCTCCGCCGGACGATTTTATTTCGTCAGCAAGATTGGTGAGCGCATCGTCGCGAATCTGCGCGCTGATGTGTACGACCACCTGCTTTCGTTATCGCCTGGTTATTTTACGCGCGTCAGCACGGGCGAAGTGTTGTCGCGCTTGACTGTCGATGCAGCCATGGTCGAAAATCTGGTTGGATCGACAGCCTCGATCGCAACGCGGGCTATCATCACCCTGATTGGCGCCTCCGTGATGCTGGCAATCACAAATGCCCAACTGGCCGGCCTGCTGCACTTGATCATCCCCGCCATGCTAGGACCGATTCTGTTGTTCGGGCGCCGGGTGCGCACGCTGGCCAGCGCTGCCCAGGACCGCATCGCAGATGCGTCTTCCACAGCGTCGGAAAGCATAGACGCGATAGACACTGTGCAGGCGTTCGGCCGCGAAGACGACATGCGTAGGCGCTTTCGCACGGCGGTTGAAAAGGCGTTCGAGGCCGCGCGCCGACGAATTGGCGCCCGCGCGCAGCTGACAGCGGGCGCGATCAGTGTGATGTTTCTCGGCGTCGCGTTGGTTCTATGGTTAGGCGCTCGTTCGGTTCTCGCAGGCGACATGACGCCTGGAGCGCTCGCGCAATTCGTCCTGTTCGCAATTCTAGCGGCGAGTAACGGCGCGATGCTGTCGGAGGTTTGGGGCGATGTGCTGAAAGCCTCGGGCGCAACGGAGCGTCTAACTCAAATATTGGCGGAGGCGCCCGACATTGCAGCGCCGGTGTCGCCCATCGTCTTGCCTGAACCCGGCCGTGGCTTAGTGCAGTTCGATCGCGTCTCTTTCGCTTATCCTGGCGCCGGCGAGCGTTCTGCATTGCGTGATTTTTCACTAGCGGTGAAACCCGGCGAAACCGTCGCGCTCGTCGGCCCGTCCGGCGCCGGCAAGAGCACGGTGTTTCGTCTTTTGCTGCGCTTTTATGATCCTCAGGCAGGCCGTCTGCTGCTCGACGGCGTCGAAGCGCGCGATGCCGATCCACGCGCCTGGCGCACGCGCTTTTCCTATGTCTCGCAGGATGCGCATCTCTTCTCCGGCACGGCAGGCGACAACATTGCTCTAGGCCGCCCGGACGCGAGCGCCGTCGCACTCGTAGACGCCGCGCGCCGTGCAGAAGCGTGGGGGTTTCTAGAACCGAGGGGTGGATTAGGCGCGCTCGTCGGTGATCGCGGCAAGGCACTGTCGGGAGGGGAGCGCCAACGCCTGGCCTTGGCGCGGGCGCTGGCGCGCGATGCGCCGGTGCTGCTGCTCGACGAGGCCACTAGCGCGCTCGATGCACAAAACGAGCGTTATGTCCAAACGGCGCTCGCCGAGGCGCGTAAGGGACGCACGACCCTCGTGATCGCCCATCGCCTCGCGACTATTCTCGAAGCCGATCGCATCGTTGTGATGGATGCGGGACGCGTGGTGGAGGAAGGCGACCATGCGGCGTTGGTCGCGCGCGGCGGTCTTTATGCGAGGCTCGCCGCAATGCAGTTCATGGAGCCGTCGTCAGTCCCGGCGGGCTGAGCTGGATGCAAACGTCCGTTTTGCGGCTCGCAGCAGCAAGAGTCTGTTTGTGGGATGGAGCCGCCCATCGTGTCACGCCACTTGGGCGCCGATCGCGTGCGCACGCTGAAAGGCGGGCCTCGCGCGGGCGTGATCGAGATAGGCGCGCACTTGGGATTTGAGACCTTGACCAAGTCTGGCGCCGCCATCGGCGAGGTGGAGCGCATAGCCGATGGCGATGTCGGCGATGGTGAAGCGCCCAGCACAGAGCCATTCACGGCCGTCGGCTAGTGCCGCTTCGACGGCGCGCAGGCGCGCGAAAAACCATTTCTCGTAGTCGGCGGCGACCTGCTCGTTGCGCCGCTCGGCGGGCTCGAACTGGCGATAGCGAAGCACCAGCGTCTGTGGGAAGGTGAGTGTGGCGTCGCTGAAGAAGAGCCAATTAACAAAGGCGCCGTAGTCCTTCTCGTTCGGCGCGACGGAAAGCGACGTGGGCCCATATTTCTGGGTGAGATAGAAACAAATCCCCGAGGACTCGGTCATCCGCACGTCGCCGTCGACCAAGAGCGGGATTGTGCCCAGAGGATTCTCGTTGAGATAATCTTTGGCGTGAACGCGCGGCGGGAAGGGCAGCAATACGGGCTCGTAGGAGAGCCCCATCTCTTCAAGCGTCCATAGAGGCCGCAAAGAACGCGCGTCATGGCAATGATAGAGCTTCATGTGCTTGTGATCCTGCGACCTTTAGAAACTCGCTGTCGAACTCAACGCGGAGACGCGCTCCTAATCAATTGGCGGCGTGTAGCGCGCCATCGATTCTTGCTGGCAATGGCGCTCGGCCAGCAGAGCTTCCAGCAACCCCATCTTCAGCCGTGGCGCCTCGCCCCGGGCCAAACGGCGCAACTGCTGATATTGCCAGTACAAAGCGCCAAAGCCGTTGAGGGCCCGGACCAAGGTGAGCGGCGATTTCGGCCCCATTGAGCCGGGCCCGAGCCGTAGGCGGTCTTCGTGCCGCTCGAGCGACTCTGCGCCCTCGAGTAAACGGCGGGGTGCATCGCACTCGATCACCATTGGCCGTGCTATGCCGATCAGGGCAATCCCCTCGTTCGCTATAGCGTCTTCCATTGCACGAGCGCTTCGCAAGCCCCCCGTCACCATCAACGGAACGTCGACGCGCGCACGCATCTGCACAGCGAAATCCAGAAAGTACGCCTCGCGCGCCGCGGTGGATGGCGGCAATCCGGCAAGGTCCGGTTTTTCGAGACCCTCCAGTTTCATCATGCGCGGTTGCTCGTAATTGCCGCCCGAGATCTCGATGACATCGACGGTTTCCCGGCCCAGCCATTCGGCGACGGTAAGGCTCTCCCCAGGAGCAAACCCGCCTTTCTGGAAGTCCGCAGAGTTTAGTTTCACGGAGATCGTAAAATCGGGCCCGACGCTCGCGCGCGTCGCGCGCACGACTTCAAGCAGCAGGCGCGCCCGATTCTCCAACGATCCGCCCCAGGCGTCCGTGCGCCGATTGGCGAGCGGCGAGAGAAACTGCGAAATGAGATAGCCGTGCGCCGCGTGTATCTGCACGCCCGTGAATCCAGTTTCGCGGGCAATTGCGGCCGCTTCAGCAAAGCGGCGCACGGCCAACAGGATATCCGCCTCCGTCATCGGCACAGGGACGCCATACAATTTGCCTGGCAAGGCGAGGGGGACTGCGGATGGCGCTCTCGGTGTTGGGTTCACGAGCGCCGGCGTCTGACGTCCCGCGTGACTGAGCTGCATCCAGAGCCCGGCGCCGGCGCTGCGGCCAGCTTCACTCCAGCGCTTCAGCGCGGCGCGCGCGTCGCTGTCCTGAGCACCGGCGATGACGACGTTTCCCGGGCGCTCCAAATGGTGCGCATTGATTTGAACATTGCCTGTGATCAGCAGACCGGCGCCGCCCCGCGCCCACGCGTTGTAAAGGCGAACGAGGCCCTCGGACGCGCGTCCTTGTCTGTCCGCCAGTCCCTCGGTCATCGCCGCTTTGGCGATGCGATTGGGAATCGTCTCGCTTGGCAATGCAAGCGGTTGAGCGAAGGCGGCCGAGGTCATGACTGTCCTTGCAAGGCAATACGCGGCGAAGCCTATCAAGAGGGAGGCTCTGGACCAATCCGGTGCTGGCAAAATCGCACAGCGGCTGCCGGGGGTCTGCTTTGCGATGCGAAAGTGCTTACGACCGTTGTTGGGAGTGTGTCACGAACATGCCAACGCAAGGAGGTGTGATGCTGTACGAGAGATGAG
>JANPCV010000095.1:0-17952 GCA_031431115.1 Caulobacteraceae bacterium
GGGGGGGGGGGGGGGGTGTGCGCGGGGTGGGGGGGTATTTTTTTCTTGTGGGGCGGGCGGGGCCGGCGCCGGCAACCTGGGTTGGGGGTTGGGCGGGCCACGGCCCCGCCGCTCCGAGAGCGGGCCGGAGCGGTATTGGGACGACGTTAGCGGGCAATGCGATGGGGATCGCGGCGATCGGGGCGACGTTGCGTGAAGTTGCGACACCGCAAGCTTATGAGGCGATGCTGAAGGGCGCTGACGATCTGGTGGCGAAGCTGCGCGCTGTGATCGCGAAGCGATCGTTACCGTGGTGCGTCGTACACATCGGCGCCCGCGCCGAAATCGTGTTCGCACCCGAGCCGCCGAAGGACGCAGCGGCGATGCGTCCGGCTCTTGCCCAAAACGAGCTGAACCATGCGCTGCATCTTTATCTGATCAATCGCGGCGTCCTCATCGCGCCGTTCCACATGATGATGCTGGTAAGCCCCTCGACAACCACGCAACAGATTGACCGGCTCGTCGTGGCGGTCGATAGCTTTGCCGAAGAATACGCCAAAGAAGCTGCTGCATGACCATCGCCGACCCGAAGGAAGTCAAAGCCTTCCTCGACAAACATCCCGAGATTCAGTTTTTCGAGATCGTCTTCACCAACATGGCGGGCGTGCCGCGCGGCAAGCGTTTGCGCCGGCATGAGATTGAAGCGGTTTACGAGAATGGCCGGTTTTTGCCGGGCTCCATCCTCGTGAACGACATCACTGGCCAGGACGTCGAAGCGACGGGCCTGGTTTGGGAAGATGGCGATGCCGATCGCGTGGCGCGACCTATCCCTGGCCGGATCACGCCGGCGCCGTGGCTTGGCGCGGACGTCGCGCAAGTACCGGTCACGATGTACGAGCTCGATGGCAAGCCGCACGATCTCGACCCGCGCCATGTGCTGCAGCGTGTGATTGATCGCTTTGCGGCCGATGGACTTGTCCCGGTTGTGGCGTGCGAGCTTGAATATTATCTCGTCGACGCACGCCGGACCGCCAACGGCAAAATCCAGCTGCCACCGTCTCCATTGACCGGCGATCGCGCCACACAGCATCAGGTCTATGGCCTGCGCGAGGTGGAGGAGGCGTCCGGCTTTCTGCGCGATCTGTGGGCGTCTGCCGATGCGATGGGCATTCCGCTCGAAGGCGCCATCAGCGAGTACGCTCCGGGCCAATTGGAATTGACACTGAAGCACCACGCTGATGCGCTGCGCGCTGCAGATGATGCAGTGCTCTACAAACGCGCGGCCAAGGGTGTCGCTTTGCGGCATGGCTGCGAGGCGACCTTCATGGCGAAGCCCTTCGCGGACCTCGCCGGTTCGGGCATGCATTTGCATGTCAGCGTCAACGACAAGGCCGGCAAGAACATCTTTGCCTCAGACAAGCCTGAAGGCGAGCCGGTGCTGGCGCACGCGGTGGGTGGCATGAAGAAGTTGCTTGGCGACTCGATGGCGATCTATGCGCCGAACGCAAACTCGTACCGCCGCTTCAAGGCGAACTCGTATGCGCCGGTGGCGCCGACGTGGGGCGTCAACAATCGCACTGTTTCCTTCCGTGTGCCTGCTGGCGCGCCGAACACGCGCCACATCGAGCATCGCGTGGCGGGCGCGGACGCCCATCCGGCGCTGGCGCTGGCGGCGCTCCTTGCTGCGGTGCACCATGGGATCACCAACAAAGTTGATCCCGGCCCGGCTATTGTGGGCGATGGGTACGCGCAGGCCGAAGGCGGGGAGAAGATCCCGACCAATTGGTTCGCTGCGACCGACCGGTTCGCGGAGTCAGCCGTTTTGAAGGACTATTTGGGCGAGCGCTTTGTGCGGATGTACTCGATTGTGAAGCGCGTCGAGCAAGATCGCTTCCAGAGCATGATCCCGGATATTGATTATGATTGGTATTTGCGTGCTTGTTAGCAGCTAGGCGGCAGGCAAGCATGATCTGGACGCCGCCCGACAGGGCGGCTGAACGAAAGGCGCAGACTATGGCCAAGGGCAATTTTCTCACCGGCGCGTCACGCCGCTCTATGCTTCAACAATTCGGCGCGGCAGCGGTCGGCATCTCGTTTGCGGGCGGCCTGAGCGCGTGCGGCGGTGGTGGCGGCGGTCCGACCGTCAACTTCTATAACTGGGATACGTATATCGGGCCGACCACGCTCGATGATTTCCAAGCCGCGAGCGGCACGTCAGTGAACATGAGCCTGTTCGCCACCAACGATGAATTGTTCGCCCGTCTGCGCGCCGGCAATCCGGGCTTCGACGTGATCGTGCCGTCGAACGAGTTCGTGACGCGCATGAGCCAGGCGCAAATGATTCAGGAACTGGATCATTCGAAGATTCCGAACATGGCAAACCTGCTGCCGGAATTCCGAGAGGCTTCGTTCGATCCGGGTCGTCGCTATTCGATGCCGTATACCTGGTTGGTGCTTGGCATCGGTTACAACAAAGAGGCCGTGCGGGCGAAGGGGCTCACGGTCCCTGACTCATGGAAGTATTTGTTCGATGACGCGACGTTCAACCAAAGAATTGCGTTGCTCTCGGAGTCCGCCGATCTCATTCGCTTGAGCGCCAAGTATCTTGGCCACTCGGTCAACGAAATTCAGCCCGCGATGCTGACGCAGATCGAGCAAATGCTCATTCGCCAGAAGCCGCGCGTGAAGCAATTCCACTCCGACAACGGCCAAGATTTGCTGGCTTCGGGTGAAGTGGACATCGTGCTCGAATATAATGGCGATATCGCGCAGTTGATGGCGGGCGAGGGCGGCGACAAGTTCGACTTTGTCGTGCCGAAGGAAGGCACGTTGATCAATTCGGATTGCTTGTGCATCCCGACTGGCGCGCCGAATGTCGATGGCGCACACGCCTTCATCAACTATCTGCTCGATGCCGAGGCCGGGAAGAAGATCACCACCGAAATCCTCTATCCGACGCCCAACGGCGCTGCGCGCGATTTGATGCCGGATAGCTACAAGAACAACACCGTCATCTTCCCGTCGGCCGATCTGATGGCGAAAAGCGAGTACGGCGCGTTCGAGGGCGATGAGAAGTCGCGCCAGTACGAAGAGATCTTTACCCGCATCAGCGCCGCGTAACCGAAGCGAGGTCCGAATATGGAGCAGACCTGGCGACAAGCGAAGGCGGCGTTCGCTGCGATCGCCGTTCCGCCTATCGCTTGGCTGTTCCTATTCTTCCTTGTGCCGCTTGCGGTGGTGTGGGGCTATTCGCTCGGCGAAAACACCGGCCCGATAACCATCGATGTCACGGGTACGTTCGCCAATTACATGCGGGCGGTTGAACCGCTTTATCTCGAAATCTTCGGCAAGAGCCTCATCATTGCGGGGCTCACGACAATTTTGTGCCTGATCATCGGCTTTCCGGTGGCCATGGCGATCGCGTTTGCATCGCCGAAAACCAAGGCGTGGCTGCTTCTGCTGATCATGCTGCCGTTTTGGACGAACTTGCTCATCCGTACATTCGCGCTAATTGCGGTGCTGCGCGAAAATGGCTACGTCAATGGCATCCTCGAATGGATGTGGACGAATGCGAGCGGGGTAATGGCGCTCGTGGGCTTGCAGCCGCTTGGCGACTTCGAGCCGCTGACCTTGCTTTACAACAATACCGCGGTGGTGATCGGCCTGGTTTATGTCCATCTGCCGTTCATGGTGCTGCCGCTCTATTCAGCGCTGGACCGCATGGATCGCTCGCTGATGGAAGCCAGCCTCGATCTTGGCGCAGGGCATTTGCGCACGATCTGGTCTGTGGTGGCGCCGTTGGCCGCACCCGGCATTGCCTCGGGCGTGCTGATTACGTTCATCCCGGCGCTTGGCGCTTATCTGACGCCAGACCTGCTCGGCGGCACAGATAGTCAGATGATCGCCAATGTCATCGAGCGGCAGTTCAAGCGCGCGAATGATTGGCCGTTCGGCGCGGCGCTTTCGTTCCTGCTCATGTATCTGACGTTCATCGCCATCGCTGTGCAGGCGTTCGTTCAGCGCAAGAGCGAGCGGAGGGGCTGATGGCGGATCAAGGTCTCACCTCCGCGCCGTTCCTCGGCGGCGGCAAGAAAGAGCCGAAGGAAAAGCCAGGTCCGCTGGAGTATCTGCGCCGCTGGCCGCTGCGGTTGATCGTCGGCGCGACGTTGGTGTTTCTCTATCTGCCGCTGATCACGCTGATGATTTTCAGCTTCAACACCAGCCGCCGCAACGTTGTCTGGCAGGGCTTCACGACTGATTGGTACGTGAAGGCCTTCAACAATGAATCGCTGCTGCAGGCCTTCGTCAATTCGCTGACGATTGCGTTTCTTTGCACAATTATGTCAGTGATCCTTGGGGCGTTGGCGGCGGTGATGCTGTGGCGCTTCCGGTTCCCGGGAAAGACCATTGTCGAAGGCGGGATGGCGCTGCCGATCGTGGTGCCGGAAATCTGCATGGGCGTTGCGATGCTGGTATTCTTCGCGCGTGTGATGCCGTGGCCGATGGGGATGCCTTGGCCGCTCAATCTTGGCGCGATTACGATCGCGCACATCTCGTTCGCGTTTCCGTTTGTGGCGACAGTAGTTCGCGCGCGGCTTTCTTCGTTCAATCGCGAACTGGAGGAGGCGGCAAAGGATCTGGGCGCCAGCGAGTGGCGGACGTTCTGGGACGTTTTGGTGCCGCACATGCAGCCTGGCTTGATCGCTGGCGCGCTACTGGCCTTCACGTTGTCGCTGGATGACTTTGTCATCACCTTCTTCACGGCCGGACCAGATACGATCACCTTCCCGGTGAAGGTCTATTCGATGCTGCGCTTCTCGGTGACGCCGGAAGTGAACGCGGCGTCTACCATCCTCATTGTTGTGACTGTGATCCTGACGGCGGTTGGGCTGCAAATGCAGAACAACGAACCCAAGGACAAGAAGGCCTGATCCGCATGACTGACGCTTCTGTCTCAAATGCACCGGCCCCGAAGCCCGCGCCGCATGTCAAAGAGAACGCGATCATCTCGTTCCAAGGCGTGACTAAGCGCTTCGGCAAGATGGTGGCCGTCGACAACGTGAATCTGGACATTCGCGAAGGTGAGTTCTTCGCCCTGCTCGGGCCGTCGGGCTGCGGCAAGACGACATTGCTGCGGATGCTCGCGGGCTTCGAGACGCCGAGTGAAGGCAAAATCCTGATCGACGGCAAAGATGTCGCCGCACTGTCGCCGAACAAGCGGCCGGTGAACATGGTGTTTCAGAGCTACGCCGTCTTTCCGCACATGAAGGTCTCGGACAATGTCGCCTACGGCCTGAAGATGGACGGCGTCGATGGCGGAGAGATCAAGAAGCGCGTCGCCGAGGCGCTGGAGCTGGTGAAATTGGATACGCTCGGCGATCGCATGCCGGATCAGATTTCGGGCGGGCAGCGTCAACGCGTGGCGCTGGCGCGCGCTCTGGTGAAGCGGCCGCGCGTGCTGCTGCTGGACGAGCCGCTCTCGGCGCTGGATGCAAAGCTGCGTGACCAGATGCGCTCTGAGCTGACCTCGCTTCAAGAGAAGGTCGGCATCACGTTTATTATGGTGACGCACGATCAAGACGAAGCGCTTGCGATTGCGACACGCTGTGCGGTCATGAATAGGGGCCTGCTGACGCAAGTCGCGACGCCGGGCGATCTCTACGAGTTTCCGAATTCGCGCTTTGTCGCGGACTTCGTCGGTAGCGTGAACCTGTTCGAAGGCACGCTGGCCGAGGATGAGCCGGGGCATGCTTTGGTACGCGTGCCGGAACTCGCGTCACCGGTTTATCTCGATCACGGCGTGACAGGCGCGCGTGGTTCGACCGTTTGGGTCGCGCTGCGTCCGGAAAAAATCGAGATGCATAAACGCGCCGAGGGCTCGACAGCGATGAAGATGGAAGATGCCCCGCAGGGAACCAACGTGGTTCCCGGCGTCATCCGCGACATTGTCTATCTTGGCAGCGAGACCAATTACGAGGTGGAAGTCGAGGGCGGCCGCCGCGTCAAGACCTTCCGCTCGAATTTGACCCGCTACGATCAGGAAGATTTTACTTGGGATGAGCCAGTTTGGCTCGCTTGGCATGCCTGTTCGCCCGCGGTGCTCCTATCTTAGTATCATGACCTTCAAAGATCGTCCCGTACTCGGCGTCATCGCCTGCAACCGCACTGTTGAAACGCAGGCCGCGCAAGCAGTGATGACGCGCTATTTGGTGTCGTCGCTCGTGTATGCCGATGCGGCGGCGTTGCTGGTGCCGGCGATGCCGGAACTGATGCATGCGAAGGAAATTGCGCCGCGCCTTGATGGCTTGCTGTTGACCGGCACGCCGTCCAATCTTGATCCGAAGCGCTATGGCGCTTTGGTCGATGATGCGCCCGGGCCGTTCGACCCGGCGCGCGATGAAATGACCGCACATTTGATTGAAGGCATGCTTGAGCTCGGGAAGCCCGTGTTCGGCATCTGCCGGGGCTTTCAGGAACTGAATGTTGCGTTTGGCGGCACTTTGCGCCGCGATATGGCGGATTCAGAGGAGCTTATCGCTCACCATGCGCCGGACGATAAGAGTTTCGCTGAATACTTCGAGCATGTGCATCCGGTGAGGTTGGAAGAGGGCGGCGTGCTGAGGAAGGCCTATCAGCGTGACGAAATTGATGTCGTCAGCGTGCATTATCAGGGTGTCGATAAGCTTGGCGCCGGCTTGAAGGTTGAAGCGACGGCGCCTGACGGCGTCATTGAAGCGATATCAGCAGAAGTGAATGGCGCTTCCGTGCTGGCGGTGCAGTGGCACCCCGAATGGAAAGCCCACGAGAATCCGCAGAGCCAAACCTTCTTTAGGCTTTTGGGCCGAGCTCTGCGCCGCGAACCGCTCGTCGCCGGCTAATCGCCGGCACGCGCCAACAAGAATGAACCGAGGGAACGACCATGTCTGCGCGTAATTATGACATTCCGGAACTGCGCCGCCTTGACGTCGCGCACCATCTGCCCGCGCAAGCGAATTACGGTGAGCTTCAGGCGCTCGGCGGCAGCCGCATTATTACGCGCGCTGAGGGCTCGACCATTTTCGATGGCGATGGAAATGCGCTCCTCGACGGCATGGCTGGTCTGTGGTGCGTCAATGTCGGGTATGGGCGCGAAGAGCTTGTGCGCACAGCGGCGGAGCAGATGCAGGAGCTGCCGTTCTACAACACCTTCTTCAAGACCGCGACGCCGCCGACTGTGATGCTCGCAGCAAAACTGGCCGAATTGCTCGGTGGTGATCTGCAGCACGTGTTCTTCAATTCGTCTGGCTCAGAGGCGAACGACACGGTGATGCGCATGGTGCGTCACTATTGGACTGTGTCCGGGCAACCGAAGCGCAGCGTTTTTATCAGCCGCCGCAACGCCTACCACGGCTCGACCATGGCGGGCGCTAGCCTAGGCGGCATGAAAGCGATGCACCCGATCGGTGGGCTGCCGATCCCGGGCGTTGAGCACGTCGCGCAACCGTACAAGTTTGGCGAAGGCTTCGGCGAGGACGAAGAATCGTTCTACGCGCGCTGTGCGCAAGAGATCGAAGATCGCATCCTCGCGGTGGGCCCAGAGAACGTCGCCGCCTTTATCGGTGAGCCGGTTCAGGGAGCGGGCGGCGTAATCATCCCGTCGAAAGGCTATTGGAAGCGCGTGGACGCGATCTGCAAGAAGTACAGCATCTTGCTCGTGATCGACGAAGTCATCTGCGGTTTCGGCCGCTTGGGCGAATGGTTCGGCTTCCAGCACTTCGGCGTGACGCCAGATCTCGTGCCAATGGCGAAGGGATTGTCGTCGGGCTATTTGCCAATCTCCGCAGTTGGCGTGTCGCACAAGATCGTTGAGGTCTTGCGCGAGAAGGGCGGAGATTTCGTCCATGGGTACACGTATTCCGGGCATCCGGTTGCGGCTGCCGTCGCGTTGAAGAACCTTGAGATCATTGAGCGCGAAGGCCTCGTGCAACGCGTGAAGACCGACATCGGGCCTTATTTTGCCGAGGCGCTCAAGCGGCTTGAGAGCGATCCGCTGGTCGGCGAGGTGCGTTCGCTGGGTTTGATCGGGGCCGTTGAAATCGTCGCAAAGAAAGGCACGAACGAGCGGTTCACCGGCGAGGAAGGCAAGGCTGGGCCGATCGTGCGCGATGCGTGCATCAGAAACGGACTGATGGTGCGCGGCATTCGCGACTCGATCGTGATGTGCCCGCCGCTGATTATCACGCGCGAAGAGATCGATCGTATGATCGACATTATCGCGCGCTCGCTGCGTGAGTCGGAACCAGCGCTGCGGGCGTTGAAGGCCGAGATTAGGGTGTAAGGCCGGCGCGGCCAAGAAGGCCCATGCCATCTGAAATGTCGTGAGCGATCGCAGTACGCAATGCCTCGGCGTCGCCAGCCTGGATGGCGCTGATTGCACGCTGATGGCTGTCGTTCAGCTTGCCGCTCGATACGCGGTCGAAGACGACGCGCATATACGGCCCAAACTGGAGCCAAAGCGTTTCGATCAGTTGAGTCAGCGTCTTTTGTGGCTGCGCCCGGTAAAGCACGAAGTGGAAATCGTAGTTCGCCTGCATGTAAGCCGCGGCGTCGCTCGCGGCGGCTGCGGTCTCCAACGTCGCGTCGATCTCGCGGAGACGTTGAATGTCGACGGGCTTCAGGTGGGGCACGGCGAGTGCGGCGGCCTCAGGCTCCAGCAACAGACGGCAACGCAGCAGATCGTCGAAACGCTCGCTTGTCATTTCAGGAACGCGCACGCGGCGTTTCGAGCGAATTGAGACGGCGCCTTCGGCGGAGAGGCGAGAGAGGGCGTCTCGCACCGGGGTTTGGCTCACGCCAAGCTCGCCCGCTAGGCCGCGGGTTGAGAATTCGTGATCGGGAGAAATTAAGCCGGTCACGATACGCTTGCGCAATTCAGCGTAAACGCTCGCGTTCAGGCCTTCATCGGCGCCTTTAAAGTTCAAGATCATGTGCCGCCTCTAGCCGCATCATGCGATACGCGCATCACAAAACTAAAGAAAATGAATACTACGCCCGCGGGCTGTGGCGCCTTGACTTGCCCCAGGCCGAGCCGAGATAGTGGTCTATCAGGTGACTTATGCGCTCCCGCGGCCTTCCCAAGAAGGCGGATGGGTGCGGTTCGCGAGCGGCCGTCTCTGGCTGCATGGTTTTGTCGCACCGCGCCCGTTTGAAAGAACTTCAGTTGCGGTTCTCGCGCGCCGTCTCGGCGCAACGCGTTTCTGCGTGCGCGAAAGCATGTGTGTGTCATGAGTTTTTCTAATTGGATTAAAGAACGCGGCATCGGCGAGATCGAGTGCCTGATCCCGGATATGAACGGGGTCATTCGCGGCAAGGTGTTTCCGGCCCAGAAGTTTCTGCAGAGCGAGCGGGATGGCTCGCTGCGCATCCCGTCGAGCATTTATCTGATCACGGTCACGGGGGAGTACGCCGACGAGGCGGACGAGGCCATTTCCATGCAGGACCCGGACGTCGTGCTACGGCCGGACTTCGACACCATTTGCGTAGCGCCGGGATACAAAACACCGACCGCATTCGTGTTCGCCGATTCCTACAACACGACCGGTGAGCCTTATGACATCGCGCCGCGCTATGTGCTGCGCAAAGTCATGAAGCTCTACGAAGATGCCGGCCTAAAGCCGATGGTGGCGCCGGAGCTCGAGTTCTATCTCACTCAGGTCAACACCGATCCTGACTTGCCGCTCGTGCCGCCAGCGGGGCGTTCAGGGCGCTCTGAGACGTCGCCGCAGCCGTACGGGCTCGAGGCAATCACAGAATACGAAGATATAATCGAGACGATTTACGAGCATGCGGAAGCCGCCTCGCTTCATCTCGACACGATGATCCATGAGAGCGGCACGGCGCAGTTGGAGATCAACTTCAATCACGGCGATCCGGTACACGTGTCGGACCAGGTGTTGGTGTTCAAGCGTATCGTGCGCCAAGTGGCGCTGAAGCACGGCGTCTATGCAACGTTCATGGCCAAGCCGATGGAGAACCAGCCGGGTTCAGCCATGCATCTGCATGTGTCGCTCGTTGATGCGAAGAAAGGTCACAACCTTTTCGGCGTTCCGCGCGAGGGCGAGAGCGACGGCAACACCGACGCATTCCGCCATTTCGTCGGTGGGTTGCAGAAATATCTTGGCGACACGACGCCGCTATTTGCGCCAAACGTGAACTCGTTCCGCCGCATGCGGCCTGACTTCTCGGCGCCGGTCAATCTGCAATGGGGTTACGACAATCGCTCCTGCGGATTGCGGGTGCCGATTTCACAACCCGACAACCGGCGCATTGAAAACCGTCTGCCTGGCGCCGATGCAAACCCGTATTTGGCGGTCGCGGCGGTCTTGGTGTGCGGCTACATTGGCATTCGCGATAAGATCGCGCCGTTAGAGATGGTGCAGGGCAGCGCCTACAAGTGGGCGCGCACGCTGCCGCGAACGTTGAGCGAGGGCCTCGATCGTTTCTCGAAATGCACGCCGGTGCGCGAGCTTTTGGGCGAGCACTTCTGCAACGCGTTTCACCAGATCAAGATGCACGAGCTCGCCAACTTTGAGGGTGTGATCTCGTCCTGGGAACGCGACCACTTGCTGCTCAAGGTCTGACGTGGGCTTCAATTCCGGTTTGGGGATGGAGCGGTCGTACTATGTCGCGACCTCTAATGCGTTCGCTCCGGCGCCGAAATTGAAAGGTGAACTTGCCGCCGATGTCGTTGTTATCGGTGGCGGCTACACTGGGATGCACGCGGCCCTAAACGCAGCAGAACGTGGCTTTTCCGTCGTTTTGCTCGAAGCCGGAAAGATCGGGTGGGGTGCATCTGGGCGCAACGGCGGGCAGATGATCCCTGGCTGGCGCAAAGGCGCGGTCGAGCTGATTGCAAAATTCGGCGGGATGCGCGCCAAGGTGCTTTTCGAGCTGGCGCTTGAGGCGCGCGCGCTAACGCTGGAGCGCATCACGAAGAGTGGCATTCAATGCGATTTGCACGAGACCGGCCATCTAACGCTGGCAAGTAAGCCAGCGGACTTGAGCTGGATGCGCGCTGAGGTCGATGCGCTCAGCAAGACGATGCAGTACGACGCGACACGGGTTCTTTCCGCCGCCGACGCTCGCGATGCGGTGGATGCGCAGCAGTTTCACGGTGGCCTGCTCGATGAAGGCGGCGGACATCTGCACCCGTTGAATTATGTGCTTGGACTCGCTCAGGCGGCGCGTGATGCCGGCGTTCGTCTCTATGAGGACTCGCGCGTGCTCCGTGTTGAGACAGAACGCGGCGTCGTCGCGCACACGGATGGGGGCGTGGTTCGTGCGCGCTATGGCGTTTTGGCGTGCGATGCGCTGCTTGAGCAATTAGAGCCGCGTCTGGCTGCGCGCATTATGCCCGTGGCCAACTATTTGATCGCAACCGCCCCGCTTGCGAAGGCGCCAATCAGCGCTGATCGCGCAGTAAGCGATAGCCGTTTTGTCGTGAACTATTTTCGCATGAGCGGCGATGGGCGACTGATCTTTGGCGGCGGTGAGCGCTACACGCCCGAGCCGCCCGCAGACATCGCCGCGTTTGGGCGCAAACACCTGGTGGCCGTTTTTCCGCAGTTGGCGAATGTCGAGATCGACCATGCATGGGGCGGATTGGTTTCGATCAGCATGTCGCGACTGCCGCATGTCGGCCGCTACGGCGATCTCTTCTTCGCCCATGGCTATTCGGGACAGGGCGTTTTGCTGCCGGCGCTGACGGGCAAAGTTTTGGTTGAAGCGATGGCTGGAACGGCTGAGCGCTTCGATATGCTTTCAAGCATCGCACCGCCAGAGTTTCCCGGCGGCGCGGCTTTGCGTTCGCCGCTCTACGTGCTCGGCATGCTTTGGTACGCGCTACGCGACAGGCTTTAGCGCGATCGATTGCTTTGCGGCAGCTTCAATCGATGCCCAATCGCCGGCTTTGATTTTGTCCGGCGGCGCAATCCATGAGCCGCCAACGCACAGCACGTTGGGCAATGCGAGATACTCTGCCGCTTTCGCTGCAGTGATCGATCCAGTCGGGCAGAAGCGCGCGGCAGCGAGTGGTGCGCCGAGTGACTTTAGCGTCGCAACGCCGCCGAGTTGTTCAGCCGGAAAAAACTTGAAACAGGTGTAGCCCAGCGCAAGCCCGCGCATGATTTCGCTGGCTGTTGAGATGCCCGGCACGAACGGGATGCTCGCCTTGCGCGCGGCTTTCATCAGCTTCGGCGTGCCGCCCGGCGAGAGAGCGTATTTCGCGCCGGCTTCGATTGCAGCGTGAAGATCGCTCTCGGTGAGCACCGTGCCTGCGCCGACAATCATTTCCGGCGCCTCGCTTGCGACGGCGCGAATGGCGTCGAGCGCGACCGGCGTTCGCAGCGTGATCTCGATCGTCCGCACGCCGCTCGCGAGCAGCACCCGCGCCAACGGCACGGCATGAGCGACGTCGTCTATGGTGACGACGGGGATGACGGGCGAAAGCGAAAGCACGACGGTGGCGTCTTGGGGCTGGGTCATGGGTCCTGTGTGAGCCTGCTTGTCCCTGGGTTTCAAGCCGGATGGCTGGCCGCCCGCCGCCGGCGACAGCCACCCGCGGCGGGCGCGCGAAGCAAATTGACACCGGTTTCCTAACGGTGCAATCTTTGGTCAAAGGCGGCCCGGACGGCGCCGGTGATCCTCCATGATCGCCATGCAACACACGGAAAACGCTAACTATTTGATGGGCGAGGGATCTTAACGTGCCGCTTTCCGCCGCTTCCGCGGCTGCTACAGCCCGAGTCTTCGTAGACGCCCGCCACCGGGCCGTTCCCGTGCGCGTTTATCCGGGTCAAATGCCCGGAGATCTCGCCTCCGCGTATGTGATCCAGGACGCCGCCATTGAGCTTTGGGACGACGACGTCGCGGGCTGGAAGATTGGCTTGGTGCAGGCCGACCTTCGCGCCGAACTGGGCGTGGACCGTATTGCAGGGCCAATTTTTGCGCGCCAGGTCGTCCGTGCGGCGGGCGACGAGATCGTCGATCTCGCAGTGCTGGGCGACGGGTTCGCCGCGGTGGAAGCCGAGTTCATTCTCACAATTGGCCGCGATCAGGATGCCTCGCAACGCGTTTGGAGCACCAATGACGCGGCCGAGATGATTGGCGCGGTGCATATCGGTGTCGAACTCGCTGGCAGCCCCTTTGCTGGCATCAACGATCACGGACCGGCGGTCACGGTTTCTGATTTTGGCAACAATGCTGGCTTGGTTGTTGGCGCTGAAGTGAAAAATTGGCGCTCGCTCGATTGGCGGCGCGCTGTGGCGCAGACCGCAATCGAAGGAAAGCCGGTGGGTGAGGGCAATGCTGGCATGCTGCCGGGCGGCCCTCTAGCTGCGCTCGCGTTCTTGCTGACGCATTGCGCAGAGCGCGGCCGGCCGTTGCGCGAAGGCCAATTGATTTCGAGCGGCGCTGTCACTGGCGTACATCAGATCGTGGCGGGCCAATTGGCAGAGCTTTCGTTCGGTGAGCTAGGCGTGCTTCGCTGCCGCGCAGTGCCTGCGCGCGGTGAACAGACACCCGCCGCCGCCGGCGCGGCGATTTAATTCAGCGACCTGGGGGAGACGCCATGACCACGCGCCGTTCACTGCTCGCTACTGGGGCGGCGCTTGGTATCGGCTCATGCACGCCTCACATCGACACCGATGTCCTGACCGCAGTCGACGTTCACCCGACCGATTATCCGACCGTTGAAGCCGTGCGCTGGATTGGTACGGAGCTAGAGCGCGAAACCGGCGGGCGGCTTTCGATACGCTCATACCCAGGCGGTCAGCTTGGTTCAGAGAACGACACGATCGCGCTGACGCACTTCAACGTCCTCAACTTCTGCCGTGTCACCTCCGCAGCGTTGAATAACGCGTTCCCACTCACGTCCGCTCTGGTGATCCCTTATACGTTCCATAGTGAAGACCACATGCGCCATTCCGTCGATGGCGATGTTGGGCGGGAAATCCTCGCAAGCTTCGAGAGCAAAGGCCTGATCGGTCTCGCGATCTACGATGGCGGAGCGCGGTCGATGTATAGCGCGCGGCGCCCCGTACATGAGCCGAGCGACATGCATGGCATAAAGGTGCGTGTGCCGCGTTCGGACATTTTCCTGCAGATGCTGGAAACGATGGGCGCCAACCCGACGCCGATTCCGTTCGGCGAGGTATTCACCGGTCTGCAGACGCATCTGATTGATGCCGCTGAGAACAATTGGTCGACGTTCCAATCCACGCGTCAATATGAAGTGGCGCGCTATTGGTCGCAAACTGAGCACTGTCATTCACCCGACATCTTGCTTTTTTCGAAGACGCGTTACGACGCGATGTCGCGCGCCGAACAGGACTTGCTGCGCGCGAAGGCACGCGAGTCCGTTACGGTGATGCGCGGCCTTTGGGACACAAAGCAAGCGCGGGCGCGCCAGATCGTGCTCGACGCAGGCGTGCAAGCAAACACAGTGGAGCGCGCGGCGTTCCTGGCCGCCGTCGAGCCGATGAGACGGCGCTATCTGCAGGATGAAACGATCGGCGGCCTGTTGCGCCGGATTGAAAACGAAGCCTGAGCATACAGGCAGGGGAGGAACGATGACCGCGAAGCGATCCGGGCTCACCGGCACGTTCGATCTGTTGGCGAACGCAACCGTGATGATTGCGTCGATTGCGCTTGTGAGCCTCGTTCTCGTGCTCGCCTGGCAGGTCATTGGCCGCTACGTGCTCAACGCTTCGCCTGGCTGGACAGAACCGGTCGCACTCACGCTGATGAGCATATCGGCGTTGTTTGGCGCCGCCATCGCGGTGCGGGCTGAGTCGCACTTTAGCTTTCCGACGGTGATGGAATCGTCGCCGCCGGTGATCCGTGCGTTCTTGCGCTTCGTGTCGCGGCTGATCGGCGTGGTCTTCGGCGCTGCGCTCTCGTGGTTCGGCTTCTTCTTGATGATCGACAGCTGGGACACGCCGATGGCAGGCGCGCCGGCGCCTGAGGGCCTGACCTATGCCGGCCTCGCATTCGGCGGTGCTCTCATCGGCATTTTTTCGCTTGAGCGCTTGCTGGCCGGCAGCCCGGCCAAACCAACGCACGAGGGCGCGTAACATGGAAATCGCCATTCTCTTCGGCGTCTTCGCGCTGCTGCTTGTGCTAGGCGTGCCGATCGCGTTTGCGATTTCGACGGCGACTCTCGCGACGGTCGTTTATCTCGGCTTGCCGCCGGTGGTTGTCGTCCAACAGGTTTCCGCCGGCTTCAATAAGATCTCGTTGCTTGCCATTCCGCTGTTCATCTTCACCGGTGAATTGATGATGCGAGGCGGGATATCCGACAGGCTGATCTCACTTGCATCCTCACTCGTTGGGCACCTGCGCGGTGGCTTGGGGCAGGTGAGCGTGTTGGCCTCGACATTGTTCGGCGGTGTTTCTGGCTCGGCGTTGGCTGACGTGTCCGCCATCGGG
Source organism: Caulobacteraceae bacterium (assembly GCA_031431115.1). GTDB lineage: Bacteria > Pseudomonadota > Alphaproteobacteria > Caulobacterales > Aquidulcibacteraceae > Vitreimonas. The sequence goes on from JANPCV010000095.1 coordinate 15,445, forward strand.
CCAACGATCATTCCGCAAATGGCGAAGCGTGGCTTCAGCAAAGACTATGCGGTGGATGTCACCGTGTCGGCGTCCTTGGTGGCGCTGCTGCTGCCGCCCTCGCACAATTTGATTTTGTTTTCTGCTGTCGCGGGCGGCGGCGTCTCGATCGCCGATTTGTTCGCCGCAGGGATCGTCCCAGCGTTGATGCTTGCGATTGGCATTATGGGCGCGGCGTACTGGCTGGCGCGCGTGCGCGGGTATCCCACCGAACCGTTTCCGGGCTTTGGCGAGGTTTTGAAACGTCTCGTCGCCGCGATTCCAGGATTGCTGATGATCTTCGTGATCTTCGGCGGCATTCGCGCCGGCATTTTCACAGCGGTGGAGTCGAGTGCGATCGCGGTGCTCTATGCGCTGTTGGTGTGCTTGCTGATCTATCGGGCGCTCGGGTGGAAAGAGTTTTGGGCGGCGGCGACGCACGCGGCGCGCTCATCTGGCGCGGTGCTCTTCGTGATCGGGGCGGCCGGCGCATTCGGCTGGCTGATCGCCTATCTGCAAATCCCCGGCGCGGTGGTTGAATCGCTCAACGCACTCACCGACGATAGAAACGTCGCGCTGCTGCTGATGCTGGTCTCGCTGCTGATCATGGGCACGTTCCTCGATCTAGCCCCGAAGATTATCATCGTGACGCCGATCTTCCTGCCGGTCGCGCGCGCCTACGGCATCGACCCGATGCACTTTGGCGTCATCATGGTTCTTGCCGGCGGCCTCGGCCTGATGATGCCGCCGATTGGTTCGGTATTGTTCGTCGGCTCCGCCATTGGCGGGATCACCATCACCGAAGCCATGCGATCGATCTGGCCGTTCTTCTTCGCGGCGTTGACCGTTTTGCTGCTGGTGACGTTCATCCCGGCGCTCTCGCTGACGCTACCGGCGATTTGGCGTTAACGGCGGACGCTTAGGTCCGCCGCTAGGAACGCTTCGATCTCTGACGCGGAGGCGAGGTTAAAGTCGCCGTGGATCGTGTGCTTGATGCACGCAGCGCCCAGCGCAAAGCGGATTGCGGCTGCGTTATCGGCGCCGGTGCGCAGTGCGTGGATGAACCCAGCCGCGAACGCGTCGCCCGCGCCGATGCGATCGACGATGTGCGTGATTTCGAGAGCAGGAGCTTCGGCTGATCCCTCACGCGTGTGAAGCGCGGCGGCAAGCGCGTGGTGATTGACACTGTGCTGGACGCGCAATGTCGCAGCCATAAGCTTCAGGTTTGGGAACGCTGCGAACGCTGCGTCTGCCGCTTCGCGTGCGTTTGCCGGCGATCCGCCGAGGATGAGCGCAACGTCGCGCTCGTTGCCGAAAGCGATGTCCGCCTGCGCGAGGATCTGGCGCAGGATCGCCGGAGCGTCGCCGTTCCAGGTTTGCCACAGCTTTGCGCGATAATTGCAATCGAACGAAACCGTCAGGCCGAGCTTCCGCGCTTCGGTGACAGCGCGGATTGCAGCGTTTGCGACGTCGGCGCCGAGTGCCGCGGTGACCCCAGAAACATGCAGCCAACCCGCGCCGCTCAAAACGTCAGACCAATTGGTGCTGGCATGATCCGCGCTCGCGAACACAGAATGAGCGCGATCATAGATGACTTCAGCGGCACGGCCGCCCGCGCCAGGGCTCAAAAAGTAGAGTCCCATGCGTCCAGGCGAGAACGCAATGCGCGATGTGTCGACGCCGTAGCGGCGTAGTTCGTTGCGGGCCGCATGGCCGAGCGCGTTATCGGGCAATGCAGTGAAGACTGCCGCGCCATGGCCCAATGTTGCAAGCGATACCGCGACGTTTGCTTCCGCGCCGCCGACGCACACGTTCAGTTGCGGTGTTTGCAGCAGCAAATCAGCGCCCGGCGCAGAAAGCCGAAGCATCACTTCGCCGAAGCAGACAATGCCGCCGTCGGAGCGAAATGCACTCATCGCGCCAGCCAACCGCCATCGACGGGGATAATCGCGCCGTGCACGTAGTCCGCGGCGCGCGACGCTAAAAATACGGCTGCGCCGCCGATGTCGCTCGCGTCGCCCCAGCGACCCGCGGGAATGCGCGACAAGATTTCGGCATTGCGCTTTGCGTCTTCGCGCAACAGCGTCGTGTTGTCGGTGGTCATATAGCCCGGCGCGATGGCGTTCACGTTCACGCCCTTCGCGGCCCATTCGTTTGCAAGAAGACGCGTTAATCCAGCGAGCCCGCTTTTCGAGGCGGTGTACGAAGGAACGCGGATGCCGCCTTGGAAGGAGAGCATCGAGGCGATGTTGATGATCTTGCCGGCGCCTTTCGCGATCATGTGACGGCCGGCGGCCTGCGCGAGAAAGAACACTGACTTCAAGTTTGTGTCGATCACCGCGTCCCAGTCGGCCTCGGTGAACTCGACCGAGTCGGCGCGGCGGATGATGCCGGCTTTGTTCACGAGGATATCGAGACCGCCGAGATCTTTGATCGTCTGCTCGACGATGGCGGCGATGGGTTTTGTTGAGCTCAAGTCCGCTTCGATAC
>JANPCV010000096.1:0-5761 GCA_031431115.1 Caulobacteraceae bacterium
CGCGGCGGCTTGTTGCGCGGTCGCCGGGCCCGAAACCAGCGTGAGCGCAGCGGCGGACGTCGCCGCTACCTTGCTCAGCGCCTTGAAAAATTGGGTTTTCATGTAGTCCTCCAAAAACGTGTCCCTCGAGAAATTCGCGGAGGCCCGGTGCTCACCGGGCCTCCACAAGTCGCGGGGCTAGAAGTCGAATTGCGAGCGCAGCGTGATGACGGTCGCTTCTTCATCAACGCCTACGGTGCGATCCATGTCGGTCTGGGCGTAGTTCAACATGAAGCGCACGTGATCGACCGGCACCCAGTTGAGGCCAAGCGCGTAGGCCGCTTGCTCACCGCGTGAAGCGCCAGCATCAAGGTCGCTGAGATCAATGAAGTCGTAGCGCGCGCTCACGTCCCAGTGACCCCAGCCGCCGCTGCCCATCGGGCGCGCCGGAACGACGGGGCCGAACGACCCTTGGTTGCCGCGGTACGAGCGCGACTCGCCAGTCAGCGACCAGTTCAAGTCGACATAGTAGCCGTCCGACTCGATCTCTGCGCCAGCCTGCTGCTCACCGCTGATGGTGATGTATTCAGCGGTGAAGCCGAACGCATTCCACTGACCGGCAGCCTCAAAACCGTAGGACGTGTCTGATTCCATCTGCGCAGCGCCGCCGGCCGATTCGATCCAGCGCGCGCCACGGCCGTTGAGCGGACGGGTGCGATAGCGATACTGGGCGTCGTCGCCGCTGTAGCGCTGGCGAGCCGAAACGCCGACGTGAAGCAGCGTCACGCCGTCCGGCGACGTTTCGAAAATTGGCGCCCAGGTGAAGCGGCCGCTGACCGAGGCTTGCTCGTCTTGCGCGAAGTTGCTGTCCGAGTTGTTGAGCGAGTCGCCGTAGACGCCGACAGCGCCCATCCAATTGGCGCCCGTCATAAGGAAAGCCACGCCCGCCGCGCGACCGTAGCCGTATGCGTTGATGATACTGGAGCGCTCAATGAACGGAATGTCGAGCGACGAGGTGCGATCCTCGAGCGGCGACGTCATGTTGTTCTCGCCGATGACGAGAGAATAGAAATCGCCGGCGTATTCGAGGTAGGCGTCATCGACCGCGATGGCGTTGTCGCCAGTGGCGGCGTCATCAACGCTTGCGCCTGGGTTCAACACGAAGTCGACCTTGTAGCGCCAATTGTCCGTCAGGCGGCCCTGCGCGCCAATAAACGCGCGGCGGACGTAAGAGCGCTGCGCATCTTCGTCGAGCACGTCCCAATCGCTGCTGTAAACGTCATATTGGAAGCGGCCGCGCACCTTGAAGCGCTGTTGGCCGTCGCGAATTTCCGGCGCGCCGTTCATCGGCTGGATCGCCGGCGTGGATTGCGCGTGCGCTACGCTTGCAGTCGCGGCCATGCCGCCTGCCGCAGCCAAGACCGCGAGTGCGGCTTTGGAGAGAACATTCTTCATTCTTAAGACCCCCTGGTCAGACCGAGCCCCTTTTGGCGGGCTAGCAGGTCAGTGACCGCTTGCTCCCTTGGGCGAGGCGGGGGTTAGTCCTGGGTCGTGACGGCTGCGCGAACGTTCCGCAAAGGCTCCGCGACAGTTCGGCTTCAGTTTTATGACGTAGCCAGAACACCTCACTTGCGAGATTGGATATCAGCGTTACCGCCTCACATCGTTTTGACCTCGCAAGGGAAATTAACCAACAATCACTCTTTACATTGGGGAACGATCACCATATTTCGCAAATACCGGCGGACCTGGAAACAGCGTCCACTAACGCCCCCTCGGCCCAGGCCACCTGGGGGATCGCAAGCAACGGGAAGCAGGATGCTTCCTAGGCGATCCTCCGGCGCAAGCTCCCAAGGGCGGACCTGACATTAAAGCATGTCCGACTAACGCCGGCCTGGGAATGAACTGAACCGCCGAAAAGCGAGTTCGTGTTTGGGAGCTGCCGGATGGACTCTGTCCTCTCGCCTCTTGATCTGACTGCGCGTGAAGCGCCCGAAGGTCCCGTGGCTATTGCCCGCCCGCACCGCGTTGCCGCGGCTGCGACCTGGTTTCGTGAAAACTTCCCAGGCGAGGTGTTTTACGCCGTCAAGGCGAACCCCTCCGAATGGGTTCTCGATGCGCTTTGGGCTTCTGGCATCAAAGGTTTCGACGTTGCTTCCGATAACGAAGCGGCGCTGATCAAACGCAAATTCCCAGACGCTGAAATCGCGTTCATGCACCCGGTGAAGAGCCGCCGCGCCATTGCGCGCGCTTTCCACGATTACGGTGTGAAGACCTTTGCGCTCGACAGCGAAGACGAACTTCAAAAGATCCTGACCGAGACCAACCACGCCAAGGACCTGACGCTGATCGTGCGTTTCGCGGTCACCGGCGAAGGCGCGGCCTACCCGCTCACCCGCAAGTTCGGCGTCAATCCGGACGAAGCGCCTGGCCTGCTGCGCAAGACGCGGCAAGTCTCGGAAGAGATGCTTGGCGTCTCGTTCCACGTCGGAAGCCAGTGCATGCGCCCGGACGCCTACCGCACGGCGATGGACGCGGCCAACCGCGCGATCGTCGAAGCTGGCGTGCTGGTCGACATCGTCGACGTTGGCGGCGGCTTCCCGGCGATCTATCCGGGCATGACCCCTCCGCCGATGATCGAATTCGTCAACGCGATCAAAACCGGCTTTGAAGAAATGTTCATCGCTCAGAACGCCAAGCTCTGGGCCGAGCCTGGCCGCGCGCTCGTCGCCGAGGCCGGCTCTACGGTCACGCGCGTCGAACTCCGCAAGGGCGATGCGCTCTATCTGAACGACGGCGCCTTCGGCACGCTGTTCGACGCGACGCACTTGAACTGGGCGTTCCCGGCAAAGCTGCTGCGCGAACAACCCTCGCGCGCCAAGCTTGCGCCATTCCGCCTCTATGGCCCGACCTGCGATTCAATGGATGCAGCCGCCGGCCCGTTCATGCTGCCGGCCGACATCGGCGAAGGCGATCTCATTGAGATCGGCTCGCTCGGCGCCTATGGCACGGCGATGGGCACGCGCTTCAACGGTTTCGGCGAAACGGTGACAATCGAGTCGAAAGACTCACCGTGGCCGAGCATGTACGGCCACGCCTCGGCGGCGGTCGTCGCAATGCCAAAGCGCAAGCGCGTGACGCGCAAGCCGAAGTAAGCTATTTAGCGCCGCTTCAACACCAAAACAAACGGGGCTCGCCATCGCGGGCCCCGTTTTCGTTTATGCGCCAAGCACCCGGTTCACGAAGATCAGCGTGTAGCCGACGATGCCGACTGCCATGTAGGCGGTTGCTGCGAGCACAAGCGCCGCCATGCCGACGCGCGCGATCCCCGGCCCGTCTTTGGCGCGCAAATAGAGCTCCACCAGCGCGAGCGCCAGCAGATAGGAGAGATACGTCAGCACGTCGAACAACAGATCGCTCGGCGGCGCCTGCGCGAGCACGATGTAACCGAACACCATGAGCCGTAGAAAAAACACGCCGTTGATCACAACGAACGCGCGTAGCGCCCAGCGCCGGTGACTGGCGATGTTTCGCGCCGCGGCCGCACGCCACGCCAGACCCGCAAGAACGAGAACGATGACGCCGTTAAAGCTGATCGCAAAGTTGGAGGCCAAGCCTTCAACGGCGATCTCGCGCGTCACATCTATCCAAAGACCCGCGAGGCTCGCGAGGATGGCGGCGATCAAAAACACGCGCCCGTTCCAACGGTGAAACCAGGGTGCGTGCTTACGAATTTGCGGAATGAGCTGCAGCGTGCCGCCGAACACGATGATCATCGCCATTAGCACGTGCCCCGCAAACGCGAGGTTGCCCATGGAATCACCAGCGACATAGCCGTGGCTCAGAAACGGATTCTCATCCCACGCTTCGAAATTCCCCGAGAGAGTCGAGCGGCCGTAGAACGAGGCGATGAAATAGAGAAACACCCATTGCCCGGCCAGCAATACGAAAAACCAGAGCGTCGTAGCGCCATTGAGCAACGCATCGGGCAATCCCCCATGACGCGGGCGAGACGAAGCGACAGTTTGGCCCATGCAGATTTTCCTTCGCCGCGCACACAACGCGACTATCGATCTGCGATATGATATCGTTGACTATCGATATCGGCCCATGACGCGACGCTCCAAAAACATGATCCTACGTAACACGCACACTTATGACTGAAGCGACGGTCTCCGCCGGCTACGCGAAGTCATTGCTCGACTTCGCCGTGAGCCGAGGCGCTGGCGAGCACAAATTGCTCATGCGCGCCGGCATCCCAGCCGCTGCGTTCGAAGATCAAGACAATCGCGTGCCGTTCGATCGCTACACCGCGCTGATGCGCGCGGCAAAGGAAGAAACCGGCAATCTGGCGCTGGCGCTTGAGTTCGGCGCGGCGACCGATCTCCGCAAATATTCCGTCGTCGGGCTTTTGAGCCACGCGTCCGCGAACATGATGGAGGCGCTGATGCAACTCAACCGCTACGGCCGGCTGGTCGTGGAAGTTGAGGGGGTAGCTGACGGGCCGCGTTTTCAGATGACGTCGGTCGATGGCTGGCGCTGGATGGAAGATCGCCGCGCCAATCCGAATAGCTTTATCGAGCTTACCGAATCGACCTGGTCCCGCTTCATCGTGGTTACGCGCAGCGATTTTCCTGAACACACGTACGCGCTCGAAGCTCACGTCACCCACGCACCGCCCGCCCATCGCGCGCGATACGAGGAGCTCTGGCAAATCCCGATCACATTCAACAGCCACTGGAACGCCATCCGCAGCGATCCATCCTGGGAGCGCGTGCAAATCCAACCGGACAACCGCTACGTCTTCGGCGTCCTTAGCGACCGCGGCGACGCGCTGCTGCACGAGCTGGAAAGCTCCAAAACACTGCGCGGCCGTGTCGAAGCGCTGATCATGCCGATTCTGCATACCGGCGATGTCAGCGTCGAGATGATCGCCGCCAAGCTCGGCACGAGCCGCCAGACCATCTATCGCAATCTAAAAAGCGAAGACGCCACGTTCGAGCAAATTCTCGATGACCTCCGCCGCCGCATGGCGTTGGATTATATTGCTGCGAAGAAGGTTTCGGTGAACGAGACCGCCTATCTCGTCGGCTTCTCAGACCCCGCCGCCTTCTCGCGCGCCTTCAAACGTTGGACCGGCAAGAGCCCGCGCGCCTATCGCGACACTTAGGCCGCTGGCGTTCGCCGCTAGAAGGCAGATGCTACCGGCATGAACGTCCTGCTCATCGCATCCGCTCTGCTCGGCTTCGGGTCCGCACTTGGCCACGCGTACCTCGGCGAGCGCTTCGTGTTGCGGCCTCTGCTTGCTGCGCGCGCCGACAACCGCATTCTAAACCATCGCTCGTCGCGCAGTTTGATCCGATGGGTTTGGCATCTGCCCTCCTTCGCGTGGGCGCAGATTGCTGGCGCAACGCTGTGGCTCGCTTTGCTTCCCACCTCGATGGACGACGCCACCCAATCCCTGTTGCTCTATTTCGGCGTCGGCATCTACATGACCGGCGCAGTCTTCAACGCATGGGCGATGCGCGGCCCGCACGTTGGCAATATTCTGCTGACGCTCGCGTCTCTCGCACTGTGGTTCGGCGTGAGCGGCGTCTAGATCGCCGTCATCCCGCCATCGACCACCAGCTCTGACCCCGTCATAAACGCTGCCGCGTCGGACGCCAGAAACACGACCGCGTTCGCCACATCGATATCGCGCCCCATGCGCCCAAGCGGATGACGCGATGCGAACTGCGTACGCGTCGTGTTCGAGCCCTGACCCGTGGTCGCTTCAATCGCC
>JANPCV010000097.1:0-17136 GCA_031431115.1 Caulobacteraceae bacterium
CAACAGCGTCTCGGACGCGGCCTTGAACAACGCGTCGTAGATCACCGCCTTATTGGTGTAGGCGATGTCGGCGATCGGCGCCGGCAGCGTAAACACGACGTGGAAATAGCCGACCGGCAAAAGATCCGCCCGCCGCGCCTCAAGCCATTTATACGAAGCCGCTGCTTGACACTTTGGGCAATGCCGGTTTCGGCAACTGTTGAACGCGACATCGATGCTGCCGCAGTCCTGGCAACGCGAGACGTGGCCCCCGAGTGCGGCGGTGCGGCAGGTCTCGATCGCTGACATCACGCGCAATTGGCCGCGACTGAGATGACCTTCACGGCGGGCGCGATAGCTCGGTCCCGAGGTGCGGAAGATGTCCGCGACCTCGAGCCTGGGTCTTTGCACGGACGGCGCCGATCAGGCGCTCGATTGCGGCCTCGGCTCGGTCTTCTGCGGCGCGTTTCGGCGCTGCGCTTTCATGCGCGGTCGGCGGAGCGACGGCACCCTGCACATCCCGTTTCTGCCCGACCTGGTGCTGCATTTCTCGGCGGAGAGCGTCGCGCCTTCGCCGTAGACTAGGCCGCGGCTATCGGGCGGTGGACCCAAGTGTTTCACGGTTGCGAACTGCGAGTTCGTAATAGCGAGGTGAAGCCGTGATGGCGGCGGCGAAAAGGCGATCGGCTACGGCGCGATCGCCTCTCCGTCCGGCGACCACCGCCACATTGTTGAGCGCTGCAGGCAGATCGCGTTCGCTCACACCTGAGAGCGCGGCGTCGTAATTACCAATCATGGCGAGGGCGATGCGTCTGTTGCTGGCGGCGGTCGTGAGCGTGGGGTCGGCGCGGATCGCTGCTTCGAATGCCGGGATAGCGTTCGCCGGCTCGCCGCGCTGCATCAGCGACAGCCCCTTGTTGTTGTGCAGATTGGCTTGGCCGGGCGCGAGCGCCAGCGCAGCGTTCCAAGCAACATCGGCGGCCGCCCAATCTCTGCGCCCGTCAGCGATGATGCCGAGGCCGTTCCAGCTGCGCCAAAGCGTGGGGTCTAATTCCGTGCTGCGGCGCAGCGGGGCCTCGGCTGCCGCGAAGTCGCCGCTGATCAGGTGTGAAAGGCCGACACCTTGAAAAGCGACGGCGGAATCGGGCGTCGCGGTTGCGACTGCTTCAAAGTGCGCCCGCGCCGCTTCGGCGTTTCCCTCAGCAAGGGCGCCTTCGCCCAATCCTAAAAGCGCTGCCGTGTTGCCGTTGTCGACACTCAGCACCAGGCGATACTTGACACATGCTTCGCTGAAATCGCCGCGCGCGAGCGCGCCGTTGGCGTCGTTAAGAATGTTGGCGATGGCGGTTTCGTTCGCTCGCGCCCGAGACGGAGGTTGTGTGCTGGCGGCCGACTCGCACGCCGCCCAGGCGCCGCCGGAAAATGTGAATGCGCCGACAAAGATGGCGGTCGTTAGCGTGAAGTGACGGAGAGCCGAGCTCATTACTATGCTCCAACCTGAAACAGGATGCGAATGAAGCGAATGAGGATCGGCGTGAAGATGATCCCCATTAGGCATGGGAAAATGAAGAAAACCAACGGAATGGCGATCTTCACCGGGAGTTCCGCCGCCTTGTGCTCAGCTTCGATAAGCCGAGAGCGACGCAGCTCTTCCGCGAATACACGCAAGGTGTTTGCCAACCCGGCGCCAAGTTGATCCGATTGGATAACGAGCGTCAGGAAAGCCCGAAGCCGGACGTCAGGAGCGCGCTCGGAGAGGTGCCGCAGCGCCTCGGCGCGGCTGGCGCCCGCCTGCATCTCAAGCAGGGTTAACTGGAGTTGCTCGCTGATAACCGGATGCGCGATCTTGAGTTCGGCCGCAACGCGTTGGAGCGCTTGCGTCAGCGAAGAGCCCGCTTCCATCGCCACGACCAAAAGGTCGATTGCGTCGGGCAGCGCGAAGCGCACCGCATCGATGCGTTCCTTTGCGCGCGCCTTGATCATAAGGATGGGCGCAAACATGCCGATGCCGGCGCCGATTGTGACCATCGCCGCGCCCAAAATGGCGTTATCGACACGGAGCAGGATAAGAATGAAACCGGCCGCGAAGCCCAGCGATAGGGCGAGCAATACGCGCACCGCCGCGAACACCGGCACCGCGTTCTCTGCATAGATGCCAGCTCTGATGAGCTGCATGCGCAGTGCGCCCATCTCCTCGGATGTGCCTGGTCTTGATGCCTGCAGCCGTTCTCCAAAGCGCACCAGCCATGACAACCCGTCAGATTGCACTGACTCGCCTGCGTCGCGGCGGCCACCGCCAATCACCGAGAGGCGGCGGCGCACACTCTCATCGGCGAGGTAGATGAGTGCGAGGGCGATTGCAAAGAGTCCCAACGCCAGCGCAATCACAATGGCCAGAGACGTACCGTTCGAGAGCATCGCGCGCCGCCTCTTAAATCTTGAAATTGACCATGCGCCAGATCATTGCCACGCCCATGACGAGAAGGATGGGCGGCGCAGTCATCATCGGCGCGAACAAGGGATCTTGAGCAACTTCGCCGTAGAACTCGGGACGAAGGACATTGAGGATCGCAAAGAGCACAATCGGCAACGCTGCAAGGATGATGCAAGACATCCGGCCTTCCGCGGTGAGCGCGGAGACTTTCTTGCGCAGCGTGGCCTTCGCGCGAATGACGTCGGCGAGTTTCAAAAACACTTCCGCAAGATTGCCGCCGGTTTCACGGGTTATCTGAATCGCGGCGACGAAGAGGTGCAATTCTGGCAAGGGAAAACGTTGAACCATGTTCGACAGCGCTTCGTCGCGATCGAGACCAAACGCCATTTCGTCGATGGCAATGCCGAATTCAGAGCCGATGGGGTCCGGCGCTTGCTCGGCGACGAGGCCAAGTGCGACCGGAATTGGGTGACCGGCCTGCAGGCTCCGCGCAACGAGATCGACGGCGTTCGGGAATTGATCGAGGAAGGCCTGCTTGCGCCGTGCCGCCAAAAACGCCAGCGAACCAAACGGAACGCCGATGCCCGCTGCCGCACCGAAGACAAGAGACAAGATGAGTGGGGCGCCTGAGAAATTGAACAGAACGACAAAGATGACGGCAAAGCCCGCGGCGAGCCCGAGCAACGCTGCGGGCGCCACCTTCGCGCGCGCCATCCAGATCATCTGGCTGATCCAGGGTGCGCGTTCGCTGATCGCGTGCGAAAGCGGACCGCCTGCGCGCTCTTTCAGGAGCGAAAGTGCGGCCTTTGGATCCTGCTTTTGAGCAATAAGCGCGAGGCGGCGATTGATCTCGCGTGATTGTGGTGAAAGGGAGCGCGCAAACAGCCAGACGCCTTCAACCGCGAGGACCACGGCAATGAAGATTGCCGCATAAACGATGTAGGCGAAGGCTCCAGACATGTTGGCCTCAACTCATCTGCATTTCGGCGGGCATAGGGATGCCTAACGCCTCGAACATGCGGAAGAAGTTCGGTCGCACGCCGGTGAGCAGGAAGCGGCCGAGTATTTTGCCGTTCGCGTCAACGCCTGTCTGCTCAAACCGGAAGATCTCTTGCATAGTGATGACGTCGCCTTCCATGCCATCCACTTCCTGGATGCTGACGACACGGCGCGTGCCGTCCGGAAATCGTTTAATCTGAATGACGACGTTGATGGCGCTCGCAATTTGACCGCGCATCGAGCGCGCTGGCAGATCGATACCGGCCATCGCGATCATCTGTTCGATCCGCGTCAGCGCGTCGCGCGGCGAGTTGGCGTGTACGGTCGTGATCGAACCGTCATGGCCTGTGTTCATTGCCTGCAGCATATCGAACGCTTCGCCGGCGCGGACTTCGCCGACGATGATGCGATCCGGCCGCATGCGCAGTGCGTTCTTGACGAGATTGCGCTGGGTGACCTCACCGCGGCCTTCGATGTTGGGGGGGCGAGTTTCCAAGCGCGCCACGTGGCGCTGTTGCAGTTGCAGCTCGGCTGCGTCTTCAATCGTGACGACGCGCTCCTGCTCGCCGATGAAATGGGAGAGAGCGTTCATCAACGTGGTTTTGCCGGTGCCGGTGCCGCCCGAGACGATGATGTTCAACCTGGCCTTGACCATGCCTGCCATCAAAGCCGCGCCGCTTGGAGCGATGGAGCCATTCTCGACCAGCCGATCCATATTGTACGGGATCTTGGAGAACTTGCGGATTGAAAGCAGTGGACCGTCCAGCGCCACCGGCTGGACCACGGCGTTGACACGCGAGCCGTCTGGGAGACGTGCGTCGACCATGGGCTGGGATTCGTCGACGCGGCGGCCGACGCGATCGACGATGCGTTCAATGACGCGCAGCAAGTGCTCGTTGTCGGCAAACCGGACATTGGTGAGTTCAATGACGCCGTGGCGCTCGACGTACACTTCGCGGTAGGTGTTGGCGAGAATGTCTGAGACGGTGGGATCGCGCAGCAGGGGCTCTAGCGGACCGAAGCCACGAAGTTCGTCGATGAGATCGTCGGTGAGACGTACTTTTTCAGCGGAATTGAGCGGCAGTGCATCTTGCGCCAAAAGTTCGGTGACGAGGCGATCCACCTCCTGGCGTAGTTGCTCAACAGGCATCCGCTCGATTGACGACAAGTTCATCCGTTGAATGAGGGAGCGGTGTATGTTCGCTTTGAGATGCAGGTAAGTGGTCAGCTCGGGGTCATCTGCCGTCGCCTCGCCGTCGGGAGTGCAGAGCGGCGCGTTCGCGGGCATGGTGACGGCCTCGCTCGTCATAGCAGCATTGGCCGCGATGCCGGTGAGGGATTTGCGCTGATCGGAAAATGACAATCGCATGTCTTACCTTGCCGGCTGGCGTTGAGTGTGAGGGTAGACGCGTGTTTCCAGCATCTTGGTGATCTCTACGCACAACGGGCGCATATCTTTGGCGAAGCGCGTACTTGGCGCGGTTTCCCAGATCATTCGTCCGCGATCGCCCGCCACGCGTACGGCGGCATCTTCGCCGAGCGCGCCGATCACGGGCGCGCCTAGAGCCCGCTTGGCTTGGTCGATAACATCGTTTCCGTCGAGTACGCTGTTAAGGCGATTGAAAGCCAGAGACCAACGTGATGGGTCGACGTTCAAGTCCGCCGCAGCGTCCAGCGTGCGTCTCGCGCCGGCAACGCTTCTCACGGCGACGGAGCTCACCAGCAATAAATGGTCAGCGCGACGCAGCAGTGAACCGGTCCAATCGGTCATCGCCATCGGCAGTTCGACGATGACAACATCGTGGGTGCTCGCGGCGACGTTGATGATTGATGTTGCCACTGCGCTGTCGACGGCGTCGAGTGGGATCGCGGTCTGTGGGGCGGCGAGCAATCGAATTCCTGAACGGTGGCGCTCAAGGACGCCATCGAGGAAGTGCGCATCGAGACGTTTGGGTGCGCGCAAGATTTCAGTGAGATCTTTTCGTGGCGAAATATCGAGCGCAAGCGCCGCGGCGCCAAACTGGACGTCGAAATCGATCAAAGCGACACGGAGGGGGTCCAGCCGATCGCCACGTTTGCCGCGTGGCGGATTGGCAAAGTGTCCGGCGATATTCACTGCGAGCGTAGTTGCGCCAACGCCACCCGCAGACTTTACCACGCCGAGCACAAATCCATTGGAGTCGCCCATGGGTCCAGGCCCGATGGCGTCGCCCATGGCTGACATGAGTTGGTCTTGAGCGATCGGCAAACTGAGTACGTCGCGCGCGCCGGCCCGAAATAGGCATCGCACATCATCGGGAGTGGCAGCCGAAGGTGCGAAGATTATGATTTCGGCCCTCGGGCAAGTACTCCTCGCGATATTGAATTCTTCGACGGCCGAGTTTGAGCTGGCCGCTTCGAGGACCACAAGGTCTGCATCCTGCAGATTGGGGTCAGCGCTCAGTGCGTCTGTCCATTGAATCAGGCGCGCGCGATAGGTTGCCGCTGCGCTTTTGACGCCCGCGAGGAGATCAGCGTCGCGGACGCGCGCAGCGATGCGGAATTCATTCATGCTCAAGCCCCTGCGCCGTTCAAGTCTTCACCAACAACGGTCGCATCAAAGCTTGGCATGGTTAGCGTGCCAAAACCTAAGAGGTCGTCCAGCGCGATGAAATCGTATTCCATGCTAGTCAACCTGACGGTCACCATGGGCACGGGTGAACCGCGTCCAACGAAACCCAAGCCGGCTCCGCGGAGTACGACCTGCACGTTCTGTGCCCCTATGTTCGGTGCGAATTGCTGCATCCGGGTGACCAATGCATTGAGTGGCGCTGCTTGGCACGCGCCCGTGGGCGCGGCGGCGTTACAAGTGATTGTCCAGGACGCACTGCCGTTGATGGTGTTGCATTGGGTGCCGGCGCTGGCGCTCGTGGGGACGCCGCAGTCACTGAGGCCCGCAGCGATCGGACCGCGGGTTGCAACGTAACGTGCGCCGACCGACGTCGCGGTTTCGGCGGCATTGTATTGATATAGGACAACGCCGAATTCGATGAGGCCGAAGGTGAGCAGCATTAGGAGCAAGAACACCAAAGTGTGCTCGACCAGGACTGCGCCGGTTTGGTTTTTGCGGAAACGCCGAAAGATCGCCATGTCAAGCGCCCACCCAAAGCTGTTGGTGGGAAACCTCAAGAACGATGTCATCCAATCCGAGAAGGGAGAGCAGGCCTAGATCCACGTACGGCGCGGTGGCGGTCACCTCGATGATCGGTATCTGCGCTCGCCCGCGATAGGCGGCTGCGGAGTTGTTGAAGCATTCGGCGACGGTGACGTTCACTGATGCAACATTCGACCAGGTCGGCAACAGGTTGTTTCCGCCGGACGTGCGGCCGGTGAGCGCCAGGTTTTGTGCCGCCGTCGTGGCGGCGCCGCTCACGGTGCAGCCGGTCATCGGGACGCGTGCGAGGTATCGGCCGGCGTCGCGTACGCCTTTTTCCATGATGTGATACTGGCGCAACGCACACGCGAATTCCGCCATCCCGCACATCAAGAGCACAAGCAGCGGCGCCACGAGCGTGAACTCGACCAATGCTGCGCCGCGCCGCGCCGCGCCGAAACGTCGAAGGGAGAGAAGAGGGCGGTTCATCGGTAGAGCTGCACGATTTCGTGAAGCACTGCGTCATCGGCGCCCAGTTGGACGATGTCGACGATCTCGCCATACAGCTCGACGTTCGAGGGGCTCGTGACCGGTTCGGTGACGAAGACCTTGAGGTAGGTCATCGCCGGAACGGTGTCGCGTCCGTTGAGACCCTCTTCGCGGCAATTGACGACCGCGACGTAGACGATACGCCGGCCCGCCATCTTGTTGGAGCCGTTTAGCGGGGGCGCGAGACTTAGATTGTTGGCGATCTCAAATTGGTACATCTGATAGCGAGAGATGCTGTTCGTGTTCGCAGTACACGCGGAAGGCCGCGTCACGCCGGAGCCGGTGAAGTTCGCGTTCCAGTAGCTCAGGCAATCCCAGAACCCGTTCCCGAAACGCGAGCCCGGACCGGTGAAGATTCGATCCCGAGGCATGGTGCGCGTATTGACGTCGGGCGCGTAGAGCGGGTTGTTACGGGCGTTTCCGCCAAACTGCGGGTTTTGATAGATGCCGAAACGCACGTTGATAGCGTTGCGCGCGCCGTTGTTTTGGCCCGGCTCGGTTTCGACAGATGTGCCGTAGCAGATGTTGGCGCCCGCTGTGGATGCGAGCGCTTCCGCCAGGGCGTTCGCACCGTTGCTGCCTGAGGTCAGGTAGCCGAAATTCCCTGGCACGTAGGCGCCAGAACTCTGGGATACCAACCGAACTTGACGCCCGCGCCACGCCGAAACGTCGAAGCCTGCGCCGACGAGTGCATCTTCGGCTGGATTGCAGATCATGAGAGGTTGCGAGTGACAGACCATCTGGCGTCCGCCGCCAACTGCGGTGGTCGTGATTGTGAGGTTATCTGTTGCGCCGACGGCACGCAGGAATGTGTTGATGTGCGTGAGCGGGGCGGTGGTCACCTCAACAAAGCGCGCCCTGAGCGGGTCGGTCGTAACGAAGCCGGCGGTTATGGCGTCACTATCTTGATCCGGAAGATCGCGCAGGAAACGGATGCTAGCGATGCCGACAGCGCCTGCGCCCGTCGATGCGAGCTTCTGCCCGTTGCTGACAAGATTGTTGATGGCGTTGGTGGCGCGGGTGATCGCCGTCGGTGTGCCATCGAGCTGAGAACCTGCGGCCAGCGCCGCCGCATCTGCGGCGGCCTGTGACTCTGATCGCACGATCATCGCGCGCGTCGCGTCGACGGCCAAACCAACGAGGCCGAACGTGACCGATGCTATGAGCGCCACGTAGATGGCGACGCCGCCCGATTGTTCATGCGCCAAAGGCGGCCGCTTGGAGGGCGGCAAGTGGCGCTGGGGTGGCCCCTTCACCATCTGTTTCGCCTCAGTTCGAGGACGGGTTAGCCGACGAGGTCGTCGTAGGCAGGAGCGCGCGCGTCTGGCCGCTTTGATAACGCTCTTGAGCAAGTGCGCCGACCGCGCCGGATCCTTCCGGCGGTTCGTCGGACACCGTGCCAGGAACGGTTTGCTCGGTCTGCAGTGTCGCTACAGACACGCCGAAAGACGGCGCGCCTGCGGTGTCAACGGTGTGTGAGCACGCGGAGGCGAAAGCGAGCGCAGACAGTGCGAGAGGGATTCTCATTGGATTACGTACCCCACGTTTTGGTCAAAGCGGCCGGAAGCGACATCGAGTGACGGCGCACGTGCGTCGATTGCGTGCGTGCTGGAGCCGCCTTCCACTTGGCCCATCCAGAACAATTGGAATTGGCTTGGCGCACTGAAGAGATCGGTTGGCAGCGAGAGCTGATCCAGCGTGGTTGGTTGTGCGCGGCGCGCGGTCACGATGATCACGACCTCCGATTCCTGACGCTCGAACCGCGTCGAACGGAAGAGCGCGCCGAGGATCGGCATGCGCGACACGCCGGGTAGGCCATTGACGCTGTCGGTGAAGTCGCGGCGAATAAGGCCAGCGATGGCGAAGCTTTGACCGCTGCGGAGCTCCACCGTCGTCTGTGCGCGCCGTGTCGTCAGCGCTGGGATTTCGGTGCCATAGAGGCGAATGCTATTGTTACGGTCGAGCGCGCTCACTTCTGGCGCTACGGCCAAGTTGATGGTGTCGCCCGTGACGGTCGGAGTAAACGCGACGGCCACGCCGAACTGCTTGAACTGGATGGTGATGCGGCGGCTATCGCCGTTATCATCGGCCGCCACAGGGATCGGGAATTCGCCGCCAGCAAAGAAGTTGGCGGTTTCACCGGAGAGCGCAACGAGCGTTGGTTGCGCGAGTGTTGTAACTACGCCCCGGCGCTCCAGTGCGTCGAGCACGGCAGAGATCGTATAGTCGCCGGTGACGCCGAGCCCGGAGAGCAATGCAAACGCGTCTGGATTGATGATGCCCGACAAGAGCGACGCGGCGTCAGTTCCACTGGACCACAGAACGTCGGCCGAAAGGCCCATTGCAGTCAGTTCGTTGCGCTGCACCTCGGCTACACGCACCTCGAGCATCACCTGCTCGGCAGCTGCGATAGTCATTGAATTCACAACGCGGTCGGCGGCGAAGCGCTCAGCGATCGAAGTTGCCCGCGCAGCCGCCGCGGATGAAGAGGCGGCGCCGGACAGCACCAGACCATCGCCGGCCAGGCGCACTTCGATGTCTTCGCTCGGCATGACCTCGTGCAGGGTGCGCCGCAGGCCAAGCGCATCAACGCCAACCTGAACCGTGTATGTGGCCATCGGCGTAGAACGCTGTCCGCGTTCCATGATCGTGAGCGACGATGTCCCGGCCTTCTTGCCGAGGAGATAGATCGAGCGATCCGTCAACGCGATGACATCAGCGACTTCGGAATCACCGAGAAAGACGCGGCCCACTGGCCGGTCGAAGCGAAGGATCTGCGAGCCGCCCACTGGCACGCCGATTGAGCTCGTTGTCGTGGAGTGTTCACTCCCGTCGAAGGTCTGCGCGATTGCGCTTGGTTGACCGAGAAGTCCGACCGAAAGTAGGGCGGCTAAGAAGGAGGCGGCGCGCATGTGTATTCGCTCCGAAAATTATTCGCTGGCGACGATGGCGCGGTTCGACGTGAAGCCGCGGGTGATTTCGATCGAAGGACCGCTTGTGCGGACCGAACGGGCAGGGGATTGGCGTTGAGGTTGGGACGCCTGTGGGCGGCGGATTTCCGCTTCTGCCCGCAGATCTTGGATGCGAATGGTTTCCTGAGACGGCGTGGCTGAGCCTGCGCCAATTTCGTCGGCGCGGCGTAGCGCCAGTGAGAGTGTGCCGATTTGACCGGCGAGCGCGACCTTCTGACCGTCTTCGGGAGTGACCTCGATCGTCACTGCGCGCGCGACCTGCGCATCGTTTCCGGATTCATTGGCGGTTTGATCAACGGCAAGGACGCGCACACTAGAGATGAGCAAATCGGTGCGCATGGCTTGGTCGCCGCCATATCCGTTGCCTTCCTGCCGTGTCAGCAACACATCGACAAAGTCGCCCGGAAGCACGAAGCCGGCGACGCCGACGACGTCGTTGACGCGGATGGCGACAGCGCGGTGGCCTGCGGCTATTGTCGCCGAGAGTGTTGCCCGTCCGCCGGCGCCAGAAACGCGCGATGCGAGGATTGGTTCGTTTGGCTCAATGGCGCGCAGCGCAACGCGCGCAGCGCCGCTTGTGAGCTCAGAAATCTGTGTGAACGCGCCTGCCGGCAGCGCTTCGGCTGGCCAGGCTTGCAGGCGCAGCATGTCAGGCGTGAGAGCCCGGCCAAGCTCGATGGGCCGAGCAGCGACAACGACTTGGGCGGAAGAAGCTGAGCGCTGCGCGCCCTGCATGTTGAGCACGCCCCAAATGGCGCCGCCGCCCAGCAAAACTGCCACCGCGAGTATGATTAGACCTAGTCTGCGCATCTCAGTTGAATCCTGTGGCGTTTTGGGACGATGGAGCAGCCGCCCAAGACGACTGCCCCATCAAGTGCAAGGCGTGAGCCCGACGCTTAGAGCGCCGCTTCCAAGTTGGTCCACTGTGTGTTGACCCACGTGCCGACGAGCACGATCGTGGCGACGACAGCCACGGTGATCAGGCCGATCAGCAGCGAGTATTCGACGAGCGCGGCGCCCGACGTGTTTTTCTTGAAGGAGTTCAGCGCGACTTGCGCTTTCGCGATAAGATTAAGCATCATAACCTCTGACTTCATGAAGGACTCGGCGGAGTCGCCGAAACGGGCGCACTCCGCCCGATGCTCCAGAAGTACCAGCAGCGATCGACGCGAAGTCGCAGCGAGAGGCGCTCTTCCTTCTTCCTTCTCAGAGCGACGCGCGCGCCCGCCGCGCTGTGCGCAGCAAGGGATTCGGTTCGCGTTTTGCATCTCCAGCACTGCCAAGTCGCGGAGGTGATCGCGTTTAGTTGCGGTGTACGGCCGATGCGCCGCGGCGGTGGAATACTGCTTGCTAGGCGAGCGACACGGTTGAGCGCTGAGGCGCGGGGGATGAGATGAGGGTGAGTGCAGTAGCGACAAGCGCGCCGCACGCGGAGTGGCAGTGCCCGACATGTCGACTCGCCGCCCGCAGCCGTAGCGGGATGCTGTCGCTGCCAAACAATCCGCTCGTGGTTGCTGCCGTTCAAGCGATCTGCGCTGGCGGCGCCAGCGCAGATCTTAACGAGGCGGGTTGGCGGCGCGATAAAAACGGCGCTCCAACCTTCGAGTTCTGGAGCGGGTCCGGCGGCCGCATAAAGGTGTTCGTGGAAGGATCGCCGGAAAGCGCTTGGTGCGACGTTTCATCATTTACGACGCTGACGCTGGATTGCGCGGTAGCGGTGTTGGCATGTTTGGCGTCGGATCCGTTTCGAGCTGCCACTGCTGCGCCCCGTAGTGAAGCCGTGTGGCTCGGCCCGCCGGCGCTCCTCGCCGTCAAGGGATACAAAAGATTCGGCGCTGAACGTGAGGCATTCGCGGAGGCGGTTGATTACGAGATCCTCAAGCTGATGCGCCTTCGCTTTGACATCATAGCATATCCCGCGTTCGATCCCGTCGCGCGCAAATGGAATCGTGCAGGCGTCTCCCGCGCTGGGTTGTCACTATTTGAAGCAGCGCCTGATGCATGCGCGCGCGATTCCTATGACTGCCATCGCGGACGACCGCTTCGTTTTGGTGCTTGGGCGCAGCACTGGTTGAACGCTGGCGGCGCAATGTGGGTCAGTCCGTTGCCGCAGGCGATCCTGCAGCTTGATCACCGCGACAACCGCGGCGCCGATGCATTGGCAAAGAAGATTGCCATTTTGCTTTCGTTGAACTGGGGCGCGACGCGCAAGAATCGCGAGCTTCGCGTTGAGGTGCGAACGTTGCTCCGACGTATCGGGGAACTCCGCCGCCCGGGCGCCACACCGAGGGCGCATGTCGGTCGGCTGGCCGACCGGCTTGAGGAAGCACTATTGCGGTTGTCGGAAGCGCGCATCCTTCCGAACCGTCTGTTGGCAGAAGAGGCGCTGGTCATGCGTGCCGAAAACCGGCGCTGGTTCGAGACTTGGTGCGAGGGGGAGGTATCGTTCGCGCGCCCTTCATTTATCAATCCCGCCTCGCAGGAAGGTGAAGAGTCAGCCCGCGCGTTGTGACAATCATCTGGGCTAGCGGTCTGGACGCCAACGGCAACTCTCGGCGAAGCCTCGGCGAAGGAGGACGGCGCGTTCCACACGCGAGCTTCGGATGGCTGACGCCGCAAAGCGCCACACACGCTTTGCAACGTATGCCCGACTCTCTGGTCGGCATTTCGTCGCATGGCTCCTTCGCCGCACCGTAACAAAATTAGTGACAGTGGCGCTCGCGTATGCTTCCTATGTCGTCGCGCCGATTTGATGCTCAGCTTGCGGGCGCGTTAAAAATACAGCTAAAGCGTAGGAGCATGACGCCCACACCGGGCGTAGCTCTCTGCCCGCAAGCGCCAGCCTCTTCTCGACGCGTACGAGTTGAAGAAGGCATAGCGTAATGGCATTCGAGGCGCCCAAACCTCCCCAGGTTCAAAGCGATGAAGACGATTTTTGTCTTCCAGGATTGGAGTTGCAGCACGAATTGCTGCTGACGCTGAGCGATTGGTCGAGCGCGGCTTTGATTGTGCAGGGTCTGTTCGATGCTGGCGCCGAGCTTCACGCGCTCTCGATTAATCCGCAGGCCGGTGCGTTCGTTCTAAAATGCCGCGTCAAGGCGATCACAGCATCGCGTGCGCGCAGATTTGTGGCGGAGCTAGGCGCGTGCGTGGCCGGCGCGGCGTGCGTTGAACATCTCATCCTCGCAAAGGCGCCCGACCATGCTCGCGCTTAAGGTTGAGACGGACGCGACGACGCTCGGCGAAGACTTTTTTGTTGATGTACCAAGCGATTTTCGCTGCGAGAGCGGCGATGCGCTGCCGGATGTGCACATTCGGCTGCGTATCTATGGCGATCTTCGTCAGCCGCTGATTGTTGTCGCCGGCGGCATTTCGAGCGGGCGATATCTGCACGAATGGTGGGGCGACCAAGTCGCTGAAGGCGGCGCAATTGATCTCACGCGCTATTGCGCGCTCGGTTTCGATTTTGCGCCGACTGAAGACCAGCGCGTGCGGTTGTCGCCGTTGGATCAGGCGCGGCTCGTAGCAACTGCTTTGGAGCAACTTGGCGTGCGCCGTGTGCACGCATGGGTCGGCGCTTCATATGGCGCGATGGTCGGCTTGGCATTCGCCGCCGAAGCGCCGCAAAGGCTCGATCGGCTGTGCGCGATCTCGACAGCACACAAACCCGCAGCATTAGCGCGTGGCTGGCGCGGCGTTCAGAGGCGCGTTGTTGAATTCGCGCTGGCGCAGGGCGCGGTGGAAGAGGGGCTCTCGCTCGCGCGCCAACTGGCGATGATCACCTATCGCAGTGCTGAAGAATTCGATCTTCGCTTTCCCGGCGGCGTCGATGACGACGGCCGGTCAGATCTTGATCGCTATCTTGTCGCGCGCGGGGACGCCTACGTAAGCGCGATGGCGCCACAGCGTTGGCTGTCGCTGAGCGAATCGATCGACCGGCTCGATGTGGATCCCGCGCGCGTTAGAGCTGAGGTGACGCTCGCGGCGTGTCCGACGGACCAAATCGCGCCGCTCGAGTCAATCGAAGAGCTATCGCGAAAGCTGCCAAATCTGCGCGCGCTCCACGAGCTGCCATCGCTCTATGGGCATGACGCATTCCTGAAAGAACCGGCGCAAGTCGCCGCAATTATCCGCTCGTGCCTGGAGGGCGCAGAATGACCAAACACGATGAAACCATCCTGTGTTCGATTGGCGTGAACGATGATCCGACGCACGGCGCGGTGATCCCGCCGCTCTATCTGTCGGCGAATTACAGTTTTGACGGCTATGGCGGCAAGCGGCGCTACGATTACTCGCGCTCGGGCAATCCGACGCGGGATGTGCTTGCCGAGGCGCTCTCGGCGCTGGAAGGCGGCGCTGGCGCTGTCGTGACCAGCTCCGGCATGTCGGCCGTCGACCTCGTGCTCTCGCAATTTGAGCAGGGCGCGCGTGTCATCGCGCCGCACGATTGCTACGGTGGCGCCTGGCGCTTGTTCGCGGCGCGCGCGCGCAAGCAGGCGATTGATGTCGCGTTTGTGGATCAAGGCGATCCTGATGCGCTGGGCGCTGCCCTAGGCGATGGCGCGGCTTTGGTATGGGTAGAGACGCCCAGCAATCCGCTGATGCGCGTCGTTGATATCGCAGCGATTGCCAAGCGCGCGAAGGCCGCCGGCGCTCGTGTCGCGGTCGACAACACTTTCCTCTCGCCGGCTTTGCAAAAGCCGATCGCCTTTGGCGCGGACTATGTCGTTCACTCGACCACCAAGTATTTGAACGGTCACTCCGACGTTGTCGGCGGCGCTGTGGTCGCGGCGAAAGCAGAGGACGTCGAGCAGCTGGTGTGGTGGGCGAATTGTACCGGCGTCACCGGTGCGCCATTCGATTCTTGGCTTACATTGCGCGGTCTGCGCACGCTTGGTGTGCGGCTTGAGCGTCAGCAGCGCAGTGCGGGGAAGGTGGCCGCGTGGCTTGCCGCGCAGGCGAGCGTGAGCGCTGTCTATTATCCGGGATTGGAATCGCACCCGACGCATGGGATCGCCAAGAGTCAGCAAACCGGCTTCGGCGCCATGTTGAGTTTTGAACTCGAAGGCGGCGAACGCGAAGTGCGCGTGGCGCTCGATCGGTTGAACGTCTTTACGTTGGCGGAATCGCTTGGCGGAGTTGAAAGCCTTGTCGCGCATCCGGCTTCGATGACGCACGCTTCGATGGCGGTCGAGGCGCGGCGCACAGCCGGCATTAGCGACACATTGCTTCGTCTCTCGATCGGGCTGGAGCACGAAGAAGACTTGTTGGCCGACCTCGAAGGCGCTCTGCGCTTTTAAGCTGACTTAGCTTCAAAGGTGATGTGGCTTGTCGCGCTTGCATGCTGTGTGGCACTTGAGGCGTCTCACGGCTTGGGAGCGATGCTATTATGAATCTTGTTATTCGCGCGCTGCTTGGCGTCGCGGGTTTGCTCGCGGTGCTGGTGGCCGTTGGGTTCTGGTTTGATCCAGACACGCTGGCCGGGCGCTTTGGCATCTCTGCACAGGGCGCGCTGGGATACTCAACGCTGCGCGCGGACTTTGGCGCGCTTTTTGGCGGCGTCGGTCTCTTTACGATCGCATCGGCTGTGCGCAACAGCGCGCGGCTATTATCTGCGCCGCTGTTGCTGATCGGCGTTGGGCTCTGCGGGCGTCTGCTGACGATTGCGCTGACGGGTTACGACGCGACGATGTTGCAGCCGGTGATCGTGGAAATCGTGCTGATTACGCTCTTCGCGACGGGCCGGAAATTCTTGCCCGCGCGATAATTGCCTAGGCGCGCGCGACCAATTGCTTGATGCGCTCGCACATGGGCGAGGCGGCGTCCGACATCTGATCGATGACGGTGAAGTGATTGGCGCCTTCGATCTCTTCGTAGCGCGTTTCAACACCAGCTTCGCCCCAGGCGCGGACGATGTCGGCGCTCTGTCGCAGGTACTCGCCGCTTTCGTCACCGCCGACGACGGCGTCGAGCGATTTGCCTTCGGGCGCCGGCCACAGCAGTGGACTGAGCGCGTCGGCTTCCGTCTCATCCAGTCCTAGCTTCTCATTCAGGCTTGTCGTGATCAGCGGCGAGAGTTCGAACAACCCAGAGATAGCGTAAGCTGCTGGCACATGCGCTTCTGTTGCGAGTAAGCACGCTGAGATGTGGCCGCCTGCGGAATGGCCAGCGACAATCACCGGCGCATCGGTCGCGCGCTGCACGATCACGCTGGCGGCGCGCATTTGTTCAACGATATCGCCGATGCGCACACTGGGGCAGAGATCATAGCTCGGCACTGCGACGCTGACGCCGAGGTCGTTCAGCCCGCGCGCCATTGAGCTGAAGAAGCTTTTGTCGAGCGCCTGCCAATAGCCGCCATGAATGAACATCACGGCGGGGCCTTCGCCCGCGTCGAACAAGTCGAGCGTGTTGCGTTCGCCCGGGCCATATTCGATCACGCGCGGCGGATTGAGATTGCGGTGTGCTTTACTCTCCGCTGCCCAACGCGCGATGATCGCGGGATGCCCCGGCACGCGGGCGCGGTTGTTGTATTCGGCTTCGAGATCGAGACTCATTTGGAGTCAGGAAAATCGAAGCCTGGCCACTTCGAGCCGTAGAGCTGATAACCGAGAATTGTGTACGTCTGCGCCACGTTCGGGTTGGCGCGGATCGTCTCGGTGACAACCTTTTGGATCGAGTTGAGATCCGGATGCTCGATGCGTACGAGCAAATCCCACTCGCCCATGATCGAGAAGATATCCATGATCTTATCGGTGGAATCGCGCAGCGCATTGCCGACGGCTTCAGGCGTTGCGCCTTGCACGCGGACGAAGATGAAGAGGCTGTGGTCTGCCATTGGAAGCTCCTAGCCGGGAGTGTAGGGCGCAGCCGTGAGCAGATAAAGCGTCCCTTCTCCCTTTGAGGGGAGAAGCGACTGTCTCATGAGTCAAGCTCCGGCCCAGGCAGTTTTGCTTTTGAGCATGGCGTTGAGGATGGTGAGGAGTTTGCGCATGGCTGCGACGAGGGCGACTTTCGGCAGCTTCCCGGCTTGGCGCAGGCGTGCGTAATAGGCCTTGAGCACGGGGTTG
>JANPCV010000098.1:0-2435 GCA_031431115.1 Caulobacteraceae bacterium
TCGCGGCTGCGATCGATCACCTCGTGCCGCTGTCGGAACAGGCCGACCGTTGACTAGCGATTTTCGTGTGCAAGAACACAGAGCCACTCATCACCTGTCGTGGCGCAAAGCCCTGGGTGCCTTTCCTTTCGATGGCGTGTCTGCGGCGATCAGATATTCAATCGGATTGACCGCCTGGCCCATTGCGCCGGGCCGTTCCAGTCTACGCCCGCGCATAAATCGTCGCGCCTGGCGGCCACGTGTCTGGCGTTTCTGCTCGGGCGAGATTCAATCGGAGTGTCTTAAGGATTCAATCGGAGTGAAACGGCGTCTCGCTTCTAACGAGCCCCCGATCCCACTTATGCCGCCGCAGATTCTCGATTTTGTCATTTTGCTGCCGTTCCTGCTGATCGAACTGGTGGTCGCCAGTATTCTGTTGTCGCTCGGCATGATGATGGTGCCGCCGGCCACCATCTCGCTCCCGATCAAGCTCTTGATGTTCGGCGTGATCGATGGCTGGGCGCTCATCATTCAGGGCGTCACTGGCAGCTTCAGGTGAACGCGACCCCGCCGGGCGCGGCGCGCGGGGCCTCGCCCTGCTCATGCGCCCAGCGGCGGTCGAAGCGACACTATGGCGAAAACTGAGACTCGAAGGCGATGCTGCGAGCCGCACCCAGATTTTCGAACACTACGCCCCATTGGCCCGAAAGACGGCAACGCGCGATTTGCGCCGATGCGCGCGACAGTGACGGCTACGACAAGCTGATGCCCGGCGAGCAAGCTGTGATGGTGTTCACCGACCCGCCCTACAACGTGAAGATCGACGGCTTCGCCGGCGGTAAGGGTAAGGCCAAGCGGCGCGAGTTCGCGATGGCATCTGGCGAAATGTCAGAAAACCAATTCGAAGACTTCCTCAAAGCGACGCTCGGCCCCGCCGTAGCCCGCTGCCGCGACGGCGCGATTGCCTTCATCTGAATGGATTGGCGCCACATGGGCGAACTGCTCGCTGCCGGCAAGGCCGTGTTCGACGAGATCAAGAACGTCTGCGTCTGGACCAAGACCAATGGCGGCATGGGTTCGCTCTACCGGTCGCAGCATGAAATGGTGTTTGTGTTCGCACGCGGCGGCACCGCGCATTGCAACAATGTCGAACTCGGCCGCTTCGGGCGCAACCGCACCAATGTCTGGTCCTATGCCGGCGCTAACGCCTTCAAACACGAGCGTAACGAAGAGCTGGCGATGCACCCGACCGTCAAGCCCGTGGCGCTGGTGCAAGATGCGATCAAAGATGTGAGCCGGCGCGGCGATATCGTGCTCGACCCGTTCGGCGGCTCGGGTTCAACCTTGATCGCGGCTGAACGCTGCGGACGCGGCGCCCGCCTGATCGAACTCGACCCGGCTTATTGCGACGTCATCGTCCGACGCTACGAAATTTACGCCGGCAAGCAGGCCAAGCTTGAGGCCAGCGGCAAGAAGTTTGAGGTCGTGGCCACCGAGCGTCGCAGCAGCGTCGAAGATGCTTGATCGCTATTTTCAGCGCTTCGGCCAGACACGCCTATCCTTCGAGGCTTCCGTCATTGCACGGGTGTTGAATCTCTTCCACCGCCTCTCAAGCCTGCTAAGTTAATCGTATTGGTCTGGCCGATGCAGTTCGGCGGAGGAGGCCTCCAAATGGCTCTGTCGCTCTTCGAAGTTACCGTCCCGTCCTTCACACAAATTCTGGGTTCTGTGTCCGGTCTTCTTGACCGCGCCGAGGCGCACTGCGCTGACAAGGGCGTATGCCCAGCCGCCTGCATCACATCGCGGCTGTTTGAGGATATGGCACCCCTAAGTTTTCAGGTCAGCCAGACAGTTGCGCACTCTGCTGGTGCGCTTGAAGCGGTGCAGGCCGGTATTTTCTCCCCCAACATGACCCCTCCGCCGGACTCGTTCGGGGGGTTGAAGGATTTAGTCGCTGGCGGCCTCGCTCAATTGGGTCGTTACTCCCCCGCTGACATCAACGCCTTCGAAGGCCGCGATATGCGCTTTGAGTTCAAAGAGCGCGTGCTGCCGTTTACCGCCGAGAATTTTCTCCTCTCGTTTTCGATGCCGAATTTTTATTTCCACGCCACGACCGCCTACGACATCCTTCGCCATAACGGCGTCGCCATAGGCAAGCGAGATTTCATGGGGCAACTGCGCCTCAAACAATAGCGGCCGATGAGGCAAGCTCGTCCCAAGTGCCCAAGGTGACACCTGGTGACCATATCATTGTGTTGACCCAAAACGATAAACAGGATTATCGACGGACCGCACAAGCAGATGTCCACCGGGGACCACCTGCGTCTTTGACGGAGACAACATGCGGGAGGCGCGAAGCTGCTCATCGCATCGACTTCGCGATGCTCGGCGAAGCCCGCTCGGTGCCGTCACCGACCGTCGGTACCCAGAGGATTAGCGCATAGAATCCCGCTCAC
>JANPCV010000099.1:0-12654 GCA_031431115.1 Caulobacteraceae bacterium
CGTAAGCGGATTAGACGATGTCAAAACCGAGGGTTGACCCTACCTTCGGGAAGAGCTCGGAGGATGTCCTGAGACCGGCCGAGCGGCATCCGGCGTGTAGGCAGCGCGAAGCTCGACCGGGCTCCTGTATGGAACGTGAGAACCTGGCCGGTGATGGCAAGGGAAAAGGCACAAGCGGCGACAATCGCGACGCCGAAAGTACCGATGCACCGGAGAGGGGCGGACTGCTCCGTAGTAGCGACGAAGGCTCTGTAATGGGGCTGGAGCGAAGGGGGCGGGTCACCGAAGTCTGGCCGGGCCAACTGGAAACGGGAGGAGCCCGGTGTCGACGGAAGGCGGCAGCCTTCGAGCGGTGGCACGAGCCGGATGATGCGAGAGTATCAAGTCCGGATCTGTGAGAGGCTCGGGGTGAAATTCCCCGGGCCTACTCGGCGAACCGAGAGGCTCACGCACGGTTCTAGGAGCGCCCGGAGGTGAAACTCCTCCGGGCGACTCGCCATGGCGAGCCCTTCGAGTGCTGGGGCAAGAATGGCCGGCGCGATTGAAACCGGCCATTCCCGACGATCAGAGGTCAACGCCCTCTGAGATAGCGATGGCGTCATCTACCTCCACGCCGAGATAGCGAACTGTGCTCTCCAATTTTGAGTGCCCCAGCAGAAGCTGCACCGCGCGCAGATTGCCCGTCTTGCGATAGATCAGCGCCGCCTTGGTGCGACGCAGTGAATGCGTGCCGTAAGTCGCGGGATTTAGACCTATCGATCCAACCCAGCCTTGGACAATGCGCGCGTACTGGCGTGTCGAGAGGTGAGGCGAGTGCGCGAGCCGACTCGGAAACAGGTAGTCGCCCGAACGCAAATAATGGCGTCGCATCAGGTTCAGCACGGCGCTGCGGGTTTGCTCGGTGATTTCGAATTGCACCGGGCGGCCGGTCTTCTTCTGAACAATGATGCCGCGGGTCTTCACCTCGCCGCCAGCCGCGACATCCTCCACCCTGAGGCGCGTCAGGTCGCAAGCGCGAAGCTTGCTGTCGATCGCGAGGTTGAACAGGGCCAGATCGCGCACGCGCTTCTTCAGTTCCAAGCGAGCGCGGATTGACCAGACCTCCTTCATCTTCAGCGCTGGCTTCTGGCCAGTCAGCTTTCCGCCGGCAATGCGACGGGGGCGACCGCCTGTGCGCACAGGGGCCTCAGAGATAAACTCGATCGTCATGTTCGTGAGCCTTCTGCTCACCCGCCCGCACCATGCAGGGCGGGGACTGCAGGCTAAGCCCGCGGCTCAACGGCAGCTATCGAGAGATTGAGCGATTGAGCCAGTCCAGAAATGTGATCAGATGGCCCAGCCTAGCCCTTAACTAGCACCCGATCAAAGGAGTGACCGTCTCCAGCCGTGTTCTGATCCGCCCGCTTAGGGGTTGGCTTGGTCGTGTTGGTCGCGGAGGCGTTTGGACACCAGAGTCACGGCGATGATGATCGCAATAACCCCAACAACGACGAGTGGGAGCAAGCGTTGGAATTGCGGACCAAGGATGTCGCCCAGCACGGCGAAGAGGGCGAAGGTTAGGCCGAGGTAAAGCGCACCAGTGAGTGCAATCAACGGAAGAAAGTGCCGGAAGGGCGCGCGGAAGACGCCGCAGGCGAGATAGAGCGGAATGCGCGTCCCAGGAATGAAACGCGCGCCGAGCAGCGCCAAGCCGAGACGCTTCAAGACGCCTTCCTTTAGTGCTGTGACTTTGGAATTGTTCGACCAGCGCGCTGCAGGTGGCCACGATTGGGCGTAGTACCCGGCCCAGTATTTCCACGCATCGCTCAGGACGAGGCCAAGTAGCGAGACGAAGAAGATGCTGGCGGCCTCGCCTTCATGCATTGACGCGGCGGACGCCGATCCAACGACGGCGGCGTCTTCTTGCAGAAATGGCGCGATGAAGAGCGCGAGATATAGCGCCCATGTTGCCGGGATCAGAATCTCTGGCATCATTGTGTTGCCGCCACATATCGTGGCACGCGCCGATGGGCGTCTAAGAATGCGATGGTCGCAGTCCAGTCCAAGTCGCGGATTCCATGGCGTCCTGGGCGCATGAAGAATGTAATATCGGCGGAATAGTCCGGAGTCTCGATCGACGATTGGGTAAGCCCTTGGCGGCCCAACAATCTGTAGACGTCGCTCGCTGCCTCAGCGCCTTCATAGGCGCCTACTGGATCCGACCAGCGATCGAGCGTTGCTCCGCCCAGGAGCACCGCGCGCGGAGCGATCAGAGCAATCAACGACTGCTGATCGAGTGTTGCCGCGTCTGCGAAAGCGCCTTGGGCGACAGCCGGAAACCAGTGCGGGAAGCGGCGGGTAAGCTCGCTAAGGGGCTCGCCGATGTTGCGGGAGGTTGGCGCAGCGCCAAGCCGGCCGGATTGATTGGCGATGACTGCCGTGATGCGTTCATCGAGCGCTGCCGCAAGCAGCGCTGACTTTCCAAATCTGGAATGACCGAAGACCGCGACGTGGTCGTGATCAAATCGGCTGTCAGCGTCGATGATGTCGACGGCGCGGGAGATCGACCATGCCCAGGCGCCGACGGCCCCAACGTTTGGAGCGCGTGTTTGTCCGGGAAGGCGCGCTATTGCCTGCGCCGCACGCGTTGGCTGATCGGGCACGACCTCGCCGGGATAGTAGGTCACCACAGCGTAGCCCGCGCGCAGCAGGCGTTCGAACGGTGGGCGGATGATGTTTTGTCCGTGAATGAAGCGCGTGACGCTTCGGTTGGCGAGTGTGCGGCATCTTTCTGGCAGCCAGGCGCCGTGATTGAGCGCCCGGTCACTGAAGCCGAGCGCCGCTTCGTTGCCGCAGAAGTTTGGCACGATGATAACCGGTGATGCGCCGTCCTGGCCTTGGGGCAAAAAGACGACCGCCCTGAACAGAATTTCCTGAGCGTTCGCCGCCGCTAGGCGGACGGTGACCTCTTCGACGCTGCGTGCATCGGGATAGTTGGCTGTGCGGATCGTGCGACGTTCGCTGACGATGGCGCCAGTCTCATCAGGCAGCCAGCCGTAGATACGCTCCTGAAACGCGGCGCGCAGGAGTGGCGCGCGGCGCGTGCTCCAAGCGGTTGCGTCGGTGATGGCCGGATCATCGTCGAAGTCCGAAAGCAGCGAGGTGAAGTGCGTCGGATGGGGATCATGAGTGTTGATGCGCAGGCCGGCCCGAACGCAGCCCGCAACCATGAGCGCGAGTGCAATGCAAACCGCCACAGCGCGGGTGGCGCTGCGCCGCTGCGCCTTTCTAGCCGATAGTAAGTGCCCATGCCGCATAGCTCGCCCGCTTCACTCTTCTGGGGATACGGCGCGGGAGTGGCCGCAGTTGCGACGCTAGCTGATTTATCAGGTGAGGATGTCGATTAGCCCGCCAATCGGGTTCTGCGTTTGGCTGGCGCCTCGCTCAATCGCAGTCAGCCGGCCGCCGAATGTGACGGCGTTTTTCCAGCGGCTGGGATCGCTTTCGGCGTTGACGTTGTAGGGACCGCTCCGCAGATGAACCGGATCGATGTGCTTTTCGGCGTAGCCGACATCAGTACAGTTTTTTGCAGCTATAGCTTCGCCGTTGAGGACTTCAATTCGGCACAACATGGGGAGGCTTGCGCCCCAGCGTCTCTTTCGTCGGTACGCAAGCGAACACTTGCCCGCTGTCTCCAATGTTGTGCGAGGCGTCCGCCAACGGCGAGATCATGCCGATGCTCCGGGCGCTTAGCGATTGAGCGGCTTGGAGAGAGTTGGCCCCTCGCGAAAAGTTGGCGCACGCTGGCTCAATGCGGATGCGTGCGTTGACTGACTTGGGAACGCCTCGGAAATGCAACGCTGATTACGTTGCCCCGTGCGCAGCAACGCGCCCAATCGTGCGACGACTGCTCAATGTCCTTAGTAGGGAGACGAGCCGCCGACGCGAGGGGATGGCCCGTATGCAAGGCGACAAGAACCTGTATCGAAAAATAGGTCATGGTGACCGCGCTGATCAGGGCACCAGCTTTCATTGTATGCTATCGTTCAACAGGGATTGTTTAGGCCTCTGATCGGCTTCGCTACAGTCGGTGCCCCGTCTGACCGTCGGTGCCGGCAGCAATTGCAGGCGCGACCAAACAATGCGCAGCTTGCGCCAGACTCCGCTTGGCACGGGCGCATCGTCGATTGAGTGCATATTGAATATGGGCAGAGGCCAGATTACGCGAGGCGTCTTCGCGACCTGCGCTCAACAGCGCTGCTTCAATGTCTCGCCAGCCGTCATAGTGACCAGTGTCAGCCAAAAGCCCAGCTCGATAGATCAGACTGCGGCGCCGTTCCTGCTCGCGTGGCAACATTTTATCTCTCCATGGCTCGCTGTGCCAAAAGTCTGTTGCTTGGCGAACGCGCCATTGGGGCATTGGGTCCACGTTGCTCGACGGTTCACGCGGCACACGCGCATCACCTAGCGCAACGGTCGTCCAGGCGAGTGCAGACGCACGCCGCTCGGTAGAGTGGATCGCGACTGGCCGCGCCGATGTTGACGAACTCGTCACGTTGGTCGCCCCGCATAGCGCTCACGCCATGGATGCGCCAATGCGCCAATGCGAACGCCGATCTCGTTTGCACAGCCCCGCCTCGGCCCAGCATGCATCGTTGACAATTGTGTTGGCGGCGGATGACCGAAGTCGGCGATGGTGTGCCGAAGTGCCCGCATCATTACCGGTGACCGGACTAGATCGACCCGGCCCTTCGTAAGAAATTGACGAGCCCGATATCGCTGGCCAAAGCCAGTCGGCTGAACTTAAAGCCGCCGTGCTCCTATGGGCGGCGTCAGAAACAACAACCGCGCGGCCGCTCCGCGATCGGCGAGTGCGGATAAGGTAGTGCGCGCGGAACGCAACAGATTTGCGCGTCAGTCGGGGCGGACTTCGCGCAATAGCGAAAACACCATACGGAAAAACAAGATTGCGGTGGCGGTCAGGAGCGCAAGCAGCGCCGTGCTGTACGAGGCGTCGAGATCGCCTGCCGGTAGGCCCAAAGCGCAAGACATGAACAAGAGTATGGCGAGGGCGAGCAGCGCGTAGCTCGTGTAGGTCGCGCGGCGATGAAAACCAGCCATGTTCGTCATGCGCTTAACGCGGCTGACAACGCCGGGCGCGAACGAAATGAACGTTACCAAGGCCGCAACGGCTGACGCGCGCCATACCCAATCCTCGGGCAACGCGAAAAGCGCCAAAGCGCAGGGGAGTAGAGCTAGGATCGTCACGGACAGAGCGGTGACCATCATGTTGATGAGCCTGCCGGCATCGACGCTGTCTTCTTCTGAGCGCCGACTAATGCCGCTCGCGATCGCGCCGAAGCCAGCAAATGCGACGGAGACCTGCGCCACAGTTAGCAACAGCGTAAAGACATCGACGCTGGTCATGACGCTCTCTCCACCCTCACGGAGGCTCCCGGGTCGATGTTCGCACGGTGGCACGTCGGCCCGCGATCGGGAAGCGGCGAGTCGATCCAGGTTTGCGAGGTGCGTAGGCGGCTGGCAATCATCTGCCGTTCAGCGTGCTCGCGTCCGCTAGGGCCGCGCATGATCCCGACGAATGCGTGCGTCGCGTTTCGGCGAACTCGCGCCTTAGGTCACGCAACATGACCACCGACTGGAATTGAGCGACCAAGCCCGTCGTGAAATATTACCAGCGGGCGGGCGATGGCCCAAAATTGCCGGTCGGATCCGCTGCTGTCGTCGGTCCGTCGATTGTATTTTGACTATCCCAGCGCGCGCGTTCTTCATCGAGAGATGAGAAACTTGATCTTGTTGGCCTGCGCCGCCTTGGTGGCATGTTCCACAGCGCACGGAGGCTCGACCCGTTTGAATGTGCGCGCTGCTGCGCAGCAGCAGGCCCGCGAGGGATTTTCTGGAGCCGTTCTGGTCGCACAAGGGGGCGACGTGCTGCTTGATGAAGGCTTTGGAGCCATCCGCAATGAGCGCATGCGCCCAAGCTCCCGCTTTTGGATCGCATCCATGGGCAAACAATTCACCAGCGCTGCATTAATGCGCTGCGTCGACGAAGGGCATATTCGGATCGACCTG
The DNA here is from genome assembly GCA_031431115.1 of Caulobacteraceae bacterium. Taxonomy (GTDB): domain Bacteria; phylum Pseudomonadota; class Alphaproteobacteria; order Caulobacterales; family Aquidulcibacteraceae; genus Vitreimonas. The sequence goes on from JANPCV010000099.1 coordinate 6,070, forward strand.
CCATTGTCGGAAATTTGGCCTGACGTGCCCGCCGACAAACGTGCGATCACTATCAGGCAAGTGCTGGCGCACGCGTCTGGCTTGCCGCAATCGGACGACGCGGAATTCTCAACGGACGGAGAAGCAGCGCGCCGCACCGTACTCGCATTGCCGCTGGCGGCGGCGCCCGGCGAACGATTTATCTACTCCAACGCCAACTACGAGCTAGCTGCAGCCATCGTGGAACGTGCGTGTGGTTCGAGCTATGCGGACTTTATTCGCACGGAGATCCTTGAAAGGATCCACTTACACGATACGGGTCAGATTCCGGATGTTGAAAATCCTCGTGCCGTCCCGTTGTTGGGGGATCGTCCAGCCCGATTGGACCAGTTGCGTTGGGGTGGCCAAGGGTATTTCTCGACAACCCATGATCTCTACCGTTGGCACGAGGCGCTGTTACGCGGCCAAATATTATCCACGTCGTCGCTCGACACGCTCTTTGCGCCGGTGATCGCGATCCAAGAAGGTCAAAGCGCGCTGGGTTGGTTCATAGGACGCACCGAGAGAGGCGCTGTCCGAATCTTCACGCGCGGCAACGAAGACGCCGGTCCCAATGCTCTTTTGTACTATTACCCTGCGACCGACACGACGATTATCGTTCTCACCCACGCAGGCGACAAGGACGACGACACATCTTGGTCTCGCGCCGTGCACGCCGAAATCGAGTCGGCGCTTGGGTTGTAGGCGACCCCGTCTTCGGCGAGAGCAGGTCGCTCGCCGGCTGCTAACGCCAGCGTCACGAATTGAGCGACTAAGCCAGTCGTGTTTCATCAAGCACCTTGACTCCAATTCTATATAGGTAGATTTAAGGGTCATGATGCGGTCGCGAGCGCTATCCGAACATGCGCGGAAGGTTCTTTCCGCACTGCTCGACGCGCGAAAGGACTGGTCTCACGGTTATGAATTGTGCCGCCTGACTGGCGTCAAGTCGGGCACTCTCTATCCACTGCTCATTCGGCTGGAAGCGAAGGGCTATCTCGAAGCCAAGTGGCAACAGCCAGCGCAGGGCGGGCGGCCGCCGCGACACGCCTATCGCCTAACGGCCAGCGGAATTGTGCTTGCGCGCAATAATCTGCCGGTCGCCTCTCGCGGAAGGGCGCACCTCGGAAAGGATGCATTGGCATGAGGTCCGGCCTTCGTCGCGCTATCGCCAATGGGGTCTGCGGGCTCTTGCATTTTATGCTGCCGAAAAGACTTCGGGACTGGGTTGATGGCATGTGCGCCGAAGGTGCCGAGATTTCCGACGATGGCGACGCCCTGCGCTTCGTCGTGGGAGGTTTTTGCGGACTCATGCCGCGCATCCTGCTCGTACATTTAGAGGCATCGCTCGTCGCACCGACGAGAAGCGAGCATCCATCCGGAGACACGAGTACAATGCGACCATCGTTCGATCGCTCTCATCAGCCGCGACTTGTCGGCGTCTTAGCCTCAATCGCCGCTGTTGGTCTGGGCCTTGCCTACATGACGGCTGCCGGCGCACCCGCGGTGTATCTGGGTTTGAATCTTGGCGCGCTGGCTATTGGTTTCGCGGTGTTGGCGGTGGTAGTGCGCATTCCGCCACTTGCGGGCCGATGGTCTGGGATTGAGATCCTCGTGCTGGCGAGCGTTCTTCTGGCAACCTCGCTCTTCGGGCGTTCCGTTGAAGGCGCGGCGCGATGGTTCGCACTGGGCCCCGCTTTCGTACAACCCAGTTTGATTTTTCTGCCTGTCATGATCATCGGGTTCGCCCGAGGCCCAAGCCTGCTCGCGACAGGGGGGATGTGCGTTGCCGCCTTGGCGCTCGCTCTTCAGCCAGATCGGGCAATGGCTGGCGTATTGTTGGCCGGTTTGACCGCGCTCGCTCTATTTCGTCTCGATCGCTTTGTTGGCGTGGCACTCATCAGCGCAGCTTTCGCGTTCATCGTGACGCTCATCAGGCCGGACACGCTTCCGATCTCAGCCCATGTCGATCAGATTTTGTCTTCGGCATTCGGCGTTCATCCGCTGGCAGGCGCGGCGGTTTGGGCTGGTGTCGGGCTGCTCCTGGCGCCTGCAATCCTTGGCTGGTGGGCCGATTCCCAGTCGCGCGCGCCGGTCATAATCTTCGGCGCGGTCTGGCTTACCACGATCTTAGCCGCAGCTTTCGGTAACTATCCGACGCCACTTGTCGGCTATGGCGCGAGCGCCATCATTGGCTACCTGTTGTGTCTTTCAGCGCTTCCGAAATCCGTTGCGCTCCGAGCGCCGACCCAAGCCCACCGTGCAGATGAGCGTGATCGCGATCAGTCTCGGTGGAACCTTCGCGCGCAAACACTCGCACTCATCGGCTTTTTGATTTTCGGCGTGACCAGCGCCGCAGGCCAAGAACCCGCACGCGATTGCGCGCGAACAGAGGTAGAGAAAGTCGAAATACCGAATACCGTGTGGCAGCCAGGTCTGGGCGGCGAGCAAGTTGCTCTGTGGCCAGACCAAGTTGTTCTGCAACTGCCGGATTACGAGGGCAACGCGGAAATGGTTGGGAGCGGATCGCCGCTCGTCGCAGGACGCGCGTGGAATTGGGCGACTTATATTTCCCGCCCGACAATGACCATCTACCGGCCGGCGCAACAGCGCAGCCGCGCCGCAGTCTTGGTTCTGCCTGGCGGCGGCTATGCCGCCGTCGCTATGGATCTAGAGGGAACGGAGATCTGCGACTGGGTCACGCAACAAGGCGTTACCTGCACTGTGCTGAAATATAGAACGCCACAAGTGTGGCAGCGGGGCCAACCGCCAGCGGTGCTGCTTGCGTTGCAAGACGCCCAGCGCGCCATGGGCCTCTTGCGCGCGCACGCCGCGGATTATGGCATCGATCCCGACCAAGTCGGCGTCATCGGCTTTTCTGCCGGCGCCCACCTCGCTGCGGCGATCAGCAATGCCGATGTGCGTAGCTACGACGCCGTCGACGCGGCCGACCAATTATCGCCGCGGCCCAATTTCGCTGTTCTGCTCTATCCCGGACGGCTTTGGGATCGCACCGCACCGCGCACGAGCCTGACGCTTGCGCCATGGGTTGAGATCAGTACCAGCGCGCCGCCGACTTTGCTCATCCACGCCATGAATGACCCGGTCGATGACGTGCGCCACGCAATGGCGTACGGGCTCGCTTTGCATGATGCCGGCGTTCCAGTCGACATGCGCATCTATGCTGGCGGCTGCCACGCTTTCGGTCTGCGCCCCACCACCGACCCGATCACCACGCAATGGCCGGAAATGGTGTTGCAATGGCTGCGCAATATCCGCGTGCTGTGAAGGGGGGGCGGGAACGAAGGCTCACGGGGTGCGGTTCGACCGGGGGCGGCTACTGTCGGCGAAAGCGCGCCGAATTGACGAGCAGGGAGCGAGCGACAGGATTTGAGCGCGTGAGCCGCTCCAACAGCGCGGAGTTATTCGCGGTCGAGCATCGTCGGGCAGCGGAAAATATGTCGAGACGCCAAGTCATCACCTTCCGTTGATGGCGGCTCCGTCGGTGGTAGCCTTGCTACGAGATCGGCACTGGGTGCGCAAAGTCCGCGCACGTAGGGGTCCATAGCGGCAAGCACCTCAGCCCGGTTTCGCGTTGCCGTGATCGGCTCCCACAGCACGGGCACTTGCATCCAAGCGTTCGGGTCGGCGCAGTACGCTGAGTACGATTCCTCAGTTAGTCGAAACCTGCGTGAGATTCGAAGCGCCGCCTCGCCGAAATGCCGATTTTGAGGCCATTCGAAAGCAAGGCTGCAGTCGAGGCGCCGATTTTGTTGAGGCACACAACACATGTGGACCCATTCACCCGTCTAGGGGCCCAATGTCTCGATTGGATGGAGATGTACGCTTCGGCGGTAACGACGACTGACGTGCCTTGACCCGGCTTGGACAAACGTTCGCTCAGCGACTAACGGCACCCGTACGCGGTGCGCGCGACCGGGCCAGCGAAACCAACCGCATCTGCTGCGGGCAGGGGCAATTTGATTGTGACGCGTGCGCCTTGCCCGGGCGCGCTTGCGGCGGTGATGTTGCCGCCCATGAAGAGCACCAGTTTGCGCGCCGCCGCCAGACCCGAGGCGATCGATGTCTCGGCGTAGGAATCCTGGCTTAAGAGCGCGCCCAACTCATTTGGCGACATGCCGGCGCCGGTATCGACGACGCTGAGCACAAGACGTGGCTGGCCGTTCGCTAGCATCTGCCTTGCCTTCACTGTGATGGCGCCGTTGTGGGTTTGCTGGGCGGCGTGGGCCAAGAGCGCGTGCAGGCATTGAGCGAGCTTAGTGTGGTCCGCCGGAAGCGAAGCGCAGTCGGGGCCGATCTCGACACTGATGCGGTTGCCGTTCGCCTGGGCGAGGGGTCTGACCGCGTCAATGGCGATCTCGATGAGATCTTCGAGGTCGCCGCTGACCACAAGCCCCTGATCTTGCCGCACCTCGGCCAGAGCTGTTTGCAGCAATTGGTTCAACTTTGACCGCAGATCGTCGGCGGCGCTCAGCACTCGTTTGAGATCGTCGACGTCGTGCCCGCGGTTATGCTCCAGAGCTTGCTCCAGCAGCATCTCACTATAGCCGATGATGTTGCCAAGCGGTGCATTGAGCTCCTGGCCGAGGCGGGCGGCGAGAGCGGCTGCCGCGCGGGCTGTGTCCTGGGCGAGACGCGCCTGCAATAGATCGGCTTCGGCTTTGCGTTGCTCGCTGACGTCACGGGTGATCGCCATCATTTCGATCACTTGACCCGGTGCTTCGCGCGCGCAGAGCGGCGCCGCGCTCTGATCCATGAAGAGCCGGCGCCCGCGCAAGCCGATCACTTCAAACTGCATCTGCGCGATCTCACCAGCGAAGACTGCATCGATGCTTTTGCGGAAGCCGTAATGGTATGCCGGATCAATGAGGTCGAAGAGGTTCTTGCCGCGCACGGCATCAAGGCAGTCCGCCTCGATCATGCGCAGGCCCGCGGCGTTCATATCGATGAGGCGGCCGTCGGCACTGATGAGTTTTATGCAATCGGGTGAGCCGTCGAAGATGGCGCGAAACCGGCGCTCGCCGTCGGGCGGAATGATCATGTCGGAGTCTCGAAATTTCTGATTGTTGGGCCCGTGCGCGCATTGAGCGCCACCGGCTTTAAGGCGCCGTTAAGTTTGCGGATCAACGCGCGCTTGCGCCCTTAGAACCGGCCGGGACGTCGCTGGCCCATCTGTGGACGCCCCCGCCGGCGCAAGAGGAATCTCGGAAAAAGTTTGACGCGCGTAGTCGGGGTGCAGCCATCTGTCCGGCCTCTAATGCGGCCGTAAGCGCCGCGGGCCCGTATGGGAGTTCGAAGATCAGGTCCAAATCAAAGTAGCGTGCTTTTCGGCACGTTGGGCCAGACTGGTTCTCCTGATCTCGTCTCATCGACTGTTGCGCCATACTTCTCCTTTGACCACCTCTACGCCGTCAACGACCTCGCGGATTGCGCATCAGCGTTACGCCAATGCGCTCGCCGGAGTTCGATAGTCCTCACCTTTGACCAAGAGCGCCCAGACGATCGGGGCCATCTTGTTGGCAAGAGCCACGGTCACCAGCATGCGCGGCTTTCGCGCAAGCATGGACCCCAGCCATGTTGTGGGCGCCACGCCGCGGCGCGTCGCGTGATGGATGGCGGCGGCGGCGCCGATGATGAGCAGGCGACGTATGGTTCGCTCTCCCATTTTTGAGGTCGCGCCAAGCTTCTGCTTGCCGCCGGTCGATTTCTGCAATGGCGTAAGTCCGACCCAAGCGGCGAAGTCTCTGCGTTTCCTGAACGTCGTGGCTGGCGGCGCCAGCGCTGCTATCGCGGTGGCGGTGATCGGACCAATCCCTGGAATGGTCATGAGGCGACGCGCGACTTCGTCGTCTTTGGTGCGCCGGGCGATTTCTTTGTCGAGCAGCGATATCTTCTCATCCAATCCCTTTGCAGTCTGGGTCATGAGCAACAGGATCGAGCGAACTTCTTGAAGAAGATCGGACGTTGAATCTTCGAGCTGCGCGACGAGCCTTTGAAAATGCCGGCGCCTTGGGGAACCACCAGTCCATACTCGGCAAGATGGCCGCGCACCGCATTGGTGATCTGAGTGCGTTGTCGAACCAAGATGTCGCGCGTGCGGAAGACCAGGCCGCTTGCCTGCATCTTCTCGCTTTTGCCCGCCACAAACCGCATGGTCGGTCGCGTCGCGGCCTCGCAGATCGCCTCCGCGTCGGCCGCGTCGTTCTTTTGGCGTTTCACGAACGGCTTGACATATTTGGGCGCGATCAGCCTGACCTCATGACCGAACTTGGTGATCTCACGCGCCCAATAATGGGCGCCGCCGCAAGCCTCCATCGCCACCAGACAAGCAGGCTGCGACGCAAAGAATTCCAATAGCTTGGCGCGTGAGATCTTCTTGCGAAAGACGACAGCGCCTGAAGCGTCGGCCCCGTGCGCTTGAAAAACAGACTTGGCGATATCCAGGCCGATTATGCTAACTTTCTCCACGGACGCCTCCCTCAAGTGGTGCGGTAACACCTCCACTTTGGCACATCGATGCCGTTGGGGGGCGTCCACCCCATCAAA
>JANPCV010000100.1:0-16617 GCA_031431115.1 Caulobacteraceae bacterium
GCCGCCTGTGGCTTCGAGCGCGATCAGATACGGCGCACGCGGTTTGATCTGCTCGATCAATTCGCTCAAGCCAGCTGGCGTACGCGCGACGGCGAACGCCGCGCCTTCCGGCAGCACGTGCACGTCGAGCCGGTCTTTCGAGGGCCAGTCGGATCCAACTGTTCAGCCGATAACGAGACGATGTGATTGAGCGTGAGAAGGTGCTGTTCGTAACTCGACCGGGTACCCGGAAGAGGCCAAGCGAAGCCAGAGGGGGCGCCCTCGAAGCGAGTGAAGCAATTCCTCCAGCAATGGAGGCGACAGCAAAAAAAACCGAAGCCCCGGGAGAGCAGCGTAAGGCGCTAACCGTGGGAGCACACCGGAAGCTAAGCGTCTGAACACGCAAAGCTCCGCACGCCGTCAGGGGACGAGATCGAGAGCGAGAGACACCGCCCTCCCTCGTCCTGGCGCTCAAACAATCGCGGGGACGCGGCCTTTTGCGTCACAACATGCGCCGAACCAACGGCGCCTTTTTCTGGCGCGATAGCTCGCGTCCCCTTGGCCCTCTTCTCAGAGCGTATGCGCCCGCGCGTGCGCTTGACCTTCGCATGCGCCGCACTCACCTATCGTGATGATGCTCGGCCTCGCTCCCAAGCCCATGACGCAAACGCCGCCAGCGCGGCGCTGGCGGAACTATTACCGCGTCTATCACGTGCTCGATCTCTATCGTCTGGGCACGATCTTCCCCGGCATCCATGCCGGCCCCGACGCCTTCCCGAGCAAGGAGATCGCCGAAGAAAACGCCGCGCAATTCCTCGCCGCCATCAACCCGCCCGGGCGCTACTTCATGGATTTCGCCGGCGCCTTCCCCGAAGGCGGCGCGTCGAACTAAGCGGCGCCAAAACGCCACGAGTTTGAAACGAAGGCGCAACACCGCTGTTACAACGCGGCGCTAAACCGGCCCCACTTCGGAGGGACCGATGAAACGCCAAGCCTATTTGATCACATTGCTGCTCGCACTGACGCCATTTCTGCCTGCAATCGCCGCCGCCGCGACCGCCTGACCCGTTCCGCTTCCGCGCGAACACGCTTAAGTGTCGCGTCGGAGATTCAGGATGGGCCCGCTTCAGCGGATCGCGCGCGAAATCAGATTTTTGGACGGCCTCGCGCGGACCTTATGGAACGTGCGGAAAATCGATCCGGACTCCGATTTCCTGGTCTGCGACGATTTCGAAGAAGCGGTCGACAAATTCGCCGATCACACCGCGATTGTGTTCGAGGGCGAGCACTACACCTATCGTCAGCTCGACGCGCTGGCGAACCGCTTCGCAGCATGGGCCGATGCACAAGGCTTGAAAGCCGGCGATACCGTCGCGCTACTGCTGCCGAACCGCGCTGAATACGTCCCGACGTGGGTAGGTCTCACCAAGCTCGGCATCGCCGCAGCGTTGATCAATAACAACCTCACCGGCGCTGCCTTGGCGCACTGCCTGTCAATTTCAAACGCCGATCACGTCATCACCGACAACGAAGGTCTCGCCGCTGCAGAAACGATCCGCGCAGGTTTGCCGCGGCCGCTGAAATACTGGGTCATCGATCCCGAATTTTCCGCCGCGCCCGATCGCCAAGCACTCGATCTGAAAGAACCGAAACTCGCGCCAGAGCGCCCCGCCAAAGCTCGCCGCACCGGCCAGAAAGCCCGCGACGTCGCGCTCTACATTTACACGTCCGGCACAACCGGCATGCCAAAAGCCGCAAAAATCACGCACATGCGCGCGCAGCTCTACATGCGCAGCTTCGCCGGCGCGACAAAGGCCAACGCCGAAGACAAAATCTACTGCGTGCTGCCACTCTATCACGCCACCGGCGGTCTCTGCGGCATCGGCTCTGCACTGCTAAATGGCGGCACCGCCGTGCTTCGCCGAAAATTCTCGGCGTCGCACTTTTGGAGCGATGTTATCGAGCATGACTGCACGATGTTCGTCTATATTGGCGAACTCTGCCGCTACCTCGTGAACCAAGATCCTGGCCCAAACGATCGCGCACACAAACTGCGGCTCGCCTTCGGCAATGGTCTCCGCCCTGAAGTCTGGGAAGAATTCCAAGCCCGCTTTAACGTCGAACGCATCATGGAATTTTACGGCTCGACCGAGGGCAACGTCTCGATGTTCAATTTCGACGGCGAGCCAGGCGCTATCGGCCGTGTGCCGCCCTATCTGCAACGCAGTTTCGCTGTACGTTTGGTGAAGTTCGATATCGAAGCAGAAATGCCAGTGCGCGGCGAAGATGGTCTCTGCATTTTGTGCGAGCCCGGCGAACCCGGCGAAGCTGTCGGCCTCATCAAAGACGACGCCCGGCACAATTACACTGGCTACGCCGATAAGGCCGCATCAGAGCGCAAGATCCTGCGCGATGTGCTCGAAAAGGGCGACGCATGGTTTCGCACCGGCGATCTCATGCGCCAGGACAAGGACGGTTACTTCTTTTTCGTCGATCGCATCGGCGATACCTTCCGCTGGAAAGGCGAAAACGTCTCTACGACCGAAGTCGCCGAAGTCATCTCCCGCTATCCCGGCGTCGATGAAGCCAATGTCTACGGCGTCAAAATCGATCGCATCGATGGCCGCGCCGGCATGGCGGCGATCACACCGGGCGAAGAGTTCAAAATTGAAGGACTGCGCGACTATCTGGTGCGCGAACTGCCAAGCTACGCGCGTCCCATCTTCATTCGCATAACGCCAGCCATCGAAACCACCGGCACCTTCAAGTTTCGCAAAGTCGATCTGGTCCGCGACGGCTTCGACCCCGCCAAAATCGAACAAGCGCTCTACTTTGACCAACCGGACTTGAATCGCTACGCGCCGTTGACGCTCGAACTCTACGCGCGAATTCAGGGCGGGGCATTCAGGCTCTAGCGTTCAAAGATCGCGGCGAAGTCATCACCAATGCGCTCGAGTCTCGCAGGACGGCCATAGGCGCTCTCGAGCGCGGCCGGCGTCAGCGCTTCGATGGCGGGGCCTTCCGCGATAACGCGACCCGATTTCATGAGCACGACACGATGAGCCGTGCCCGCGGCGAATGCGATGTCATGCGTCGAGAAGACGGCGCCTCCACCTGCGGTTGCGTGCGATTGCAGGACCTCAACAACGCCAAGCGCCTGCGCTGGATCCAAACCAGCAATGGGCTCGTCAAGCAGCAGCAAAGGCGCTTGTTGCGCGAGCGCGCGCGCTAGGTGAGCGCGGGCTTTCTCACCGCCGGAAAGCTCATCCATGCCGCGATGCCGAAGTGAACCAAGCGAACAGGCTTCGATGGCCGCATCAACGGCGGCCTGATCGCGCGATGCCAGACGATCCGGCGCGGCGCCATGGGCGAAGCGTCCTAATGCGACCAGCGCTTCAACTTTAACCGGCCAAATCGATTGCGGCCGTTGGGGCAAGTAGGCAGCGCGTAGCGCGCGATCTCGTGCGGAAAGGGTGCGCGGGTCAGCGTTGCCGAGCGCGATCGCCCCTTTCGTGCCGATAAGGCCAAGAGCCGCGCGCATGAGCGAAGTTTTCCCTGCGCCGTTCGGACCAAGGATCGCGACGATCTCGCCAGCATTCACACTGAGTGAAACCCTATCGAGCGCGCGCGTAGCGCCGAGATCTACACTGACCGACCGGAGGGACAGCAACGAGTTCATGTATCGCCTCCCCGTGACGCGAGGCGCGCTGCGATGAGTGCGAATACGGGGCCACCAATGAGCGCGGCGGCGACGCCGAGTTTCAGTTCGGTGTCCGTTGGCAGAAGACGCACGACAATATCGGCGCATACCAGCAAAGCGCCGCCAGCGAATGCGCTTGGCAACAGCAAGCGCGCGGGATCGTGCCCGGCGAGAGCGCGAACCAGATGGGGCGCGGCGATACCGGCAAAGCCAATGATGCCTGCGACGGCGGTTGCGCCGCCTGTGCACGCGGCGGCGCCGAGGACGACAAGTGCGCGTGTCAATGAAAGGTTCGCGCCAATAGCAGCGGCTGACTCCTCTCCGAGAGTCAGGGCTTGCAGGCCGCGCGCGGCGGCGAAGATCAGCGCGGCTCCGGTGACCAGGAGAGCAGCCGCAAGTGCGACATGCTGCATTGACCGGCCTTCGACAGACCCGAGAGTCCAGTTCACAAGATCGGAGAGCGCGCCGGGATTTGGCGCCAGATTGAGCGCGAGCGCAATGAGACCGCCGGCGAAGCTGGAGAGTCCGACGCCGATGAGTACGAGGCTCGCGGGGCCGCGCGAGGCCCAGCCGAGCGTGGTGACAATGACGGCGGCGCCGAGCGCAAAGAGCACGGCCATCAAAGGCGCGAATGTCGCAAAGCCAAACGCGAATGCGATGACGGCGCCGAGTGCAGCGAAGCCCGAGAGGCCGAGGACACCGGAATCCGCGAGTGGATTGCGGAGCAAGCCTTGCAACGCAGCGCCGGAAAGACCGAGCGCGGCGCCAGCGAGCCAGGCGCTGAGCGCGCGGGGTAAGCGGATGTCGAAGACGATGGTGCGGGTTGCTTCATCGTTTGCGAACGGATTGTCGAGCGTGACGGGGCCGAGCCATAGCGCGGCGAAGAGCGCCGCGAGGCTGAGCGCGGCCAATGCCAGCGTGGTGCGGAGCGAAGCGCTCATGGCGCAGACAGTGCGCGGGCGATGATTTCGGCTGCATCGACAGCGTACCATGCTTCGCAAGCAATGGTGGCAGGCGGCAGTGCTACAGTGCGCGTTCGCGAGAGCGCGCGTTGCAGCGCTGGGTGTTGCGACGGCGACCAGGCGTTGACGCGATCGCGGCTACTGCCGAAGAAGCCGAGCGCGATCAGCGCGGGCGGCGTTTGCACCAGCTCTTCGAGCGGCAGCACGGCCCAACTCTCTTCGGTCCGGACGTTGCGCCCGCCTGCTGCCGTGATGATGGCATCCATCATCGTGCCGCGGCCGGCGATGGCGCCGCCGCCGGAGAGATACATGACCGGCGCGTTATCTCCCGATGAAGCAAGATGCGCGAGGCGTGTGTCGAGATCACGTGCGAGAGCTTCGCCGCGTTCTGGGTGGCCTAGTGATTGCGCAGCGGCGATCAGATTGGCGCGCGCCTCGCGGAAAGATGGCGTGCCACCAACTTGCAGCACCGGCACATTGAAGCGGCCGTACACTTGCTCCGCGTCCCACGGTCCGCCCCAGTTGCGGATGACGAGATCGGGACGAAGCGCGAGCACTTCCTCTAGCGTGCCGCGGGTTTGGCGAATGCCCCGCGCGCGTTCGCGAAAGTAAGAATCATCACGTTGAGAACCGCGTGAGAGCGCTGCGATTTGCTCGCGATCCGCGAGCGCCAGCACAAACTGATCGGCGCAATAATCGAGACTAACGATGCGGCGCGGCTCTGCGTGCGCGGTTGACGCACAGGCGAACGCAAACGCTGCAATGAGCCACCGCACGATCCGACCTCCACGGCCGCATCCCGGGCCAAAGGTAATTCACGCCGGCAGGTCTTCTGGCTTGCGGGTCGATGCGCGCTGGCCCCTTCCCGGATCGCTCCAGTGGTGATCGCCAACGAACTCGCCGCGTACAGCTGCGGGAGCAGCCGCGGATTTAAACCGCGTTCCCTTGTCCGGTGCTGCGATGTGTAGGGGGTTTGAAGTGACGCAGCAACTCTTGGACCGCCGGCGTCTCGCCAGCGGTGTGCCAATGCTCCGCTACGGTGCCAATTGGACGACCGCGCCGGCGAGACGCCGGCGGTCCAAGAACGTCAGAGTATTTCTCTCACACGTTCCTTCGGCCGCGCGAGCAGTGTGCCTTTGCTGGTGACCACGAACGGCCGCTCGACCAGCACTGGGTGTGCGACCATGGCGTCGAGCAGTTTTGCGTCGGTGATCTTGGGATCAAGCAAACCCAGCTCCTCGGCTTCCGCGGCCTTGGTACGCAGCGCTTGGCGTGCTGTGACGCCGGCAGCAGCGAAGAGTTCTTTGAGTTGCCTTTTGGTCCAGCCGGTTTTCACATACTCGACGATCTCAGCCTTGTAGCCAACGGCTTCGATCATTTCGAGCACTTGGCGCGAGGTGGAGCATTTCGGGTTGTGATAGATGGTGGCTTTCTTCGCCATCAGTAATCTTCCTCGTCGCTTTCATCCATTGGGAAGAACGAGAAGTTGTCATCGATATCGAGAGGCGCCGCGACCTGCTCGACTTCCTCGAACATGATGCGCGGCTGGAGATCGCTCAAATCGCCCGGCGGCGGCTTTAGATCTTCGTCCTCGAACAGCAATTCGGAGCAAAGCGCTTCAGCATCGCCTTGCGTATCCGCTTCGATGTAGCGGGTGGTGTAGAAACCAACGACCTCGACGTTGTTATCGAGGATCACCGGGAAATCTTCGCCGCAGGCAAAGAGACGAAACCAGGGCATGTCAGCTCCACGTTTCCACGACGATGCGCGCGATTTCGACGTGCGCGGCTTTGCGCTCAGGCAAGGTGACGGTGCTGTCGCTCAAATAAATGACGACGACAATCGGTGCTGCGTTTGGTGGCCAGAGGATGGCGACATCGTTGGTGGCGTTGTGCTCTGAGTCAGACGTGCCGGTTTTGTCAGCGGCGCGCCAGTTGGCGGGGATACCGCCGCGAATGCGATCTAGACCGGTAGGAGAAGCTTCCATCCAGCCGATCAGCTTCTCGCGATCGGCCGCGACGAGCACCTCGTCGGTCAGCAAAAAGCGATGCAGCGTGCGGGCCATTGCATGTGGCGTTGAGGTATCGCGCGGATCGTTGGGGAGATTTTCGTTGAGCGCAGTTTCGAAGCGATCCAAGCGCGTGATGCCATCGCCGTTACGGCGTAGAATTTGCGTGAACCCTTCAGGCCCTCCCAATCCGGTCAGCAAAAAATCGGCGGCGGCATTGTCGCTGTACGTCACGGTGGCGGCGCAAAGCTCCTCCACTGTCATCCAGCCACGCACGAGATTTTCCCGCACACGCGGCGAATTCGGAGGGATTTCGCCAACAACGAATCGCACTTGCGCGTCGAGCGGCAGCCCGCCGTTCTGCGCAGCATGCAGAGCGGCGGCTGCAAGCACCCATTTGAACGAGGAGCACATGGCGAAGCGCTCTTGGATGCGGCGCCCGAGCCAATCACCGGTGCCCGAATTCCAAGCCGCGACACCGACCCGGCCGCCAATGCGCTGCTCGATGGCGGCGAAGCGCGGATCGTTGGGCGGCGGCGTGTAGGCACCGGACGGCGCAAGCGGCGCGCATGCCCCGAGGGCCACGGCGCCCAACAGCGTATCGCGGCGCGTGAGCATCAGTCCTTCGCGCGCTCGACGTAGGAGCCGTCTTCGGTGGAGATAACGACGCGCGTGCCGGGGCCGATGTGGGGCGGCACCATCGTCTTCACGCCAATGTCGAGCATGGCGGGCTTGTAAGATGACGACGCGGTTTGGCCCTTCACCACCGGCTCGGTGGTGTCGATGGTCGCGGTGATGCGCGGCGGCAGTTCGATCGAGAGCGCCTGACCTTCGTACATGGTGAGATCGACAACCATTTCCGGCTGCAGGTAAGCGACAGCATCACCAACCATATCCTTGGACAGATGGACTTGCTCGTAGCTCGTTGGGTTCATGAACACGAGGCCAGCATCGCCGTCATCGAACAGGAACGTGTGCTTGACCTGCTCGACAAACGCCTTCTCCAAACCTTCGGTGGTCTTGTGCACGGCTGTCGTCTTCACGCCGTCGATGATGCGGCGCATGATGATCGTGGTCGTCGGCGTGCCTTTGCCTGGGCGAAAGGTTTCGTGGCTCATCACGACGTAGAGCTTGCCGTCCGCGTGCTCGAGCACGTTGCCTTTGCGGACGTCGCTAGCGATGACTTTGACCACGTAAACCTCACTTGCCGCCGGGCTACCGGCGGTCCTGAAATACCCGAAAGGACCGGAATTGGAGGCTTCTCTAGCCATATTTGAGCGATTGGCAAAGCGCCGCGCTGCCTCAAGCCAGCCGCCGCCTGCTCGGCTGAACGCCCCCCACCCCCCGGCCCCCTCACCGCAAGGGAGAGGGGGAGTATGAGTCCGTGGTGGGACAAAGATCGCCACCGCGACCGGCGGCCATTTTTGGAAGCGCGAGTGGCGATCCAGCGGGCCGTTCGGGAATGGTTCTGGGCACAGGGTTTCACCGAAGCGGACCCGAATATGCTGACGATTTCGCCGGGAGCAGAGACGCATATCGATGCGTTTGAGGTGGGTGAGCGCTATCTGCACACGAGCCCCGAATTCGCGATGAAGAAACTGCTCGCGGCGGGTGAGCGGAAACTCTTCTTTCTCGGCAAGACCTGGCGGCGCGGCGAGAGCGGGCCGTTGCATGCGCCCGAATTCACGATGATCGAATGGTATCGCGCCAATGCGCCGTACGAAGAGATCATGGACGATTGCGTCGAGATTGTACGCGTGGCGGCGCGGGCGGCGGGCTCGGCGATGCTGAACTGGCGAGGGAGAAGCTGCGATCCGTTCACCGCGGCGGAGCGGATCTCGGTGCGCGATGCGTTTGCGCAGCTTTGCCCGATACCGATGCCATCCGATGGCGATGCATTCTCGGCGGCGCTGGTGCAGCACGTGGAGCCGCAACTTGGCGACGGCGCGATGACGTTGCTGAAGGAATATCCGATCTCAGAAGCGGCGCTGGCGCGGCGGGCGCCGCATGACGCAAGCGTGGCGGAGCGGTTTGAACTTTATGCATGCGGGGTTGAGCTAGCCAACGGATTTGGGGAGCTGACTGATCCAATGGAGCAACGCGCTCGGTTAGTCGCGGCGATGGATGAGAAAGAGAAGCGCTACGGCAAACGCTGGCCGATCGATGAGGAATTCCTGGCAGCTTTGGCGCACATGCCATCATCGAGCGGCGTGGCGATGGGGTTTGATCGCGTGGCGATGCTGGCGACCGGCGCTCGGCATATCAACGACGTGCTGTGGACGCCGGAATAATATGGACCGCCGGCGTCCCGCCGGCATGCGGCGGCGCTGGCCGGCGAGACGCCAGCGGTCCATACACGCGTTATGATCCGAGACGCATTGCCCTCCGACCACGCGGCGATACGCCAGGTCGTGCGGCATGCGTTTGACCAAGACGACGAAGCAAATCTCGTCGAACAGCTCCGCGCTGATGGCGATGCGTTAGTGGAGCTGGTCGCGGCGAGTAAGATCGCGATCCAGGGGCACATTTTCTATTCGCCTCTGGCGATAGTGCGCGGCGGCGAGACCCTTCGGGCGGCGGCTTTGGCGCCGGTGGCGGTGTTGCCGGCGTTCCAGAAAAGCGGGATCGGCGGCGCATTGATCCGCGCTGGCAACGCGCGTTGCGCCGAATTGGGCTGCGTTGCGATCATTGTGCTGGGGCACGCGGAGTATTATCCACGCTTCGGTTTCTCGCCGCCATTAGCGGAATCGCTGCAAGCTCCCTTCTCTGGGCCACACTTCATGGCGCTGGAGATCGAGCCGGGCGCGCTCGCGGCTGGCGGGACGGTGCAGTACGCAAAGGCATTTGGAGTTTGATGTGAGCGGTGAGGCAAAGAGGTTGGAGCGCGCGCCTCACGTCGCGCATGCGGGGCAAAGCCCCGCGGTCCAACCTGTTGACGCTCTAGCTGAAGTCGCCAGCCGCTACGCCGTCGCGATCACGCCGGCGATGGACGCGCTCATCGATCCGACCAATCCGGACGATCCGATCGCGGCGCAGTTTCGCCCCGACGCGCGCGAGCTTGAGATTGCCCCAGATGAGCTAAGCGATCCGATCGGAGACGATGCGCACACGCCGGTGAAGGGCGTGGTGCATCGCTATGCGGATCGATGCCTGCTGAAGTTGGTGCACGTGTGCCCGGTTTATTGCCGCTTCTGCTTCCGGCGCGAGATGGTGGGACCGGACGGCGATGGCACGCTAACGGGCGCGGAGCTCGAGGCGGCGCTGGCGTACATCGAGAGCCAGCCTGGGATTTGGGAAGTCATTCTCACCGGCGGCGACCCCTTCCTGCTCTCGGCGCGGCGCGTGCGGGAGATCACGGAGCGGCTCGCGGCAGTTGCGCACGTGAAGATCATTCGCTGGCACACGCGTATTCCAGCTGTCGATCCGTTGCGGGTGACGCCGGATTTGGTTGAGGCGCTGCGGGTTGAGGGCGCGACAACATACGTGGTGCTGCACACAAACCATGCGCGCGAGCTGACTGAGCAAGCGCAAGCAGCAATCGCGCGGATCATCGATAGCGGCGTGCCTATGTTGTCGCAGACTGTGTTGCTGCGCGGCGTGAACGATGATGTCGATACGCTTGAGGCGTTGATGCGCGCTTTGGTCGAGGCGCGGGTGAAGCCGTATTATCTGCACCATCTCGATAAGGCGCAGGGTACGTCGCACTTCCGCTGCTCTATCGAGCGCGGACAGGAACTCGCGCAAGCATTGCACGAGCGTGCGTCTGGTTTGGCGCAGCCAACTTATGTGCTGGATATTCCCGGCGGCCACGGCAAGGCGCCGCTGGCGTCACAGGCGGTGCGCAAAACTGATGACGGGTACGACGTGCGCGACCGAGACGGCGTATGGCGGCCCTATCAGGATTGATCAGCGCGCCGGGCCGAAGGCTTCCTTAGCCGGTTCGCCCAGAGTCACGAACAACGCTGCGATGATCAGCACAGCCGCCATCGCAAACGGCGCGCCGGTGCCGAGTTGATCGAACAATGCGCCTGCGCCTAGCGGGCCAGCGACACGGCCGAGCGCCGAGGCCGATTGAGATAGCCCCATCACTTCGCCGCGCTCGTTTTCATTGGCTTGCGCCGCAATGAGCGAGTTCAGCGCCGGTGTGGCGAGGCCGATGCCAATGACAAGCGCTGTGAGTGACGCCGCCATGGTTGGGGCTTCGTGCGAGACGGCGAGGCCCGCAAAGCCAGCAGCGAAGAGCGCGAGGCCGATAAGCAGCGTCACGCGTTCGCCAAGAACACGCGCTGCCCTGCCTGCGCCGCCGCCCTGCAACACCACAGCGCCAGCCCCGAGCGCGGCGAGTGTCCACCCGACTTCGCGCGGCCCCCACTGCAGCTCGGCGTCAGCCCAGAGACCGAACGTGGTTTCCATCAGGGCCTGCGCGGCGATGGCGAGGAATGTGACGATGACAAAGCGCAGCAATGAGGGGCGCGAGGTCAGCAATGCGAGGCGGCTTTGGCGCCGCTGGCCGCGCTGGGTGCGAGCTTCCGGCGTGAGACTCTCGCGGAAAAATACGAGCGCCGCCAAAGCAGCCAGCGCTGCAAGCGCGGCGGACGCGTAGCAAACCGTGACGAAGCTCTCGCGCGTTGGCTCTTGGCCGATGAGGAAGGCGCCAAAAGCAGGTCCAGCGATGAAGCCGAAGCCTACGGCGGCGCCGAGCAGGCCCATGTTGCGCGCGCGGGTTTTATCGTCGGCCAGATCGGCGGCGGCAGCGAAGGCTGCGCCGACATTGCCAGCCATGAGGCCGCCGAAGAGGCGCGCGGCGCCAAGATCATAAACCGTGTTGGCGTGCGCGATCCAAAAATAGGAAACGACGCCGCCGATGAGCCCGGCGATCAAGATGGGCTTGCGGCCGATGCGATCGCTGAGCCTGCCCCAGAGCGGCGAAGAGATGAGCTGACCGAATGAATAGGCGCCCATCGCAATCGTCGTCGCGGTTGGCGTCGCGCCAAGATCAAGCGAGAGAAACGGGAAGATCGGCAGAAAGATGCCGAAGCCGGTCATGCCAATGAGCACGACGCCAGCGAGAGCGAGGATCGAACTGGTGCGCGAATCCATGTGACGAGGGGAGTAAGGCAATGGGGCAGTAGGGCAATGGGGTGAGAGCGCGGCCTACTGCCCTACTCCCTTGTTGCCCTAAGCCCTTGCTTCAAACGGCGGCGCGGATTGGCGCGGGCGCGGCTGGATTGAGATACGGACGCAGGTCGGTCCAGGGAATGGTGACCTCGATGCCGCCATCGGCATGCGAGCCGCCAAAGGAGAGCGGCGGAAACATCAGTACGAGGCCTTGCTCGGTGATCAGCCAAAGATGCGGCTTAGTCGCAGTCTCATAGACATCGCGGCGCGGCGGGAAGTTGGCGTAGTCCGGAAACTCGCGAGCAATGCGCGCGACCGCGCGGTCGGTGATGAAATCCTGCCAGCCAGACGCTGGGCGGAAGACATCGGCTTCAGTGAGCAAGCGTCCGCCATCGCTCATGATTACGGTGACGGCCTTGACGGTGTTGGTTGCGTTGGCGGCGGCGATTGAATCGGCGCTGATGATGAATTTGACCGAAATCAGTTCCTGGCCAGCGTAAGAGATCGTGTAGCTGACGTTCTCGTTGGTCGCGTCGCCAAGCTGGAATTGCGGTTGCTGCGCGACGAGTTCGTTGAAGCGGCGGATCTCCGCGGTCTGCGGGCCATCGATGCGGGGGAAGCGGATGTTGCGTTCGACCGCGACGGGGGCCGAGCCGCCCATGGCCGAGGCGACCTCTGCTGTCACCGGCGTCGCATCGACCAGCTCCATGCGCTGGAAGGTGTAGCCGCCGACCTCCTGCACCGCGGTCTGCGCGTCTTGGGCGCGCGCGCGGAACGCGGCTTCGAGACAGCGCTGCTGGGTCTGATCGGGCTGCGCTTCGGCATCGAGGATGCCGCATGTCACGCGCGCGGCTTCGCGCCAGCGGTTTTGATTTTGAATAAGGAGCGTCGTGCCCGCGTCGGAGATCGCGGCGGATTCGGCGACGAGTGTTTGGCGGACCTGACTATCGAGTTCGGCGAGCGATGTATTTTCACACACGCGTTGGGCGAATTCGCCGCCGTCTTCGCCGCAGACATCTAAAGCCGCAGCAACGCGCTCAGCGGAGCTAAGCTCAGTCTTGGCGCCGCTCGCGTTTTCGGTGCACGCGGCGAGCGTGGCGAGGGCGAAAGCCGCGCCGACAATGCTCAAAGTGTGCGCCGACATAAGTCCCACGACCCTTCCGTCGCCCCCGCCAAATTGTGTGCCACAAACCACCGTGCTCGTCACGGCCCATCGCGTGAATGACGCATGACTTCTCCGCCGCACGCGCCTAGATGAACCTCATGCCCGTTACGGCGCGTTACCGGCCCAACCCTCTGTTCGTGAAACTTGGGCAGGAATTTGCCGATCCAGTGGCGCCCGCGCGATTTCCACAGCACGTGTTGCGCTGGCGGAACCAACGCTGGGCCGAGCGCGTGGGCCTTGGCAGCTTGAGCGCTGCGGAATGGGAGGCGCACTTTGCCCGCTTCGAGCCGCTGCCGGACAATATGAGCCCGCCGCTGGCGATGCGGTACCACGGCCATCAGTTCCGAACCTACAATCCTGACATTGGCGACGGACGCGGGTTTTTGTTTGCGCAACTGCGAGATGGCGACGACCGTTTGCTCGATCTCGCCACCAAAGGTTCGGGGCAAACGCCCTATTCACGCTTCGGGGATGGACGCCTCACACTGAAGGGCGGCGTGCGCGAAGTGCTGGCGGCGCAGATGCTGGAGGCGCTTGGCGTTTATACGTCGAAGCCGTTTTCGTTGTTTGAGACCGGCGAACAGCTGCAACGCGGCGATGAGCCCTCGCCTACTCGGTCCTCGGTGCTGGTGCGGCTCTCGCATAGCCACATCCGGTTTGGGACCTTTCAGCGGCTAGCTTTCTTCGAACGACCTGACCTGATCCATCACCTGGTCGAGCATTGTTGCGCAGCGTATTATCCGCACCTGCTCAATCTCGAAGGCGAAGCGCGTGTCGCGGCGCTCTTTGGCGACGTGGTCGAAGCGAATGCACGCTTAGCCGGAAGCTGGATGGCGGCAGGCTTCGTGCATGGGGTGCTCAACACCGACAATCTCAATGTCGCCGGCGAGAGCTTCGATTATGGGCCTTGGCGTTTCGTGCCGGTCAGTGATCCAAGCTTCACCGCGGCCTACTTTGATGAGAGCGGGCTTTATGCGTTTGGGCGCCAGCCTGAGGCGGTTTCATGGGCGCTGGCGCAGCTTGGCGGCGCGCTAAGTCTTGTGTGCCCAGCGGCCTTGCTGGAGGCGGCGCTGCAGCGCTTCAGGCTAGCGTACCAGGTTGGCTTGCGCGACGGCGTGTTTGCACGGCTCAATCTCATTCAGGGCGCGATCGAAGCGGACATGCAATTCTTGTCAGAGCTGCTCGCATGGATGACGGAGAGCTGCGCCGGATGGGATCGGTTCTTCTTCGATTGGTATGGCGGCGAAGCGAGCGCGGCGCGCGCAGCGGCAAGTCCGCAAGCGGCGCTCTATGATGGCGCTGCGTTTGCGCCGATCCGTAAGGGTCTTGAAGCGCGCACTGGCAGCAGCGCTGCCACGTTCTTGCGCCACGCTTACTTCGAACGCGACACGCCTGTGACACTCGTTATCGACGAGGTCGAAAAAGTGTGGGCGCCGATCGCCGAACGCGATGACTGGTCTCTGTACGAGGCCAAGCTGCGCGACATTGCGTCCCTGCGTGAGGCGCTCGAGCCGTCGTAGCGCTCAAGTGCGCGGCACGAAGCCTTCCTTGTGCATCAGACGCGCGACATCCATCGAGGCGCGAACTTGCGTCACATCGTTGTTGCGATCGTTCTCGTTGAGCTGATCCCAACCGACGATCTTATCGTGCGCCATCAGATCGTTGTTGCGGGCTTCACCGGCCGCTGTCGGGCGCCAGCCGGACATCAGGCGCTCGGCCATCCAGCGATCGTGTTCGCGCTTCGCCATTTTGTCGATGATATCGGGCGGTACGGCGATGGTGTGCTCGCCCTTCTCGCCTTTTTCCTTGTTGGCGGGGCGGAAGCCGGCGTCCCACACCTTCACCATCGCCGCATCGGCCACGGCGCGATTTGCGGAGCGGTAGGTTTCCAGCACGTCGCTCCAATCCTTCATCGCCGATTGTAACTCGCGCATGCTCATCGCGTCGCGTTGACCGATGCCTTTGTTGTAATGCTCGTGGGCGATGGCCGCGCCTTGGTCGAGGGCGCCATCAATGACTCGCGTGCGTGTCGAGTTCATTTGATGGGCGCCGAAGGCGAGCAAGTACGCGTCAAGCTCAACAGTCTCGTCGCCCTTGGCGTATTGCTGTGAGAACTCGGATTGGCTGGTCTCGCGCATATAGATCGGCACAGGCCAGCGCTGGCCGTTATTGCAGACGCGCTTCAGGGCGATCGCCAGATGGATGTTGCCGGGATCGGAGCCGGTGGAGACGATAATTGCCGTCGGCTTGCCGCGCGTCTGCTCAACGCTTTCCAGAATTTCCGCGCCGACTGAAGCCATGTCCCAGTCGAATTGCTGGAACGCAACGTCGGCGACCCAGGCGTTCGGATTGGCGAACGCTTCGCGATGACGGGCTTTGAAGCCAGCCTCGGCTATATCCGGCGACGGCGTCAACACGGTGAGGCGCGGCGCTTCGAAGTGCGCCGACCACATGCTCATCAGCACGCGCTCAGCCACCGCCTCGGCCGCGAGGTCAAAGCCGAAGAAGACAATGTGTAGGCGCGCTTGGCCAAGTTCCTGCGCCAGCGAGAGCAAAGTTTGGCTCTCCTTCTGCACCAGAGCGCGGGCCGCCATTTCTTCCAGCGAAAACGGCTTCGGGTCGATTGATGAGCCCTGCGCCTTCTTCTTGCGCATCTGCGCCGAGCGCATTTCGCGCGCTTCTTTCAGCAGCATCGGCGAACGGGTCGAGACGTGCACGCCAATCGGCGGCTTGCGGCGGGCATCGCCAACGAGACGGCGCACGGCCGCTTCAATCTGGAGGTTCGCAGTATCGTCGGGCTCGTAGGCAATCACGTGCGCGGCGTGATGCGCGCGCGCCGTGCGCAAAGTTTCGACGTGCGTGGCGTTGCCTTCAAGAACGATGACACCTTTACGGCGAAGGCCGAGAGCGGTTTCCGTAGGCAGTTCATCCGCGATCAGAATGACAGAATCTTTGCGCTTGCGGCAATCTTGCGCGAGCGAGAGCGCAGCCACGCTATCGCCGGCGATCACGACATGACGCGCCGCGCCCAGATTGAAGATGCGCGCGAGCGAGCGGCCGAGTTGACCGGAGAAGGCAAACAAGAGGCCCACGACCGGCGCCGCCAGCGCCGCATAGCGCACCACTTCGCGCATCGGCTCGTTGGCGTTGAAATACTCGTCCCACATGCTGACGGCGCTGAAGGTGCGGTAAACCGCTTCCGACAGCGGCTCAGCGCGCCACAGCCACAGTCCGCCGACAAACCAGACAGCAATCAGGATGATCAGCACGCCCCAGCGAAAGGCGCCGGCTTGCGTGTGCGAAAGCGCTGTGAGGCTGGCCGCGGCCCGCGACCAGATATTGGCGTATTTCTGCGCCATGAAACCGCGTCTCCCCGTCTGCCTCGCGCCCCGGGCGCACAATGGGCCGGGTGCGGCTGGGGTGTCCAGCCTCCGCGCCGCAAACAGGTTGCGGTGTGGCCGCGATTTCCCTAGCTCTCGCTCGGTAGGCTCCGTAGCTCAGCTGGATAGAGCGGGTCCGTCCTAAGGACACGGTCGGGAGTTCGAATCTCTCCGGGGTCGCCACTCCTCTCGGAAACCGCTTTGGTTTCAACGAGGGTAGCCAATCGAATTTGCGAGGTTAGCCACTCGGCGTTCGCTGGGCGTTTCTACTTCGCTAGAATCGGCACACCGTTGCGACATGGATT
>JANPCV010000101.1:0-9453 GCA_031431115.1 Caulobacteraceae bacterium
GTGGCGGCGGCGGCTAGGGTGGTGGCGGCGGCGGCGGTGGATTCCGCGGCGGCGGTGGCTGCAGAGGTGGAGGCGGCGGTTTCCGCAGCGGCCCGCGTGAAGGCGGCGGTGGCGGCTTCGGCGGCGGCGATCGTCCTCCGCGTCAGCCCCTGGGCGATCCGCAAGATGGCGTCGTGAAGTTCTTCAACGGCGCGCGTGGCTTCGGCTTCATCACGCCGGACGGCGGCGGCGCGGACGTTTTCGTCCACGTCAGTGCTGTTGAGCGCGCTGGCCTGACGCAACTGGTCGAAGGCCAAAAGGTCAACTTCCAGACCCTGCCCGACACGAAGGGCAAAGGTCCGAAGGCTGTGAACCTGAAGGTCAACGACTAAGATCGGCAAATCGGCGGTCGGCAATCGGCAGTCGGTTCAAAGCCAAGAATTGAACTCCCCGGGCGCAAGGCTCGGGGAGTTTTTCGTTTCGCGATTGCCGATTTGCCGACTGCCGACTGCCGCTTATTGCAGCGGCATGAATATCTCGATGCGCGTCGGCACGGCGCCCTCGCCTGTAGTGCCCTGCTGATGCAGGACTTCCCAAGGCAAACCACCTTCGCGGCCGGCGATGCGATGCGCCTGCATATAGGCGTTCATTTGCGCGTAAGCGGCTTGGATGTTGTTGCGATCACCCTCGACCAAAACGTGCATGGCCTGGCCTGACGGGGTTTCGCCGACTTGCACGCCGACGACACTAAGCGGCGTTGCGCCAGCGTAGGGATAGCCGACGCGGAAGCTTATGCGACTGTTTTCATATGACGTAACAACCCGGGTCAGCGCACCGGCTTGGGTGAGTTGATATTGCGTCATGAAATCGCGAACCTGGTTCACGCCAATATTCTCGGCTCGCTCCATCTCAGCGAGATTTTCGAGCGACGTCTCGACTGTCGAATAAACGAACATCTGCGGCGCGATTTCATCGAATTGCGGATTGAGCGCTTCGAAGTTCACGTTCGGCAATTGCTCGGCCAACGTCTTCAGACGGCCGAGGCCACTGTCCAATTCCTTCTCAACCATACCGCGCAGAATGAGGTTCATGTAGCGGCACGGAACGTTGATCCAGCCTTCGCCGCACTCGGCGGTGATGGTCCAGGCGACGGCGGTGCCGCCCTCGACAGGGCGCAGCAGCATGTCGGCGTTCAAAGTCGCGCGCTCGCCCATTTCGAGGATGCTTTGCACTTCCTCGTTCGGGAGGGAGTCGACGATCGACATGCGGCCAGCGCCGACCTCGCGAACATCGGAAGCCCAGCGCATGGTCTGGCCTTCGCCGGGATCACCGGAGAAGGTGTAGTCAGCGTCAGGATCGCGCGCGTAGTACGGCGACCATTCCTTCGCGATGCGGAGGTCGTTCACCATGGCGAACACCGCTGCACGCGGCCGCTCGACCGTTACGGTGCGCGTTACTTCGAGCGAGTTAGCCAGCAAAAACGTGCCGACGGCGAAAAGCGCTCCCAGCACGAGCGCAACAACCAGCAGCAATCCAAGAAACCACTTCATGCGCCAGCCCCCGCGCTTAAGCGTAGGGCTCTATCATTGGCGCAGAACCTCCGCCACGACGCGCCATGCATGCTTGCATGACGCAGCTCCACCTCGCGCCTAGCGCGAACGGACGCAAACATATTGTGCGGCATCACCCACCCGGACGACGCCCTCCCAGCCGGGAAATTGGTTACCACAAGGAAAGGCTGGGCGTCAGCCCGGCGCTGCAGATGCTCAGACGCGTGTGGCGTCCCAGACATCAAATTCGTGCGCGATGCAGCGTTCCATCATCTCGCGCCATACGGGTTCCGCGATGGCCCAGGACAGACCCTGACGCTCGGCCTCGGCTTTGACGTTGGCCAGCACCTGATTGATCCGGGCTTCGTCACGAACAACGTCGCGGCTGGGCTTAATCCGGGCCGCGGCGTGCATATAGCCTTGGCGACGGCTGACGAGGGCAACCAGCATGCGGTCGATCTCATCGACGCCAGCGCGGACGTCGAGCATCGTCTTGCAGTCATCGGGATCGGGAGCTTCGAAGCGGGTCTCCGCCGGCTCCTCGACACGGTTGAGATTTTTCATGGGGATTACCGTGGCGGGGGTCGTCTCCGACGTCCAGGGGGCGCGGGGCCGCAGGACGATTGGTTCCAGCTCCCCTGTCTGGGATCGGGCCGCGCCGGACCCCATTTGTGACGCTACACTGACGACTCGATGAGCGGCGCCGACAAACCCACCCTGCCCTCGCTGGAGCACTTGCCCAGCGAAGATGCGCCAGCGCCCGCGTTGAAGGGCATCGAGGCCGTTCGCGATACGTGGAAGCGGCTGCCGACGAAACCTGGCGTCTATCGGATGCTCGGGGCGGACGGCGAGGTGCTTTACGTCGGCAAGGCCAAGAGCCTGAAGAACCGCGTCGGCCAGTATGCGCAGGGGCGCGGCCATACCAACGCGATCCATCGGATGATCCACCAGACCGTCTCGATGGAAGTGATTGTCACGGCGACTGAAACCGAAGCGTTGCTGCTCGAAACCAACATGATCAAGCGGCTGCGGCCGCGCTACAACGTGCTGATGCGGGACGACAAAAGTTTCCCGTACATCGCCATTCGCACCGATCACACGGTTCCGGCTCTGCAAAAGCATCGCGGCGCGAAGAGCTTCAAAGGCAAATTTTACGGCCCGTTCGCGAGCGCTGGCGCGGTGAACCGCACGCTGAACACGTTGCAGAAGGCATTCTTGCTACGCTCGTGCTCGGACTCGACGTTCAGCGGCCGCACGCGCCCGTGCATGCTCTATCAGATCAAACGCTGCTCTGCGCCGTGCACGGAGCTGGTGAGCGAAATTGAGTACGCCGCGCTGGTGAAGGACTCGGTGGATTTTCTGGAGGGCCGCTCGGCGGCGCTGCAGGACCGGCTCGCGGTCGAGATGCGCGACGCGTCCGACAAGCTGGAATTTGAGCACGCGGCGCGGCTGCGCAATCGCATCCGGGCGTTGGCGAGCGTGCGCGCCTCGCAAGGCATCAATCCGCACACGTTCGATGAAGCTGACGTGTTCGCGCTTTACGTCGAAGGCGGGCAATCGTGCATTCAGGTGTTCTTCTTCCGCGCCGGCCAAAACTGGGGCAACCGCGCGTACTTTCCGCGCCACGGCGCTGAAGAGGCGCCCGAGGAAATCCTCTCGGCGTTCATCGCGCAATTTTACGATGACCGCGAACCGCCAAAGCTGGTGCTCAGCAATATCGAGCCGGCCGATCGCGAATTGCTGGAAGAAGCGCTGTGCGTGCGCGCGGAATGTAAAATTGAAATTCGCCGGCCGGAGCGCGGCGAAAAGCGCGAGATCGTCGATGCCGCCCTGCTCAATGCGCGCGAAGCGTTGGGCCGGCGGATGGCGGAAACGGGCAGCGTCGCGAAGTTGCTGGATGGCGTCGCCGAAGTCTTCGGACTTTCGCAGCGGCCGGAGCGGATTGAGGTTTACGACAACAGCCACATCCAGGGCGCGAACGCGCTGGGCGCGATGATTGTCGCCGGGCCAGAAGGCTTCACCAAGAACCAGTACCGCAAGTTCAATATGAAGTCGGAGGAGTTCGGCGGCGACGACTTCGCGATGATGAAAGCGATGATCCGCAGAAGGTTCGCGCGAATGTTGGCGGAGAGAGAAGAAGAACCGGCTGACTTTCCTCCCTCGCCCGCGGGGGAGGTGTCGCCGCAGGCGAGGGAGGGGGGGCGACCGCAACGCCCCCTCAGTCAGGCTGCGCCTGACAGCTCCCCCGTAAACGGAGGAGCAAAAAGCGCCGGCGGACAAGTTGCGGATGGCGGCGTCGATTTTTCGAAAGAGCACGACGACGGCGAACGCGAGTCAAAGTTCGGCGCTTGGCCCGACCTCGTGCTCATCGATGGCGGCGACGGGCAGCTCAACGCCGCGCTGGACGCGCTAGATGAGCTTGGGCTGAAGAACCGCATCAACATTGCCGGCATCGCCAAGGGCGTGGACCGCGATGCGGGGCGCGAGCGTTTCTTCATTCCCGGCAAGCCGGCGTTCCGGCTCGACGACAAAAGCCCTGTCCTCTACTATCTGCAACGGCTCCGGGACGAAGCGCACCGCTTCGCCATCGGCGCGCACCGCGGCAAGCGCAGCGCTGGACTGGTGAAAAATCCGCTCGGCGAAATCGGCGGCATTGGTCCGGCGCGCAAACGCGCTTTACTCGATCGCTTTGGCTCAGCGCGCGGCGTGTCGCGTGCGGCGCTGGCGGAATTGGAAGCGGTGGAAGGCGTCAACACAGAACTGGCAAAGCGCATCTATGACTTCTTCAACGACAACAAACGCTGACGCCGTTGCGGGCAAAAGCCAAATCCCAACATTGCTGACGGTGTTTCGCATTGTCATGGGGCCGGTGATTGCCGGTCTGGTGCTTTGGGCAGCGACGCTCGTGCATGCCGATCCGCAGATTGCTGGCCTCATCTACGCGATGACGCTGATCCTCTTCCTGCTCGCGGCGGCGACAGATTGGCTGGACGGCTATCTCGCACGCAAATGGGATGCGGTGACGCCGCTGGGGGCCGCGCTCGATCACGCAGCGGACAAAGTGCTGATCACCTGCTCGTTGGTCGCGCTCGCCTACGCGGCGCTGCCGATGATGTTGGTCGCGGCGGCGGTGCTCATTCTTGGGCGCGACGTTGCGGTGGCCGGATTGCGCGAAGGTATTTCAGCACAAGGCAAAACGCTGCCGGTGAGCCAGCTCGGCAAGTGGAAAGCGGCGGCGGAGATGGCCGGCGTTGGCGCGTTTCTCGCGTTTCAAACGTCGGTGCTGCTCTCAGCGCCGATTAGCGTCGTCCTTGGTTTGGATTGGGCCGCGCGCATACTGATTTGGGCGGCGGCGGCTTTGGCGCTGGTGAGCGGCGCGCAGTACGTGGGCGCGCTGCTGAAGCGCGCGGACTAATTCAGTCCGGGCGGCCGAATTCGATCGTGTTGAGCACGAAGATCGCCACGATGAAGACGCCAATGGCAATGAGCGCAGCCATGTAATTCTCCGGATCAGAAACTTGAGGTTCGGCTCTAGCTGATCCGCCCCGCCCCCGCCAAGGGGCTATCCGTCGCGGTACGCCATAACGCCCATGGCCCATAGCCGCAGAAGCACGTTCGCAACCTGCGCGAGCGCGAAAGACGCAATCAAAACAGCCCAATCCAAAAGGAGATGGGCGCGTAGCGCCGTTCCGGGCCTATCTCGATGATGCGACCAGACGTCAGGCTTCTCCACACGAGCACACACAACGTTGCGGCAATAGCCGCCGTGAATGCCGTCTCGATAGCGAACATCACACGTTCTGAACGACTGACAGAAGGTTCAGGTCAGGGTCATGGAACCAGGCGACTTTGGCGCCGTCCGGGGCGCTCCAGATGCCGCGCGCGTCCTGCACGAAGAAGCCGAAACGGGCGAAGACGACGCCCTTGGCGGTGAGGCCATCGACAGCTTGTTCGATATTATCGACGGTGAAGGCCAGCACAGCATAGGCGGCAGGCGTTACGCCCGGCACGCGCGAGACACGGATGCGTGCATTGGCGCCCTCAAACACGAGCGCGAAGCCGTCATCACTGATGAATTTGAGGCCGAGCGTATCGGCGTAAAAGGCCTTCGCGATCTCGGGCTTCATGGTGCCGACGAGCGCTGTGATGGATGCCGATCCGAGCATGCGCGATCCTCCTGGCGTCGTCGTTACGCCCGCCAGATGCGGCGGTCTAGCTCCCGATCAATCCCATCGCGCGGTAAATCGGCAAATGCTCCTCAAGCATCGAGGCGGCGAGCTGACGTGGGTCGCGTCCCCGCGCTTCTGGACTGGCGGCGAGAGCGGCGGCGATGTCATCTACGCCGTGAGCGCCATCGGCGCAGGCGGCGATGAACGCCTTCTCTACGGGCGAGACGCGAACACCCGCGCCGAGCACGGGTGAGGCAAGGACAGCGCCGCCCTCACCCGGCAAACCGAGAATGTACGCATTGAGCGCAGCGCACCGCGGTGCGGCGATCTGTTGCTCTTCGGCGGACAAGGTTGGCCGCACGATATCCACGGCTGCGAGCAAAATGATGCGGGTTATGAGATCGTCGATCGAGATCGCTGGCAGCGCGGTCTCGATCGCTGCAAGCGCATGCGGCGCGGCGCCCAATTCCGCCAGCGCATTCATGACCGGCACACACCCGCGTGCGCCGAGGTCGAGTTCTCCCCAGGGACTTGGGCCTTTGAGCATCACGTTGCGCGGTTGGGTGGTCAGCAAAAAGGATTGGCGCCGGAAGTGATCACGCCGCTCTTCGGCGCTCATTGACGTGGCTTTTTTTGTGAAAATGTCCTGCCGGAAGCCCATGCCCTGGAAGGCCTCGCGAACAGTTTCACGCAGGATGGGGCTTTTCACGTTTGCGAGGATCGCCTGGCCGGATTGGCCCAGCACCAATTCGTCATCGTGCATGATCAGCGGAAACTGCGCGCCAAAGCGAAGCCCCGCGGGCGCGAGTGCGCTTTCGACCTCGGCGAGCGACATCAGCTTCCAATCGTCGAGAAAGTATTCTTGCCGCAAATAGACAGGATCGCGGACATCCATGCCGGCGAGTTCCGTCCCGGCGGTTGGGTTTTCTTTGAAGTATGCGGCGCCGGCGCCTTGCAGCGAGCGCGCAAACGCCACGGATTCGGCGATCTCAGCGCGCTTCGTATCGTCAGACTCCGCCAGATAGAGCTTCATCAGCTGGCGCAAATAAACCACCGACGACCAGCCAGCGGTGTTGTTGTAACTCACGTAAAAGGCGCCGCCCGGCGCGAGCTTGCGTTCGAGTAGCGTCACGATAGCGGCGCGATCTTCGTCGGGCACCCAGGTCCAGATGCCGTGTGCGGCAATGATGTCGAACTCCGGCAGATCCTCGCGGCCCAGTAGTTCGGCGAAGGAGTCCGGCACAAAACGCGCGCTTGCGCCCGACATTGAGGCGATCGCGCTCGCGCCATCGACATGCGCTGGGACGAAGTCGTTGCCCCAGAATTCGCCGTCATTGGCGGCGGCGTGGATGTTCATTGAAAAGCCTGAACCGAAACCGAGTTCGAGATAGCGGAGTGGGCGATTGGCCTCGAGCTTCACGCCGCGGCTCAACAACGCCAGACGCAATTCCGGCGGCGACATGCCGACGAAGTACGTCTCCGGATAGACGAGTTTACGCAAATCTACAGGGTCTTCGGTCGCCATCGCGCTCTTCTAGACGCGAGGCCGTGAAAACAAAACCGCCGGCCCTAGGACCGGCGGTTGCTGTTTGACTAGGCGCCTTGAGGCTGCGCGCCGCCCCAGCCGGTGCTCGGCGCGGGGGACTCGTCCTCATCAGTGACAGGCAGAGCCGGTGTCGGCGGGGTCGGCGCTGAGGGCGTATCCTCCGGGCGATCCAGCTTCTCGCCGCGCATGACCTTTGCGATCTCGTCGCCGCTGAGGGTTTCGTATTCGAGCAAACCTTCTGCAAGCAGGCGGTGCCCTTCGGCCTGTTCGATAAGGATGCGCTTGGCCTCGTTGTAGCCGAGATCAACCAGGCGCTTCACTTCGGCATCGATCTTCTGCGCGGTCGCTTCGGCGACGTTTTGTGTGCGGCCGACCTGCATGCCGAGGAACACGTCGTCACCGTTGTCGCCATACGCAACAAAGCCGAGTTCGTCGGAATAGCCCCAGCGCGTGACCATCATGCGCGCCAGACGCGTGGCTGCGGAAATATCCGAAGCAGCGCCCGAGGTGACCTTGTCCTTACCGAAGTGCAATTCTTCAGCGACGCGACCACCCATCATCACGGCGAGACGCGATGTCATCTGCGTGAAGTTCATCGAGTAGCGGTCGCTCTCAGGCAATTGCATCACCATGCCGAGCGCACGGCCGCGCGGAATGATCGTGGCTTTGTGCACGGGATCAGATTCCGGCACGATAAGCGCAACGACGGCGTGGCCCGCCTCGTGCCAAGCGGTGAGCTGCTTTTCGCTTTCGCTCATCACCATTGAGCGCCGCTCGGCGCCCATCATGACCTTGTCCTTAGCGTCTTCGAATTCCTTGTTCGTCACCACGCGCTTGCCGCGACGCGCCGCGAGGAGCGCGGCTTCGTTGACGAGGTTGGCGAGATCGGCGCCGGAGAAACCCGGCGTGCCCCGCGCGATGGTTTTGAGATCGACGCCTTGCGCCACTGGCACGTTGCGGGTGTGGACGCGAAGGATCTTCTCGCGGCCGCCCAGATCCGGGTTGCTCACGACGATTTGACGGTCGAAGCGGCCCGGACGCAGCAGCGCCGGATCGAGAACGTCGGGACGGTTGGTAGCGGCGATCAGGATGATGCCTTCGTTGGCTTCAAAGCCGTCCATCTCGACCAGCAATTGGTTGAGCGTTTGCTCACGCTCATCGTTGCCGCCGCCGAGGCCGGCGCCGCGATGGCGGCCCACCGCGTCGATTTCGTCGATGAAAATGATGCAGGGTGCGTTCTTCTTGGCCTGCTCGAACATGTCACGGACGCGGCTGGCGCCGACGCCAACGAACATTTCGACGAAGTCCGAACCCGAGATCGAGAAGAACGGCACGTTGGCTTCGCCCGCGATGGCGCGCGCGAGCAGCGTTTTACCCGTACCTGGCGGGCCAACGAGCAGCGCGCCTTTCGGAATCTTGCCGCCGAGGCGCTGGAACTTGCCCGGGTCTTTCAAGAATTCGACGATCTCGCCGAGCTCGTCTTTGGCTTCATCAATGCCGGCGACATCTTCAAACGTGATGCGGCCCTTGGCTTCGGTCAGGAGCTTTGCCTTCGAGCGGCCAAAACCCATGGCGCCGCCACGGCCGCCGCCCTGCATCTGGCGCATGAAGAAGAACCAGGCGCCGATCAGCAGCAGCATCGGCAGGATGGCGAGCATCATGTCGCCAATACCGGGGCCTTGCTTGGGCTGCTTGGTGTCAACCATGACGCCAGCGGTATCGAGACGATCGACGACGTTCGCCATGGTGCCGCTCGGCAGGTAAGTCACAAAAGTCTGTTTACCGTCTTTCGCCGTCGCGATGAGGGTATCGGCCTGCGTCGTGACGCTGGCGATGGCGCCCGCTTCAACGCGATCCAACAGCTGCGAATACGGCAGCTCGGTCGCGTTGCGCAGAGTGTTGTTCCCGCCGTTCATGGCGGCAAACAGAACCACAAGCACAAGAGCGATAGCGCCCCAGACGAGCAATGAACGGATGGGCATGAATTGGTCCGACCTTCTGGTCCGCGATCCGGCCCGGCTCGCGGTAATAATTCCTTCAGCAAGATAGGGACCGCGCCCGCTGCTGAACACCCCTTACTGCCATGAGGCCGGTCAAGGACGGGTGAACGCTTAGGTTGGAAATCGGGCGAAAATCATGGTTTCGCGTGGTTAATGTCCGGAGCGAACGCATGTGTAATGCGCGCGGCGGCCAGCGGACGCAGGCGGAG
>JANPCV010000102.1:0-1540 GCA_031431115.1 Caulobacteraceae bacterium
CGATCGACCGCGGCGGCGAACAGGCCGCGGGTCTGCGCAACGGCGGCCTCCTCCGAAATATCCTCCGGTCTTGAGAAATCATAGTCCCAGTAGTGTCGGCGACGCTCGCCGCTTCCATCGAACTCGACGATGGCCCCGCGCGGGGCCTGCTCGACATCGGCGAACAACGTGTGCGCGCGGAACACATTCTGGAACGTGAAGTATTCCGCCAGCGCCGCCTGGTTGAGGCGCGCGCGAAAGTCGGGATGCTGCAGGAACGCCTTGATCTCGGACGCGAACGCCACGCCCCATGGCGCCCGCCACAGATAGAGCGGCTTGGTTCCAAAGCGGTCGCGCAGCAACGTCAGACGGGCGTTGTCGCGATCCCAGATGGCGCAGGCGCACATGCCGTCGATGCGGCGCGCCAGCGCGTCGACGCCCCACACCGCCATGCCGGCCAGCAGCACTTCGGTGTCGCTGCGCGTGCGGAACGCCCAGCCCGCTTGCGCCAACTCGTCGCGCAGCGCGCGGAAATTGTAGATTTCGCCGTTGTACACGATGGTGAACCGCCCGTCGGGCGTGCGCATCGGCTGGGCGGCCGCCGCGCTCAGATCGATCACCGACAGGCGCTGATGCGCAAACCCGACGGGGCCTTCCACATGCACACCGGAATCATCCGGCCCGCGATGACGCAACGCCACGCCCATGCGGCCGAGCACGTCGCGGTCCACCGGGCCGCCGTCGAAACGCAGGATGCCGGCGATGCCGCACATGGGCTAGCACTCAATCGCTCGTTGCGGGCGCCGGGCCACTACGGTGATGCCTGCCTCCTCAACCTTCATGTGTTCGATGACAAGGCCAGCTTCGCCACACCAATCCGTGACCTCTTGTTGAGTTTGGCGATGACTGTACCTCGGCGTGAACCAGTCGAAATTGATGTGGTTCATCTCTTCGAATGCGAACTCGGGCCTATAGTAAGCTTTGCAGATCGCCCAGTAGAAGAGGCGCTGGATATCATAGCGCCCCTTTGCAATTCCAAGCAACGGAACGTCCTCCGGCACTTCGACCTCAGTCTTGAGTTCCCCGAGAGCTATGCCAAGACGTGTTAGCGATTCTATGGCTTTCCAAGCTTCCTCGGGCGGCATACTTGCCACCTGTTCGCGAACGTAGTCGTCAGTAAATTCGCGAACAGGGGCCTTCTTGTTGTATACGTAGAAGGCGAAAATTCCGCCGGGCCGCACGAACGGCGACAAAGCGAGCAACGCACCGCGAGTTGAAGGGGTATGGTGCAAGACACCCTCTGAAACCACGATGTCGAAGGTCCCTTCGGCGAAGGGCAATCGCATAAGATTTGCTTGTATAAAATAGCTGTTCGGGGCCAACTTGCCAATATCATTAGCGGCGATATCGACGGCTTCCGAAATGTCCGTTCCGACATAACGGATGCGATCAAACGTCTGCCCGAACAGAAGCTTGGCCGAGAACCCAGAGCCACAACCGGCATCCAGCACCAAGGCGCGCGCATTCGGCTCACCACCGAGATGCCGAAGCAAGTCTTGGC
>JANPCV010000103.1:0-1794 GCA_031431115.1 Caulobacteraceae bacterium
CGGGAGCCCGACGGCCCTGTGTGGGTGCGCTCCATGGCTGTCGGCCTAAGCGCGCCCTATGTCTCCAACGATTCCCGCCTCGACTGGCACAAGCTCAGCTATGCCTCTCACGGCGTCCTGCGCGTGACGACGCAAGCCGGCGCCTGGATCGCACCGCCTCATCGCGCGGTCTGGATTCCCGCGCGGACCGCACACCGCGAAGAAACATTTGGCAAGGCGACACTGAGCAGCCTCTACTTCGCTGATACCCTTTGTAATGCTCTTCCCAAGACCTGCGTTGTCTTCGATGTGCCGCCGCTGCTGCGGGAACTGATCTTGGCGGCTGCCGAGTATAGCGTACTCGACGCAAGGATACCGACGCAGGAGAGGTTCGCCCGCGTCATCGTTGATCGATTGGCGCTGCTCGAACCCGTGCACGCCCAGGCTCTGCCTATGCCGCGAGATCGGCGCGCTCGTGCGATTGCGGCAAGACTGCAGGAAGACCCGGCGAATAGCGAAAGCCTTGCTCAATTGTCCAGACGAGCTGGAGCGAGCATTCGCACTACCCAGCGCTTGTTCCTCAGCGAAACAGGGTTGAACTTTGTGCAATGGCGCCAGCGCCTGCGCCTGCTTACCGCGGTCGAACGACTCGGATCGGGCGCAAGCGTCACCAGCGCGGCGTTCGATGCAGGCTACGCAAGCGTCAGCGCGTTCGTTTCCGCCTTTCGTCGCGAGTTCGGTGTGACGCCCGGTCGGTTTGGCCCCTAGTAAATGTTCTCAATCGCACTGGGTGCGACATCCCAGCTACGGACGTTCGCCGCCGTCGTCCGCAAAGCGGACCTCGATCACGTCGGATGCGTTTAGAGCTGAGTTCGAAATTGCGTAGGCGCGAGCCAATGTTGCGTCCAGTGAACTCCAAACATGATTGGGCTCTACGGCGCGGCCAATCCCCAACATGACGGCATTGCGCATCCTGCCCAGCAGATCGACTACTTGGCTCATGCGCTGAAGTTGGGGTTCGCGGAGACGCCGCGCAATTCCAAAGGCGCCGGCCCGCGATTTAAGCCGAAAGCGTCCCCGCTTAGAACCGCGCAGACCCGTTGGTCTGTATCACATACTCAATCGCAAGCTCGTCTTTGGCGGAGCCGCGCTTGTCATCGGCGATGGCCAAGACTTTGATGGCCGCGTAGTATCCACTGGAATTCTGCAACACGACGATGTCGCCTATGTCCGGCGTGCGTGACCGTGACGAATAGTCCAGAGCCGCCGCGTCCGTGATGTCTCCAAACGCTGTGGCCCCGCGCGCGACTGCGACGCCTGTGATCGACGTGGGGTCGTCATAGAGGTGAATGCTCTTGTCGCTGGCTTTGGACCACTTGGTTTCGAACGCCCAATCACCATCCCCAAGAACGAAACGTCCGTCGTGGGCGGAATAGTCAAACCGAGCGCTTCCGCTCGCCGACGGATTGCCCGGCGCTCCCATGCTTGAGCGCTTCTTGTCCGCCTGCAGCGTCGATAGTCGCGGGGCATTGTCCACGCCGATCGCACGGAGCAGCTTGTCCATATCGTGATGAAAGTCGGGGTCCTGTCGCACGTTGGCGCAGTTCAGAGTGCGCAACGGGCGAAGCGACTCCGGAAGCTGATCCTCCGCAGGGAGACTGGCGCCATTGATCAACACGGGCACGACACGCACCGTGCCCGTCGCGAGCGCCGCCTCAATCTCGATCCGCACGAAATCAGCGGGGTCATCTATGCGGCGCACCCCAGAAGCTCGATCGGCGGCAAGCCAACGCGGGCCAATCAGCGCGAACAAGA
>JANPCV010000104.1:0-22810 GCA_031431115.1 Caulobacteraceae bacterium
CTTCCTTCCTGCGCGATTCGAACATCTTTTCCGATTGCTCATCACAACTCCCTCAGACTGGGCGTTGCGACGACCGATTGAATCTACCATGTATCGCAACATCGGCAAAGAGTTTGCCGAACATAAATTCGTTGACCACAGCAAGGACGAATACGTGCGCTACGAAGAAGACGGCGTCGTTCACAACAACAGCGCCGAAAGCTATTTCAGCGTTTTCAAAAGAGGGATGAAAGGCGTGTACCAGCATTGCTCCGAGAAGCATCTGCACCGCTACCTCGCAGAGTTCGACTATCGCCATAACACCCGCACCGCGCTCGGCATGAATGACCAGCAGCGCGCCGACAAACTGATTACTCAAGTTGTCGGAAAGCGCCTGACCTATCGAACAACTGGTCGGCCCGCCGCCTCCTGAGGCGATGTTCAGCTATTGGCTGCGAAGCGTGCGGGGCGATATCGCGCGCGTGAACCGGCTCATGGGTACCAAGCATTACTTTGACGCTTCGCCTGTTCGGAGCGTCGCGTATCGGAGCAGGCGCAAGGCCGGGAAAGCGCAAGTAAGGCCGGATTAACCAAACCGGCCCAGCTTTTGACGAGCCATTGCCACGGTTTACACCTTGGAAACCGAAGCAAGCAGCGCTATTTTAACGTCGGTGGGGAAAATTACTTGACAGGCGATTTGAGAATCGAATCGCAGGTCTAACAACCGGCGAGTACATGAAGCACTATACCGTAAAATGGACCAAAGAAGGCGGGGGGCTGAAAGGCTACCGCCTTAACGTGGGCAGGTGTCTGCTTAACGGTGCGCAGACGATCACCATCTTCTCTGATATGAAGGGCGTTCGTCGCCGGTTTGCGTCTGACGGTATCGCCTCCGACTGGCTAAACGTCGGCGCAGATTTGTCAGCGGCGTTAGCTGCGGAGAAGGCGCGCCGTGAACGGGAAGCAAGTTGACCCCTCGAAAGCGTCGTTGCCCCAACTGACGCCTGCCGCAGAAGAGGCTCTCGAAGGACTCAGGCCGCTCATTCTCCCAGGCAAGGAGAGCGAAGCTAGCGTTGTGCTCGAAGCCTATTTCGAGTCACACCGTGGCCCGCTGCCTGCCGCGCGCGAATTGCGCAGTTATGACCTCGTGTTACCAGGAGCTGCAGAGCGCATCGTAGCGATGGCGGAGCGCGAGCAACTGCACCGGCATTCGCTGGAAGGTCGAATCGTCACGACCGAAACAAACTTGCGCGGACGCGGACAGATATTCGCGCTAGGGGCGCTGACGCTTACGCTTTCTGTGGTCGCCCTGTTTGGTTTCTTAGGAGCGGCTGGGCCGGGTGCCTGGATGGGCGGCACCGTGATTGTTGGCGTAGTGGCCGCCTTTCTTGGTCAGCGCTATTTCCAACGCACCAGCAATGAGTCCGACGAACCTGTCATTGATGCGCCAAGCCAGAATAGCAACGCCAAAGGCGGGCTGCGCGCCACCCAATCGAAGAGCGGGAAGAAGGCAGGGAAGCGACGCTAAAAAATGGCATCCAAGAAACCTCCACCCAAAGGTGAAAAGCCTCAGAAAGAACGCTTCATTGAAGCGGCGAAAGAGGCTGGCGTTGATGGCGATGCATTTGAGCGCGCTATGGAGAAGCTGGCGCCGCCGAAGAAACCTAAGCGCTAGGCTAACGGCTGCCCTAACTCGTCGCAGCGGCCAGCGAGCTTCCGCATCAGGCCCTTGGTTGCGACCCAAATATGTTCGGCTTCATCCTCGGTGTATTTGTTCTCGACGTGCATAGTCGAATTCCGCCACGCAACTCGCACGGCATCTAGCGAGCCGTAAACCTCTCCGAAAAACTGCTTGTCCTTCTGCGACGCCCACTGCGTAGCGTTTCCTGCTTTTGCACGGGCGTCCATCTCATCTTTGATTTTCTTGAGCACCACACCCCAATTGCGCTCCGCTTCCTTCAGCGGGTCGGGGATACTCAGACACTTCGCCACAGCGCGCAGAGCCACTTCAATCACGCGCATCAGATGGAATACTGAGGCGGTCGAGCGGCTGAGCGCCAAGCACTTACCGGCCTCTTCAATCTCAAATGCAGCGGCCGGAAAAGCCTTCTCGACTTCCACACCAAAGAGTGGGGCCGTGCTCTCAAAGAGCTTGCCCTTCTCGCGCTCAAGGACAAACAAGCACGTCACCGAAAGCTCACGCTTCAACGTCGCCAAAATCGTGTTCAGATGAGTAGCGACGCCTGAATAGTAGATGCGATCGTCGTCGTTTTTCTCCGAGAGAAAACGGATCAAATCATCAATGGCGATGCCCGTGATCTGTGCGCCCATCTTTTCAATATGCGGTTTGGCAGACGTGAACTCTTGAATGAAGTAGTCGGCGTCGGTCTGGATCACCGCGCGCTGCTGCTGATCTTTCTGCCAGCTATCCACGATGGTGCTGAGGCTGCGCAGCGAGGTGCTCGCGCCCAAGAAAGCTCCGCCATCGACTTTCTGCATTTCCCACAGGCTCCAAACCTCTCCGGGCTGGGGCCATTGGCGTGCCCCAACGGGGGCTTCGTCGGTATCAAACATTGTCTGTGACCTTGTTGGTCACAACACCGCCCTTGACCCACCTATAGCGTTGGGTTTGCCAAGTGCAATATTGTGACGTGCGTCACGCGCTCATGCTTTCCCGCTGGCGGCGCGGCGTGTAGCCAGGACGCCAAGGAGCGCTGATGTCTGATGCACCGTCCACCGTTTCGATCGCCATGCGCGGCGTCGAGCTTATCGTGCGCATCGGCGAGCACGCGTGGGAGCAATTCCCAGAGCGGCCAACGCGCCTCGCGCTCAACATCACATTGGTGTTCGGCTATGGCGACTACTTCACCAAGCACGGCGGCTACGTCAATTACGACCCACTCTACAAATTTCTGAAATCGCTCGAGCAGCGGGAGCACGTGAACCGCTTAGAGGATTTTTCGAAACTCATTATCGATACCTGCTTCAAGACGACGCTGGCGCAGCGCGTCCAGCTCTCAGTCATGAAGCCGGACATTTTTCACGAGATCGAGGCGATCGGACTTGAGTTCGACGTGCGGCGTGAGGATTTTTCGGCGTGAGCGCGCGTGGGCTCGTTCTGGTCACGGGCGCCGGCCGACGTGTTGGCGCTGGCATTGCGCAGCGCTTGGCGCGCGATGGCTGGACGATCGGCGTGCACTATAATCGTTCGCGTGATGGCGCGCAAAAGGTTGCGACCGACATACGCCAAGCCGGCGGTTCGGCTGAAGTGTTTGGCGCAGATCTCAGCGATCAAGCGGCAATCGATGCGATGGCGAGCGCCCTCGCCGCGCGCGGCGACTGGGTCGGGCTGGTCAATAGCGCGGCGAGCTTCACAGCCGATACGATCGCGGATTTCACGCTCGACGCAGCGCAAGCGCAGGTGCGGCTCAATTTGCTGGCGCCAGTGTATCTCGCGCGCAAGCTCCGAGACGCGATTGGCGACAAACGCGGGTTCGTCACTAACATTTCAGACCAAAAAGTGCTGAACCAAAATCCAGACTTTCTCTCTTACACGCTGGCGAAGACCGGGCTCGCGCACGCTACCGGGGCGCTCGCTATGGCGCTGGCGGCGAACATTCGTGTGAACTGCATCGCTGCAGGCTTGATGCTTGTCAGCGGCGATCAAACGCCCGCGAACTTTGAACGCGTGCACGGCAACAATCTTACGGGCATCGGCACGCGCATCGAAGATGTGGCTGACGCGGTCGCTTATCTAGCGAACGCAGAGAACGTCACCGGCGCGCTCATCCCCGTCGATGGCGGCCAGCATCTGGCGCCGAGCGCGCGCGATGTGATGTTCGATTAGGCTTCGCGCCGGATCGTTACAGCGACGAGGCCATCGCCCGAGAGCACTGACGGCTTCTTCACCGTCACCTCAACCCAGATCGCGCGCTTCGATAACGACAGGCAATGCACAGCGACGCGATCCGCGAGTGTTTCGATGAGGTGCGCGGGCTCACCGAGATCACCGCGGATAAAGCGGATGATCTGATCGTAATCCACGGTCGCGCCGATGCGGTCGTGCGCTGGAAAATCTGGCGGATCGCTAAGCGCCATCGTCACCGAAATACGCACCTCTTGCGGAGTCGCGCGCTCAGGCTCGGGCACGCCGACTTGAACCAGCGCCTTGGCGTCATCGATGCGGATGATCTGGAGATCGGCCATACGCGGCGAACCTACTCAAGCAAACGCGATCAAGCCAGCGCCCACCGCGACAATCGCCGCGCCAAGCCAGCGGCGAATACCGAGCCTCTCGTGCAGGAATAAAAACGCGATCAGCGCACCCCAAACGACCGAGGTTTCCCGCAGCGCAGTCACTTGCGCGATCGGCGCGAAGGTTTGCGCCCAGAGGACGAGGCCGTAGCCGGCAAAGCTCACAACGCCGATGCCAATGCCGCGCCAAGGCGCCACGGCAGCGTCCTTAAGTAAGCGCACCGCCCCGCGCCGCCAGAACGCGAACGCGGCCATCGGCGCCGACATCAGCGCCATCGACCAGCCGAGGAAGAGCACGGCGTTGCCAGTCGCGCGCGAACCAAGTGCGTCGACCAACGAATACGACGCAATGCAAAGCCCAATTGCTACGGCCCAGAGCGTCGCCTTCAGCGGCGCGCGCGGACTAGCGCCAACCGTGAAGACGCCGAGCGAAACAAACGCGATGCCAAGCATTTTGAACGGCGGCGGAATTTCGCTCGCCGTCAGCGCCGCGCCGAACGCAACCAGCATCGGCGCCATGCCACGCGAGAGCGTGTAGACGTGGCTCATGTCGCCGGCGTCGTAGCCTTTGAACAAACAGAACCAGTAGACGAGATGGATGCAGACGGTGAGCGCAACGAAAGGCCACGCCGCCTCGGGCAATGGGCCCATGAAGAGGATGATCAGAAGTCCTGCGCCAAGGCCGCCGACTGCGATCAGGAAGGAATCAGTGACGCGGTCCGTCCCACCCTTCAGCACGGCGTTCCAACTGGCGTGGATCACAGCAGAGGAGATAGCGGCGGCGATGGCGAGCGGCGGCATGAGTCGCAAACACTAGAGCATGGCTCTCTACCAAGATCGACCCGCGCTAACGCAACACACCCATTCCCGGGGCGATGCGACTTGTCCGCCGAAGCTCGCAGAGCGAAGGCGGAAGCAGCGAGCCCGGGACCTATAAACGCAAATGAATGAGCTTAGACTCCGACCGAAGAGAGTATGGGCCCCGGACTGCCGCTGCGCGCGCATCCGGGGATGGGTGCGTTGTGTCGCGGGCTATGCTAACTCGCGCCATGGAGGCGGGCATGAGCGCACAGGAATTCGACGTCGTTGTTTACGGCGCAACGGGCTTCACCGGGAAACTGGTGGCCGAGCACCTGATGCGCGTTTACGGAGCGGAAGGCGAACTGCGTTGGGCAATGGCCGGGCGCGACGAAGAAAAGCTCAAGACCTTACGCAATGATATCGGCGCCTCCTACAAGCTGCCTATCATCATCGCGGGCGCGAACGATTCCAACGCGCTCGATGCACTTGCGCATCGTACGCGGGTGGTGATCACCACAGTCGGCCCCTACCAGCGCTACGGCGAAGGTTTGCTTGCGGCATGCGCCAAGGCTGGAACGGACTATGTCGATCTCTGCGGCGAGCCAAACTGGATGGCCGAGATGATCGCCAAATACGACAAGATCGCGAAAGAAAGCGGCGCGCGGATCGTGTTCTCGTGCGGCTTTGACTCGATCCCGTTCGATTGCGGCGTTTGGTTCTTGCAGCGCGAAGCGCAAACGCGCTTTGGCCAGCCATTGCGCGACGTGCGCGGACGCGTCCGCAAAATGAAGGGGACATTCTCAGGCGGCACGATGGCATCGATGCTGGCCACGTTCGAAGCCATGAAGCTCGATGCCTCGCTCGCCGCGCGTATGACCGATCCCTTCCTGCTCTCACCGGAACGGCAAGCGCCTCAGCCCAATGGCGATGTCGTCACCGAAGACGCTGACATCAATTCGTGGGCGGCGCCGTTCGTGATGGCGTCGATCAACACCAAGAACGTCCACCGCACTAACGCGCTGGCGAAATATCCGTACGGCCGCGATTTTACCTATAGCGAGATGATGCTCACTGGCGGCGGCCCGAAGGGCAAGCAACGCGCGAAATCGGCGCAAAGTGCTTCGAACATGCAACGCACGCTCCTGGGCTTTGCGCCGACACGCATGTTGCTCACGCAATTCGTACTGCCGAAGCCGGGTCAAGGACCCAACAAAGAAGCCCGCGAAACCGGCATGTATGACGTGCTCTATGTCGGCACGGCCGCCGACGGCCGCTCACTGCGCGCGAGCGTCTACGGCGACAAAGATCCAGGTTACGGATCAACGTCGAAGATGATTTCGGAAGCCGCCCTGACGCTCAACGACACCAGCCGCGAAACCACGCCAGGCGGCATCTGGACGCCGGCCGCAGCCATGGGCGACGCACTCATCGCGCGCCTCCAAGAAAAGGCTGGGCTGACGTTCAAACTCGAAAACTAGCGCACCGCAAAGCGCGCGAGCTCGCTCCGCGGCGAAGCCCATGCCGGCGCAAGATCGGCGGCACGCCGGTAGTCGGCGTACGCAGCAGGCGTGTTGCCGATCTCTTCGTGCGCCGCGCCGCGATAATAGTGCGCGCGCGCCGCGCTATCTGGATTCATCGCCAAGGCCGCGGTCAGCGTTTCAATGGCTTCAGGATAGCGCTCAAGCTGAACCAACGCGATGCCGCGCATGAGATGCGCTTCCGCCCCGGACGGCGCGAGCGAAACGGCGCTGTCAAAATCATGAAGCGCCCGTTCGTCTTGGCCACGGCGCAGATGGAGCGTGCCCCTATTGATCAAAGTTGCGGCGCGATCTTCGCGTGTCAGAAAGTCGTGGTTGAGGGCAAGATCGCACAATGCGACCGATTCCCGATCCGCACGGCCATTTACCGCGGCGACATAGCAATCCTGAGATGGGCCGCTGCCATAGACTACGATCGGACCAGCGTGACCTGTGTCGATAGCTATGGCGTTGGCGGTTGGAAAAAAGCTGGCGGCGATAACGGCGCCAGCAAGCAATGCTCGCTTCATGGACAGTCCTCCTCGCACCCTGAGGGAATGCCCATTGAGGACGCCCGGCAACTCACATTCCCGGGAGCTGCCCGCCGCTCATCGCAAAAATCAGGAAAGGCTCGCGCAGAAACGCTGAATGCGCGAGCACGCGTCTTCCAGGCAATTGGTCGATGTTGCGTACGAGATACGAAAGTTCGGCGCCAAGCCGAATGCCGTCCCGTGAACGACAGCGACGCCTTCAGCTTCCAGAAGCTCAATCGCGAAGGCTTCGTCGGTATCGATGACTTTGCCGGATTGGGCTTTCTTACCGATCAGTTCGGCACAAGACGGATAAACGTAAAACGCGCCTTCCGGCGTCGGACATTTGATGCCGCGCGCTTGGTTGAGCATCGAGACCACAAGATCGCGACGCTCTTGGAAGAGCTGCTTATTCTTCGGAATGAAATCCTGCGTGCCGTTCAGCGCTTCGACTGCGGCCCATTGCGAAATCGAGCATGGGTTAGATGTCGTTTGCCCCATCACATTCGACATGGCTTTGATCAGCCATTGCGGCCCACCCGCATAGCCAATACGCCAACCCGTCATCGAATAAGCTTTCGAGACGCCGTTCATCGTCAGCGTGCGTTCGTACAAACGCGGCTCGACTTGCGCGATCGTTGTAAATTCGAAATCGCCGTAGGTCAGGTGTTCGTACATGTCATCGGTGAGGATGAGCACGTGCGGGAAGTCGACGAGCACGGCCGCGATCGCCTTCAGCTCCGCGCGTGTGTACGCGGCGCCTGAGGGGTTAGACGGCGAGTTCAGCAGCAGCCATTTGGTGTGCGGCGTGATCGCCTTCGCCAACGCTTCCGGCTGAATCTTGAAGCCGTCCTCGATCGTCGTATCGATGAATACCGGCGTGCCGCCACACATGATCGCCATGTCGGGATAGCTCACCCAATACGGCGCGGGGATGATCACCTCGTCGCCCGGGTTGAGCGTCGCCATCATTGCATTGAACAGAACCGGCTTGCCACCTGGCGAGACGTTGATTTGCGCGCGCGTGTAGTCGAGGCCATTCTCGCGCTTGAACTTGGCGACGATCGCGTCCTTCAGTTCAGGAATGCCGTCGACATCGGTGTATTTGGTCTTGCCTTCGCGCATGGCGCGAATGGCGGCTTCCTTGATGTTCTCGGGCGTATCGAAGTCCGGCTCACCTTGCGAAAGCGCAATGCAATCGCGGCCTGCGGCTTTTAGCGCGCGCGCCTTGGCGCTCATCGCCATTGTGGCGGAGGGCTTCACGCGCTTCAGCGCTTCAGAGACTTGATTTGTCATAATTCCTGCTCGATTCGCACGCGGCCGAG
Organism: Caulobacteraceae bacterium; assembly: GCA_031431115.1. GTDB lineage: Bacteria > Pseudomonadota > Alphaproteobacteria > Caulobacterales > Aquidulcibacteraceae > Vitreimonas. The sequence continues at coordinate 8,407 of JANPCV010000104.1, forward strand.
CTTAGGGCAACTCAACTTGCCTTGCGAAAATCAGTCGCGGTTATGCACGATTGCCGCTTGCCTCCACATCATTATATGGGCCGAAGTATTGGAGATCCTATGCCGCTTTTGATGTGCCCGAACTGCAGCGCCTCGATGTCTGAGGTCAAACGGAACGATGTCGCCTTCGATATGTGCCCCACCTGCCGAGGGGTGTGGCTGGACCGCGGGGAACTCGAAAAGATCATTGCAGGCGCGAAGGACGAACGTGGCGCGTTTGAACAGGAACGCGCGCAATTCTACCAAGATCCGGACGGGTATCGGCGTTCGCACCCGCAACAGCCGCCGCAGCAATATCAACAGCCGCCTCAACAGCCGCCTCAGCAGCAACCTCAGCAAGGCTATGGCGAGCGCGGGGAATCTGGCGAACGCGGCGAAGGCGGGTACGACCAACGCGGTGGCCAGCAGCAACAGCGCCGGCGCCGTGGTGGATTTGATCTGATGGACATTTTCGGCGACTGACCGCGCGCCATTCGCCGCTTTCAGCGGGCGATTGGTGGAGCTTAATTTGCCCGAGTCCGCGAATTCGGACACATCGCGGCATGAGTTCGAATAATCGCCTGCAATGGCTCCTGACTGCCTCGTTCGCCCTTCTAGTGGCGAGCGAGGGCGCCTACGCACAAGAAGCGCCGCGGTCTGCGCCTGCCGACACCGAGACCGCAGACGCTGACGAAGAAGACAGCGACGATATCGTCGTGCTTGCAGAGCGAGGCGATGAGGTCCGCATCGATCGCCGCACCTACACGCTGCGCGACGACCCGGTCGCGCAGAGCACCAACATGTTCGACATTTTGGGCCGCATCCCTTCAGTGAGCGTCGCGCCATCGGGCGAGATCACGCTTTTGGGCGCGTCCAACGTGACCATCCAAATCAACGGCCAGCCTGTCCCCGGCGGCAATCTCGAACAAATTTTGCGCGGCCTGCCGGGCGGCAGCGTCGAACGCATTGAGGTGATCACCAATCCGTCGGCGCAGTACGCGGCGGACACTTCAGGCGGCATCATCAACATCATCACACGCCGCCGCTTCGACGCCGGCTTCAGCGGCTCGATCCAGACCAGTGTAGATTCGTTGGGTGGCTACCACTTCGGCGTCGCACCAAGCTATTCGGTGGGGCCCTGGTCCTTCAGCGGGCAAGTCGGCACGTATGGCGGCGAGGGTGAGAACGACTTGCTGCGAGAGCGCGAAACGCCGCCAGGCGGTCCGCTCACGACTGAAAATGGTCTGCGCAACTTTGAGTATCAGGGTTGGTACCTGAGCCAGTTGCAAGCGGCCTACAGCCCAACTGAAGAGCGCCGCGTGAGCGTGTCATACGACGGCGGGCGGCATGCGTCCGAGCAGCGCCAATCGTCGGATTTGTCAAATTCTGGCGGCCCGCTTTCGGCAACTCAATCTCAGTTCGAGAACTCCAGCGACTATAACGAGGTCACGTTCGACTTTCTGCAGCGCGGCGAGACGCCTCGTGAAGTCATCAAGTTCAACGCGACTTTGGCCAGCTACATCAACGAATCTGACGCCACCCTCTCAAGCACGCCCGCCGGCGGCGGCCCAACCAGCGCCTACGCCACAACGACCGAGCAGGACAAAACCAGCTTCAACAGCAAGTTCGATATCGAGCAGCCGCTGCTGTCGGAGCAATTCCTCACCGCAGGCGCGGCGTTCGATCATTTCGAGCAGACCAGCGACGGCGGGCTCACGCCGATCAGTGGCGTAACGCCAGCGGCTTACACCTCGCAGCTAGACGGCGCGGCGCAAACGCTGGCCGGTTACGTCACCTACCAATTCGATGTGGGTGATTGGACAGTGCTGCCGGGCGTGCGGGTTGAAGGTTATCGCCGCGAGGTGGTCTCGAGCGGATTGGAAACCGACGACACCGATGTGCGCACGTTCCCCAGCATTCACGTCCGCAACGAATTGACGCCGCGCATTAATGTCGATCTCAGCTATTCGAGCCGCATCCAGCGGCCCGTTTTTGATCAACTCGATCCGGCGCTGCGCTTTATCGACGTCAACCGCGCCATGTCCGGCAATCCGAACCTCGCGCCAACAACAACCGACGCTTATGAGGTCAACTTCGTCTACCAGCACAGCGGATCGAGCTTCAGCGTCACCTTCTTCGATCGCATCAGCGAGGATGTCGTCTCGCGCTTCACCGATGTCAACGGCGGGGGCGTTGTGGTGACGATGCCGGTGAACGCCGGCACGAGTGAACAGCGCGGCATCCAGGCGATGTTGCGCGGGCCGCTCGGTGAAAGCTGGCGCTATTCGGTGACCGGAAACGTGCTCAACCGCGAGTATGACTTCCTCAGCGGCGGCATAGTCACACGCCGCAGCGATCTTGAGTACGATGGCGTCGCCCAACTTGATTATCGCGATGCGGATCAAGAGCAGATCGGCGCCAACCAGTTTCAGCTTGAGGCGCGCTTCCAAGGACCGCGTCACGGTCTGCAGAGCGAGACCGACGAGTTCGTGATGGCCAATTTCACCTGGCGCCGGCGTCTATCGCAGCGCCTGTTCGGCGTTCTGGCGGTGCAGGATATTTTCGACAGCACCAGCCAGATCTCGGAAGTCACGACAGACGACTATTTCGAACGCACCGAGTTCGAAAGCCAAGGCACGCGCGTGCGCCTCGCGCTCACCTACCAATTCGGCTCTGGCCCCCAGCGGCCGCCCTCTGATCAGCAGCCCGGTGGCCCGCCGGGTCCATCGTTCTAGAAGCGCAAATTGAAACGGCCCGGGATTGTTCCCGGGCCGTTTTGTTTTTGGACGTTTCTTCCCAGTTTCTTATTCAGCCGCTTCCGGTCGTGTGAGACGGGCGCCATCGCCGCGCTCGATCGCCAGTTGCGCGTCGCGTTCGGCGGCGAGCTTCTGGTAACGGCGGAGTTGACCTCCCGTACCGGCCGGGATGAGACGGCCGACGATGACGTTTTCCTTGAGACCTTCGAGCGTGTCCGACTTGCCGTAGGAGGCAGCTTCGGTGAGCACACGCGTGGTTTCTTGGAACGACGCCGCCGAGATGAACGAACGCGTCTGCAAGCTCGCCTTAGTAATGCCGAGCAGCATCGGCTGAGCCGTCGCCGGCTTCAGACCGAGTTCGGCCACGCGCTTGTTCTCGTCTTCGAGATCGAGTGCTTCGACCGCTTCCCCTTTGAGGAATTCGGTGTCGCCCGATTCCATGATTTCGACCTTTTGCAGCATCTGGCGAACGATCACTTCGATGTGCTTGTCGTTAATCGGCACGCCTTGCAGACGATAGACCTTCTGAATTTCTTCAACGAGGTAGTTCGCCAGCGCCTCGACGCCGAGGATCGAGAGGATGTCCTGCGGCGCGGGGTTGCCGTCGAGCAGGTAATCGCCCTTCTTCACGAAGTCGCCTTCTTGCACCGGAATGTGCTTGCCCTTCGGGATCATGTACTCGATCGCTTCGAGGCTTTCGTCTTCCGGCACAACGCGCAGACGGCGCTTGTTCTTGTAGTCCTTGCCGAACTCTACGCGGCCATCGCCTTCGGCGATGATCGCGTGATCCTTCGGACGGCGGGCTTCGAACAATTCCGCGACGCGCGGCAGGCCGCCCGTGATGTCACGTGTCTTGGCGCCGCCCGTCGGGATACGTGCGAGGTCTTGGCCAGGCGTGACGTCATCGCCATCAGCAACCGAGAGAATGGCGCCGACTGAAAGCGCGTAGGTTTTCACCACAACGCCCTTGGCGTTCAGCACCGAAATCGCCGGCTTCAGCTCCGACCCCTTCGCCGTTGAGCGCCAATCGATGACGACCTTCGACGAGATGCCGGTGGCTTCGTCGAATTCGTCGCGAACGGCGACGCCTTCGTTGAGATCCTCGAAGCGCGCCTTGCCGGCGGTTTCCGTTAGAATCGGCGTTGCGTAAGGATCCCACTCGGCGATGCGATCGCCGCGCTTGATCTTCGCCTTCTCGTCGACCTTCAGACGGGCGCCGAACGGCGGCTTGAAGCTTTGACGCTCCTTGCCATCAGCATCGACGACCGAGATCTTCATGTTGCGGCTCATCACGATGAGATCGCCTTGAGAGTTCTTCACCGTGTTGCGGTCGATCAAGTGGATCGAGCCGTCATGCGCGGATTCCATCACTGACGATTCAGCCAACTGGGCCGCGCCGCCGATGTGGAAGGTACGCATGGTGAGCTGCGTGCCCGGCTCGCCGATCGATTGCGCCGCGATGACGCCGACCGCTTCACCAATGTTGACCTGCGTGTTGCGCGCGAGGTCACGGCCGTAGCAGGAGCCGCAGACGCCCGTACGCGTTTCGCACGTCAGCACCGAGCGGACCTTCACAGCCTGCACGCCAGCCTTCTCGATCATCACGACAGTGTCTTCGTCAAGAAAGCCACCGGCCGGAACGAGCGGCAAGCCCGTGCCCGGATCGTTGATCGGCAGCGCTGCCGTACGACCAAGGATGCGCGTGCCGAGCGAGACGACAATGTCGGCGCCGTCGATGACAGCCGTCATCTGGATGCCGTCCTGCGTTCCGCAATCTTCTTCGGTGATGATGCAGTCTTGTGCGACGTCCACAAGGCGCCGCGTGAGGTAGCCCGAGTTCGCGGTCTTCAACGCGGTGTCCGCGAGGCCCTTACGAGCGCCGTGAGTCGAGTTGAAGTATTCGAGAACCGAGAGGCCTTCCTTGAAGTTCGAGATGATCGGCGTCTCGATGATTTCACCCGACGGCTTGGCCATTAGGCCACGCATACCGGCGAGCTGCTTCATCTGGTTTTTCGAACCACGTGCGCCCGAGTGCGCCATCATGAAGACGGAGTTGAGTTCGCCCAGACGGCCGTCTGGCAGACGAGCCGGCCTGGAGACCTCTTCCATCATCGCGTCGGCGACCTTGTCGGTGCACTTCGACCAGGCGTCGACGACCTTGTTGTACTTCTCACCCTTGGTGATCAGGCCGTCGGCATATTGCTGCTCGTATTCGGAAGCACGCTTGCGCGTTTCTTCGACCAGCGTTTCCTTCGCCTTCGGCACGACCATGTCCGCCATGCCGAACGAGATGCCGGCTTTGGCAGCTTCCTTGAAGCCGAGTTGCATGATGCGGTCGGCGAAGATCACCGTCGCCTTCTGACCGCAGAAACGATAAACGTTGTCGATCAGGTTGCCGATTTCCTTCTTCGTCAGCGTCAGATCGAGCAACGCGTAGCTGATCTTCGGGTGACGCGGCAAGAGCTCAGCGAGCTTCATGCGGCCGGGCGTGGTTGCGATGGTGTTGCGGGTCGGCTTGTTGTCGGCGTCGACGCTTTCATAGCGCGCCCTGATCTTCGAATGCAGCGTAACGACACCGGCTTCGAGCGCGGATTCGATTTCGCCGATCGAGCCGAACACTTTGCCCTCGCCCGGCTCGCCGTCCTTCATGATCGACAGATAGTAGAGACCAAGAACGATATCCTGCGACGGCACGATGATCGCCTTGCCGTTTGCCGGCGAGAGGATGTTGTTCGTCGACATCATCAGCACGCGTGCTTCCAGCTGCGCTTCGAGCGACAGCGGAACGTGCACGGCCATTTGGTCGCCGTCGAAGTCGGCGTTGAACGCGGCGCAAACCAGCGGGTGCAGCTGGATGGCCTTGCCTTCGATGAGCTTCGGCTCGAACGCTTGGATGCCGAGGCGGTGAAGCGTCGGCGCGCGGTTCAAGAGAACCGGGTGCTCGCGAATGACTTCTTCGAGCACGTCCCAAACTTCCGGACGTTCCTTTTCGACCATGCGGCGCGACTGCTTCACGGTGCCCGAAAGACCCTTGATGTCGAGGCGCGCGTAGATGAACGGCTTGAACAGTTCGAGCGCCATTTTCTTTGGCAGACCGCACTGATGCAGCTTCAGATCCGGACCGACGACGATAACCGAACGGCCAGAATAGTCGACGCGCTTGCCGAGCAAGTTCTGACGGAAGCGACCTTGCTTGCCTTTCAGCATGTCGGCGAGCGACTTCAGCGGACGCTTGTTGGCGCCGGTGATGACGCGGCCGCGGCGGCCGTTATCGAACAGAGCGTCAACAGCCTCTTGAAGCATCCGCTTTTCGTTGCGGATGATGATGTCCGGCGCGCGGAGCTCCATCAGACGCTTCAAGCGGTTGTTGCGGTTGATGACGCGGCGATAGAGATCGTTGAGATCCGACGTCGCGAAGCGGCCGCCATCGAGCGGCACGAGCGGACGCAGTTCCGGCGGGATCACCGGCACGATCGTCAAGATCATCCATTCCGGCTTGTTGCCCGAACGGATGAAGGCTTCAACGAGCTTCAGACGCTTCGCGAGCTTCTTCGGCTTCAATTCCGACGTCGATTCCGCGATTTCCTTGCGCAGTTGCTCAGCCTCTTTCTCGAGGTTGAGCGCCATCAGCAATTCACGCACGGCTTCAGCGCCGATCGAGGCGGTGAAGCTGTCTTCGCCGTACTCGTCCTGGGCGCGAATGAAATCTTCTTCGGTCAGAAGCTGCTTGGCTTCGAGCGGCGTCAGGCCCGGCTCGAGCACGATATATTGCTCGAAGTAGAGAACCTTTTCGATGTCCTTCAGCGCCATATCGAGCATCAGCGCGATGCGGCTCGGCAGCGACTTCAGGAACCAGATGTGCGCGACCGGCGCGGCGAGCTCGATGTGGCCCATGCGCTCGCGGCGGACACGCGCCAATGTCACTTGCACGCCGCACTTTTCGCAGATGATGTCCTTGTACTTCATCCGCTTGTACTTGCCGCACGTGCACTCGTAGTCCTTTTGCGGACCAAAGATGCGCGCGCAGAAGAGACCGTCACGCTCAGGCTTGAACGTGCGGTAGTTGATCGTCTCAGGCTTCTTGATCTCGCCGAAGCTCCAGGACTTGATCTGCTCTGGGCTCGCGATCGAGATCTTGATCTGATCGAACACGGGCGCCGGCGGTTGGTTGTTGCCGAAGGTGTTGTTGATCAGATCTTGGTTCATAGCGCTCATTCTCTTCTACCTTCCTCGCCCCGGTGTGCGGCCGGGACTTGCGGGTGGCATTTCAATCTCGCGCCCGCGCGCCGCATGTGCAGCGCGCGGGGTTAGTTCACTTACTCGGCAGCCTTCAGCCGCGTGCCGTCGACCAGTTCCACGTTCAGGCCGAGCGAGCGCATTTCCTTCACGAGCACGTTGAACGACTCGGGGATCCCCGCTTCGAACGTGTCGTGGCCGCGCGTGATGGCCTCGTAGACTTTGGTGCGGCCGGCGACGTCATCCGACTTCACCGTCAGCATTTCCTGGAGCGTGTAGGCTGCGCCGTAAGCTTCGAGCGCCCACACTTCCATTTCGCCGAAACGCTGACCGCCGAACTGCGCCTTACCACCCAGCGGCTGCTGCGTGACGAGCGAGTACGGGCCGATGCTGCGCGCGTGGATCTTGTCGTCCACCAAATGGTGCAGCTTCAGCATGTAGATGTAGCCGACAGTGACGGGACGCTTGAACGTCTCGCCGGAGGTGCCGTCTTTCAGCATGACCTGGCCGGTTTCGGCAAAGCCCGCATCTCTCAGCATCGCGCGAATGTCAGTATCCTTGGCGCCGTCGAACACCGGGGTCGCGATCGGAATACCCTTGGAGATATTCTGCGCGAGCTCCTTCAGCTCTTCGGTCGTCTTCGGCAGCTCTTCTTTGCCGTAGATTTCTTTCAGCTTGGCGTCGAGCGGCTTTCTGTCGCCGTCACGCTCGAAGGATTCGAGCGCGTTGCGAACTTGTTTGCCGATGCCTGCGCAGGCCCAACCCAAGTGCGTTTCGAGGATCTGACCGACGTTCATCCGGCTCGGCACGCCGAGCGGGTTGAGAACGATGTCGACATGCATGCCGTCATCGAGGAATGGCATGTCTTCAACCGGCACGATCTTCGAGATAACGCCCTTGTTGCCGTGACGGCCGGCCATCTTGTCGCCCGGCTGCAGCTTGCGCTTCACCGCGACGAACACTTTGACCACCTTCATCACGCCCGGCGGCAGTTCATCGCCGCGGGTGAGCTTATCGACCTTGTCGCTGAAGCGCGCATCGAGACGCTTCTTCGCGTCATCGTACTGCTTCTTCAGGCCTTCGATTTCGACCATCCCGGCTTCGTCTTCGATGCCGAACTGCCACCACTGGCCCCTCGAGAACGGCTCAAGGCCGTCGGCCGTGATCTCGCCCTTCTTGAAGCCCTTGGGACCCGAGACGGCTTGCTTGCCGATCAGGATTTCCTCAAGGCGGCCGAAAATGTTGCGCTCGAGGATCGCGAGTTCGTCGTCGCGGTCCTTCGCCAAGCGTTCGATTTCTTCCTTCTCAATCTGGAGCGCGCGTTGGTCCTTATCGACGCCGTGGCGGTTGAACACGCGCACTTCGACGACAGTACCGCTGACGCCCGGCGGCAGACGCAGTGACGTGTCGCGCACGTCGCTGGCCTTTTCACCGAAGATGGCGCGCAGAAGCTTTTCTTCCGGCGTCATCGGGCTTTCGCCCTTCGGCGTCACCTTGCCGACCAGAATATCGCCCGGCTCAAGTTCGGCGCCGATCGCGACAATGCCGGCTTCGTCAAGGTTGCGGAGCGCTTCTTCGCCGACGTTCGGAATGTCGCGGGTGATTTCTTCCGGACCGAGCTTCGTGTCGCGAGCGGCGACTTCGAATTCATCGATGTGGATCGAGGTAAACACATCGTCTTTCACGATGCGCTCGCTGATCAGGATCGAATCTTCGAAGTTATAACCGTTCCACGGCATGAACGCGACGAGCACGTTGCGGCCCAGCGCCAGTTCACCCAGCTCCGTCGACGGACCATCAGCGATGATGTCTTCGGCCCGCACAACGTCACCGACCCGAACGATCGGGCGTTGCGTGATGCAGGTGTTTTGGTTCGAACGCTGGAATTTGCGCAGACGATAAATGTCAACGCCCGGCTTGGTAGCGTCGCGCTCTTCGGTGGCGCGCACAACGATACGTTGGCTGTCCACTTGCTCGACAATACCAGTGCGACGCGCAGTGATGGTGGCGCCTGAATCGCGCGCGACGATGCCTTCCATGCCCGTGCCGACGATCGGCGCATCAGCGCGGAGCAGCGGCACAGCTTGCTTTTGCATGTTCGAGCCCATGAGCGCGCGGTTGGCGTCATCGTTCTCAAGGAACGGAATGAGCGCCGCAGCGACCGAAACAACCTGTTTCGGCGACACGTCCATGAGGTCGATTTCTTCGCGGGCGATGAGTTGCGCTTCGCCGTTTTCACGGGCCTGCACGAACTCTTCCGTGAGGTTGCCCTTCTCGTCGATGATGGCGTTGGCCTGCGCGATCTTGTGCTTGGCCTCTTCCATCGCCGAGAGATAGACGATTTCCTTTGACGGCTTGCCGTTGGCGACCTTGCGGTACGGGCTTTCGATGAAGCCGTACTTGTTTACGCGGGCGTGCGTCGCCAGCGAGTTGATCAGACCGATGTTCGGGCCTTCCGGTGTTTCGATCGGGCAGATGCGGCCATAATGCGTCGGGTGCACGTCGCGGACTTCAAAGCCCGCGCGTTCGCGCGTCAGACCACCCGGGCCGAGCGCCGAGAGACGACGCTTGTGCGTGATCTCGGAGAGCGGGTTGGTTTGGTCCATGAACTGCGACAGCTGCGATGAACCAAAGAACTCGCGCACGGCAGCGGCGGCCGGCTTGGCGTTGATCAGGTCGTGCGGCATCACGGTTTCGATGTCGACGGAGGACATACGCTCCTTGATCGCGCGCTCCATGCGCAGCAGGCCGACGCGATACTGATTTTCCATCAGTTCGCCGACCGAACGCACGCGGCGGTTGCCGAGGTTGTCGATGTCATCGACTTCGCCGCGGCCGTCACGAAGATCGGTCAATGTGCGCAGCACTTCGAGGATGTCTTCTAGGCGCAGGACGCGGACGGTGTCGTCCGTATCGAGACCCAGACGCATGTTCATCTTCACGCGGCCAACCGCGGAAAGATCGTAGCGCTCACCGTCGGAGAAGAGACCGTTGAACAGCGTCTCGGCCGTTTCCGGCGTCGGCGGTTCACCCGGACGCATGACGCGGTAGATGTCGAACAGCGCTTGCTCGCGGTTCTCGTTCTTGTCGAGCTTCAGCGTGCTGCGGATGTACGGGCCAACGGTTGCCGGATCGATGTCGAGGATCGGCAAATCGTGGATGCCAGCTTCGATCAACGTCGCGAGCACGTTTTCGCTGAGCGCGTCACCGGCTTCGACGTAGATCTCGCCCGTTTCCGGGTTGACGATGTCTTCGGCGATGTAGCGGTCGAACAGATCTTCTGACGGGACCTGAATGTCGGCGACGCCGTCTTCGACCAGCTTGTTGGCGTTACGCGCCGAGATCTTCTTGCCCGCTTCCGCGACGACCTTGCCGGTCTTCGCATCGACGAGGTCGTAGGTCGGTTTCACGCCGCGCCAGCGCTCGGCGCGGTACTTCGTGGTCCAGCCCGCCTTAACGCGCTTGTAGATCGAGGTTTGGTAGAACGTCGAAAGGATTTGCTCGCTCGACATGCCGAGCGCGTACAGCAGCGTCGTCGCCGGCAGCTTACGCTTACGGTCGATGCGGACGAACATGATGTCCTTGGCGTCGAACTCGAAGTCGAGCCACGAGCCGCGATAAGGGATCACGCGCGCGGCGAACAACAACTTGCCGGAAGCGTGCGTCTTGCCCTTGTCGTGATCGAAGAACACGCCCGGCGAACGGTGCATCTGAGACACGATCACGCGCTCGGTGCCGTTCACGACGAACGTGCCTTTGTCCGTCATCAGCGGGATGTCGCCGAGATAGACGTCTTGTTCTTTGATGTCCTTGACCGACTTCGCGCCGGTTTCTTCGTCCGTTTCGAAGACGATGAGGCGAAGCTTCACCTTCAAGGGAGCTGCGTACGTCATGTCGCGCTGTTGGCATTCTTCGACGTCGAACTTCGGCTCTTCGAATTCGTACGAGACGTATTCGAGCACGGCGCGATCCGAGAAATCACGGATCGGGAAAACTGACTTGAAAACAGCCTGCAAACCTTCGTCGATGCGATCAAATGACCGCCCGTCTTTTTGCAGGAATTGATCGTAGGAGCTTCTTTGCACCTCAATCAGGTTCGGCATCGAACCTGCTTCGGGGATCTTCCCGAACGACTTACGAATACGCTTCTTACCAGTGAACGATAGAGTCATCTGTTCTTCCCAATGCGCGCTGCGCTCATAAGCGGACCCCGGCCACTAGGCCCGCCAAGCGCGGCACATGAGCCGCCTCTTCCGCCCTGGCTCCGTGCCCCGCTTGGCGCACGAACCCGACCCTTAGTCAGAACATCCCGGGCGGGCGATGTTCCGGCGCGTCCCTGTCGAGACACGCAATGACGGAAGCCGAGACCGTTGCCGGTCTCCGCTTCCGTCTGCTGTTTGCGAGTTACTTCAATTCGACCTTCGCGCCGGCCTTTTCAAGTTGGGCTTTGAACTTTTCGGCATCAGCCTTGTTCACGCCTTCCTTGACCGCCTTCGGTGCGCCTTCAACGAGGTCCTTCGCTTCCTTCAGGCCGAGACCCGTGATCGCGCGGACTTCCTTGATGACTTCGATTTTCTTGTCGCCAGCGGCCGTGAGTTGGACCGTGAACTCGGTCTTCTCTTCAGCGGCAGCGGCCGGAGCAGCGCCAGCAGCGGCGACAGCAACCGGAGCGGCGGCGGAAACGCCCCACTTTTCTTCGAGCAGCTTCGACAGTTCAGCCGCTTCCAGAACGGTAAGGGCCGAAAGGTCTTCGACGATTTTATCGAGATTTGCCATGATCTTAGTTCCTGACGTTTGTCTTTGTTTCGGTATGAAATGCGGAAATGACGGTTAGGCGGCGTCCTTGGTCGCGTAAGCGTTGAGAACGCGCGCCAGCTGAGCACCAGGCGCTGCGAGCACGCCGGCGATCTTGGTCGCGGGCGCCTGCACCAGGCCGATGATCGTTCCACGCAGCTCGTCCAGCGAAGGCAGCGTCGCAATTGCTTGCACGCCTTGCTTGTCGAGCAACTGGTCGCCGAACAGGCCGCCGAGAATGACGAACTGTTCCTTTTCCTTGGCGTACGCGACGGCAACCTTGGCGGCGGCGATCGGGTCAGCGGAATAGGCGATTGCTGTAGGGCCGGTGAACAGGCCGGCGGCGGCGCCTTTCGGCGTACCGTCGATGGCCAATTTCACGAGGCGGTTCTTTACGACTTTGAGCGAGCCACCAGCTGCACGCAGCCGGGTGCGCAGCACCGTCAATTCCGCAACGGTCAGTCCAGAGTAATGGCCAACGACCATCACACCAGCGCCGGAGAAAACGCCTTTCAGCGATTCCACCGTTTCGGCCTTCTGAGCACGATCCATTGCGGTCTCCTCAGTTGGGCCACCGGACAATCCGATGCGCCCTCGAAGCGCACGCGGACCAGCCGGCCGGCGGAAAAGACCCCCGAGCGGTGCGCGGTCCACGCGCAGCCTGTCCCAGGAGCCGGCCTGCGGGAGATGGCTTGACAGCCGTCCCCGAAAAACGTCAGCTTCTGCCTATTGCAGGCGATGAAAACTAAGGTTTTCAACGCATTAAGCCGCGCAAATAGCGCCCTTTCGAGCAGCCCATGTGCGTGGCGCCTGCAGTCTCGGACAGGATCGACGAGGGGTTAACCCCGTCGGATCGGGGCATATGCACGCTTTATTGCAGCGCCGCAAGAGGCGCAGGCACGCTTCCCTGCTTTTGGCAAGAGGCCGGCGCACGCTGCGGTCGCGAAGACACGGTGGCGGGACCTGCCACCACGTTTCGTGCTAGTATCATCGCATGACCAAACTGGCCATCAAGGCGCTCGAGGAAGTTCCCGGGGATCGGCTCGAGGAAGTCGCCAACCTCATCCTCACCATCGTCGCCAACATGACCGCGACCCGTTCTACTCTAACCGAGGAGCAGCTGGCTGAGGTGCGTCGGCGGCAGGAGCGCGGGTTTCAGCCTGGCGATCCCAAGCGCATCGATCAGCTCATTGAACGGCTGAAGTAACGGTTGAGAGTCGTCAGGGACGACGAAGCTCTCGACGATCTCGATTCATCGGTGCTTTCATTGCGAGCGACAATCCGTTCGCAGCGCGGCGCGTAGTGGAACGCATTCGCGAGAGGAGCCTTTTGCTTGAGACCTCACCGCGGCTCGGAAAGCCCCTTGCGGATCGAGCCGGCGCGCGCGAACTCATCCTATCGCGCTATCCCTACGTCCTCGTCTACGAGATCGAGGACGATGAAGTCCGCATCCTCGCGGTCTTTCACCAAAGCCAGAACCGCCCCTAGCTTTTCGCGTCCCCCACCAATTTCCCGATCGCCTCCAAATAGGCTGCGAACGCGCGCCGCCCCTCATCCGTCATCCGCACCCGCGTCAAGGGCTTCCGATCGATGAAGCTCTTATCGATCGAGACGTAGCCAGCCTCCTCCAGCTTGCGCAGGTGCACCGAGAGGTTGCCCTGGGTGACGTCGAGCAGCGTCTTCAGCTCGGTGAAATCCGCCGCGCCCGCATCGGCCAGATACGCCATGATCCCCAAGCGCACGCGCCCGTGAATGACGTCATCCAGCTTGCCGATGTCGAACGCGGCCACTGTGTTTCAGGCCCGCGCCGCGCCGCGCCAGATGATCCAGCCCGGAATCATCATCAGCACCGAGAGCGCAATCGCCAGCACCAGCACGAAGGCGCCGATGTTCGACATGAGAACGCCAAGCGCGATCGTGGTCGCGAACCAGCCGGCCGCGACGAACCCCAGCCAGGATTTTCGCAAAACATTGAACGCGACGAACCACGCCACGCCCTGGAACATGCACACGACGACCGGGTGGTAGAGCCATAATCCAGGCGCGTCGAAAGCTTGCGCGCCATACGCAAAGACGAACGCCATCACCAGATTGGCGATGCCGGCGCCCTGAAACACCGATTCCAAAGCCCGCGCGGCGGGTCCGCCCGGCGGCGTCTTCCGGTCCCTGACGATGATCATCACCAGCACACCAATGAAGATCACCGTCGGCACGATCACGATTGCGAGCGCGGCCCGGCCCTCCTGTGGCGCAAGGCTAAGCGTCTGCAGCCAGTGCAAAAGGCATTGCGCGCCATAGAGCAGCCCAGCCCAGAAGAACACTTCGCCGATCGTCTTCTGCATCCGTTCGGTGCTACTAACGAGCGCGCGCATGTAAGCGAGATCGTCGCGCGCGGTTTCAAGATCGGATGCCATCGCCCACTCCTACTCCGCCGCCGCGAGTTGCGGCGCTTCGCGCTTCGCCTTCGCGGGCTTCTGCTTCTTACCGTTGAGAATCGATCCAATGAAAGAATAGCGCACAAACAGCTGATAACTCGCCAGCATGATCGAGAAGGCGACAGCCAGGATCAGCGGATATTTCGCAAACCACGGCCATGGATA
>JANPCV010000105.1:0-21505 GCA_031431115.1 Caulobacteraceae bacterium
AGCGCAAATTCTCCCGCCCTTCGACAAGGGCTCTGTTGAGCTCACCAGATCGGGGCGAAATGCGGGCCGGAGGCCGGCGCTCCAAGATGGCGGTGGTGCGCGTCTGCGTAAGGTGCTGCGATGACCCAAACAGCAACGAACATCTGAAAGCGCCTGGCGCTCTCAGCCAATCCGCGCAGACATGCCGCCATCAACGGGCAAGAGCACGCCGGTGATGTATTTGGCTTCGTCGGAGGCGAGGAAGAGTGCGGCGTTGGCTGTGTCCCATGCGTCGCCCATTTTTGCATTGAGCGGCACTTGTGCGGCGCGTTTGGCGCGAAGGGTGTCGACGTCGATGCGGCCATCTTGGCTGTGGCCGGCGATTGCCATCGGCGTATCCATCAGGCCGGGCAGGATGGCGTTGCAGCGGACGCCGTGTTTAGCGTTTGCGAGCGCGACTGAAACGGTCAGCCTATTCAGCGCGGCTTTCGAAACCTCGTAAGCAATCATGCCCGAGCCCGCGAGTGAGGCGAGCGACGAGATGTTGACGATCGCGCCTTTGGTTTCGCGCAGCGCAGGCGTCGCAGCTTTGATGGAGAGCCAGGCGCCCTTCAAATTCACGCTCATGATGCGGTCGAACGCGGCTTCGTCAGCCAAGTGCGCCGGGCCATCGCCGCCGCCGCCCACATTGTTGATCAGGATATCGACACCGTCGAAACGGGCGAGCGCTTCTGCGACGATGGCATTGCACGCCTCGGCGCTGGTGATGTCGGCCTCGAACGCCGCGCCGCCGATTTCGTTGGCGGTGGCTTCCGCGCGTGCGCCGATGCGGTCAACGCACAGCACTTGCGCGCCTTCGCGTGCGAAAAGCGTCGCAATCGCGCGTCCGTTGCCGATGGTGTCGCCCGGCGTTTGCCCTGCGCCAACTACGATGGCGCGTTTGCCCGCTAGTCTCATGCGGGCGAGGCTACTACGCGAACACCACGCCTGTCAGCACGGCTGCGTAGTGCACGCCGGCGGCGGCCATGACGAAGCCGTGCCAGATGGCGCGGCGAAACGGGAGCTTTTCCCAGACGTAGAACGGGATGCCGATCGTGTAGAGCGCGCCGCCGACGGCGAGCAGGATGAGGCCCGCCAGCGGCACGCCTTCGAGCATCGGCCCCAGCGCTGCAACAATGAGCCAGCCCATCGCGACATAAAACACGATCCAAACTTTCTTGCCGACGTTGGGCAGGAAGAGTTTGCCGCCGGCGCCGATGAGCGCGAGCGCCCAAATAACGGTAGTCATGCCGACCGCCCACGAGCCGTCGAAGCGGATGGTGGTGAAGGGCGTGTAGGTGCCCGCGATCATCAGGAAGATGGCGGCGTGATCAAAGCGGCGGAGCAGGCTCTTGCGTTTCGAGTCCTCGGCCAGATTGTAGGCCATCGAGCAGCCGATCATGATGAGCACGCAGACGGCATAGACGGCGACCGCGCTCGCCATCGGCAGGCCGCCCTGCCAGATCGCGAGACCCAGCGCCACGCCGACCGCCAAAGTGAAGAGACCAAGCGCCACCCCGTGCACCCAGCCGTCCACCAGCTTTTCGAGGCGGGTGGGGTAATGAAGGCTCGGGAGCAGGTCGGAGAGTGTCATCGGCAGGGATTATGGCGGGTTTGGGTGGCTTTGTCAGGTCGCCACGGCTGACAGTTTGCGACGGAATGTTTCCACACCGATCCTCGGATTGCACGAAGTACAAGTTCGGGGCCCATAAACTCGATGAGCTGTGGTTATGGGTCCCGGACTCGCCGCTATCGCGACGCTCCGGGAATGGGTGGTGCTAGAATGCGCCCCATGAAGAATCACCTCGATCGGCGCGTGTTCGTTGCGGCTCTGCTGGCGGCGACGCCGGCCTTTGCGCAGCGGCCGCTGCTCGATGACTTGACGCAAGGCGATGCGAGCCGCGGCATCAAGGATGCGCTCTCGCTTGCCTCGATGAACGCGACCAACCGCTTGGCGCAGCCGAATGGGTTCTGGGGCAATGCTCTGGTGCGGATCCCGCTGCCGGGCATCCTCGGCCAATCGCAACGCACGCTGGGGCGCATGGGGATGTCGGCGCCGCTTGATCGGTTGCAGGAAAATCTGAACCACGCGGCGGAGTCGGTGATGCCGCAGGCGGCGGGGCTGTTCAACACAGCGGTCCGCAACATCACGATTGCGGATGCCATCGATATCGTGCGCGGCGGCGATGATAGCGCCACACGCTATTTGCGCGGCAGCACCGAGACGCGGCTGACTTCATTGTTGAAGCCGCCGATGACGCGGGCGCTGACGGAGTCCGGTGCGTTTACGATCATGCGCTCGGCGCTGCGCGAAGTCGGCCTCGCCAGCATGACGACGGACCTCCGGCGCGACGTGATCAATTTTTCGACCGCCAAAGCGCTCGACGGCTGCTTCCACTTTATCGCCGAAGAAGAGCGCGCCATCCGCCGCGACCCATGGCGGCGAACGACGGATATTTTGCGGCGTGTGTTTGGCTGAGACGTTAGGGCAGGTGGCTGGGTTCTGTATTGCCCTATTGCCCCAATGCCTTATTGCCTTGCCGCCGTGACTGACACCCAAGAGACCTTCCGCCGTGTCGCCTTTGCGGTTCCAGGCGGACGCATGGCCGGCATCGCCTTCGGCGCTGAAACGGCCACGCCGGATATCGTGTTCATTCACGCCACCGGCTTTAACGCGCGCACCTATCGCACGCTGCTTGAGCCGCTGGGTGAGCGCTTTCACGTGCTGGCGCTCGATGCGCGTGGTCATGGGCTAACAACGCTGCCGCATAAGCTGTTCAGCTACACATCCTGGAAGCGCCACCGTGACGATCTCATCGCTGTGCTCGAGCATTTTACTGCGCCGGTGACGCTTGCTGGCCATTCGATGGGCGCGACGATCAGTTTGCTGACGGCCGGTGTGCGCACCGATCTCGTGAATGGTCTTGCCTTGCTGGAGCCGGTGATTTTGCCGGCTGCAGCGTATGCAAGTTTGCAGTTGCCGTTTGGTCCGCAATTCCAGCGCATGGCGATGCCGCTGGCGCGCAGCGCTGCTGGCCGGCGCAACGCGTTTGCGAGCCGCGAAGAAGCGCTCGCCGCCTTCACCGGGCGCGGCATTTTCAAGACGTTTCCGGCCGAATTGATCGCAGATTATGTCGGCGATGGTCTCGTCGAAGACGGCAAGGGTGGCTTCAAGCTCGCGTGTGCGCCGGCGTTTGAAGCGGCGACCTACACGGCGCAGCGCCATGATCCGTGGCGCGCGCTGCGCAAGCTCACTGATCCTTTGGTGATGCTGCGCGCTGAAAAAGGCTCGACCATTTCGGAAGCCGCGATGCACCGCGTCGCCGCGATCAAAGCTGACGCGCGTGTCGCCACGGTGGAAGGCGCGGGCCACATGCTGCCGATGGAGCGTCCGGATCGCGCCCGCGCCGCGATTGAAAGCGCTGTGCTCATGGCGCGGCAGGGACGCAAGTATCACGACGCGCTGGTGCAGTAAGCGGTGCGTGGCGCCTGCTTCGACAGGCTCAGCATGACGCCAAGTCTAACGCATGTGCCTCGGTAGCGTCAGCCTGAGCTTGTCGAAGGCGGCGCGGTCCCGCCGCGTCAGACGCTCAGCCCAGCCACCACCAGCTTCGAGACACGCTCGCGCGCCTCTGCGGTGGGCGTCAGCGTTTTGCGGGTGTTGATGTCGAACGTGAGCGCGACGCCTTCCATGCTCGCCCAGGCGGCGCCGGTTTCCGGATCAAGCACCCAGTGAACGAGGCGCAGCGTTTTGTCGCCAACCCCGGCGATGCCGGAGCGCACTTCGATGAGTTCGCCCGCGCGTGGAAATTTGCGAAAGACAAAGCGCGCTTCAACGACAGCGCCGGCTGGTTGCGCGCCGTCGCTCGCTGCGGCCTGGCGCCACGGCGTCAGCAGGTTCGGCACGCTGTCTGAAATCCGGCCGACGACATGCTCACCGCGCAGGCGGCCGAGGGGATCGCATTGATCAGGATAGACGAGCGCGCCGCCAATCCGCTGCATGCCGAGAGCTTCAGCGTTTGCGATCGACGCTTCGGCTGGCGGTTGGTTGGCGTCGATCGAGCGTGGTTTGGCGTGCTCGGGCAGCTTGCATTTGAGACGCTTAGCGGCGGCGCGTGAGCGCGCGGACCAGGGAAAGCTGCGCAACGCCCGTGTTTCGACGTGGCGCACTTTGAACGTGAACGCCGTGCCGGGCGCGCCGTCATGGTGGCGCATGTCGAAGCAGAGTGTTGCGTCGCTCTCGCCCATCTCAACGACGCCGCCATGCATCACCAAAGGCGCACCTGGGCGCGCTTCCTTGATGAAGCGCACATGCGCTTCCTGCGCGATCAAAGTTGAGCCTGCGTTCTCCGTGAACGCGTGCGGCAATTCCAGTTCGCGCGCCATGTGGGCGAGGCCGGTAAAGGCGCGCTCCATGTGGAAGCGAATGTTGAGGTGGCCGCCGTCGTCACACTCCCAGGTGTTGACGCTGCCCTGGTAAAGCGGCGCGGGCAGGGGCGCTGGATAGCTCACGCTGCTTGCTGGCACTGCGCGCAAATCCCACTGGCTTCGATCATGGTGCGGCGAATGGAAAAGCCGTCCTTCTTTGCAGCGTCAGCAAGATCAATGAGCGCATGACCCGCGTCGAACTCTTCGGCGCCGCCGCATTTTTCGCAGATGAGAAAGATGGTCGAGCGCTCGCACGCGCCGACATCGCAGGCCATGAACGCGTTCAGGCTTTCGATGCGATGCGCGAGGCCCATGCGCACGAGAAAATCGAGCGCGCGATAAACTGTCGGCGGTTTCGCGGATTTATCTGCATCGATCAGGGGCAGCAGATCGTAGGCCTTCGCGGGACCGTGCTGATCGAGCAGCAATTCGAGCACGCGCCGGCGCAGCGGCGTAAAACTCTCGCCCGCGTCGGCACAGCGCTTTTCGGCCTCAGCGATCTCGGCAGTGTGATTGTGGGCGTGAGCCATGGATTTCATGATTGCAGGGTGCGCGGTCGACGGAAAGATGGGGACCCCAACGCGGGAATGTCAGGCGGCAATTTGAGATCGACCTCGCAATAGAACTTTACAAGAACATCCGAGTCGCGTATCAAAATAGAACATACAGCGAACAATGTAGTTTATTGAACGGGGGCGTCCGATGACCGAAGCAATTTTCCGTGGAATTTCAGGTCGCTTGCACCGTTTTAGTGTGCATCGCCCGCACGAACAATTCGCCGTCGCACCGGCCGTCTATTGCTTCGCGCGCCCTGGCCCCGGTGGCCGTGGCTGGACGCCGCTATTCTTGTCGCGCACCGGCAATTTGTCCAAGCGCCTGGCCAGCCATGAGCAATGGCCGGAGGCCCAGCTCCTGGGCGCCACTCACATCCTCATCAACCAGCACGACGAGCGCGATGCGCGCGAATATGTCGAAGCCGATCTCGCCGAAGCGCTGCGCCCCTCAATGAACGGCCCATTCCTCGACGCCGAACTCACCGAGACCCCGCAAGAACAAGGCGGCGTGCGCCTGGTCTGGGCGGCTTAGGCTCTCACCGACCCCTCCCCCTTGTGGGGAGGGGCAGGGGTGGGGGTGTAAGCGCAAGTTTTTGCAGGAGAGGCGCATGCGTAGCGACCTGCCAAACGAAGACTCGTCAGCACATTTCAAATCTGAACGCGCAGTGGTGATTGCTCGCCGCTTACGTCAATCGATGACCAAAGCTGAGTGCGCATTGTGGGTGGAGCTTCGGCGATTGCCGTTGAAGGGCACGCACTTCCGGCGGCAGTCGCCGTTTGGTCCGTTCATTGCGGATTTCTTGTGTCACAAGGCAAAATTGATTGTCGAGGTTGATGGCGGCGCGCACACGGCAGTCGGTCGCGCGGCGCGTGATTTGGAACGGCAGCAATGGATTGAGAGCCGCGGCTATCGTGTGCTGCGGTTCAGTAATGCCCAGGTGCTTACTGATGTTCGCGTTGTGGCGCGGTCGGTATTTGCGGAAGTTGATGCGCGGCTGAGGTAGCGGCGGAGCGATTGAGGCGCTGTCGCCGTTACCCCCACCCCCGCCCCTCCCCACAAGGGGGAGGGGAGAAGTGAAGTTTAATTCCGTCTGCCTGGTGGCGCATTCTGCGCGGTTGGCAACGCTGCGGCGCTTTGGGCGCTGCGGGCGAGTTGGATGAACTCGGCGCGCCAGCCGAACTCGTCGCGGCCGCGTGCGCCTTGCGCGAGGTTGATCACGTCATCGTAGCCGTAGCCTTGGCGCAGGAATTGATCGTGCCGCAGCAACTGGCCGTAGCCTGCAACGGCCGCCGCCCAGCGCGTCGATTCCGGCGCTTGGGCAATATCGCGGACCGCATCGCGTTCGGTGATCGGGCGTTCGATCAGGCGTGACGTGTCTTGGCCCGGCAGTTTGTAGCGAATGCGCAAGAAGGCGATTTCGCTGGCTGTGCTCGGCGCGGAGCGATCGCCTTGATAGCGCAGCGGATCGTTGAAGGTGCGCCCGCCAACGGGGACGATCTCGTAGATCGCTGTCACCGCATGGCCGGAGCCGATCTCGCCTGCGTCGACGCGATCATTGTTGAAGTCTTCGCGGTTCAGCATGCGGGTTTCGTAGCCGATCAAGCGATATTCGGCGACGCGCGCGGGATTGAACTCGACCTGGATCTTCACGTCGTTGGCGATCGTGAACATGCTCGAGGCCATCTCGTCGCGCAGCACGCGTCGGGCTTCGTTCAGTGTGTCGATATAGGCGGCGATGCCGTTGCCGTTCTGGGCCAGCGTTTGCATCAGCGCGTCGTTATAGTTGCCGCCGCCGAAGCCGAGCACTGAAAGGTAGATGCCGGTGTCGCGCTTGCGCTCGACAAAATCTTCCAGCTCTTGCGGGTTGTTGATGCCGACGTTGAAGTCGCCATCGGTGGCGATGATGACGCGGTTGACCGAGTTGCGATTGAAGTTTTGCTCGGCCAGTGAGTAGGCGAGGCGCAAGCCTTCGCCGCCGGCGGTTGAGCCACCTGCGTGCAGGTTCTCAAGCGCTGCAATGATGCGTCCGCGTTCGTTGCCGGGCGTCGGCGGAAGCACGGCGCCCGCCGCACCAGCGTAAACAACGATGGAAACGCGATCGCGCGCGTTCATTTGCTCCACCAGCATGCGCATGCTTTGGATGACGAGTGGCAATTTGTTTGCCTCGGCCATCGAGCCGGAAACATCGAGCAATAGTGTGAGATTCAGCGGTGGGCGCTCACGCGGCACGATGTTGTAGCCCTGCAGACCAATGTGAACGAGTTGACGGCCTTCGGCCCAAGGCGAGGGCGTCACCGTGACGTTGGTTGAGAACGGCTGCTCGCGCGATTGCGGCAGCGGATAATCGTAGCGGAAATAGTTGATCAGCTCTTCGGTGCGCACGGCGTCTTGCGGCGGCAGGCGGCCGGAGGTCAGCAGACGGCGCACGTTTGAGTAGGACGCGGTGTCGACGTCGATCGAAAATGTCGAAACCGGATCGGTCGAGACGACTTGGATCGGGTTGGTATCGACATCTTCGTAGTTCTCGCGATCGATGTCGCCCGGCATCGGCTGCGGAGCGGTTTGCGCGTAATTGCCGACAACGCCGCCAATCGCAGCGCGCGATCGTCCGTCTTGGGCCATCGCGACCGGTGGCGGTGGCGCCATCGGTGCGCGCTGATCTGGTGCTACGACCGATTCTTGAGTTTGCCGGCCTGTGACGACGATAGAATCTTCAGCATCAGTTGGCGTTGGCGCGGACTGAGACGCGCACGCAGTTAGGATGATCGCGCAAGCTAGAAAGCCCGCGCGCCGAGTGTTGCGCAGCATGACGTTTTCCCTCCCGAAAACCGCCGGACACGGTTGTGTTGACACGGCAATTGAAGCGCTCCGATCGGGGCCAACATGAGGCACGCGCGCGGCGTTTTGCGTACACAGGCGTGTGCTTCACGCGGATGTGTGCAAAACGCATCAGCCTCGCGTTAGCGGCGGCGGCGCTCGCGCTCGGCCAGTCTGCGCTGCTCGGGAATCCAATTTTGCACCAGGGTGTCGAGCACGCTGAGTGGGACTTCGCCGCTGAGCAGCACGGCGTCATGAAAGCCGCGCAGATCGAAGTCGGCGCCGAGTTCGTTGCGCGCCTGTTCGCGCAGGCGGGCAATTTCGCGGCGCCCGAGTTCGTAACCGCACGCCTGGCCTGGCCAGACGATATAGCGATCGATTTCGGTGGCGATGACGGCCGGAAGATCGCCGGTGGATTGCGCGACATAGTCGATCGCTTGCTGGCGCGACCAGCCCTTGGCGTGGAGGCCGGTATCAACGACCAAGCGCACGGCGCGCCAGAGCTGCCAGCGCAGATAGCCAATGCGGCCAGCGGCGTCGCCGTCATGGAAGCCTTGCTCATCGGCGAGTTCTTCGGCGTAGAGCGCCCAGCCTTCAGAGTAAGCGTTGAACGAGATGAGGCGGCGCAGCAGCGGCGTGTCGGTGAGTTCTTGCGCGAGCGCGATTTGGAAATGGTGGCCGGGAACAGCCTCGTGGAAATCCTGCGTCGGCAGATCGATGCGCGTCATCTCCGCTAGGCTGCGCATATTGATGAAGTAGACGCCGGGCTGTGAGCCATCGAGCGAAGGTGGGTTGTAGTAGGCGCCGGGCGCGCCCGCTTCTGCGAAGGCCGGCACGCGGCGCACTTCGAGCGGCGCCTGAGGCAAACGGCCAAACCATTGCGGCGCGCGCTCCATCACGCGGTTCACGCGTGCTTGCACGTCGGTGATCAATTGCGCGCGGCCGGCATCGCTGTCTTCGTATTGATAGCGTGGATCGGCGGTGAGTTGCGCGAGTCGCTGACCGACCGGACCTTCGGTCAAGCCCAGACGGCGAAGCGCGATGTCGAGTTCGCGGTTGAGTTCGGTGACGCGGTTGCGGCCGATGGTGTGGATTTGATCGGGCGTCAGATCGGTGGTGGTCTCGATCTTGAGCGCAGCAGCGTAGTATTCGGCGCCGCGCGGCAAGTTCGAGACGCCGGGCGCGTCGCTGGCCTGCGGGCGTTCAGAGCGCACCCAGGCGAGCGCGCGCTGGTGTGCAGGCAGAACATGTTCGCGGACGATAGCTTCGGCACGCGCCAGGAGCACTTGATTGTCCCGTTCAACGACGGTGCGGCGTTCAGCGTTTTGCTCGCGCGAAGCTATCGCATCGAGCTTGCGGCGGAAGCTGGTGATATAAATTTGCGCGATCGGCGGCTCGCGCAGCACGCCTTCAAGCATGCCGGCGACGGTATCGAGGATGAAACCTGGCGGACGCACGCCAAGCTCTGCATCGGCGCGGGCGCGTCCGGTTTCTTGATCGATCGCGTCGGCAACCGCGCGCAGACGGCGCAGGTACGCTTCGGCCGACGCGGTGTCGGTCACCTCGTGACGGTCATCGAGGAACGAGGGCAGCGTGATGAAGGCGCTGTCCATTTGGTTGAGCACGTAGGGGCGCGCGCCGCTGAGCGGGCCAAACTCGCCATAGGTGAATTGCGCGCCGCCGGCGGCGTTGGCGAATTGATCGCGCAGCACATCATAGGTGAGGCGGTCTTCGGGGCTGAGTGCGTTCACATCGAGGGCGCGCAATTCTGCGTAACGGCGAAGTGCTGCGCTGCGGCGGGCTTCAACTGCGATTGCAGAGCGATCATCGAGGCGATCTGTGTAGACGCCGCCCGCCGCGTCCTCTTGCACGCCGGTTTGCGACGCGGTCTCGGGGCTATCGGCCAGGATTTCGCGCGCCCAATCGGCGAGCTTGCCTTCGAAGGCGGTCATCGGCAGCGCTTGACGAGGCCCGCAAGCGCTAATGGCAAGCGATAATCCCAACGCCAAGGCAAATGCCCAACGGATCGGCTTCATTTATCCCCCAACCGCCATCTTGCGCCGCAGCAAGGTGCGGGCCGGGCATAGCACGCGCCGCGACTGAGAAAAGGCCGGTGATCGCAGCCAATTTGCGCTATGCTGTTGCGGAAACCGCGCATTCGTGGTTTGGACACCCCCCTGTGGTAGGGAACTCGCGGAGACGACCATGACGACCGCCCAAGGCGGCCAGCAAACGCTGGGCAAAATCCTTTTTTACAACCAGCTTGAGCCGCTTTCCGTTGAGAAGCACGGCAAGCTGGGTGTGAGCCAAGTCACCAACCCGTTCGCGTTTCTCGCGGACACGCACCTCGTGCCGCTTACTGTGGATGAGTTCGGACTCGCCGCGGTTTGCTACCCCATCATTTTCGACACGCAGTCGAAGACACCGCTCGCGGTGATGGGTCTGCGTCCGGGCATGAACGTGTTCTTGGGCGCTGATGGTTCGCTGGACCCGGAAGTTTATCTTCCGGCGTTTGCGCGCCGCTATCCGTTCCTGCCGATCCTCGCGAACGGCCAGGAACAGCAGCAGAAAGCCGAAGATCGCGTGCTCGTCTGCATCGATCGCTCTGCGAAGATGCTGTCGTCGACGCCGGAGCTGCCGTTCTTCGAAGGCGATAAGCCCTCGCGTTACACGCAAGAGGCGATCCAGTTCTGCCGCGAGTTCGACATGCTGGGTAAGCGCACCCAGGAATTCGTGAAGCTTATGGATCAGCACGGCTTGTTCGAAGCCACGCCGCTGGCCCTGCCGCGCGCGAAGGCCGATGGCACGCCGGACGAGCCGACCAAGCTCGGCGAGTATCTGCGTATCTCTGAATCGAAGCTCAACGCATTGCCCAAGGACACGTACCTTGAGCTGCGCGACAAGGGCGTAACGGCAGTGATGCACGCACACCTGCTCTCGCTCGGCCTGTGGCCGAAGATCCTGAGCCGCGCTGCGCGCATTCAGGCCTCGACACCGCTGCGTTAAGCGGCGAACGAAGCGAAGTTCCAAACGCCCCTCCCGAAACGGAGGGGCGTTTTTCTTTGCCTGCCTCGTAACCGGAGCCCGCCAGCGCGCGAATGGCTGTTGTGCGAGCGAGCCGCATTGGCCTTGCTCGGCGGAGCCTGTATGCGCGTAGTCATGGTCCGTTTTGCCGCGCTGGCGGCCTTTCTTTTCAGCCTCATCGTTTTCACGCCCGCCTCGGCGCAGCCTCTGCCTGGCGTTCGGCAGGTGGACGCCGCGCTGCATTCCTCGCGCGCCGCCGTCGCGCCGGGCGAGCGTTTCACCGTCGTGTTGCGCGAGACGATCAACGAAGGCTGGCACACCTATTGGCGAAACCCTGGCGATAGCGGCGAGCCAACGTCGCTGACCTGGACGCTGCCTCCTGGCTGGCGCGCGGGCGACCTCCAATGGCCGGCGCCGGAAGCTGTCCCGTTCGCGATGCTCGTGAACTTTGGCTACGAGGGCGAAGTGCTCTTTCCGGTCGAGATCACTGTGCCGGCGAACGCACGTGTTGGTTCGACCGTGACGCTGACGGCCGCCGCGTATTGGCTGGTGTGCTCTGACATCTGCATTCCGGAAGACGCGACGCTGACCCTCACGCTGCCGGTGGCCGCGACTGGTCGCGACGATCCGCAATGGGCGCCGCGCATCGCCGAAGCGGTTGCGAACATTCCTGCGATCGAGGACGGTGTGATTGCAGCGCTCACGGCGGGCTCGCGCCTCAGTGTTTCGCTGCCGAACGCGAGCAGCATTCGCAACGCGCGCTTCTTTCCGTTTGAACGCGGTGTGATCAAAGCGGCGGAAGCGCAACGCGCGCGTGTGGGTCCGAACGGCGCGAGTTTCACGCTGACGCCTGATCTCAATCCTCTCGGCGCATCGGCGATTGCCGGTGTCGTTGTTTACGAGGCGCAAGAAGGCGCCGCCTGGCTTCATCGCGGTGTCGAAATCCTGGCAGAGCCGGGTGAGGCCATTGCCGGCACCGACGAAAACGCCGCGCCGATCTCTGACGATTACAAGCTGGCGGAGCTAGAACGCGGCGCTGGCGCGCTAACACCAGCCGCGGAAAATCTCACTGGCTTGGCGTTATTGGCGGCGTTGGGCTTTGCGTTTCTTGGCGGCTTGATCCTCAACATCATGCCGTGCGTGTTGCCGGTGCTTTCAATTAAAGCGCTTTCGTTCGCGGGAGGCGTCCAGACCGGCGAAGCGCGCCGTCATGGACTGCTCTATTTCGCGGGCGTGATGGTGACCTTCCTCGCGCTCGCTGCCGTGCTGATCGCGCTGCGCGGCGCCGGTGAAGCGGTGGGCTGGGGCTTCCAACTGCAAGCGCCGTGGATGACGAGCCTGCTGGCGCTGCTGTTCTTTGTCATCGGACTCAATCTGCTCAGCGTGTTTGAGATTGGTTCTGGCGCGCAGAATGTGGGCTCGAATCTCGCGGCGCGCGGCGGCGATGCGGGCGCGTTCTTTACCGGTGCGCTTGCGGTGATCGCGGCGACGCCGTGCACGGCGCCTTTCATGGCGAGTGCGATCGGCGCGGCGCTCACGCAATCGGCGCTGACGACATTGGTGATCTTCGCCGCGCTCGGTCTTGGCTTTGCGCTGCCACTGACGATTTTGCACTTTGCGCCTGAGCTTCAGCGTCTCATTCCGAAACCGGGCGCGTGGATGGAGCGCGCCAAGAACGTGCTCGCGTTCCCGATGTTCGGCGCGGCGGTTTGGCTTGTCTGGGTGCTGGCGGCGCAAACCGGCGCGGACGGCGTCGCCGCGTTGCTTTGGCTTTTTGTGGCCGTGAGTTTCGCGATCCTCGCCTCGCGTTGGAGGCGGGTGTGGCTGGTGATTGGCGTGCTCGCGCTTGCGGTTACCGGCGCATTCGTTTGGCGGCCATTGCTCGGCGTTGAAACGCAGGACGTGCTCATGTCCGAGCCATGGAGCGAAGCGCGCGTTGAAGAATTGCAAAACGAAGGGCGTCCGGTTTTCGTGAACTTTACCGCGGCGTGGTGTGTGACATGTAAGGTCAATGAAGCGGCGGCGTTGACGCTCCCTGGCGTTGCGCAAGCTTTTGCGGATACGAACACCGCGTATCTCGTCGGCGATTGGACCAATCGCGACGAAGCGATCGCTGGCGCGCTGGCCCAGCATGGACGCGCGGGCGTGCCGCTCTATCTTTATTATCCGGCGGACGGCAGTGACGCGGTAGTGTTGCCGCAGATGCTAAGTGAATCGCTTGTGCTGCAAACGATCGAAGGAGAATGACGATGCTTTCTAAGCGCGATGTTTTGCTGGGTGGCGCGGCGCTGATGATGCTCGTCGCGTGCGGTGGCCCGCCTGCGGATGTTCAGGAAATTGCCTCGGGCGCGCAGGCGCCGGCATTCTCGGTGGCCGACGCGGCGGGCGCGGTGCGTACGTTGGCGGACTTCGCTGGCCAGAACGTCGTCCTCGAATGGACGAACGCGGGCTGCCCGTATGTGCGCAAGCACTATGACGCCGGCAACATGCAAGCCGTTCAGCGTGAAGCGGCTGAACGTGGCTGGACGTGGCTGCAGGTGATTTCCTCGGCGCCGGGTGAGCAGGGTCATTTGGATGGCGCCGGGGCGCTGGCGCGCGTGCAAACTGATCAAGCGACGGTGACCGCGACGTTGCTGGATGGCGATGGCGTCATGGGCCGCGCTTATGGCGCGCTCAATACGCCGCAAATCGTGATGATCAACGGCGAAGGCCAAGTGATCTATCAGGGCGCCATCGATGATCGCGCCTCGGCGCGACCAGAAACGCTGGAAGGCGCGACGAACTATGTGCGCGCTACGTGGTCGGATCTAGATGCGGGACGCCCAGTGCAGATCGCGCAGACGCAGCCCTACGGTTGCGGCGTCAAGTACGCCGCATAAAGCTCTTGGACCGCGCGTCTTCAGACGCGCTGGTTTGACCAGCTGTCGCGTGACGGTTGTCCTTTGGTTTGGTACGTTGGTTGTGGGTCTGAAGACCCGCGGTCCGAGAAGGTACGCCCCTTGGACCGCGCGTCTTCAGACGCGCATCTTGGGGGCTGGATGATACGGCGTGGTTGGCATAGCCGCGGTTATCTTCCGCATTGCGATGCTGAGTCGCTTGTCCAGCACGTTGTTTTTCGCCTGAAGGACAGTTTGCCGGGCAACGTGACGCTGCAGTTACGACTGTTGGGAAAGGTCCAGCGCTTACATCAAATCGATGCCGCACTCGACTTGGGTCATGGAGCAAAGACGCTCGCAATCCACGAGGCTGCCCAAGTCGTAGTAGATGCGTTGCATCACTTTGATGGAGATCGCTATCGGTTGATCGCTTGGTGTGTGATGCCGACCCACGTCCACGTCGTGGTCGAACCTCTGCTAGCGCATTCTTTCGGTTCGATAGTGAAGAGCTGGAAGGCATATTCTGCGACGCAGATAAATCGACTGCTTGGCCGTTCGGGGTCGCTTTGGGCGGCGGATTACTTCGATCGCTTCATGCGTGACAATGATCAACTGTCGACGACGATCGCGTATGTCGAAGCAAATCCCGTTGCTGCGAAGCTGGTTGAAACGGCTGTTGCATGGCCGTTTTCTTCGGCATCGGTACGAGTGATGCGGGTCTGAAGACCCGCGGTCCAAGAAGGTTAGCGCTGCGCGATGTGGCGTTCTTCGGCGCGGTCAGCGGCGGCGGCTGCAGCGAGTGGGGCGAGCATTGCGACGTCGTCCATCAGGACGCGCATGTTCATCAAGGCTGCGTCTTGTTCGGCTTGCGTATCGGCGCCGGTGAATTCTGCGGCGCGTTCGCGGGCGTCGTTGGCGATGCCTTGAAAGATGCACGGCATGTCTTGGCCGACGCCGGCGCGATGTAGCGAAACGGAGAGCGCTTCAGCTTCGGTTGAGAGCCCTTGGATGCGAGTAACCAGCTCGGTCGAGAACGTGTCCACGGCAGCCAGTGCGCGCGCTTCGGTTTCGAGCTCACCCGTCAGCTTCGGAATATCGCCGAGGCTGGCGACGTTAAACGCAACCAAAGCGAGACAAGTGAGCATTGAGGCAGTTCCTTCGCGGCGGGCGAGGCTTACGAGAGCAAAAGCGGCGCCGGGTTACTCTTGAGCGTCCGCCACGGCGGCGGCCATCGGTGCGATCAGGATCGCGTCGTCCAGAAGGACGCGCAGATTGGTGAATGCGGTTTCGCGTTCGGCCGGGGTGTCCGCGGCCTGGAGTTCGGTGGCGCGGACGCGGGCGTCCTCGGCGATGCCGTGGAAGATGCAGGGCAGATCTTGCTCCACGCCGATTTGGCGCAGCGAAGCCGAAAGGCTTTCGGCATCGACCGAAAAGTCTTCGATACCCGCCAGGAAGGCTGGGGTGATCTCGGTCTGAGCCGTTAGCGAGCGGGCTTCCGCTTCGACTTCGGCGGCCAGGGACGGAAGTTCGGTGGCGCCGACGGCGAGCACCAAAGCGAGACAGGTAAGCATGGGTTGGACCTCTTCGCTTGGGAGGCGAGCAAATCCGGCGCCGCTCGCCCGGCTCGGCGACGGCTTGCCGGGAGGCCGCTCAATCCCTAATCCCCACAACATGACCGAACCCGCCGCTCCCCGCCCGAAACCCCGCCGCGCGCGAGGGCTCCCGGACCGCCGTGGGTCGGACTTAGCGATCGAGCGGCAGCTGATTTCGCGGGTCTCGAAGGTTTACGAAGATTGGGGCTTTGAGCCGCTGGAGACGCCGGCGTTCGAATACGCGGATGCGTTGGGCAAATTCCTGCCGGACCAGGATCGGCCGAACGAGGGCGTGTTCGCGTTCGAGGACGATGAAGAATGGGTGGCGCTGCGCTACGATTTGACTGCGCCATTGGCGCGGTTCGTGGCGGAGAATTTCGACGCGCTGCCGAAGCCTTATCGCCGCTGGGCCGCGGGCCCTGTGTGGCGCAACGAGAAACCGGGGCCGGGACGCTTCCGCGAATTCTGGCAGTGCGATGCCGATACCGTTGGCTCGGCGTCGCCTGCGGCTGATGCTGAGATGATCGCGATGGCGTGCGCAGCCTATGGCGCCGTGGGCCTCACGGATGGGCAGTTTCAGATCAAGGTCTCGACGCGCAAACTGCTCGACGCTGTGCTCGAGAAGATCGGCGTTGCGGCTGATGCCTATTCGACGCGCTTGGTTGTTTTGCGTGCGATCGACAAGTTCGATCGGCTCGGCGCGAAGGGCGTTGAGGCGCTGCTCGGTGCGGGGCGCAAGGATGAGTCCGGCGATTTCACCAAGGGCGCTGGGCTTGATGCGACGCAGGCCAAGGCGGTGCTTGATCTCGTTAGCGCCGGCAAAGGTTCGCGCGCCGAGGTGCTGGCGCGTTTGGCAGAGATCGGTGGCGAGGAGGCGATTGCTGATCTTCGCGCGATCGACGCGGCACTTTCGGCGCTGAACGTGAGCGAGGCGCAGGCGCAAATTGATCCGACGATCGTGCGCGGGCTCGAATATTACACCGGCGCTGTCTTTGAAGGGCAGTTGATCGGCGGCGACGGCGTGTTCGGATCGATTGGCGGCGGCGGGCGCTATGACGATCTGGTCGCGCGGTTTCGTGGTGAACGCATTCCTGCGACGGGTTTCTCGATTGGGGTTTCGCGTTTGGCCGCTGCGCTTCAATCGCAACAGGCGGCGCAAAGCGATGGGCCAGTCGTGGTGCTGGTGATGGATCAGGAACGCATTGGCGATGCGCTGGCGATGGCTGATGAATTGCGCCGCGCTGGCTTGCGTGCGGAGACTTACCTCGGCGCCGCCGGCATGAAGGCGCAGCTGAAGTATGCCGATAAGCGCGCCGCGCCGATCGCTATTATCCAAGGCGGCGATGAGTTGGCTAAAGGTGTGGTCACACTGAAGGATTTGACGCTGGGTGCGAAAATTGCCGCCGGTTTAGGTGAAGATCGCGAGGCTTACGCAAAGGCGCGCGAGCAGGTTCAGCAAGAAGTGCCGCGCGCTCAACTCGTTGCCGCAGTGCAGCAAAAGCTCGCCCGTTAGAGCGAGAGCTTGACCGCACGCCCGGCGCGGCTCAATTTCGCCGCGATCGTCGGCGTCGCGGGCGGTCGCGTTTCGGGGAGGAGACGCCCTCTATAAAAGCGACGTGAAACGGCCGCACCGGGGAACGGTGCGGCCGCTTTTGTTTTCAGCTTTTGGGTTGCTTCGGCGCGTCGATATCTTCGAAGACGCCGCGTTGTTCGGCGAGTTCTTCTTCGGCGCTGAGGTCACTCTTCACTTTCGTCGCGCCTTTGCCGCACGCGATCGAGAGCACTGTTAAACCGAACACCGCGGAAATGAATGAGCCGCCGAGCACGCCGAAGCGAACCGGCGTTGCGAGATCGCCGGCCCCGAACGCGAGATTGCCGACGAACAAACTCATGGTGAAGCCGATGCCGGCGAGCATGGTGACGCCAAGCATTTGCAGCACTGTGCCTGGCGCGCGTTGTTTCAACAGCGTGCACGCAAGATACGACGCGAACATGATGCCGATTGGTTTGCCGGCCACGAGACCGAGACCGACGCCAAGCGCGATCGGATGCAGCAGAGCCTCGGCGCCAGCGCCGTGAAGCACCACGCCGGCGTTGACGAGCGCGAAGATCGGCATGATCGCAAACTGCACCCAGTTTTTGAGTGCGTGTTCTGCGGTGATCAACGGAGAGCCGCCGGCTTTGTCGCGCATCGGCACCGCCATGGCGGTGAGCACGCCGGCGATGGTTGCGTGGACGCCGGAGATCAGCATGAAGCCCCAGAGCACGAGGCCGAGCACCCAATAGGGCAAAAGCGATTTCACGCCGCCGCGATTCATCAGCAGCATCAATCCGAACGTGACGACAGCGCCGCCAATCGCCCAGCCGACCAAGTGCGTCGTGTAAAAAAGCGCGATGACGAGGATGGCGCCGAGATCATCGATGATGGCGAGCGCTAGCAGGAAAAGGCGCAAGCCGCCCGGCACGCGCGGGCCAAGCAACGATAAAACGCCGATGGCGAAGGCGATGTCGGTGGCGGCGGGGATGGCCCAGCCGCGTAGAAAAGCGGGCTCGTGCGCGTTGAACGCGATGAAGATCAGCGCCGGCGCGACCATGCCGCCTATTGCGCCAGCTAAGGGCAGCGCCGCTTCGCGTGGATTTTTGAATGGCCCTTCGACGGTTTCGCGCTTCAGCTCGAGGCCGACATAGAGAAAGAAGATCACCATCAGCGCGTCGTTGATGATGAGGTGCAAATTGACCGGATGGGCGCCTTCGCCAACGCCGACGCTGAGGCCAGCGATTTGTGCTTCGAGCAGATGATGGAGCTGCTCGCCGAAGGCGCTGTTCAGCGCAATGAACGAAACGATCGTTGCGGCGATGAGAACGAAGCCGGGCGTGGTGTCACGTTCCCACCATTGAGTTGCGCCGCCGTGTCCAGCCATCGTTCCGATCCAATTCCGGAGAGCGCTGAACTTGGCCGCTTGCGTTCGTGCGAACAAGCAAAAACGGCGCGCGCGCGTCTGCGCCGCACGGCGTGATTTTCTCGGATGCGTTGCAGCCAATTTTTGAGTGGAACGCGGTTTAGGAAGAATCGATGCTGCGTGGATCGTGCATGGGCGTTGGCGCAGCGCTGCCGATATCGCGCGGCGGGAGCGGCGGCACGCGCAATTTGGTGAGACGGCGCGCGAGGCGGCGCTTCATGTGCGCGACAGGCCGGTTCGGATTTGTGAGCGCGCCGTAGATGGCGCGCGCCCGCTCTGCCGCTGTGTGGCCGCGTAGAGCGCGCCGCAAGACGCTGCCGGTCATGCGCCGCAGCGTGATGGTTCGCGTGCGCGCGAAATGCGGGCTGCGTGGTTGTGTGCGCGAAGCTGGCGTCTGCCTCAGAGCCTTGGCGATGATGACCCACTGCGCCGCGCGGACGTACGCCGCGAGTTGAAGCTTGGCCTGGTTCGGCGCAACGAGCACGAGGATGTGCGCGGTAAACCAAACGATGGTCAGCGTCAGCCATGTTACGGCGCGGGCGAGGCGCTGGCCGGACGGAAGCGGAGGGGGCGGTGTGTCGTTCAAGGCGCCGATTATGCGCCCGCCGCGAAGGTGTGGGATTGATTTTGCTTGGGCGCGTGCGGGCGCGTTGGAAACGTTGGCGTTTCGCTTTTCAGGGTGTGGGATAGATTGGCGCTACGGCCGCAGCAGGCGCTCGTAGAAGCCGCCGAACTGTCGTCATGCGATCGGGTTATCTCTCATTGGCCCGTTGATAAACGAGATCGATCCCAGTGATGTTGTTCTACGCTAGAGGCGCCGGCAGGCGCCGCGTCATCGCCAGTTTCGCGAGCGAATCCATCTGCGATCCGCGAAAGCGCCAGCGATTCCATGCGTGCAGCTGAGCAGAGTCCGCGCACTTTTCTGCCGCCTCGGTTTCGCCAGTGAGACGAAAGATCGTGGCAAGCGCCAGCTTCTTGACGGCGAGAATGTCGTCGTCTGGCAGTGAAGAGGGCACCTTAACAAGGTGATCGTCCGCGCGGGCGATGTCTGCATCGTACCAAGCTGCAACGAAACCTTGCGCGACGGCGTTTTCTGGGCTGCCCGGTGAACGCGCGGCTAGCGCGGCGGCTTGCGCGCGAACGCCAGCTTCATCGCGGCGGGCTAGGCAATCCAGCAGCCGGGTAAACAAGATGAAGTCGATGTGCCGTTGTGTCGGAGGGGCGTCGCATGCCTCCGTCATCCAGTCTTCAATCAAGGTTTGCGGAACGCCGAAGGTCCAGAGATACCTTGCTTGCCAGAAGCCCGAGAGCGGCGCGCCGGAGGCGGCTTTCTTTTGCCAGATGTCGACGAGTATCGCGGCGTCGTTTGGTCTGCTTGCCCTGTTCGGCCATGACGAAAGCAGCGCGGCGGCGAGAGAATAGAAGCCAGAAGCCGCAGCGAGCTGATCGACCCAATCTGCCTCGACTTGTGGTCGCCATGCATAGGCGAAGCACGCCGCGGCCATAACCCAGCTCGCGATTGGCCCGCCCACAGTGAACCATGCTTGCCGCTGCCAGGTGTCGGCGGCGACCGTGCGCGGCAGAGCCAAGACGAAGCCGCCGACGTCGGGACCTTCCATGTTTCCGACGATGCGAATTGAGAATGGCCGCAGCCGGATCGCAAACGGCGCCGCGTGAAAAACCCAGGTGCGCCATCCAACAATTTCCGCAGCAATCGCGTGTCCCAGCTCGTGGACGACGACGACGGGAAACCAGCAGAAGAAAAAGTAGAGGACGCCGAAAATATTGGCGCTCTCAAGGACGCCCACGCCAGTCGCCAGCCCTGCCGCAGTGAGCGCGATAGCTGTCACGTAGATGAGCCGTCGTACGCCTGTGTCGATCCAGCCCATCACTCCTCCCCGCGCAGCCTAACAAGCACAAGCAAAAAGGGCGACCCTTGCGGGCCGCCCTTCGTAGCTAGTTCTGGACGAGGTCCCGGATCGCCGCGTCGCGCCGTCCGGGATGACGCTTCGTGCTCGCGCCGCTTACGCGGCGCCAGCACTTCGCATCAAAAGTCCATGCCGCCCATTCCGCCCATGCCGCCGCCGCCCATACCGCCGCCGCCGCCGGATTCTTTCTTCGGGGCTTCGGCGATCGTGGCTTCGGTGGTGATGATGAGGCCGGCGACCGAGGCTGCGTCTTGCAGCGCCGTGCGGACGACCTTCACCGGGTCGATGATGCCGGCTTTCAGCATGTCGACGTATTCTTCGGTCTGCGCGTCGAAGCCGTAGTTTTCGTCCTTCGATTCACGCAGCTTGCCGACCACGATCGAGCCTTCAACGCCGGCGTTCTCGACGATCTGCCGCAGCGGCGCTTCGAGCGCCTTGCGGATGATGGCGATGCCGACGTTCTGGTCCTCGTTGTCGCCCTTGATGTTGAGCTTGAACGCCGCGCGCAGCAGCGCCACGCCGCCGCCCGGGACGATGCCTTCTTCGACCGCAGCGCGGGTTGCATTGAGCGCGTCATCAACGCGGTCCTTGCGTTCCTTCACTTCGACTTCAGTGGCGCCGCCGACCTTGATCACCGCAACGCCGCCGGCGAGCTTGGCCAGGCGTTCTTGCAGCTTTTCCTTGTCGTAATCGGAGGTCGTGTCTTCGATCTGCGTCTTGATCTGGGCGATGCGGCCCTGGATGTCCTTCTTCTCGCCCGAGCCATCGACGATCGTCGTGTCGTCTTTCTTCACGACGACTTTCTTGGCTTTGCCGAGCATGTCGATGGTGACGTTTTCGAGCTTGATGCCGAGATCTTCGCTGATGACCTGGCCGCCGGTGAGGACGGCGATGTCTTCCAGCATGGCCTTGCGGCGATCGCCGAAGCCCGGCGCCTTGACGGCGACAACCTTGAGGCCGCCGCGCAGCTTGTTGACGACGAGGGTGGCGAGAGCTTCGCCTTCGACGTCTTCAGCGATGATCAGCAGCGGGCGTTGGCTTTGCACCACTGCTTCGAGGATCGGCAGCATGGCTTGCAGGCTGGAGAGCTTCTTCTCGAACAGCAGGATCAGCGGATCCTCGAGCGTTGCTTCCATCTTGTCGGCGTTGGTGATGAAGTACGGCGAGAGATAGCCGCGGTCGAACTGCATGCCAACGGCGACACCGACATCGGCCGCTTCCTCGCTGACGCGATGGGCAAGGTCGGCAACGAAGGCGTGATCACGGTCGAAGAAGCCAAGTCGCTCGAGACCGAACTCGAAGTCGTC
>JANPCV010000106.1:0-1924 GCA_031431115.1 Caulobacteraceae bacterium
TCGCCTCACCGGCATCGCCCGCGAAGCCGCACAACAAACCGAACGCTTCGATGTGCCCGAGATCAGCGACGCACAATCACTGCCCCGCGCGCTCGATGGCTGGGACGCGTCACGCCCGCTGATTTATGCCGACGAAGCCGGCGACGACGCGAACGCCCCATGGGGCGGCGAGACCGGCCGCGCGCTTCCCATCGGCGAAGCGCTGCAAAGCGTACCGCCAGGACCTGTCTCTTTGCTTATCGGCCCGGAAGGCGGCTTCACGCCTGAAGAGCGACGCATGCTGCGCGCATTCCCTTTTGTCGTTCCGGTATCGCTTGGTCCGCGTATCCTGCGCGCCGAGACGGCGGTGATCGCTGCGTTAAGCGTGATCCAAGCGATTTGGGGCGATTGGCGCAGGGCGTAACGCCTTGCGGGCGCCGTGCGGAAGCTCCACATGGCGAGCCAAGCACGCCTCGGGAGGAAACGGTGGCTGAGACCAAAGACAAAGCCCCGCCGATCGAGGGCTTCCGTGACCTTGTCGCGCATCTGGAAACCGGTCCGAAGCCGGATCGCTCCACATGGCGCATCGGCACCGAGCACGAAAAGTTCGCGTTCGACCGCACGACGCTGAAGCCTGTCCCCTATGAGGGCGAGAACGGTATCGGCGCGCTGCTGAACAAGCTCGCCGACAAATACGCCTGGGAGCGCGTCTATGAAGGCGAGAACGTCATTGCGCTGAAGCAAGGCATTGCGTCGATCTCGCTTGAGCCTGGCGGCCCGTTCGAACTCTCCGGCGCGCCGCTAGAAAACCTGCACCAGACCTGCGCCGAAACCGGCTCGCACCTCTCGCAATTGCGCGACGTTTGCGATGACATGAACATCGCCTTCCTCGGCGTCGGCTTCCAACCGCTCTGGGCGCTCGACGACATCCCGATCATGCCGAAGGGCCGCTACGGGATCATGCGCAATTACATGCAGAAGGTCGGCCGTCTCGGACGGCAGATGATGTTCCGCTCGTGTACGGTGCAGACAAATTTGGATTTCGGCTCCGAAGCCGACATGGTCAAAAAGTTTCGCGTTGGCCTAGCACTTCAACCGATCGCCACCGCGCTCTTCGCGGCCTCGCCCTTCGCTGAAGGCCGCTTGAACGGCTTCCAATCCTACCGCGCACACGTCTGGACTGACACCGATCCCGACCGCACCGGCATGCTGCCCTTCGTGTTCGAGAGCGGCATGGGCTTTGAGCGTTACGCCGCCTACGCGCTCGATGTGCCGATGTACTTCGTCTATCGCGACGGCAAATACATTGATTGCTCGGGCCAGAGCTTCCGCGCTTTCATGCAAGGCAAACTGCCGGCATTGCCGGGCGAATTGCCGACACTGAAGGATTGGGAAGACCATTTGACGACGATCTTCCCGGAAGTGCGCCTGAAAACGTACCTCGAAATGCGCGGCGCAGATGCTGGCCCATGGTCACGCCTCTGCGCGCTGCCCGCGTTCTGGGCGGGCATCTACTATGACGACGCGGCGCTCGAAGCGGCGTGGTCGCTGGTGAAAAACTGGACTGCGGAAGATCGCGAGAGCCTCCGCCGCGCCGTGCCGGTGCTCGGCTTGCGCGCGCCGATCCGCGGCAACAAAGCCCAAGATATCGCGCAAGCTGCCCTCGCCATCGCGCGCCAAGGCCTCAAGTCGCGCGCTCGCACCGACAACGCCGGCATGGACGAAACGCTCTTCCTCGCCGAGCTCGACGACATCGCCGCCAGCGGCATCACGCCAGCCGAACGTCTGATCGAGCGCTACAAAACCGAATGGGGCGGCGACGTGAAGCGCGTGTTCGAGGTTTGCGCTTATTAGGCGCCACGTGGCCCGCGTCGCCCTTCGTCAAGGACAGGGTGTGGCGACGTAAGGACCCGCGGGAGTAGTGGCGTCGCCCCGGGGATGTGGG
>JANPCV010000107.1:0-3880 GCA_031431115.1 Caulobacteraceae bacterium
CGCCGATAACGATCGTTCGCGGCCCTTTCGCCGATTCAAGCGACCTAAACCGGCAGCCGCGTAATAATCCTGGTATAGGACAGCGGTTGCATTGGGGTGGGGATGTCGGAAACCCGCAAACTGGCCACGATCTTGTCGCTCGACGTGGCTGGGTATTCGCGCGCCGCCGAGAACGACGACGGTGCCGCCGCCGAAGCCGTGCGAAGCGTCCGCGCTATGATCATCGAGGTTGTGGCGCCGTTGGGCGGGCGGATCTTCAGTTCAGCCGGAGATGGCTTCATGCTGGAGTTTCCGGCCGCTTCAGTTGGCGTGCAGGCGGCAATAGCGCTGCTCAAGGAGAGCGTGTCGGGCGCACGTCCATTGCCCCAGATCCGCATCGGGCTCCACCTGGGCGAAGTGATGGTCGAGGAGAACGGCGACCTGCTTGGTCACGGCGTCAACGTTGCTGCCCGCTTGCAGGCCTTGGCCGAACCGGGCTCAGCCATGGTGAGCGAAGCCGTGCGCTCCCAAGTGCGCACTACCGTGGGATTGCCGTTTACTGCGCAGGGGCGCGTTCAGCTAGACAAGATGAGCGAAAAGATCGCCGTCTATGCGCTTAACCCCGACCCTCGCGCCTGGATGAGCAAGATCTCCCGGCGTCGCGTTGCTCGCGGGCTTCTCATCACGGGCGTCATTGTTGCGCCGCTAGCGGCGTTTGCCACATGGCGACTTTGGAGCCCCCAAACCAACGCAGACGGCGCGCCCGCGTTGGCGGCGTTGCCCTTTGCCACTCTCACGGATCAGGTCAACGATATTGCTTTCGCTGCCGGCCTGCATGAGGATTTGCTTAC
Organism: Caulobacteraceae bacterium; assembly: GCA_031431115.1. Taxonomy (GTDB): domain Bacteria; phylum Pseudomonadota; class Alphaproteobacteria; order Caulobacterales; family Aquidulcibacteraceae; genus Vitreimonas. The sequence continues at coordinate 831 of JANPCV010000107.1, forward strand.
GCGCCTAAGTCGGATCAGCGCCCTCCGAGTGATCGCGCGCACTTCGGTGCTGGGCTATGCCGGCACAACCAAGCGCGCCTCCGAGATAGCGCGCGAACTTGGCGTCGACGCGGTACTGGAAGGCTCGGTGCAGCGCTCTGGAGATCGCGTTCGTATCGCGGTTCAGCTGATCGATCCGGACACGGACTCTCAAACATGGGGTGAGACATATGACCGGGCGCTGACGGCAGACAATCTGTTCGAAATCCAGCGCGAGATCACCGAAGCCATCGCAGATGCGCTCAACACCGTGCTGACGGCGCGGGAAATGACCGCCGCCTTCACCGGCGGGACCCACCGTCTTGAGGCCTACGAGGCCTATGCCCGCGGCCGGCTATTGTTAGCCAGGATGGACTACACCCAAGCAGAACAGATGCGTGAGCTGATCGCCGCGTTCGACCTAGCCATCGCGTTCGACCCAAACTTTGCCAGCGCATATGCACAGAAGGCTTATGCGTTGAGTTGCTTCTATTGGTTCGGACAGTTCCGACAAGGATTCGATCCGGCGCTGCGCGATGCCGCGCGGGTGGCGCTAGATCGAGCCGACGCGTTAGCGCCGGACGCGGCTGATACCCAGGTCGCGCACGCCGCCTACTCTTACTGGGGATTCCTCGACTACCAGCAGGCGCTACGCCATCTTAGCAGGGCGCTGCAACTGGCGCCAAACGATGCGGACATTTTGCTCCTTAGGGCGTTCGTCAACCGCCGTATGGGGCAGTTTGATAAGTCCAGCGCGGCGTTCGAGCGGGCAATTTTGCTCGATCCGCAAAATGCCCAAACGATGGGCGAGTTTGCTGACCTGCTGGGCGCCAAAGGTGAGTTTGCCCACGCCGACGCGCTGATTGATCGCGCCCGCACTATCGATCCAGGTTCGCCAAACTTACGCAATCTTGCCTCGTGGCTTCAATTCCGTCGAGGTGATGCAGGTGGGGCCTGGGCCGAATACCGTGAATTACGCTCCGTTCTCCCTTACAATCGCTTGTTCTTTGCAATCTGCACCCGCGAAGAAGTCAATATCAATTTTGCACTGCACGACTGGCCGACCGAATTGCGTCGCCCAGCATCCTTTCCCGACCTCTATGAAATCGCGCGCGCGAGAGCTCTGCTGGCGCTCGCCCAACCGAATGAAGCCCACCGCATCTTGCTCCGGGTCAAGGCGCGCCTTGATGCGTCCGCTCGACCTTACCCAGACGGTTGGTACTATGTTGTCAGCCCGTGCGTTGTGGCCGGGTTGCTGGGCGATCTCGTCGGTGTCCAGGCGGCCGAGCGCGACTTTCTCACCACCGCCCCACGGGACGAATTCGCGAAGTACGAGATCTATGCTTCGCTCGCAGATTCATTCCTGCACGCAGGGGATCATGATCGTGCCATCTACTACCTCGAAGAAGCCGCGAAGATTTTCGGGCCGTCGTATTACCTTCGGGCCGCCATCGACCCTAGTTTCGACGCATTGCGCGACCATCGCGGCTACCGGGCGCTTGAGCGCCGCTACCAAACCTGGGCTGCGCGGCAGCACTGAGCGCCTCATCAGTCGAATGCCGTCTTTGGGCCAGCCCCGGGCGTAGCGTCGATTTCGCCGAGTGAAAGGCTCGATCTACTACAGCCGTTGGCGCCCTGCCCGCTCGATCGGCTCACTCTCGCCGCCGACGGACATTCGTCACTAACGATGGTCAGGCGCCAACACGACCTTCGGTGCTCATTGCACCACGCGATCCGCGTGACGCAGCACGAGCTTCCAGCCATCGTCCTCACGCTGGAACACCGTCGTCACGCGCAGCACGTTCTGTGCGATGTCTTCGCTGCCAACGCGTCGAGCACGCATCCGCTCAATTCCGATTACGCAGGCAAGATCCGACGTCACGATGCGCGACACCTCTTCGAACTCCAGAGGTCCGGCGGCACCCGCAAACATCGCCGCCACACGCTTTGTCTCCGGCTCAATATTGGCGAAGCCCAATTTGGGAGGACCGAGCGGATTGGCGAGCACAGCCTCGGCGCGTCGCGACCAAAGCGCGAGAGTCAGCTGCGGATCAGCATTCGCCATTCCCAGCAAAGCGTCGTGGCTTGCCGCGAAGGCCGCTTCGAAGGTCGGATAAGTCATATTTCTGCATCACCAAGGCTGTCGGTGGCTGCCCAGCGCCAGCGCTTCGGATTACTGGCAGGCCTGGAGGCCGAGCGATAGGCCGCACAACGCGCCTACATTGGCGAATGTCCGGCCCGCTCCGATTGTAGCACAATGAGCCGGCGACGGCTTGAGGTCGCCGCAAACAGACGCGGTTAATCCCTGGCGGAGCCTGGGGTTCACGCCACGTTCAGCCGCTTTGTCCAATCTTGTCGTGAGAGGGAGGCATGACGGGAGCTTGTGCTTCATGAAACGCATCATCACGGCGGTCCTTGCGGCCGCATCATTAAGCGCCCCCTTGGCGCTTCCCGCTGCGGCGGCCGCGCACGAGCGCGATCGACAACATCGCGACTACGACCGTGACTATGACCAACACTATCGCGATGATCGCGACAGCGACTGGCGGACCGATCGCTACAGGCGAGACCTACGCCGCGCTATCCGGCGCGAGGATTGGAATTCGCGCGCGTTCAACGGCTATACCTACCGCGGCCAATGGCAATACGGCGCACCGCCGGCGGCATACTACTTGGGTTCAACCGGTCGTCGCAACATCACCTTGCTACCAGCTTTGTCGCTGCGTCGAAAGCCTCCGCCGGCGTTCGCCAGCCAAGCGTCTTTCTAGGTCGCGCATTGAGCGCAGCCGCGACTGCCGCCAACTCCTCTGGACTGTGCGCGCTTAGATCCGTGCCCTTCGGGAAATACTGACGCAGCAAGCCATTGGTGTTTTCATTCGGCGCGCGCGTTGCGGGCTGCGGGGATCACAGAAATAGATCTGAATACCCGCGTCCAGCCGCAGCTGGGCATGCTGCGCCATTTCAGCGCCCTGATCCCAGGTCAGCGAACGGCGCAAGTGCTCCGGCAATTCGACGATGGTCCGCGTGATGGC
>JANPCV010000108.1:0-10512 GCA_031431115.1 Caulobacteraceae bacterium
CTTCGGGGCAGCTTTTTTCTTCATCGTCAAATCATGCCATGTGTCGGCAGAACGTACCATGCCTCACAGCGCCGGAGGTGTTCGCCCTTGCCTCCCGATGGCCCTGGGCCGCGCTGTCCATTTAACTTTGGATAGGCCAGATTTCCGCGCATTTGGTTACGTTGTGAATGATCAGCGCGTGGTCCGCCTTGTGCCGTTGCACGCCATCCTCAGCGATCTTGCGCGCCACTTGTAGCTCGCCTGCGTGAGGGAGAGAGGCAACGCGCACGCCGCCTACGATATATTGGACTTCATACATCGCGACAGTTTGCGCCGATTGCGTCGGTCATGCTGTCCGGCAGCGCACGGATTGCTGTCCTATTTAAACTAGCCCACTACCCACTTCTCGGAGGCGCCGCCGCGCTTCGTCAGGTGAGAGCGTAATGGTGATCATCTGCGTTACTTGGAGCGCTTTCCCAATATGACCAACACGTCACGCGGCGTTGTGTGAAATTTCACGTAGCGGCAAGCGACGGTGCAGGCTCACATACATCGCCGGACGGAGCTTTAGTTGCCATGTCATTTGAAGTTGATGAAGCGCAATCGCCTGAGCTCACCGAGTGCGAGCTGATCATGGCTGAGGGCGTTATCTCAGGCCGCAGCATCAAAGACATAGCCGAAAAGCGGGGCGTTTGCGCCGTACAGGCCCGGCGCACCCTGGCGGGTCTCCGCGATTCAGCGGCTCGCGGGAGATGCACGCTTAAATAGCAGTTGTCGTCTGGAATAACTTCCAGTTGAGTGATATTGCAGGTTCGCTAGCGAGGAGCAGCGAGCTTGCGGGATGTCGCGATCATCGGTGGAGGGGTCAGCGGGTGCTATTGCGCCTACCGCCTTTCGTCAGATCCGAAAGCTTCCAAGGACGTCGCACTCTACGAGGCAAGCGAGCGCATTGGCGGCCGGCTTTGGTCCACGCCGGTCGTGGGCGCTCATTTGCCCGCCGAAATTGGCGGCATGTTCTTCCGCGCGAACCAGAAGAATGTCTCCGCGCTGATCGAACACCTCGGCCTACCGACCGAGCCGGTAGAGTTTAAACGCGCGGGACAATTCGTCCGCGGCCGCTGGATGTCCGAAGCTGATTTCGCGTCGGATGAGTTCCCATTCGGCTTAGAGTCGAGCGCGCGAGCTGGAGGCCCCACTGCGGTCTTGCTGCATGCATTGGAGAAAATCGCTCCCGGATCGACTGACCTCTGGCCGATTAATCGAGACGCGCCACGGTCTGCGCAGAGCACGTTCAATTGGCTGCGCAAGCAACGCCACAACGGGCGGCCGCTCGAGCACTTCAGTCTTTGGAGTGTGTTCCAGGATGCTGCCGGCAATGAAGCCTACGCGTTCCTAACGTCGACGCTCGGCACGACGTCGCTGTTTCGAAATCTGAACGCATTCGACGGCGTGTGGAGTCTCTTGCACGAAATCGGGGACGGACGCGGCTTCAGAGTGCGCGACGGTTATCAGCAATTGCCGATAGATCTGGCGAGCAAGGCCAAAGATGCCGGCGCCGCTATCGAGTTTGGTCACCGGTTGCAATCCATCGCACGGGAAGGTGATAGCTTCGCGCTTTCCTTTGTAACTGGCGACAATCGATTGGTTGTCGAGCGCGCGCGCTGTGTGGTGCTAGCGCTGCCGCAGCGTGCGCTGCAGCTGATCTTTCTCGCGCCGGATCTCTTCGAGGATGCCGCTGTGTTTACGCGCGTCCGGGATGGCGCTGTCGCGCCGATGCGTTCGTGCAAAATCTTTCTGTCTTATCGGACGGCGTGGTGGGCAGGGGCGTTGGCGCCAACACAAATCGGCGCGCGCTACACCGATCTGCCGATGCAGCAATGCTATGAGTTCGGTAGCACTGTTCCGGGCGATCGCGCGTTACTTATGGCGGCCTACGCTGACGATGTGGCGGCGACCTTCTGGAAGCCGTTGGCGGAGGACCGCGCCGCGTTTAGCTCCGCCTCTGTTTCGAACGAGTGTGACCTGAATGCCTCTGAGGCGCTGGTCGCATCGGTCTGCCGCCAGCTCGCCAAGGTCTATGGCCGTGACGAGACGCCGGCGCCAGATGGCGCGCTCTACTTCGATTGGGCCGCCGATCCATACGGCGGCGCGTGGCACGCGTGGGCGCCGCACTACAAAAGTTGGGAAATTCGGCCGTGGATGCGCCAGCCGAATCCAAACCTCGACCTCTACATATGCGGCGAGGCGTACGCCCAGCGGAACGGCTGGGTAGAAGGCGCAATCAACTCAGCAGAGCGAACTCTCGAACGGCTTGGGCTCTCCAGGCCGGTCTGGATCGCTGATCCGGATTTTCAGTTCGAGATCGACGATAGAGGAGTGGAAAATGACGACGGCAACCATGCAAATGTTCAGCGCGATGTCCCTGGACATGTCGCTGCAGCGTAGCTTCGCCGAGAACAAGGAGCGCGTTATGCGCGCCTTCGGTCTGACTGGCGAGGAAAAGGCGGTGTTGAAATCAGGTGACGAAGCGCGGATCAAGAAATTGATCGGCGGTACGGAGCCGGTATGCTTCGTCCTTGGTCTCACGAGAACGACCAAGCCCGAGTAAGCGCCAGGTCCCAGCCGGCGGCTCTACTCGCGAGGAGAACGCGATGAGCTTGTCAGGGTCGCCGGCTGGGTACCTTTTTGCTGACATCGAAGGCAGCACCGAGCGTTGGGAGCGAAATCCCGCGTATATGCAGATCGCCGTCGCCCGCCTGGACTCGTTGATCGAGGACGCGGTCGCACATCACGGCGGCATTATTCGGGATCGTGCCGGCGATGGTCTGTTTGCCACCTTTGGAACGGGCAATCCCTTGCAATGTGCGCTTGATCTTCAACTTGAAGTGCAGCGGATCGACTGGAGCGATGTCGGAGGACTCGCGCTGCGCATCGGCGTGCACGCGGGCGATGACGACCGCTCGGGGCTGGTGGATCGTGTGGTTGCAAACCGCGCCGCACGGATCATGTCGAGTGGATGGGGCGGCCAGATTGTCGTCAGCCGCGTTGCGGCTGAGCGCTATGCGTTGCCCGAGGGCGGCGCGCTGGTGGATCACGGCGCCTGCCGGTTCAAAGGCATCAGTGAGCCGCTGCATTTGGCTGCACTGATTCACCCTGGTTTGCAGCGCAATGAGTTTCCGCCATTGCGGACACTGCTTGCGGATGGCGCGGGTGGGCAGGCGCTCACGGGGCCGATTTTCGGTCGGCTACGTGAACTCAGCGAAGTTCTGGAAAGACTTCAAACCTCGCGATCGATCACGGTCGTTGGTCCCGGCGGGAATGGCAAAACGCGCCTGGCGCAGCACGCGGCCGCAGAGTGCGCGCAGAGTCAGCTCGTGTGTTTTGCTTCGCTTGAATCAGTCGCAGAGGGCTCCGACCCGCAAGACGTTTTGGCCCTGGCTTTGCGGCTGCAACTGCACGCGGGCGGCAATCCCAATGAGCAGATCACCGAATATTTGCGCGACAAGAAGGTGCTTCTTGTCCTCGACAATGCGGAGACGATTGCCGGGGAGGCGGATTTCGTTGCTGAGCTGATCAGCGCGTGTCCGCACCTTTCGGTTCTTGTCACCAGTCGTGAGCCCCTCGGTTTCGCTGGTGAGGCGGCTCTCTCTCTGAAGGGTTTCGACCTTCCCGACGATATTTCGCTACGCAATGGATCGTCGCCAGCTTTGCAGTTGTTTGTGCACGAAGCCCGGCAACGAGACGGGAATTTCAGCATCGAGCGATCGCAGTTCGCCGTGTTCAAACAAATCTGCGACCTCGTGGATGGATCGCCTCTGGCGTTGCGGCTTACGGCGCAGTGGTCGCGGCTGTTATCGCTTGAGGAAATTCTGGAGCGCTTGGAGGCGAGCGTCGGATTTCTATCTTCCGCGGATGCGCGCAATCAGCGGGAGACGCTGCACGGCGTGTTCGCGGGCTCCTGGCGTCTGCTCGGCGCGGAGCAACAGGGAGCGCTCGCGCGTCTCTCGGTCTTTGTAAAATCCTTCGATACCGCGGCCGCAGCGGGCGCTTCCGGTGTGCCCGTCCGGACGCTTTTTGAACTCGAGCGCAAGGGGTTGATTGTCCGCACCTCGCTCGGGCGCTTTGCCATGCACGTCATGGTCAAGGAATACGCGCGCGGGAAGCTCGATACGGATGAAGAGGCGGCGGTGCGCGGTCAGCACGCGCACTATTTCCTGGGCGCGCTTCGGGCGAACATGCAGGGCCGTTCTTCGGAGGTGCGCGGCGCGGTGCTGGAGCAACTGCGGCAGGACTACGCCGAGGTTAGAGCCGGCTGGTTACATGCCGCGAAGTCTGCTGAGCACGCGCTCATCGGCGATAGCATCGAAGCGCTCTGCTACTTTTTGTACACGCGCTCGATGTTCCGCGAGGCGGTCGAGATATTTGCCGCCGATATCGAGGAGCCGGGGCTCAAGCGGCACTTTGCGGCGGTGCACGCAAACTTCTTGGTTCACCAGGGCGACACTGAGGGCGTTGCGGCGGCGGCGTCTTGGGTGCTCTCGTTTCAGGGCGACGCCGAACTTCCGCGCGCGCATGCGCATCACGCGATGGCGAATTTGGCGCATATGCGCGGTGATTTCGATCAGGCCGATAAGCACTACGAGGAGGCGTTCGCAATCCGTGATCGTGTCGGCGATTTGCGCGGATGCTGCTACGCGAGCGTGTCCTTGTCGGCGCTGCACCTTCTGTTCTCGCGAACGGACTCTGCGCGCAGCCACGTCAAACGCGGCTATCGCCTGGCGCGGCAAATTGGTGACCCGTTTGGGATGATGGCGGCGCACCTCTACGCCGGTGACTTGGCGGCGTTTGAGCATCGCATGAAGGATGCACAAGAAAACTACGAGATGAGTTTGCGGCTCGAGGAATCTCTGCTGCACCGGCAATTTCGGGCGATCCTGCACCGGCGTCTTGGCACGCTCTTCGCGCTCCGTCAGGACATGAAAACGGCGCTGGAGCATCACCAGGAGGCGTATGATCTGTCGCGGGAAGTGGGTGACCGGCGGACGAATGCTCACGCCGCAATCGAGGTGGGCAATGATCTGCGGCAATTGGGGGAGTGGGGCGCGGCGAAGCGCGCGCTGCTGCATGGCATCAGGCTCAGCACTATTCTCGGCATGCAGCCGTGCCTATCACGCGGGATTTTGGAGCTGGCTCAGGTCGAACTCGCGCTTGGCTCCGCGCCGAAAGCGCGGCGGTTATTGAGCGTGCTTGGTCAGGCTGACTTGGGTGAACTGGCCGCGACGCGAGATGCGCTGATTGCGGAGTTGGACGGCGGCGCGCCGGCGACCTTCGCGCCCGTCACCATTCAAGATCTGCTCAACGAGCTTATCGCGGAAGCGGAAGTCGATTCACTTAGGTTGTGAGGTCAACATGGCGCGTGGAAGTTTGGTGGTTGTCGGCACCGGCATCAAGGTGGCGAACCAATGCACGATCGAAGCGCGGCACCATATTGAGGCCGCCGACATCGTGTTCGAAGTGGTTGGCGACACACTCGCGCAGGGCTTTCTGCACTCGCTCAATGCGAGCGTCGTGTCGCTGCAACACCTCTATGGCCGCGACACAGCTCGCAGCGACACTTACGAGGCGATGATCGAAACAATTTTGTGCGCCGTGCGTGAGGGCAAGCGCGTGTGCGCGGCGTTCTATGGGCATCCTGGCGTTTACGTTTACCCGTCGCATGAAAGCGTCAAACGCGCCCGCGCCGAGGGTTTTGAGGCGGAGATGTTGCCTGCGGTTTCAGCCGACGCGTGTGTGTTTGCCGATATGGGATTTGATCCCGGCTGGCTCGGTTGCCAAAGCTTCGACGCCACGGATTTTGTCTTGAATGCGCGCCGTTTCGATCCGGATGCTGTTTTGATCTTGTGGCAGATCGCGCTGGCTGGTGACCGCACCTTGCGAGTGTTTGCGTCTGATCCGCGTCGCATCGCGCTTTTGGCGGAAGTGTTGATGGAAGACTATCCGCCGGATCACATGGTGACTGTTTACTGCGCCGCGACATTGCCGATTGGCGCCGCGCAGGTCGAGACACTGCCGCTCAGCCGATTGGCGGAAGCAAAGGTCACGCAGGAATCGACGCTGATTGTACCGCCGCTTGGCGCGGCCAAACCGTCGGCGAAGCGGCTCGCTCTCGTCGAGGAGCGGCTAGCCGGACTTTAGTGTGGTGCGAGCGGCGGGACTTGAACCCGCACTGCCTTGCGGCAAACGGATTTTAAGTCCGCTGCGTCTACCGGTTTCGCCACGCTCGCATCGGGGCGGGGTATGGCGCAAAACGCCCGGACTCGTCCACCCATCACGGCCGGAGCAAGACGCGGCCACGATCGGGCGGTCAGGCGCCTTTGCGAGGCCTAAGCTGCGAGGCGGAATGTGTTGGCGCCTTGCTGGGCGACGCGGCCGTTCATTGCGAGATATTGGATCGCCGCGTCGGGGGTGAGAATAAGCCGGCGGGCATGAATGAATTCCGTGACGATTGTGCGCAACTCATCCGCTGAGGCGGACGTCCTTGCGCCTAACTTCAATCGCACGTGCTCGAACAATGCCGCGCCTGCGCGGGCGGTGATGGCGGGACCCAGGGTATCGGCGAAGAACATGTCGGCGCCTCCTTGTGTGACTCCAGCAGGGTGGACTGATTCAGCTCAAACGCGGCAGGGTGCAGACGTGTTCGGCTCTGAGTCTCTTCCGGTGCTGCCCCCCGCGCTCGACTATGCGGGCTTCACCGTTTTTGCGCTGACGGGCGCGCTCGCGGCGGCGCGTGATAAGCAGGACATCGTCACGTTCTGGTTCTTCGCCGTCGTGACCGGTATCGGTGGCGGAACGTTGCGTGATTTGCTGATCGCTGCGCCGGTCTTCTGGATCGGCAACGCAACGTATCTCGGTATTGGTCTGCTTGCCGCAATCGTGGTTTGGGGCGCGGCGCCGCGGATCGAGCGGCTGAAGACTCTCATCTGGCTCGATGCTGTGGGGCTTGCCGCTTACGCTGTGATTGGCGCGGCGAAGGCTCTTTCGTTCGGTGTGGGGCCGTTCGTGTCGGTGGCCATGGGCGTGCTGACGGCGTGCTTTGGCGGAGTCATCCGCGACGTGCTGGCTGAGCAGCCATCTGCTCTCCTGAAGCGTGAGATCACGATGTCGGCGGCTTTGCTCTCGGCCGCCAGCTTCGTCGCACTGCTATATGCTGGGGTTCCGCCGCTCTGGGCGGGCGCAGCCGGGGCCTTAGCGGGTTTTGGATTGCGCGCTGGCGCCATACATTATGGCTGGGCGCTGCCCGCGTTCGGAGACCGAAGTGGCGAAAGAAAAGCTTGAGCTTGTTGAAGTCAGCCCGCGCGACGGGCTGCAGAACGAGCCGGACATCGTCTCGACCGAAAATAAGCTCGCGCTGATTGATCACATCTTGGCGGCGGGCTTTCGCCGCTTGGAGGCGGGGAGCTTCGTCAATCCGAAGAAGGTGCCGCAAATGGCGGACGGCGACGCGGTGTTTGCCGGCCTGCCGAAGCAAGCCGATGCGGCCTTCATCGCGCTTGCATTGAATTTGCGCGGTGTCGAGCGCGCGATCGCGGCGGGCGCCAAAGAGATCAACTACGTCTTCTGCGCCTCGGATGGTTTTTCCATCCGCAATAATGGCGGCAGTGTCGATGAGACGTTTAACGTGTGGCCGGAGGTTGCGGCCGCCGCGAGGGCCGGCGGGGCGCGGTTGTCCGCAACGGTGTCGACGGCGTTCGGTTGTCCGTTTGATGGCGAAGTGCCGGTGGGCCGGGTGGTTGAGGTCGCGGAGCGCTGCATTGCGGAGGACATCTTCGAATTGGCGCTCGCGGACACGATTGGCGTCGCTGCGCCGATCGATGTTCATGAGCGCTTCCGCGCCGTGAAGGCTTCGCTGCCGCCGTACATCCAGCTGCGCGCGCACTTCCACAACACGCGCAACACTGCGCTCGCGAATGCGGTCGCGGCTGTTGAGGAGGGTGTACGCGTGCTTGACGGCTCGTTGGCGGGCATCGGCGGGTGCCCGTTTGCACCGGGCGCTGCCGGCAACGTGCCGACCGAGGATATTCTCTACATGTTCGACCGCATGGGCTTCGATACCGGCGTAGATCTGGGCCGCGCCATCGAAGCCGCAAAATTCATTGGCGGTGTGCTTGGGCGTCAGACCCCCGGCATGGTTAGCCGCGCACCGAGGTGGCCCGCATGAACGCTAAGCTTGCAATGATCACCGGCGTCCTGGGCGCGGCATGGCTCGTGGCAATGGTGCTGATAGGCGGCGCTTCGTGGGACGGCTACGATCACGTCGCGCAGTACATTTCCGAACTCGGCGCAAATGGTGCGCCTTACGGCTGGCACATAAGTTGGCTTGGGTTTTTGCCAATTGGCCTTTTGATCTGCGCCTTCGCGTACTTCGCTTGGCGGGCCGCGCCGACGTCGGTGCTCGCTACGCTTGGCTTCGTCGGCATTTTTCTGTTTTCGATTGGCTATGTCGGATCGGCGTTCTTCCCGTGCGATTTCGGTTGCCGCCCGGATGCGCCAAGCTTCTCGCAAGTGATGCACGAGTTGGTGGGGCTCGCGGGCTATCTGCTTGCGCCACTGACGTTGCTCCTGCTTGGACTCGCGGCTTTGAAATGGCCGGGTGCGACGTGGCTCGCGATCCTAGGTTTTGTCGCAGGCGCCGGATCGCTCGTCGGCGTTGTTGGCTTGATGGACCCTGAGTCGCCAACTGTCGGGCTCTACCAGCGCGTGCTTGAGACCAGCATGTTGGGCTGGGTTGTGGCGTGCGGGCTTTATCTTGGCCTACAAAAGCGAACGGCCGCTCCGTAGAGCGGCCGTTGCCTGACATCGTGATGAAGTAAATTAGAGTTCGCGGCCGATCGTGACGACGAACGCGCTGTCGTGGCTGGATTCGCCGTAAGCGTAGTTGGCGATATCCGTGCCTTCGTCGATGTCGGAGTCGTGGTAGCGCAGATCGACTTGGAAGCCGTGGGTCGCCCAGGCGGCGCCAACGTTCCAAGTGTTGTAATCGTCTTCAGAGTTCGGGCCGTTCGGCTCTTCGATGTTCTGATTGCCGTAAGCGCCGTTGATCGCGAACGCTTCGCTGATCTGATAGGCGGCGTTCACTTCGAGATAGAGCGCATCGCCTGTGTCGCCGAAGTTTTCCGGTGCGTAGTAGGCGGCGAGGCCGGCGTTGAATTGTTCGGTGAAGTCATGACCGCCCGCGGCCTTCAGTTCGAAGTAATCGAACTCAGCGCCGTCGTCGTCAGCGCCCGGATAGAAGTAGCCAATGACGCCGAGGTCCCAATCGATCGGGCCCGTTGAAGGCGTGAAGCCGGCGTAGACGTCCATTTCGATGCCATCAACGACGTTGGAGCCCCAAATGCCCGCGTACCAGGCGTCAGCAACGTAATCGAAGCCGCCTTGGATCGCCGGGCCGTTGTCGGCGAGTGAGACGCCGCGGAAAACATAGTCGCTCGTGAATGAAATGTTCGCGGTTACAGTGCCTTCAGCGCTGGCAACGCCCGCGCCCGCAGCCGTCGCCAGCAGGGCGAGACCAATGACCTTTTTCATAGTCAGATTCCTTGTGACTGCGCGGCGAGCCCGCGTGCGTGTGGAAAATGTCTTGGTAACGTAAATGACTGGTTAATCAGTGTGACGAGCGCATATAGATTCGAGTGTGCTCGCGTTGGTGTTGCGCTTTGGCCACAACGCAAAACGGCGCCACGCGTTTGCGCGGCGCCGTTTCACGAACGGATGAATCTACAGACGTTGAAGGATCAGAACGTGACCTTCAGCGTGCCGATCAGGCGATCTCCAGCGAAGCCGAACGCGTAAGCATCATCGTCGGTGTTGATGTAGCGGCCGTCGATCGAGAGATTTTCGAGGATTGGATAGCTGACGCCGACATTCCAGGTCGTGTAGCTGTCCGTGACGTACCCATCCACGTCGGCCGCGCCGACCGCGCCGCTGAGCGTGGCGTTGTTGGCGAACGTGTAGGCGGCGTTGACCTCGTAGTAGAAGCCGTCGTTGTCGTCTAAGCCGTCGAAGTCACCGCTGAAGTTTGGCGTCCAATAGACCGCCGCACCCCAAGTCACGCCGCCGGCCGCAACGGACGCTGCGCCTTTGAGTTCGTAGGTGCTGAGATCAGATTCGCTGCCGAAATCGCTGTCGGTGTAGCCGTAATAGATAAGGCCAAGATCGAACGTGACGGGGCCGAGCACCGGCTTCCAGCCCGCGTAGAAATCATACTCGATGAACTGTGCGGGATTTGGTCCCGTATTGCTGACCCACGCGCCCGCATAGAATGAGCCGCTGGTCGCGTCGACACCGCCAAACGCCTGACCTTCATCGTAATAGCCGGTCTGGTCGATGCCCCGGAAAAGGGTCTGTCAGGAATTTCGTGTAGGGGCCGGTTGATCAAGCGAGTTTGAACCGGTCTTCGAACAGGATGGCGAATTGGGTTTTCGCCATGGTCCATTCCCTGGGCGGCATTCTCCAATCTTTCTCGGCCAGGTTCAACAC
>JANPCV010000109.1:0-4324 GCA_031431115.1 Caulobacteraceae bacterium
GTTGCGATTTACGTCCCCCGCCTCCCCACCAATGCTTCAAGCTCAGCGAGCCGGCGCCCATCGGCTGGATGGGTGGACATCCATTCCAAAGCGTCTGAGCCGTCGCCAGCCATGCGCCGCCAAAACGACAAAGCGCCGGCCGGATCGTATCCAGCGGTAGCCATCATTAAGACGCCCAAACGGTCGGCCTCAAGTTCCTGCATACGCGAATAGGGCAAGATGACACCGTAGAGCGCACCCGCACCCAAAGCGCCGGCGATGCTCTCGGCGTGGCGTCCGTACTCTTCCGATAGCGCCACAGCCGCAAGCGAGACGCCCAGTTCAAGAGCCACTTGCTGGCTCATGCGTTCTGCGGCGTGACGGGCTTTGACGTGACCGATCTCGTGACCCATCACCGCAGCAATCTCGTCATCAGACGTCGCCTGCTCGATAAGGCCGCGAAAGAAGCCGACCTTGCCGCCTGGCAATACGAACGCGTTGATCTCCGGACTATCGAACACAACGAACTCCCAGGCGTTGGCGCTTGTGTAGGAGACTTGCGCAATGCTCTCTCCGATGCCCTGAAGTCGCCGCTGCATCGTTCGATCGGTCGCGCGCGGCAAGCGTTGGAGCGCGTCGCGCCAAGCTTCTTGTCCAAGCGCCGCCAGCTGATCATCCGACATCAGCACGAATTGCCGCCGCCCGGTGGCAGGGTTGTCGCTGCATGCAGCCACAACCGCGCTCGCCCCAGCGATAGCCAGGATATTGCGCCGCGAGATTGCCGTGAACGTCATTCCGGTCTCTCTCCTTATCTGAACGCATATAGACATGGGGTCACCGAGCAGAAGGCGCGGCGCTCAGCGCGCCAGGTCTTGATCGCTGTGATTGCCGGTCTCAATCACTGGCCGTCTTGAGATCGATATGAGCTGGGCCCAAATGCTGCTCAGCGGAACGGGCCCCTCTGGCGATCGATGGCGATTGCGATGTCGAGCCGCGGCGGGTTCACGCTGCTCCCTTCGGACTGAGCGCGGACGCGCCAACGCGAAGGAGCACGATTATGACCGGTCGCATTCAACTCATCCTTCCCGCCGGACAGAAGCCTGGAGCGTCGCCAGCAATTGACGGCGCGGTGGCATTGGCTCGCGCCGTCGGCGCAGAAATCACAGCGTCGGTATCGCAGAGTAGAGTGAACCTGCCAGCACACTGGCTGGCGCGCGAGTACGCGCACTTGCCAGTTGCTGAGCTCAACGCCGAGACAGCCGCTGAAGCCAAAGCGTTGCGGGACGCAGTAACCAACGTTGCGCAAGGAGCTGGCGTCCCTATCCGGCTGATCGAAATCATGAACGGAATGGGAGACGGCGAACGCGCGGTCGTGATGACAGCGCGCACGCACGATTTCTCGGTGCTGGGCCTGCCCGACTTCGATGCTGAAACGCGGCAGCTCGCTGAGCAATTGTTGTTCGACAGCGGCCGCCCTTTACTCGCGATGCCGCTCAGCCGTCCTTTCAACTTGCGCCTGGATACAATCGCTTTGGCTTGGGACCATAGCGAACCTGCGAGCCGCGTTTTGTCGGGCGCGCTTCCCCTCATCAAGCGCGCCAAGCGAGTTGTCGTCTTCTCAGTACTAGGGGCCAAGAAGTTGCCGCGCGCCGAAGCTGCGCAGGACGCGGCTGAGTATCTGGCAAGTCACGGCATCGATGCTACGTGGGAGATGCTCGAAAGCGAAGACCGGGCGCGTGGCCGCTTCATCATGGAAACCGCGATCGAACGCGGCGCCGGTCTCTTGGTCATGGGCGCATACGCGACACTGCCGGCGCAGGAATACTTGTTGGGCGGAGTCACGGTGTCAGTGCTCAACGAGCCATTACTCCCAGTGTTGATGTGCAACTGACCAATAGCCCTCCTTTTCAAGACCTGGAGCAGAAAAATGTCCAAGAGCAGATTCAAGCGAACAAAATCGCGGCTCAACGCGGCTGAACTCCGCCGCGAACTGGAAGACGCCGACACGTCCATTATGGAAGCTGTCGTTTCGGGGTGCGCGCTGGTCGCCTACGCGGACGGCTGGGTCTCGCCCGAGGAAACGTTACGAATGCGCAGACTCATTACGCGATTTGAACCCGCGCAAGCACTGGGCGTCGCCGAAATACTGCGGTTGTTCGAAGGCATGACTCTCAAGTTCGCTGAAGACCATGATGCTGGCGAACGTGACGCACTCGAACTTGTGTCCCGGCTCGTCGATCGATCTCAAGAGAGTGAACTTCTAATCGACACGTGCTGCGCGATCGCCGACGCCGATGGCGGCCTCGACGCGGAAGAGCGGGAGGCAATCCTGAAACTGTGCGCATTGCTTAGCGTCGATCCAGGTCCGCACGGGCTTTGACCGAGCCGCTGCAGCGCCTTCAGCTCACGCGGCCGGCGCATACCCATCGCCGGTCCAGCGCCACGTTGTCACGGTGAGAAAATCCTTAAATGCAATAACCCGAAATCCGGGCGCCTCCCCGCGTTCCCGCTTCGAGGTCAGAGTCGGCGCGGTCATCACGCGCAGATGAGGAAAGCCGTCCACAACGAAGTCCGCAGCATGGTGCAGATGACCGCAGAGGAAGAGATGCGTACCGCCAAGAAGCGGAAGCGTTCGGCCAAGCCCGCGGGTCGACAACGCCATGCGTTCTTGCGGAGGCGTGTGCGGCGGATGATGGCAAGCAATGATACGGAAACTTGCGTCGGGCGAGAATGAATTAGGCAAGGCGGCGAAGTCTCTTCGGCGATAAACGCCTTGCGACCAGTCCTGCCGCGCCTGAACGGCACGCGCGCTGTTTAGGCTGCGGATGCTCACCAGGCCGCACTTGGAATCCCAGCGTGATGCAAGCCCAAGTCTTGTAAATCGCACAAACGGAGACAGCAATCGCGCGATGGGATTGAACACTGGCGCATCATGATTGCCAGGACAGGCGACAACTGGCGCGTTCAGAGCAGCGAAGAAACGCTGCGCCACCGCGTATTCGCGACGGCGTCCATTATGAGTGACGTCGCCGGTCGCGACGACAACGTCGCAGCCTAGGCTGTTGATGGCGTCGAGCGCGCGGTCGAGGCGAGGTCCCGGTGTTTCGCCGCAATGCAGGTCGCTGATATGCGCGATCGTTACCATGGCGCGCGCCGCCGCACAGGCGCCCACACCAATCCAAGCTTGGGCTCGAACGTCACCGTGTTGGCGCGCCCGAGCATGTGGAACTCACCGTCCAATAGGGCGGGCGTGCCTTCGTGATTACTCTCGATGTCAATCGCGCGCGTGCTGAGAGCGGTCACGCGCTTTAGCCGCCGCCAGCGCCGCAGCATAGCAGCGCCGGTCACCGAGGCCAGATCGCCCCAGTCGCGAATATCGGCGCCGGCGGCTTCAAACAAAGCCGGCTCGTGACGTTCGAGGCCAAAGCCGAATGCTGTGTCGATGCGCCCAACGCCCACGATCAACGTAGAATGAGAAAGCGGCGCAGCGGCCTCACTTGCCCACGATACGCGGTCGGCGAATTGACGCGGCGCCATACGTATGAGCGCGCGTAGACCGGCGATGCTCTTGGGCTTGCGCAAACGCTCTCGCAGCGACTGCACCTGCATCCAGCCACCGAAACCCGCCGCCACGAAAAAGGAGCGTTCTCCAACCCCACCACCTGCTAGGCTACGCGTCTGGCCCTCATCCAGCGATGAAACGCACTGCTCTAGATTGGCGCGGCCAAACACCCGCGCCGGCAGCCGGTTCATTGTGCCGCCAGGCAACGGAATGCTCGCCACGCCAAGCGGCGTCAGCGTCTCAATCGCGGCATGCGCAGTACCATCGCCGCCAATGACGGCGACTGCGCGCGGCTCGTGGCGCGCGGCATCAAGGAGACATTGGCGAAGATCGTGCCGATCGGTGGTGATCACGCGTGCAAGGTCGGCCGGTCCGCAACGGCGAACAAGCAGGCGTAAGGCCTTTGGCCCAATTCTGCGTACGCGTCCGGCATCGGCGTTGATGACGACGATGAGCCCTTCTCCAACGCTGACGCCTTGACTTTGCGCGCCGGTGCGCGCGGCGTCCGTCGCCGCCAATGGCAGCATCTCTGGGCTCCCTCTCTTCGACGAGCGGGAGGTGGGGAGCCGAAAGGCGTTGCGAGGGGGGGGCGATGATTTAGTTTGGCAATGATTGCGATTAATCTGGCGGGACGGCGCCAAAGCCTTGATCAAGGATCAATTGCCTCCCAAGTGGCTCGTGTGCGGGCCGGGCCCCTCTGACGGCGAAAAGCTCTTTCAAGCTTTGTCGTGATGTCGGACCGCATCGGGATCATCCCGGTGTTGGCTCGGATCTGTAAATACC
>JANPCV010000110.1:0-11622 GCA_031431115.1 Caulobacteraceae bacterium
GGATGTCTTTGAACTCGTCGGCGCCCGCCCTCAGCTTGTCCATGACCTTTAGCTTCTCAGACATGCTCATCTTGGCGCGGCGCGCCTGGGGCCCACTTCCCGTTTGGCGAACAGTTCGGTGAGATCGGGATAGTGCTTAGGCAATGGACTTCACTCTCTTCGCCTCTGCAAGGGTGGGTAATCTTACAGGTGGATCATCCCGGCGCTTCTCTCCGGGCGCCCAAATCAGACAAACGATCGTGTTGGCATTGGCGGCGCTTTTGGTCGGCCGACCATCAGGTTCCAATAGGCCCAGGATCGCGCGTCAAAAATCCCCGGCGGCGCTGCGTCCAGGTACTCACGCAAGTCTGCAAGCGACGCTTGCGCGCGTAGCGCGGCGACATCTTCTTGTGATCCGAATGTTAGGATGTACGCCGCCAGGCGCGGGCTGATGCGCACAGCCTGCTCGGGCGGTTCAAACCAGACGCACTTTTCCGCGGCGCGGCGTAACTCGTTCGTGAGCCGAAGGGATTTCACGATGCAGCTCCGACACCAAAGGGTTTGTCATTGGCAACGACTAAGGGCAGAGCCTCCAGGTCAACGCTCGCAACTGCCGTTTGCAGTCGAGTTTGCAGGTCTTGGGGCAGAGCGGCGAGGTTTCCATCGCCAAAATACGAGAGCGCTTTCAGGGTAATCTGCGGGTTGAAACTGGGCCCTTGGATTGCGCGCGCGGCGGCGAGCGCCTGGGCCAGCGGCAAGCCCGCTGCAATGAGCGCGTCGATATCGATGTAGTCTTTGGCTTCGGCGCGTTTTTGCACCACATCGGCCTTCATCCCCGCAAGGTCGATAAGACTGGCGACGCGCAGCCCGTTCTGTTCGACCGCGCGTGGAGGCTCGATGCGCCCGAGTTCGGGAATAGAAAAGAACGACACCAACACAGGTGCGCCGCGCTCAATTTGAACGGTGAGTGTATTGACGTCCCGCTGCACTGGCATTGCGCCCGCCAACATCGGCAACGCCGCCAGCCGATCTGGATCGAAGGGCGTTGTCGAGAAGAAGTCGAAGTCGACACTCTCACGATGGCCGAGCTGAAGGGCGATGGCGGTTCCGCCGTACAATATGAAGTCGCTCGGCACAGCTTTGAGTTCCGGCCACAGCGCAAGCTGGGCGGCGGGCAGAATGTGAAGCTTCGGAGAGAGCGGAGCTGGCATCGTCTCAAGCAGACGGGGCTTCAACGCGAATGGGCGCGAAGGAACGTTTGTTTGCCGGTTTCACGACAATATCGACTTCGCAGCCCAGGCGGGCGAGGCATGTCATCAAGCGTTCAACGGAGACTTGCTGAAATTGACCCTTCAGCATGCGTGACACATCCGGTTGACTGACGCTCATGAGTTCGGCCGCACGCACCTGGGTCAATTTTCTTGATCTGATCACCTGCTGCAGGCGCGCAACGAGTTGGGCCTTCACCATGTGCGTGTCAGCCTCCGGAAGCCCCAGGTCTGCAAACACATTTGCGGGCGGGCGTTTCCTGTTGAGGCGCATTGCTCTGGCTCCGACTCTTGAGCGCTTCGGGGTGCCGGTATTATGGTGATTTTACCATAAATTGTCCAGCAGCAGAAACGACGAAAAGCCCGCGCCGGCGGTGGCCGGCGCGGGTTGGATTTCAAGCAGCATTCGCAGTTTGCTGCTCGTCGGGCGCCATGCCCTTGGAGCGCACCGTCCCCTCGCCCGGATCGATGGCGACGAACACCTTGCCGGTCCAGCGGCTGGTGGCTTTGTCCTTCCAGCGGTCGTGGCGAAGCTTGCCGGTGACTTCGACGATGACGTCTTGCTTCATCGCCTTGGCGGCGGTCGCGGCTTTGCCGTCATTGATCTCGACGGTGAAGCGGTCGGTGCGGTTCTCGTCCTTCACTTCGAGCCAGAGCGAGACGATCTCGATGGCGCCGCCGCGTTGTTCGAAGCTGCGGATTTTCGGCGCGTCGACGAGCTTGCCGATGATGGTGACGCGGTTTGTCATGAGCTTAATCCTCGAAAGCGTTCCCGGCTGATCCCGGGGCCGCGGGGTTGCCCGCGACGGCGCTTGGAAGCGCCCGGCCATGAGGCGGCGCGGGCAAGGTGAAAATGGTGGGCCCCGCG
This sequence comes from Caulobacteraceae bacterium, assembly GCA_031431115.1. Lineage (GTDB taxonomy): Bacteria > Pseudomonadota > Alphaproteobacteria > Caulobacterales > Aquidulcibacteraceae > Vitreimonas. Next base: position 2,116 of record JANPCV010000110.1, read on the forward strand.
CTCTTGCGCGAAGCGGAAGGCCCGAAGCCCGCGTCAGCGGGGCGGGGAAACGATTTTCTCCTTGCCGGCGGCGACGGCCGGGCGAGACAGGGCGACGGCGTGGGCGACGCTTGCGGCGCTGGTTCAGAAGGTGGCGCGAGATGCGCGATCAGGCCGCCAGTTCACTCAGGCAGTTCGAAGCCCTCGACGAAATCGCGTCTTCCAACGATGGCGCCTGCGTGCGTGATTTCCTCGAGCGGATCGAGAGAGTCGCCAAGCAGTCGCATCCCTCCAAGCAATTCGAAGCGCCAAACGCTGAGGTGCGGCGCATCTTTGCCGCGTGCGCCTTCATAGCGAAGGACGCCGCCGCCGAGGTCGGCCGATACGCGCCGATCGCTGTTGAGTGAAAGGACATGCTCGAAGAGCGGCGCGCCGGCCGCCGTCATCGCCCACGCCTTGGCGGCATGATCATCGGTGAGCTCATCAGGCCAATGACGCCAGGCAAGCCCCCGCGCAATGAGCGTCAGGAGATCTATCAGCCGCGCGCCGTCGAGTGGCAACGTCGTGGTGAGTGCGGCGGACCAATCCGGCCGGATTCGCGCAATAGGCGCCGCGCCGGCGGCGAGTTCGCGCTGAAGGCGGCGGTTATTCTCAAGGCGCGGGGAGACCAGTGTTGCGATGTTCTCGCCCGCGCCGGCATGAACGGCGCCGAACGGGAGCACTGCGAGCAAATACGATTCGAGCCGGCTCTTGCGCCGATTGCATGGCTCGCAGGCGGGGACGATCGGCAGATTTCCGCGCTTCTCGATGGCGCCAAATTCGCGGGCTAGGACGTGATCGTCGGTGGTGGCTTCGATGACGGCGCAATACGCGCACATCTTGCCGCGAAAGGCTCTACGCATCGGGCGCTTCAATGCACATCGCGCGCCATATCGGGACGGTGTGCGCGGTTTCCAAGCTACGCATGGGGGCACGCCCAAGCGTTCCAGTCTGCCGCGTCCTCAGGTGGCAGCGCCAGCTCAGCGCTAGGCCCCACCCGCTGGATGAGCAGCTCCGCGGCCGCCAGTCCCGCCGCATCGTTATCCGCCGCTACGATGAGCCGGCGAACATGCTGCGGCGGATCGAAACGAGCTAGATTGTCTGCGGTAAGCGCCGCCCATGCAGGAACTCCCAGCACCTGAGATGCCGAAAGCATGGTCTCCACGCCTTCACCGACGGCGAGTTCGGCGACGGGCTCGCGAAGGCGGACGGCGCCGCCCAATAGCTTGCCGATGACGCGGCGCGGCGTTGCCACTGTCGCCTTCGAAGTCCCGTGCGCCGTGAGCAACGTGACCTGCACGCCTTGTAGCGCGCCTGAAGGATCCGTGATCGCGGCGACCAGCGCGGGCCGCCTCGCACGATCATCGAGGCTCGTCATGTTCGGATGAAAGCGCAAAGCGAGCGTGCCCCACATTTCCTCAGGGATCGCCCGCCGTCGCAGATAGGCCGTCGCCACGGTGTGCCGGAGCGGTCGGCTCTCGTCCCAAATGCGCTGTGCGCGTGCAACTCGTTCTTCGCTTGCAGGCTGCACCGCGATCTTCGACGCCGACCAGCGCGCCCCGCGCTGATCGCTTCGCGGTTCATCATCGAGCAAACCAAGATCGGCCAACGCGCGGCGCACGTCGCGCCAATCATCCTTTGGACTGAAGCAATAAATGAGGATACGGCCCTCCTCCGTCTCGGCCAGCGAGACGGAGTGGTCCTTGTGGCTGTGATTGGGACCAGGAATGAGGGCGCGCGCGCCGTTATCGAGCAGAATGCCGCCACAAGCGGAGACAATGCGCTCAAGCCGCGACATCGGCAATCTCCTCCTCGGCGAATGGCGATGGGCTCTTCGCCAACAGCCAGTCAACCGCGACCTGCGCTTGAGCAGCGGCAGTGAGAAAGGCGCGCTTATCGTCGAACAGCAGCTTCATCCAATGTCCAATATAGGAAGCGTGATCATGAATGTGATGCGGCGGCAGCCGCAAATGCGCGCCTAAGAGACTCGCATCGAAAGCCCGCGGCCCAATGTGCGCTGAAGTGATGCCGGTAAGCCTAAGGTCTGGGCCATTGAGCGCTCCGGCGTGCTAGGAAGGCCTCCCAAGCGAGGCAAGCATGGACCAAGTGTTCGAAGGACGATGCCTTTGTGGCGACGTGCGCTTTCGCGCGAATGGCAAGCCTAAGTGGGTGCTCTGGTGTCATTGCGAGAGCTGCCGTAGGCACAGCGGCGCGCCGGCGTCGGTCTTTGTCTCCTTTGCCGACGACGCCGTTTCTCTAACGCAGGGCGTGGTCGCCAAGTACGTCTCTTCGCCAGGAGTTGAGCGCGGCTTCTGCGCGCGGTGCGGGTCCACCCTCACCTGCAGCAACGAAAAGCTTCCGAACGAGACGCATTTCCACATTGGCGCTTTCGAACGCGCCGCCGAACTGGCCCCGACCGGCGAATTCTTCCCCGAGGAGCGCTTGCCATGGTCCGATCAGCGCTCAGGCGCACTCGGCGGTCTCTCGGCGCTCGCTCAAGTGGCGCTAACGCGCGACCACAAGCGCCGCGACTAAGCCGGGCGCGCTGAACCCCAATAATTGAAGCCGGCCCATTTCGGCGATTTGGGCAGATACATCGTCTCAAGTTTCTCCACGGTGAAACCGGCCGCGCCGATGAGCGCTGGAATATCCCGCGACAGATGACAGCCCCCGCCGATCACGCGCCAAACTGGCTCGATGCGCCGCTGCCAGCGCCGCACGCCTTCGTCGGGCGCAAGGCCGTGCTCGCAAAACAACAAACGGCCGCCTGGTTTCAATGCGCGCCGCGCCCCTTCAAGCGCCGCGACCGCTCCCGGGATCGTGCACAACGAATAGGTGACCAGCACCGTGTCGACGCTCTCAGGTGCAAGCGACATTGCCTCCGCGGTTTCCGGTAGGATCTCCACATCGAAGGATGCGTTGCGGACGGCCTTTCGCGCGCGCTTCACCATGCCTGGCGCCGGCTCAAGCGCGTAGAGCTTGCGCACTTTCGACGGATCATAATGCGGCAGATTGAGGCCTGCGCCAAAGCCTAGCTCTAGCACCACACCCTCCGCGGCCGGCACGACCTTCTGCCTTTGCTTCTCGACGGGAGAGCAGGAACACGCGGTCGTAATGAGCGCCGGCAGGATGAAACGGTCGTAGAGGTTCATGACGCCTCACTCACCCCATTGCGACGAAACAGATGGTAGCGAAACGCTTGCTCCGCGCCCCAGGGTGTCGTGTGCACTTCGCCGTGCGTTTCCATGAGCTGGAAGTCTTCGCCGAGCAGACGTCCGAGGCTAACGCCGTCGTGCTGAACAATCTCAAGCCCGCTGCATTTCACCGGACCGCCTGGTGCAAAGCCCGCGATGATCGCCCACCCATCACCATCCAGCGCCGACCGCAACGTTTCCATGTAGGCCGCCTGATCTGCAGGCTCGGCAAGAAAATGAAGCACGGCGCGATCATGCCAGAGGCGATGCCGATGCGCCGGCCGCCAGGTCGTGACATCACTCACCACCCATTTGACCTCTTCCGCTCGGCGCCCGAGTCTCGCTTTCGCCTGCTCAAGCCCAGATGCCGCGATGTCGAGGACGGTGAGATCACGAAAGCCGCTTGCAAGCAAATGATCGACCAAGGTTGATGCGCCGCCACCTACATCCACAATTGGCGCATCGGGCCCAACGCCCACGCGGCGAATGAGCTTGAGCGAGAGCGTGGGTTCGTCCTGGCGCCAGCTCACCTCCTCGGCGCGCTTTTCAGTGTAAACGCGATCCCAGTGGGCGTTCTGATCCGTCATCGACCCGCTCTGTTCGTGGACTGAATGAGACTTGGGTTCTCGGGTTTGATCGCGCAATGTCATGGCCGTGGAATTGAACTCAACCGACGCCAGACTTGATTCTGGCAGAATGGACCGGCGCAGCCGCGCAAGCGCAGCAGATCGCCATCGAGGTTGATTGTGCCGCGATAGGTGCGCCCGTCCTCGGGACTAGTCACAGTCCCGTTTCTCCATGCACCGCTCTCGAACGCGAAGTCGCGAAGGATCATTCTACCCACCGCGCCGCGATCCACGTCCTGCGGATCCCACACCCAGATCAGACGCCCGCACAAGAGCGCCGCGTTTGCGCACGGTGAAAGCCGCACCACGCCGCCGATACCAGGGGTCGCCCAGTCGTCATGCAGACGGTCCTGCGCGCGCGCCTCGCCGGCGCCCATGCAGAGCGCGATCACGAGAGCCGCCGCGCCAGTTTTGATACCGGCTGTTGGAAGCTTGCACATACGGCGTGTCGCCGCTTCGAAGCGCGCGTAATATTCCGGATGCTCGGTGCCCATGAGGCGGTCCCACCACGTGAAATAGAGCCCGTAGTTCCAGCGCGCCTGCGCATGGTGGATGTCGTGGTGCGTGACCGTGGTCAGGAAATCGAACATCGGCGTGCCGTCGCTGCGCGCTGGAAAAAGTTCGTAGCCCGAATGCCCCATCGTATTGCGCACGATCTGATGCAGCATGAAGAAGCCGAGCACACTCCAATCGGTCGGCACGACAAACATCCAGATCGGCACGAAGAAGGCCTGCATCGCCGCTTCGGCCACATCGAAGCTGTAGGCGGTGAAAGGCGAGGGATTGTGCGAGCGGTGGTGGCGGCGGTGGAATGTCCGGAAGAGCTGCGGGTCATGCACCAGCCGATGCGTCCAATAGAAGTACGCATCGTGGCCGACGACCATCAAGATGAAGGACGCGATCGCCCATCCCCAGCCCCAACTCGCCGCGAGCGCCGGTCCTGGCAAATATCCTGCCCGCTCCATCATGAAGAGCAGTGCGCCGATTGTGGAAAAGATCGCGAGCGACCGCAGCGAGACGGCAAACTCCAACGCCAACTGGCGCGCCGGCGGTTTCTCGGTTCGGATTTTTCGGCTCGCCAGAACTGAGCCAAGCAGGACCCAAATCACCAGCCAGAACCCGATCGCGAATATGGCGTAATCGGAGAGGTCACTGGTCAAACTGCGCACCCAACGGTCGGCGAAAGCAGCAATGTCGGCGGATGTCATGGGGGCCTCCTTCAAGGACGCCGACATCGCCACGGTTGGCGCTCTCACGTCTCGCCAGTGCCGAAAAAGCTAAGCCAGTTTCAAAATCAGCCAGGATTTTCCGGAATCGGGGAGCCTTGGCCAAGCTGGGCCTTGCGCCATTCGCTGGGCGTTTGGCCGGTCGCTTCCTTGAATGCGCGATTGAACGGGCCGAGCGAAGCGAAACCCAATTCAAAAGCAATCGCGGAGACGGGGGTGCGCGCGGTCGCCGGGTCCGCGAGGCGCTGCTTGGCCGCGCCGATCCGGTAAGCGTTCACGAAGGCCACGAAGTTGCGATGGCCGAGGTGATCGTTGATCAACCGGCGTAGACGGTGCTCCGGGACGCCGACTTCTTCCGCAAGCGAGCCAATTGTGAGGCCTTCGCGTCGCCAAGCCTCTCCCTTGCCCATCACATCTTCCAGCTGCGACAGGGTGTGGTGATCGCCCGCGTCCAATCCCGGCATAGACGCCGCCGCCGGCGTCGCCGCGCCAAAGAGCGCAGGCTGCGCCTGTAAGAACACCACGGCGCCGGCCGCGCAGAACACGGCGAGCGCCGTTGCGCCCAAGAGCTCATACCAATCGGCCTCGACACCGAAGCTTTCGCCGATCTCAAACCCCGCGAGAACGGCGACGAACAGCGTCACTGCAGCCAGGAACGGTCCACGCAAGCGGCGTCTGGCCTCAACGAGATCGCTGCGCCAGCTCCGGACGATCACAAAAAGCGCGTGACTGGCGAAGCCCACCTCAATCAAATTGTGCAAAATCCAAACGCTTGGCTGCAGGGTTTGGGGACCGAGCCAGCCAAACAAGCCCAATAGAGTGAGACCAACGAACGGCGAGAGCGTGAGCGGCGAGATCTCACGGTCGTCGAACAGCGCCAAGATGAAGAGCCAGAACAGCCCGCTGCCGCCGAGCGCCATGAAATGCACAACGGGTTCGAAGGGCCCGATCGCGGCGCGCGAGTAGGCCGACGACTGCAACGTGTAGGCAATGACCGAAAGCGAAAACAAAACGCCTGCGAGACGCGCTGAATGCCCCTTCCCGCCGCGCCACAGGCTGGCCGCGGTAGCAACCAACGCGCCGATGGCGACACCGCGCAGTATGAGTTCGAGAGAGGCCGCCCCGTCCATGACCTTGAGCCTAACACTATTCTCTGTGACGCGATCTCTTCCTCGATGCGTCTTGCGTCGCTTCGGCGCGATACGCCTCTTCTGACAGCGGGCTGCGTTCACCGCGGCGCTCTGGTTGATCAGCACTCACCGTCCGGCGGGAGCGTTTGGCTGCTCCTATGCTTCGTTCTCGCCCTCACGTTCAGCGGGCCGATGGACCATCCGGTAGAGCGCCGGCAACACCAGGAGCGTGAGGATCGTCGAAGAGATGATCCCACCGATGACGACGGTAGCGAGCGGACGCTGGACTTCAGCGCCGGCGCCCACATTGAACGCCATCGGGATAAAGCCGAGGCTGGCGACGAGCGCGGTCATCAGCACCGGACGCAATCGGGTAAGGGCGCCTTCGCGGAGGGCGTCCTCGATCGGCCTGCCTTCTGCGCGCAACGAGCGGATAAAGCTCAGCATCACGACGCCGTTAAGGACGGCAACGCCCGACAGCGCGATGAAACCAGCGCCTGCTGAGATGGAGAGCGGCAAACCGCGCAACACGAGCGCAAGCACACCTCCGGTCAGCGCGAGCGGCACGCCCGAGAACACGATCGCTGCGTCCTTGGCGGAGCGAAAAAGTGCGTAGAGCAAACCAAAGATCAACAAGAGCGCCGCCGGCACGACGAGCGCAAGGCGTTGGGCGCCGGAGATCAATTGCTCAAAGGTGCCGCCATACTCGACCCAGTAGCCGGCCGGAAGGTCCACTTCGCCCCCGACGCGCCGCTGCACGTCTTGCACAAAAGAGCCGAGGTCGCGCCCGTCGTTCTTTTGCCGCTTAACGTACGGCTTCACGTAGCTCGGCGGAATCAAGCGCACGTCGTGACCCAACCGGCTTAACTCTCGGCCCCAATAGTGCGCCGAGCCGCACGCTTCGATGCCAATGAGGCACGGCGCAAGCTTCTCAAAGAACGCCAACATTCGAGATCTTGGCAGACGCTTGCGCAACAGCACCGCGCCCGCCGCATCAACGCCGTGAAGCTGGAACACCGATTTTGCGATATCCAATCCGATCGTAACTACCTGGCTCATGGCTCTCCTCCGGTTCAAACCGGGACCTTACGCCGCCGGCTGGGTGGAGAGCCGTCCACAGCATCGAAGACCGTGGTTCGACCGTCACGCCTCTGTCTGAACGCGAGCGTCAAAACGACGGTGAGAGAGCGCTTCAAATGATGAAGGAGAACACGGCAGCGCTTTCGCCCTCGCCCTTACGGCTGCGCTGGCCGGATGGGATTCCCTCGTCCTGAGAGCTACTCCGAGGGGCTGTAGGCTTTGGCGATACTCTCAACGCGCCCATCCTTCAGCGTAATGCGGCGCGTACAGCGGGCGGCGACGTGTTCGTCGTGCGTACAAATCAGAAAGGTCGCTTTGTCTTCGCGATTGACTTCGCGCATGAGGTCCAGGACCTGATCGGCGGCGACGCGATCGAGGCTTCCCGTTGGCTCGTCAGCGAGCACGAGGTCTGGCTTGTTCATGAGCGCGCGCGCAATGGCGACGCGTTGCTTCTGTCCCCCAGACAGGCGCGCCGCGAGAAAGTCCATGCGGTCCGATAGACCGACGCGGACCAATAATTCGCGCGCACGGCTCCGCATAGCAGGCGTCATCCCGCCCGCCGGTGCTGCGGCCGGGAAGGCGACGTTCTCAGTTGCGGTGAAGTCCGGCAGCAAGTGATGAAACTGAAAGATGAAGCCGAGGCGGTGGTTTCGAAATTGGGCCCGCTCAACGTCCGAGAGGCCTTCGACACGTTGCCCGCCGATTGTAATCGTTCCCAAGGTCGGCCTGAGCAAAAGGCCGACAATAGACAGGAGCGTCGACTTACCCGATCCCGACGCGCCCAGGAGCGCCGCCAATTCACCGGGCTCCAGCGTGAGATCGACGCCTTTCAGCACTTCGGTAAGTTCATCGCCGTTGCGAAACGTCATGCCGATCCCGCGCGCGTCGAGAACAGCGCTCATTGCTGGATCGCTTCCAACGGATCGAGCCGCGCCGCCGACCGGGCCGGAATGACCGACGCCAGCACAGCGCCAAGCGTCGTGAGCAAGAATACAGCGACATAGCCGCCTTCGCTCGGCGCGATCGGCAGCGCCATGGTTCCGTCCGGCTTGGTCATCGTCGCCAGCCAGGAACACAGGGCAAACCCGCTGACGCAACCTATACTCGCGCCAACCATGCCGATGAGCAGGCCTTGCAGAACGAAGACGGTCGCGATGAACGGCTTCGACACGCCGAACGCGCGCATGATGCCGATTTCACCGCGACGCCGGTTGGCTGATAGGCTCAAGGCGCTGGCGATACCAATGAGCACCGATATCAACGAGAATATCTGAATCAGCGTTCCGGTCTGCGCCTGGGCGGTCAACGCCCCTTCGAGATTGGCGTTCTTCTCTTGCCACGATGTGGCGCGCAGGCCCGTGGCTTCTGCCATGAAGGCCGCAAACTCCCGTGCGCGCGCGGGATCGACGAGCTTGACTTCGATATTGGTCACGCCTTCTGGCAGCAAAAACAACGGCCGCGCTGTCTGAATGGAGAGATAGGCCACGCGCTCATCAAGGCTCTGCAAACCAGTCTCGAAGATGCCGCGCACAATGAGCAGACGATCGACGCCGCGGTCGGTTCGAAACAGCACCGGCTGTCCGGCTGACAGGCCCAGGTTTTCCGCGAGCCGCACACCAATCAGAATGCCATCGGCGCCAAGATTAGCGTCGCCGCTGACAATTTCCGTGCTGATCGGCGAGATGGCGTCGAGTCCCGAGGAATCGATCGCTGTCACAGCGACCGGCGCGACGGCCTCTCCTTTCACCAGAAACGCGCTTCCGGAAATCTGCGGGCTCACAGCTGACACGGATGACTGGCCACGCAAAAGCGCCACCGTCGAGGCCCAGGCGCGAATCTGCCGACGTTGAAAGGTCGAGACGATGGCGACCGATTCAACATGAGCATCCGGGCTCGGCAGCACACGCGCGACGCGGGTCAGAGGCTCCAGTGACACATGCGCACTATTGGCGGTCACATCGTTGGTCAGGCGAACAGCCAATCCCTGAATCAGCGCGGTGATGAAGACGAACGCTGTCACGCCGAGCGCGACGCCCGCGATCAAGAGAGCCGTCTGGGCGGGATTTGAAAAAAGGTAACGGCGCGCAACGACCCGGCCCTGCACTGAACATTCCCCTTCGGTAGCGCCAAAACGCAAACCAGCACGCGGTGCGCCCCCGTCATTCAGAACCTATCTCGCTTTATGTGCGATAGCACGCCGGGTCGCTTTCCGCGCGAAGCGCCGTTCGCGAGC